>JBFZBB010000030.1:0-58341 GCA_041308625.1 bacterium | reverse complement strand
GTACTACACTTCTTTTTTACTTTTACATTCTTGAGATTTTATTGCTCCAATATGACCATGATCTATTACTCCTAATCCCAAATCTCCTATTAGTTTACTTATTTTCTTTATGGGCAAATCTTTATTTTTATAAATAAGATCCTTACGTTTTTTAATATTATCATCTTTAGTTTTTGATTTTCCAATTACAAAGGAAAGATCTGATGCTTTATACTTATCCTGCAATGGCTTAATCTCCATTGTATATATTTTACTAATATAATCGATAATATCTCTTTCTGATGCATATGGACTTATCAATAATCCTACGGGATAAGCATTTATATCATCTTCTGATAATACTATTCCTTGATAATTTTTTTGTTTTAGAATATCTACTGCATAACAGAGATTATAGGCATTATGGCTTATTGCGATTGAAATTTTATTGTAAAAAATATAATTCTCAAAAACTGGAACCCAATCCTTCGTTGATAAACGATATTTTTTACAGAAAGACTTTATTTCATCTTTCGTTTCTTTATTTTTTTTCGCATTTTGCTCATAAATCCATTCCTCGGGTACGCAAGGACAAGGATATCCAATAAATTTAAAGCCTCCTTCAGGAATATCATACTTAATTCTTATCGCCTTAAGAAATGTAGAAAAATGATCTTTTTTGATAAGATCTATTAAAAAATTATAGATTTTTTTATAACCCTTTGTTTCTAGGAAGGCGATACTATTCTTTTCTATATAAAAACGTTCTACGTGATTCATATGTCTCCATTTTACTACCTTTTTTATATTTTGCAATTTCATTGCCTAATTATTGTATTTATCCTATAATACAAAAAATTATGAATAAGATGAAAATAATGATTTGGAAAACGGATTCATAGTCAAAGAAATGTCTGAAATATCTTGCAATCTCAAAAAATGAATGTGGGAAAGATAAAAAAATGAAATAATAAATATGAGTAATTATGATTTTCAAAACTTATCATTTATAGAGTTTGAATCAATTGTTCAAGATTTACTTCAAAAACAATTAAGTCTTAGATTAGAATGCTTCACTGAAGGAAAAGATGGAGGAATAGATTTAAGACATTCAAAAAATATAGATAATGATATCATTGTCCAATGTAAGAAATACAAAAATTTTAGTTCATTATTTTGTAATCTTAAAAAAGAGGCAGTAAAAGTTAAGAAAATAAAACCATTAAGATATATTTTAGCAACCTCTGTTGGCCTTACCCCTCTACAAAAGAATAAAATAGTAAATATTTTTAAACCATTTATCACAAAAAATGAGGATATTTTAGGTAGGAACGATTTAAATAATTTATTGGGCATATACGATGACATTGAAAAAAAACATCTTAAATTGTACTTACCAAGTGTTGGCGTTCTGAAAAAAATCCTGCATAGCAAAGTTTATAACCAGTCTCAATTTGAAAAAGATAAAATAGAAGAAACTATCAAAGTTTATGTAGAAAACCAAAGTTTTAACGAGGCCGTCGAAATAATCAATAGAAATAAATTTGTAATTATTTCTGGAATCCCTGGTATCGGTAAAACTACCCTAGCGAGAATGCTGTCATATTACTTTCTTGCTAATAACTTTGATGAATTCGTTTTCTTATCCGACGATATAGATAGTGGCTATGAGTCTTATTTAGAAAATAAAAAACAAATATTTCTTTTTGATGATTTTTTGGGTAGAAATTTTTTAGAAAGTAAGTTACTAAAAAATGAGGAAAGAAAAATAATTGATTTTATTATAAGAATTAGTAAATCTAATAATAAAATACTAATTTTAACTACTAGGGAGTACATACTCAATCAAGCAAAAAATTATTTTGAAGATTTTGACACCTTCGACTGGAAAAACACTAAATGTATCCTTGATTTATCGAAGTATACAAGAAAAATTAGAGCGAAAATTTTATATAATCATATATATTTTTCTAATCTACCTTCTATGTATATAGATAACATTCTTAAGAATAAAAATTACATCAAGATTATTGATCATAGAAACTATAATCCCAGAATTATTGAAAATATTATCGAAAAAGGTGGTTGGAAAAATATAGAAAACAGCCAATTCTATGATTATTTTAAAAAATGTCTTGATTATCCCGAAACAATATGGAAGCATACTTTTGATAATCAAATTTACGAAATGTCGAGAATACTATTGATGATCATCGCCACAACTGGATCGCCAGTATTTATAAGTGACATTAAATTAGCTATACAGAACTTTATAAAAGTCAATAAGGAGAACTATAGTATACCTTATACAGAATCTAATTTTAAAAAGTGCCTTAAAGAACTTGAAAATACTTTTATAATTACTAATGTTGATGCAAGAGGAAATCATCGAATTGAATTTCAAAATCCATCTATTTATGATTTTTTAATAAAGTATATTCAAGAAAATAGCGACATCTTTACCGATTTAATCAAAAGTTTTATATTCTTTAACCAATTCACTATATTTTCAATAAAAGAATCGGCAGGTAAAATAAAATTAAATAATAATATTTTTGACCTATATCTAGAGAAAATAGTAAGTAATTTCGAAAAATTAGACAGGTCAACTCTCATAAGGGTAGTTGACAGTAGCAATGAAAAGAACAATTATTGGGAAAAACGAAATAATAGAAATTTGTATAAAATTGACGAAATTTTAAAAGAATTTGAATACGAGAAAATTAAAGACTTCATTAAGGATAAAATAAACAATTATGATTTTAAAAATATATCATCGGAAGAACAACAACATTTTATAAATATACTCAAGAAAGTAAAAAACACCGAAGAATTAAAGATAGATGAAATTATATCAGGCATATTTGATAACTTAACATTCGTAGATGACGTTATAAATTTTATTGAACTGAAAAAAATAAAACCTACAGAATTTATTATATTTTGGGAAAAAATAAATATTAATAAAATAAAAAGTATAATTACTGAAGAAATTCAATATACGGGCGAAGAGGATAAGGAATATCTTTTATCGCGCATCGAGGAAATCCAGAGTAATGTCGATTTGCCAATCGGCAGTATCGTGGATAGCTTAAAGGAAGATATAGAAGAAAATCGAATAGCAAAAGAAGAAAAATGGAAAGAAATTGATCCTAGCGACCTACCTTCCTATTACGAGGATAGCGATAATGATGAAGATGAAATTACCGATATATTTGAAAGTTTAAAAGAAAAAAATAATCAAATATGAAAATAAGAAAAATATATATTAAAAATTTTCGCTCAATCAAAAAAGAAATAATAAATTTTAATAATCCCTTATATCCTCTATCTCTTGTTGGAGAAAATAATGTTGGAAAAACAAACATATTAAAAGCACTAGACTTATTTTTTTCCAACACTGCTAGAGACCTAACAAAGGATGACTTTTTAAATCCAGAAGATGATATGGAGGTGGTCATAAGGTTTTATAATCTCAACAAATGGGAGAAAATTAACATTGGAGAGGCTAATTTAATAGACGAAGAACTTTACGTTAAACAAGTAGGAAAATTAAATTCAAAAGACAAATTAAAATATTTCTCTCTGAGAGTGAAAAAAGAAGGAGAGTCTGGTTCCGAATTTATAAAAAGTAATTACGAAATTAGTAAAAACAAATTTATTTTCTCAGAAAAAATAGAAAACTGTAATCACCAATGGTTTCCTAATCCTGCTGGCGCCTCTAACTTTTTAAGTGGATTTTTGCCAGAATTTTTATACGTATCAGCAATTGATGACGTAGATAACGAATTAAAAATAAAAACTAATAATTTATTTGGAGAAATTATTTCAAAAATTATTAAGAAACTTGAAGGTAGCAATGAAACAATAAGAGAAATCAAAAAAAATCTAGAAGATTTAAGTAATCTACCCGAGATCAAAGACCTGAACCAAAGCTTAACTAAGGAGCTACAATCTATTTTTCAGAATATTTCCTTTAACTTTGAAATAACTTCTCCTGACTTTTTTAAAATAATACAAGATTATTCAGAATCTAGCATTGAGGACGAAATTAAAACAAAACCAAAACTAAAAGGAGAAGGAGTTCAAAGAGCTATTATCTATTCTATTTTTAAGGTGTACTCTGAAGTTTTAATTAAGGCGGATGTTGAAAGGGAAAGATCTTTAATCTTTGCCATAGAAGAACCGGAACTTTACTTACATCCACATAAGCAAAAGGTTTTTTTAGAAGCTTTAAAAACAATAGCAAGAGGAGGAGAGACGAACGATTTAGATAAATCAGACCAAATATTATATACGACTCACTCACCAAATCTTGTTGAAATTAAAGAATACGGATCAGTGCTAATCATTAAAAAGGAGGGAGGAGAAACCGCAATCAATCAAATTAATGAAAAAATTTTCGGAGGAGGGGACAAAGACAAAGAAGAATTTAAGCTAGCAATAGAGTTTGATCCAGAAAGAAATTCATTATTTTTCGCAAAAGAAGTGATATTGGTTGAGGGAGATACAGAAAAGGTTTCGATCAAAGAGATGGCCGATAAGATTGACCTTAATCTTGATTATAACAATATTAGTATTGTTGAATGTGGAGGGAAGAACAAAACAAGACCCTTCATTAGAATATTAAATGGATTACAAATTCCCTATACGGTCATTATCGACGAAGATCCTGTCAAAACTATTTTTACCGAAGAAATATTCGTTGAATGCGATAATTGTAAAAAGAAAGTAAAATATATGTGCGAAGAGTGCAATGAAAGAATTAAAAGCAAAAATAAAGAATCAAAAAGTTCAAATGATTTAAATGAAATCATTAAAAAAGAAATAAACGAGGAAATAGGAGATTTGAATATCTTAAGTCCTGATTTCGAAGGAGTTTGTCAAAAAGAATGTTCTTATAAAACTCCCGGGCATGGACAAAGCAAACCCTTCAATGCTTATAATTATTTCAAAAATTGTCAAAAAGAAGATATGCCAAAGACAATTATCGAAATAATAGAAGATATTAAGGAAAATTTAACCGATAATGTCGCATAAGGTATATTATACGACAATAAAATTCAATAAAATGTCTAAATTACGAAAAATAGAAAAAAGAATTACAGAATTAAAAAAAGAAATTGCCAGCAAGCATGAGGACGTATTAAACGGAGCTATTAGAAGTGGAGGAATAGTTACCCAAGGGCAACTTGATAAAATGGTTGAATCTGAAAATAGAAAACCAAAAAATGAATTAGACATCCTCGAAGGAGAGAGGCAATTTATCGTTGATCAAAAAGAGCCTTTATGGATGAAAATTATATGGAACATTGTTGCTCCAATCATTATTGCTGTTGTAACGACCGTAATAACCAACAATCTTTTAAAATAATGCTTTATCTAAAGTCAAAACAAGAATATGCCGATTACTATGACCGCTTTACGGTTGATTATTGCAGGGAAAAAGAAAAGGAATTTGAGGACATAAGGAAGGCGAAAAATAAAAAGGTCCCAGAAAAAGACACTGAAGAATATCTAGACGTTTTAAATAAATTTCTTGCGTTAGGAATGTATTGTATTCTTGGCGATAAATACGAACAAAAAGAAAAGACTATTAAGGAATGGATGGAAAGAGATAGAAAGAAAGACGAAAAACTTGAAAACGCCAAACCTCCGTTAGGAATAAGATGCCTAGTTTGTGGTAGTGAAATGGATCCGAACTTCAGAGACCTGTTCGGAAGTGAAGAACGGGTCATATTTATGTATGACTGCCCGAGAGGATGTCACCGTAGAGCTTTCTATGTAGGTGGTGAAGAATATATCCCAAAACATCTTGACGCAGATATAGACTTATCAACTCCTGAAAAGAAACCTGATCCTGATTTTCTGAAAGATAGGGAAAGGTTCTGTCTTTCAGAAGAAAAGGGAAGAGAATATATAACAGCAAAAGAAAGCATAGAAAAAGTTACTGAACATATGAGAATGCTTGATGAAAAGGAGAAGAATCAAGAAGCTTTATCTAAAATAGAAAAGCTAACAGCTTTTGAATTAGAAAAATTCCTTTCACCTAAACTAGGAAGGCAAGGCTATATGGGATTTAAGTTTGGAACACCAGAAATAGGGAAGGATGTCTTTTTACCTTTTACTGTTACAGATACTCATCCAAGAGGGGAAAGAGAAAGCTCATATGATCTGAAAAGACTTGTCCATAAGGCATTAGAAGGTGTAAACTGGAGACTAATGAGTGATGGCATCTCTTGCCGGGTAGGAATACTTTCGGGAAGATTAAGAGCATATGAAAAAGATGAAGATTTATTAAAATTAATTAAATAAAATATGGCTATTATTATTTCTCAAAATGGTAAAAATGCGCACAAAATAGATAAGTCTGAATTCGATAAAGAGGACTACTTACAAAACTATATCCACGAAAACCCTGAATCAATTCCTGTTTATGAAATCGAGGAAGATAAAAGGCTTTTTGTAGTGGCAAGAGAGTTTCCAACTGAATCTGGTCCTATCGACGCATTAGCCATCGATAAAGATGGTGATATTTATGTAGTTGAAACTAAATTATATAAAAATCCCGACAAAAGAACTGTAGTTGCACAAGCTCTTGATTATGGGGCATCCCTTTGGAGGCATAGTAATTATGGAGATTTTATAAAAAGGATAAACGATGGAATCAATAGAAAATTCGGTATTAACTTTGAAGATAAAATAAAAGACTTTTTTAACATTGAAGATGAACAAGTGCTATCCATATTAGAGACAATAAAAGAAAATCTTTTACATGGTAATATTAAATTTGTAATATTGATGGATTCTATAGACGAAAGACTAAAAGACTTGATTGTTTATGTTAACCAAAATAGTCAATTTGATATTTATGCAGTTCAAATGGAATATTACAAATTTGAAAGTTATGAAATAATGATACCTAAGTTATTTGGAGTTGAGGTTAAGAAAAACGTTACCGTAACCAACAAAAAAATATCTATTCGGGATGAAGAATGTTTTAATTTTTACAAAGAATTAATTGAAAGAATGCCTAGTGGCAACTATCGTCAGCCTCAACCAAGAGCATATTATCAAATTCCAACAGGAATTAATAAAATCCATTTTGAGTGGTCACTTCATAAACTATCAAAAAGTTTTGGGGTTGAACTTCATTTTGAAAAACCCGACAAAGAAATAAACAAAAAATTAATTAGTGCGATAGAAGAAAACTTAAAAAATAAACTAGAACAATCTTTCGAGGGAAATGATATCATATTTAATAAAGATTGGGGGGAGAAATGGTCAAAAATATGTATATTAAAAAATAATATAGAAATCAACGAAGAATTGAAGATTTGGGCAGTAGAAACAATGAAATTATTTATAAATATTGTTAAACCAGAGCTAGATAAAATAAAATAATGAAAGACGAAGAAAAGCTTAAAAAAATAGCAAGGGATTATCTTATTGCTAGAAAAAAATTCAGGGATGAGGCAGATAAAATTCCCGAATTATTTGGCAACGACAATATCATTGGAAGAATTGGAGAATTTATAGCTCTACAATTTTTAGAACATAGACTAAAAAGGAAAAGAATTGCTAGAAATGAAAATATGGTTCAGGTTGGTTACGACATAATGGCTGATAATAAAATGGTTTCTGTAAAAATTATTACCTCCGAAAATAAGAAAGGCAATACGACTCCTATTAAAGATCCTTGGGATGAATTGATTATCATAGAATTAGGAGAAAACTCTAAAATAAACAAAATAGGCCATATAACCAAAGACGCTTTTAAAAAGGCTATTAAAGATAAATTTTTGACTAATAATAATCCGATTGCTTCTAGATCAATGCTTAAAGAGGGGGGACTATTTAATATCTATGGTGAGGTTTTTGTTGGTGAAGATGTTAAAAATTATCTATAACCTGAACTAAAAAAGCGGAACAGGTGTTCCGCTTTTAAAACCTATCCCTTTATATCTATGGGATCAGGACCATAAGAGTTTTTAAAACCAATTGTTCCGTCTTTATTTTTAACGAACAATTCAGCTTCTTCTCTTTTAGCAGTTTCTATTCCTATCTTGACGGCTTCATCCTTTGTGTCGACTACTGCGGAAGCTCTTTCATTCCCTACAACTTTGACTTTCCAGTCACCATCAACAAATGAAACCATTACTTTTTTAGCCATTTGAATTAAATGAATTATCTTCAATGCCTTTACAAGAAAGGAAACATCTGATAAATTCATATTACCTAGTTAATAATAGCAAATATAAATGGTTGTCAGACCATTTTTTGCTTTAGAGAATAGATTCGAACCCTTAAAGAACTCGTCTTTAGTGCTGCAAATGCAGATTACCCTCTACTATATTAGACGAAAAACTAGTCCATATGTTACAATAAAAATGGTCTAATTAGTCAATTTTGAGACACAAGCAATACTATCTTTTATACTGTCTCATTTGTCTCATTTTGATCAGACCTAGACACCTCAAATCCATGGATCCCAAGACTCCCAAAGAACCCTTACACTGCTTGGAGGGTAGGGGTTCTAGACCTTCCTTGCCTGCCAACTTGAGCGTAGTTAGAGCGCACGAGTCGCGTAGTTTTAAAAAAACAATGATTACACAAAAAAACAATTTATTAATCAATATTATTGATGGAAACACCTTACTATTTTAAGGTGTTTTTGTTATAAAAATATAAAATATGATTAGGTTTAATTTAATTGAAAAATTAAAATTAGTATTCACTTTTGGGAAGAGCTATAAAAAAGATAATCGTAAATCTGGAGTTATTTGTGAAGGTAAAAATGCTACCTTTATAAGCTCTAAGGGAAGCGGTCCTGATGCGGGCATAATAGATAAAGGAGAAAATACAACTTCTATTAATTCAGAGTGGAAAAGTGAAAATAAAAAATAAAAAAATATGTCAGAAGAACAAAAAAGATTATTAGAGAAACAGCTTTGGAGTGTGGCAAATGTTCTCCGAGGTAAAATGAATGCCGATGAATATAAAAATTATATTCTTGGTTTTATTTTTTATAAATACCTATCCGAAAAGATGGAGAGATATGTGAACGAAAAACTTCTTTCTCGCGAAGATTATAAATTTGCCGACATAAAAGAAAATACAAAAGAGGGTAAGACTATTTTAGATGAGATTAAAAAAGCTGTTATTAGTCATTTAGGATTTTTTCTTAAACCCTCAGAACTTTTTTCGCACATTGTAAAAAACGGTAATGGCGAAGAAAAAGGCGAAAAAGTATTTATTCTTGAAGATCTGAAAAACATCTTAAATAGCATTGAGCAAACCTCAATGGGAACTGCAAGTGAAGATGATTTCAAGGGATTATTTGACGATGTTGATCTCACTTCTTCAAAGCTTGGATCAAGTGAAAAGAAAAAGAACGATGTTATTGTTGAAGTGCTTACATTGTTGAAAGGCATAGATTTTAAGCTTGAAGATTCAAAAAGCGATTTACTTGGCGATGCTTATGAATATTTGATTGGAGAATTCGCGGCTGGAGCTGGCAAAAAAGGCGGTGAATTTTATACTCCAGCGCAAGTATCTCGATTGTTAGCACAGATAGTTTCAATTGATAAAAAGCGTGTTCGTTCAGTTTTTGATCCGACTTGTGGGTCGGGCTCTCTTTTGTTACGTCTTAAGGACTATGTAGAAGTATCGGATTATTATGGTCAAGAATTAAATCCAACTACCTATAACTTGGCAAGAATGAACATGATATTGCATGGTGTCCATTTTGACCACTTTAAGATAAAACTAGGCGATACATTAACCGAAGATATGCACCCAGATCTAAAAGCAGAGGCGGTGATTGCAAACCCGCCGTTTTCGGCAAAATGGAAAGGCGAAGAAGATCCGCAGTTGGCCAATGATGATAGATTTTCGCAATACGGCAGACTGGCTCCAAAAGGTGCGGCTGATTATGCGTTTATAGCACACATGCTTTATCATCTTTCTGAGAATGGAACAATGGCGATCGTCTTACCCCATGGAGTATTGTCTCGTCCTGGGGCGGAAGAGCATATTCGTAGATATATAATTGAAAAACAGAATAATCTTGATGTTGTAATTGGTTTGCCGGCAAACTTATTTTATGGAACAAGTATCCCAGCAATAATTTTAGTTTTTAAAAAATGTCGCAAAAACAATGAAGATATTTTATTTATAGATGCGTCTAAAGAATTTGAAAGAGGTAAAAATCAAAATAAACTAACTGATGAAAATATCGTTAAAATTTTTGATACATACAAGAATAGAAAAGAGGTTGAAAAATATTCTTATAGGGCATCATTGGAAGAGATTAAAGAAAATGAATACAATATTAATATTCCAAGATACGTTGACACTTTTGAGGAGGAAGCACCTATTGATATTAAAATAGTTTCAAAAAAACTTCAGGGGCTCAAGAAGAATGAAGATGAATTGCAAAATAAAATTGAAGTATTTTGTGATGAATTAAAAATAGATAATCCTTTTTAAGTATGATTACTACTCAATCACAAAAAAATCCAAGTCTTCGGTTTCCAGAATTTGAAGAAGAATGGAAGGCATATCGGTTGTCAGATTTTTTGACGAAGTATTCTGAAAATAATAAAGATGAAGAATTTAGTATTGATGACATTTTGTCTTTGTCTTCACATTATGGAATTGTAAATAGAAAAGAACTACTTGAAGATACTTATGCTAATGTCAATCACCTTAATTATAAGAAAACCCGATTAAATGATTTTATATATGGCAAAAGCATAAGTGCGAGTTACCCTTTTGGTTTATTTAAAGTAAACGATTGTAAAGATGGTTTATTGTCTACTCTTTATTTTACTTTTAAGGTGGGGGAGAATGTTTATCCTAAATTTTTAGACTGTTATTTTAGTTATTCAAATAGAGCGAATAGCTTTTTAAGCAAGTATGTTTTGGTTGGAGATAGATATATAACAGCTGATGCAGATTATCTTTTAAGTGGGCAGATTAATCTTCCAACAATTACTGAACAACAAAAAATCGTTTCATTTCTTAGATTGGTTGATGAATCGATTATTAATCTTAAAAGACAGAAGGACGCTTTAGGAGAGTACAAAAGAGGGGTAGTACAAAAAATATTTTCTCAAGAAATTCGTTTTAAAGATGATAATGAGAAAGATTATTCTGACTGGATGGAAAAAAAATTGGGTTATTATATGAAACTTAGCCCTAAAAGAAATAAGGATAAAAAGATTGATCTGGTTTTAAGTGTAAGTAATAGAAAAGGATTTATTGCTCAGACTGAGCAATTTGAAGATCATAGGGTGGCAAGCAAAGACGTTTCCAATTACAAAATAGTAGAACGAGGTGATTTTGCTTATAATCCATCTCGAATAAATGTTGGTTCAATAGCATGTTTAAAATATTTTTCAACTGGTATCGTTAGCCCTATGTATGTTGTTTTTAAGTTGTCAGATGAATTAAGCCCGGAGTTTTTAGAAAGTTATATTTCAACGCATCACTTTAAATATTTAGTTAGAGCATGGTGTTCGGGAAGCGTACGTGATAGTTTGAATTTTGATGATCTGGAAAGATTTAAAGTAAAATTTCCTTCTTTAGCGGAACAACAAAAAATTGCTGATTTTCTAACTTCGCTTGATAAAGTGATAGAAAAAAAACAACAGCGCATCGCCCTTGCTGAAGAATGGAAAAAAGGCTTAATGCAAAAATTATTTATATAAATCATGAAACTATTATTTATTGATGAATTTAAAAACAACAAAAAAGGCAGTATCTTTTATGGAATAGTTGCTGTTTTAATTGATAATAGTTCTTATGCAAAATTTAAGAAAGGATTTTATGACAAATTGAAAGAATTAGGATGGGATACTAAGATAGAAATTAAAGGTTGTTTTTGCTACTCTTCTAAAAAAGGAGATGAAAAGATTGGAGTTGAAGAAAGGTTGAAATTTGTAGAAAATTTGTTTGAAATGTCTAAAACTAGTAGTAAAAAATATGCATCAGCACAAATTTACTACACTTTTGATATTTTTCCAAAATCTAACTCCGAGATGGACATGTACTCTATCTTATTGTATAAGATATTAAAAAAATTCCCTAAAGGGGCAAAGAGTGGAAATAAGAATGGGAAAAATAACATGATAATTTTTCTAGATAATAATAATGATTTAGATATAAAGATTATTTCAGAAGAATCAGAAAGAATTTTAAATACAAGAAATATTTTCCTAGTTGAAAGATGTGTTAATTTTTCTTCTGGAAACGACACGCCAGGAATAATTTTTGCTGATCATATTAGTTATTTTATAGACAATTATTTAAAAACCGGAATATTTAACGAAAACAACAAAGAAAGAATAAAATATTTAATAAATAAGTTATTCGAAAACAACATAACCGAGTCAGAGAGAAAAGAGTTGGACAGTTTTACTATTAGTTTAAAAAAAGAAAGCAAGTCAATGGATTTGCTTAAAGTGCTCAAATCAATGATCTATATAAAATAATATATGACACATCAATCAGAATCACAACTTGAGAAATCTTTAATTGAACAACTTGGACGATTGGGATTTTCACCTGTTATTTTAGAAGATACAAATGCTTTATTAGGCAATCTAAAAATACAGCTTGAGCGTTTTAATCAAACGACCTTTTCAGATGCAGAATTTTCAAGAATAATAAATCATTTAAATAAAGGTGATCGTTTTCAAAAAGCCAAAACTCTTCGGGATTATTTTTTATTACATCGCGACGACGATACCACAAAACACATCCGTTTTTTCAATATGGATCAATGGTGTAAAAATGAATATCAAGTTACGCACCAAATCACACAAAACGGACGATATGAAAACAGATATGATGTAACGCTTCTTATAAACGGCTTGCCTCTTGTACATATTGAGCTAAAGCGCCGTGGAATTGAAATGAAAGAGGCATTTAACCAAATTCAGCGATACCACAAACACTCTTTCACCGGCACGCTTTTTGAATATGTTCAGATTTTTATTATTTCCAATGGAGTAAATACTAAATATTTTGCTAACAATCCCAAGCAATCATTTGAACAAACTTTTTATTGGACGGATGAGAGTAATGTAAAAATCACCCAACTAGATAAATTTGCCGATGCTTTTCTAGAAAAATGCATGATTTCAGAAATGATTGCTGAATATATTGTGCTTGCTGAAGCACTACAAATACCTATGGTGCTTCGTCCTTATCAGTATTACGCATCTAAGGCTATTGAAAAACGTGTACGTGAATCAAGCAAAAATGGATACATTTGGCATACAACCGGATCTGGAAAAACGCTTACTTCTTATAAGACGAGTCAGGTTTTATCAAGGATGCCGGATATTAAAAAGATCTTGTTTGTTGTTGATAGAAAAGATTTAGATATCCAAACAACAAAGGAATTTAATTCTTTTTCAGACGGATCCGTTGACGGAACAAATAATACTCGAAATCTAGTAAAACAGCTCAAAGATCAAAATAGAAAGTTAATTGTTACGACCGTGCAGAAGTTAGACATTGCTATTGGCAGAGAATCTTATTTGAGTCAATTTGCTGATTTGTCTAACGAAAAAATTGTTATTATTTTTGATGAATGTCATCGTAGCCAATTTGGACAAACACACACAAGAATAAAAAGTTTTTTTAAGAAAGCTCAGTTGTTCGGGTTTACCGGTACCCCGATTTTTGCCGATAATAATGTTGGCGGAGTAACTACGGCTGATGTTTTTGGGGAGTGTCTACATAAGTACATTATTACCAATGCTATTTCAGATAATAACGTTTTAGGTTTTGCCGTTGAATATGTTGGCAGATATACGCAAAAAGACCCCGATACATTGGATGCGGATATATTTTCCGAAACTCTTGTTGAGGGAATTGATACTCGAGAAGTATTGGAAAGCGATGATCGGTTAAATAAAATTACCGACTACATTCTTGCCGATTGGAAAAGAAAGACGAAAAATGGAAAGTTTAATGCACTATTCGCTATTACCAGTATCGAGGTTTTAAAAAAATATTATTCATTGTTTAAAAAGAAAAAAACTGACGATTTTAAAATCGCTACTATTTTTACTTATCAAGCAAATGAAGATGAGAGTGGGGACATGCTTGATTTTGATATATTTGCAGGTGAAGACACTGCTGGAAATAAACACTCTAGAGATTTCTTGGAAGAATGCATTAAGGATTATAACAAACTCTTTGAAACAAATTTTTCAACAGATAGATTCTATGATTATTATCGAGATTTGCAAAAAAGAATTAAGAACAAGGAACTTGATTTAGTTTTAGTTGTTAATATGTTTTTAACTGGTTTTGATAGCCCTAGGTTAAACACCTTGTATGTTGATAAAAACTTAAGATATCATGGCTTAATTCAGGCATACTCTAGAACAAACCGATTATTAAATTCCGACAAGCCACACGGTAATATTGTCTCGTTTAGGAACTTGAAAAAAGCTACTGACATAGCCCTTGCTTTGTTTGGTGATGAAAATGCTAAAGAAATAGTGTTTAAAAAACCATATGATGATCAGAAGAAAGAATTTGATTTGAAACTAACAGAATTAAGACAGATAACGCCAACTATTACATCAGTCGATGATCTTAGGGGTGAAGAAGAGAAAGCGGTCTTTGTAAAGACATTTAGAGATCTTTTGCGTATTAAATCTTCTCTTGAAACTTTTGCTGAGTTTTCTTTTGATAATTTAGGAATAACAGAGCAAGAGTTTTATGATTACCAGAGTAAATATCTTGATATTTATGAGGAAAGAAAAAATGATAATGGCATTGAATCTATTCTAGATCAAATTGATTTTGAATTAGAACTTACGATACGAGATATTATCAATTTTGATTATATTATTCTTTTGATTGCTGGATTAAAAAATATTTCAAACGACACGATTAGAGAAAAGAAAACCGAGGATATATTGAAAATATTTGATCGTGATGCAAGATTGAGAAAAAAGAAAGACTTAATTAAAAAGTTTATTGAAGAAAATTTGCCAAAAATTGTAAAGGCTGACGATGTAGAAAAAGCGTTTAGTGAATTTTGGGCAAGTGAAAGATCAGAAACACTTAAAAAGCTTGCTAAAGAAGAAAATATACTAACAGAGAACCTAGAAAAGTTAATTGGCGAATACTTGTATACTCAAAAACTTCCACGAGAACAAGATATAGCTGATATGTTGCCGGAACAGCCTAGAATCATGGAAAGACGAGGAATAATAAGTCGCATCAAGTCGGCGATTGAAAATATTGTTGATATGTTTGAGTGGTAATTGTAATTATTTAAAAAGTTTGATTGTTTTATTAACTAAACTTAATCTATTTTTAAAACATCCCAATAGCTCTCTTTTTTCAATATCTTTTCCTTCTTTTAGGATATATTTTGCGTAATTCCTTATATCGATATCACCAATTTCTATTTTATCTTTATTTCCAAATATAACCCTCTGAAATTTCTTAAACCTTTCAACTTCAACTTTAATTTTTTCTTTTATACCGATTTCATCTAAATCTATCTTATCTATCAATTGTTCAAACTGCTTTAATAAATCTTCTTCATTAATGTTGCCACACTTGCAATTTCTGTCTTTAGATTTAGTACAAATATAATAAACGTGCCTATTAACTGTTCCATCTTTAAGTTTTTTAAACTTTTCATCGGCACTTATTCCAGATCCACATAAACCGCAAGTCATTAATCTAGTAAAAGCAAACTCTTTACCTTCTGATTTTATAACCTGACTTTTGACTTGTTGTTGAACCATGTCGAATAATTCTTTAGTTATAATTGGTTCATGTTTTCCCGTATAGAAGTTGCCACTCTTAAGAGGATATTCAAATACTCCATAATAGAATGTATTTTGTAGTATTAAGTATATATTACCAAGAGTAATTCCTTTTTTACCTGTTGCACTTCTAAAATTAATATCAAACTTTAACCAATTATATATCTTACGTCCACTCCATTTTTCGTAAGCTACTTTCTCAAATATTTTCTTAATAAATGGAGCACGCTCTGGATCTATTATCGCTTGGCATTTTCTATCCATATGCCTTTCATTGAGATAACCAACAGGCGGTACCCCTGGTCTTAATCCCATTTCGCACTTACTTCTTAATCCTCTTTTTACATTAATACTTTTATTATCATTTTCTAGTTTTGCTTGAGAACATAGAATCATTAACAAAAACTTCTCGTTAGGGGAGTTAGCAAAAGTTTGTCCGTATGTTCTTATCCCTAATAATAACTTTTGATCCATTAAATCAACAAGCGACCCTAGGTCGCCTGCATTTCTACTCAATCTATCTGGTGCCCATGTAAGGATCCCATTAAATCTTTCTCTTCTTATGTCCTCCAGTATTTCTTTAAAAACAGGTCTTTGTCCTGAATCTTTAGCCGAATGTGACTCTCTGCGAATATCAACAATTTCCAGACCTTCTTTTTCAGCTAATTGAAGCATTTCCTTAACTTGTGATTCAATTGATAATATCTGTCTCTCTTCGGATTCAGTTGATTTACGAGCATACAAACAATACCTAACCTTTTGAGGTGTTATATCTTGGAACTTTGTTTGGGCTGTTTTAAAGACTTCCATGCCCATATTATGACGCAGAAAGGTTATTTTGCTAAGCCTAACTGTCGACACGTTGTCGACAGCTAACAAAACCCAAACCATCTAGGTGGGTTTTCACTTACATGTAAAACAACGTTAGAAAATGCATCCGCAAGATCATCATGTTTTTCAACCCCGAAATGAACAATCTGACTTATTAAATCTTCACATCCTTTTTTAGGAAAAACTACTCTACCACTTTTAATTAAATTAGCTGTTAAGTTTAACCTACTTCTTTTATCAGAACCACCGGGTCTAGTTGTTTCTACGTTATGAACTCCTTCATATTCTAATTGTTGAGGTAATGCTTTTTGATATGCTACATCTTCTATGATAAAGGTAGGGAAGAGACCACTTTCATAATAAGTTTCGTCTAGATTCTTACACATTTCTACTGTTTCTGGAAAGGACATTCTTTTGTTTATTATTTTGGGCAATATAAATATTTTAGCGTCCTTACCGTAATCAAATATCATCGCTGGAACCATAGCCGTATAATCAGCGGTTTCTCTTTCCGATATTGCTAAATCAACCCCGATTCTTGTTCCACAATATGTTAAATAGCTAGGATCTTCTTTTTTAGAACTAGGAAGATCGTCATAATAATGAATCCAATCTGCTTCAATAGATTGTCCTTCACCTGGCAAAATTTTAAGCATATACTCTCTTTGCCATGCACGATCATCTCCTGTTCTTTTTCTTTCTTCCTCAATATCGTTCATAGTAGAATATTTACCTGGCCAAATAATATTACCACCACCATCTATAATCGGAAATGATTTAAATAGACCACTCATACGACTTTCTTCAATCGAATTTTTAATACGCATAAGGAGAGAGTCTTCGTGCAAAAGGTTTCCTACTATAATGAGACGAGTATTTTTATCTCCCGCAGGAATTACCTCACCCATGAACCAGTTATATATTTTATTTCTACCTTCTCTAGTTTTGGTTGATCCTAAATCTTCGATATCATCACCTATAATAAGATCTGGCCTATGTTCATTATGCCTAAGACCACGAACTCCTTGCTCTATTGACATGGCTGTGATTCGAGCATTATAGTTAGAAAAAACAAGAGAAGTCGAGCCCCATTCGTCCCTTTCTTCTTGAAAAGGTCCTAGATCTCTTTTTAAAAGTTCATTAGTTTCAAGCTCTCTTTTTAAATTCATCATGTGTTGCTTCGCCTGATTACGAGTTTGTCCGAGGATGAGAATAAACTTCTTTTGTTGTTTTCCTAGAATTGCCCATAGGGGATAGGACGTAGTAATAAAAGTCGATTTTCCAGAAGATCTGAAAGCAACTATAAAAAGATTTTTAATTTGATTATCTTCTGTAAATCCTATAATTTCTCTTTGAAAATCAGCTGTGGGAAACTTTACATAATGAGCAAAATAAAAATGGAAAAAGTACCAATGACTTTCTTTGGTTATTGCCACTCTAACCTTACGATCCTTTATCATCGAATCTATTATCTCTTGAGATATTACTAAATGATTATTGTTCATTTGCTTTGCTGTTATTATTGTTAATAGCCGAAGATAAACGAAGTGCTTCTCTAACTAATGCCTCTTGCTCTGGAGTTAAAGATTCGTCTTTTTCAATCTTAGTAGTAACTTCGACTCTATCTTTAAACTTTGGATTTCTATGACGGAGCCAAAAAGAAAGAGCTGGCCAACTTTTTTCTTTTATCAAGTTGAGTAGTTGGGTTTCGCCCATATCATTTATCAATGCTTCTCCTCGAAATATGGCTTCGTCCATTTTTTTTGCAAAATCAGGATCTTCTTTTCTCCAACGATATATAGTATTGCGTGAAAGGTTTGTTTTCTCACATCCAACTTGAACGATAGGAACCTTTTCAAGTTCGGATAGAAATATTTTTTGAAATTTATTCTTTTTCATATATCGCTTTATTACCAGTAAATATTTCGTATCTTTTTACGATAAGGTCACAAAAACGAGGCTCCAAATCACAGCCATAAACACGACGACCCAATTGTTCTCCCGCAAGAAGTGTACTACCCGAACCAAGAAAACTATCTAAAATAATATCCCCGGGCTTCGTGCACCTTTTTATGGCCTTTTCATGAAGCTGTGGAGGTTTAGACGTTGCATGTTCTAAATCCTTCGCTGAGAGCCTTTTTGCAGTCCATACGTCAATAAAATTATCAACTTGGCTTAATAATTCATTGCCTGTCCCAAACTCCTTATTTAATACTTCATTGAGATTAGTAATCGATTCCGCTAAATATGGTCTTCCGCGAACACCGTAAACCACTGGTTCATAAACCTTGTTAAAGGCTACCTTAGGAACAGGGTTTTGATTATTTTTCAACCATAGGCATACACGCTTATTATCAATTCCTAGATTTCTATATACGTCTTGAATCAAACCAATATATATTTGATCGCACCAATAAAATACATGAACGTCTGGATTTGATACCGATAGGGCAGAGTTGAGACTGTCTTTAATAAATGTCTTATATTCTTCAAAAGTCCTAGAATCGTTAACATTACCGCCATAATCCTTGTTGCCACAAATTCCGCCGTTATAATCTATGTTGAGATTATAAATTGGATCAGAATATATCATCGATGCTTTTTCTTCTCCAAATAATCTCTTTATAGTTTCTGGCTTCGTCGAGTCACCACAAATAATTTTGTGGCAACCTAAATGTATAATATCGCCAAGCTTTGTTTTTGGTATCTTTATCTTTTTAATTTCCTTGTCGACATCAAAGGAATCATCAACAACTTCTTTTTCTTCATCCCAAAATTTAGCCAATTGTATTTGGTCAAATCCTGCTTCCATAAGAATATCGAGGTCAAACGATTTTAGAGACTCAAAATCCCAGTCACCACCAAGAGAATTACTTGCGATAAGGTACTGCTTAGCTTCTTTCTCGGTTAGTTGACGATTGGGGATGCGAACATCAATCATCTCATTTTCGCGATTAAGAAGCTTTAATGCAGTTATCCTTTGATGACCGGCCAATATCTTGCCGTTAAGATCAACTGCTGGAATCTCAACTAAATTATACTTCTTGAGACTCTTTTTAAGATCCGACATTTGTTTGTCGGTAATGATACGAGGGTTAACTTCTTGAGGAATAAGATCGTTAACACGTTTTTGCACTGTGTGCCATTGTAATTTTTTCATACAATTTTATTATTACTTTCTAATAAAATGTATGGGTGGATATTATATTAAAAAATGCCCATTCCATACACGAAATAAAATGACATCGACAAATATCAAACTATTTCTTGCGTGGAATAGGCACAGCTTTAATGGCAATACACTATTCTACTTTTTACTACGCATTACTAACTTATTAAGTTGTAACTATATTATATATCCTTATCTTTATTTTTTGCAAGCCCCCTGATAATTCTTTTCCCATTTTTACTATTAATAAATTCTTGCGTATCTTTTCCTGGAAATATAGGAATTCCTGTTTTAGGTAATGCAACTAAAATCTTATAACCTTTTTTCTCTTCCTTCTGAACCATTTTAATAAAGTCTGGATCCTTTTTAATCTTTTCCAAAAAGGATAGCATATCATCAAGGGGAGAAATATTTCCTTGAATCTGTCCGTATATTCTTCCTGGCTTATTATTTTTAAAAGATTGTTTAATCTTTTTACCCAAAGAAGAAGGATCACATTCCGTGGTATGCAAAGCAATATCGGTTACTTTGATAATCTTATATTTAAGGCCATCTCTTTTCTCAAATGGTTTTAATTCTAACTCGTATTTCATATATTAATTATAAAACTAAATTATGTAATGTCAAATCTCAGATATTTGATTTTTTACATTTTTAGGTATATAGTCAAGCCAATGAAATTAATAATCAACAATCCAATAGATAAACACTAGCACCTCGTTTTGAGGTGTTTTAATTTATAAATACTCATGGAAAAGAAAAAAGAAAATTTAGGTAAAATAAATGACATTAAAGCTGATTTGTATTCTAGAGCGAATACTATGAATGGAAAATACAAGGCAGCTCAACTTGGATTAGATTTAATGAATATTAAAAATAACGATCTCTTCTTTTTAGAAACACTAAAAATGAAGGCCGATTTAGCTGATAAAATAATTAATGAGGCCGAAGTGCAAGGAGAGAATACCGCTGACCCAAATATAATGAAAAAGTTAGGCGAAAAAATAAATGCCCTTGGCAAGCCAATTCATAAAAATGAATCTATAATGACAGCTATTTTCGTATCTTTACAATTAGTAATATATTACGGAATTGCTATAGGTATTTGGGGAATATTTTTTAGACAAAATTTTCTAACATTTAGTATCTATGGTTTAATTACGGGATTGTTAATTTCTTTTTTTATTGTTCCTATAATTGCACGCCAAAGAACAAGGGGGCGAATTAGAGATATGGTAGATGCAGTGAGCATAACATGGGGAAATATAGGAATGTTTATAGGGGTTTTGGGCGTAGTCGCTTTAGTTATAAAATTTATTTTCTTAAAAATATCTTAAAACAATGAATCAATTTTTACATAAAAATATTTTAATAACCGGCAGTACGGGGTCAGGGAAATCTAATTTTTTAAATAAAATTATAATGACTCTAATAGATGAAAATAGTTCCGATGATTTAAAGTTGGTTTTAATAGATCCTAAAAGAGTTGAATTTGCAGTATATGAAGGCGTGGCACATATAATGTCAGATGTAATCCATGAGTCAGAAGAAGCTAAAAAAGTTTTAAGTTGGGCTATGGACGAGTCTTTGCGACGTTTAAACAATAAGCAATCAAAGAGTGCATTGCCTGAGATTGTAATTATTATTGATGAATTTTCTGATCTTATCTGTTCTGATAAAGACTTCTTTGAAGATTGTATTGAAAAAATAACGGCGGTTTCAGATACCAATAGGATCTATTTTGTTATTTCAACATCAAGACCTTCTCCCAAAGATGTGTATACTGATAAAATAATGAATTGTTTTTCGAATAGAATTTGTTTTCGCGTAGAAAGTGAAAATGATTCTTTACTTATAATAGGACAAAAAGGAGCAGAAAAGTTATCAGAACAGGGAAGTTGCCTAATAAAAGACTCAGCAAATTCTAAAATAACAAGTTTTCAGGTACCTTTTATTAGTGTAGAGCAAATAAAAGAAAAAATAGAATCGATAAAAGCACTATATTCTTATGTCTATTGCTTTAAATGTAGAGAATGTTCTCTTGAATTTCGTGCTTTCTCCTGGAAAAGTGATTGGGTAGAGAAAAATATACCATTTTGTCCAGAATGTGGTAAGCAAAACATAGCATTTCTTGATAAAAAAACATCCGAAAAATCAATTTCTAGATTGTTATATGAATAAAAATGAAAAACTCCAAAAACGTAAAGAAGAAACAAAGGGACAGGGAAGTGGGAGATAGCAAAGATTGGGAAGCAAGACAAAATCTATTAGGACTTTTTAGCTTATTACTTGAAGTGGATAAAAGAGTAAATCCACATTTATATAGAAAAATTAAGTAAAAATATTATGTCATTTTGGAAAGAAGCACCACCGCCAGAAGAAGTCCTCGAAATGGAGCCGGAAGAATTAGCACCATTGATTTTGCGATATCTTCAAAACAAGCCCAAAGATAGTATTAATAGGTATAATTTTAGTTTACCTGATCGAGATTTAATCGAGCGGTTAGGAAACAGCGATGCCGAAAAATATTTACAATGTCTTATGGAGTCATGGATGTATCTTGAACGTGAGGGATTTATAGCTCCCAGGCCAGGACAACAAGGTGATTGGTCCTTTGTTACTCGTAAGGGTAGAAAAATCGTTGAAGCTCAAGACTTTCAATCATATAGAAAGGGCTACTTATTACCATCTGAAGGTCTTGATCCTATTCTTATACAAAAAACAAAACAATCATTTATTAGGGGTGACTATGATACGGCTGTCTTTCAAGCATTTAAGGAGGTTGAGGTGAGGGTTAGAAAAAAAGCTAATCTTACCAATAGTGATCTTGGCGTTCCCCTAATGAGAAAAGCCTTTAAGCCAAATGACGGAATACTTACAGATACAAGTGTTGATCCTGGAGAACAAGCCGCCAGAATGGATCTTTTTGCAGGAGCCATTGGAACATATAAAAATCCATCTAGTCATCGTGATGTTATCTTTTCTGATCCTAAAGAGGTGGCCGATATTATACATATGGCGAATCAATTACTTCGCATAGTTGATTCTTTGCCAGAGATATTAGCTAATATTATTAGTTAGAACTTAAAAAAATGATGAAAGATGAAACCGAAAAAAAGAATAAATACTTTATGCTTATTTTAACTCGATATCCAGAGTTAATTAAAAAAGCTACAAAATTAAATAATGAAGATTTTTTAAAGCTTGAGTCAGATTATTTATCAAAAAATAAATCTAGAGAAAGGTTTGCATATGACATATCTCTTAGAATCCAACAGGTTTCGTTTTTTTACCTAAAAACTTATGATTTAATTCAAGAAACTGAGAAAGAAGTATTTAGATCAGATACAGGTAAAAACCTTGGAATTGCTCTTGAAAAAGAAATAAAACTCTATATTAGATCATTGCACGAATTATTTATTACGAGTTTTCTTTTTAGAAAAACTAATTCTGATAAATATTTCAGATATTACTATTTAATGCGCGCATTAGAGGCTTTTTCAAAGCGTGCAAAAAATGAAAAAGAATTTTTCGGAATTGAAAACCTTAAAAAAAATGAAGAACCAATAAATAAAATTTTGACTGAATTAATAATTATAGAATCTAAAGATTTTGATTTTTCAAAATGTTGGTTTATAAAATCTGATGTAAAATTTAGCAAATATACATCAATCAGTGATTTAAAAAGAGGGGATTATTCTCAAAGTAGCTGTTCTTATAGTTCATCTTTTAAAAAAGTATTACCTGAGCTTAGTCCTCCGCAAAGAATAACTCTTGGTTTTGATTATAGTTTTTATAGCGAACTAAGCGAGGCCATTCATAGTAATATTGGTGGGCCTAAAAAAAATATTGAGGACAGAAAAGAATATTTACTAAATATTCTCGATCTCTTACCATTAACATCTGGTCATATAATTTTAAATTTAACAAAAATTATAAAAAAAGATATTCCTAATGAATTAAAAAATATAGAAAATGCTTTTATAAAAGGTTTCAACTCAGATATCTACCAATTTAAAAGAAAAAGGTTGTCAGTATCAGATTATGTTCTTGTAAATGGTTCAACATTAGGAAGAGTAATTAAAGTTAATAACACAAAATATGGTTATCAATCTATCACCGTTGATCATATTGATATTACTGGATGGAAACAATCAGAAATTACATTTTCTTCCGATAGAATTATTTGGCTATTTGATAAAAGTAAAATAGAAAAGGATTTTAGAAACATCATAAAATCGTCTGGAGAAAAGGTTCGTATTTCAAAAATAAAACTTAACGCATTATTAGATAAACAAGTAAATCATGTATGGCACGATTGTGGTGCTAAAGAATATTTTTATGGTGACAAAGAAGGTGCTCAAGGGAAGATAAGTGAAGAAATAAAAAAGAATAAGCAAGTTCAATAATTACAGCTATCTGTAACCTTTATGTATGATTCTGTGTCACTTTTGTCACTTTTTAGATAGCTCAAGTCGCGTCGTTGGTATAAGATAAATGTACTTAAATTCTCCTTGTGGGGTATACATCCCTGGGGTTCGAGCTCGACTTGGCCTGCAACTTACTTGTCAAATAAGTTAAGCCAGCTATTGAGTTGGTTTTTGTTTTATGATAATATGTAAAAATATAATTAAGATATAGTTATGAATTTTAAAAACATTATATTTTTTGTTAATGTTTTACTTTTTATTTGTAGTATTTTTATTTTGTTTTTTCAAATTATCGAACACCATCAATTTAATTTGACTTATGGCGATGATTTCTTTATAATTGGCCTTATTTTACTGAACGCATTAATGATTATTTTTTTAAAAAAAGAATGGAAAGTTGTTTCTATGTTGTTAATATTTTTTAATTCATTAGTAATAGTTGTTGCTATTTTTTTATTAATTGGATGGACGTTTGTAATCGCTTTCGATGATTCTGATAAGATACCCCATTATACAGAAATTTTAACTTTTTTACTTATAATTCCATCTTCATTTTTAAGCTCGGTTTATTTTTTAACAAGTTTTTCGAAAAAAGAAAATCCACAAAAAATATTTAATGTAAAAGATATCTTTAAAAATATATTGAAAGTATTAACATTGATATTTGGTATTATAATTGGTTATATTCTTTTAGTAATAATTTTTACTAATTTGCTTTAATTTTTTGAGTTAAAACACTCTCAATCTTAATTCTAACGTCATTCACGAACCCCTGCAACATACTTATCAAATAAGTTGAGTCAGCTATTGTGTTGATTTTTGTTTTTTAGTATAATAATTCAATGAATCAAAAATTATTAACTTTAATAAAAATATTTATTGTATTTCTTGTTGCTACATTACTATTTTTTTATTTCAAATCAAATACTGACTCAGAAAAAACAGAAATTTTAATTAATAATTATTTGGTTAATATTTCTTTTGGTGAAAAAAACGGATTAATAAAACCCTTACTCGGTGTTAATGCTGGACCCTATCCATCAGGAGACGAAACCAGTGTTGAACTTTCAAAACAATATAAAGAAATAGGAGTGACATCTGTTAGAACTCATGACTTCTATGGGCCATTTGACATGGTTTCTATATATCCTGATATTAACGCAGATCCAACTAATCCAAAATCATATAATTTTACCGAAAGCGATAAAGCTTTTTCGGCTATTATTAATAACGGACTAGAAACTTATTTAAGAATAGGAGATTCATACAATAAAGTTAGAATTCCTCAAAACGAAAAAGAAAAAAATAACCTCATTAAGGCCATACTCGAAGTAATTAAAAGATATAAGAATAGAGGACAAATTGAATATGTGGAAATATGGAATGAACCAGACTTAAAAAAGTTTTGGCCTGAAGGGTTTGAAAAATTCATTCCTTTTTATTGTGATGCTTATAATGAAATAAAAAAACAGTTTCCGGACCTGAAGATTGGAGGACCAGGATTTGTTACATCCACATACAAAATAGAATCGCAAAGACAGAATGTTTCTAAATTTTTTAATTATTTAAAAGAAAGGGGGATTACGCCAGATTTTGTTTCTTTTCACCTTTATTCTAGTGATCCTTTTGATTACTCCAACGCTATCTCTTTTTATCGCGAAGAAGCTAGTAAGGCAGGATTTAATAAAATAGAATTGCATCTAACCGAATGGAACACTGAACACAAAGATGAAAATGTTGATGTAATCCTAGGCGATAAAACCGCCCCTTACTTAACCGCTATTTGGATATCTCAACAACAAGCTGGACTAAATAAATCTTTTATTTACCGAGGGAACGATACTAGCACTAAGCTACCAACCTTTTTTGGAATATTCTATGCCGAAGGAAAAGAAAAGCCATCGGCTAAAGCATTCAAACTATGGAGCGAAATTACAAAATATCAAAATAAAATATTGATCGATGTTTCTAATTACGAATTAAATAATCTTTGGATTTTATCTGGAAAGAAAACAAGCGGAGAAATAGGAATTTTATTAAGCAATACTGGAAACGAAGAAATTGAATACAAAATTTCTTTACCCGTTTCAAACGAAATAATATCGGGAAAAATATCGGAAATCTACAATTCAGAAACAAGCATTAAAAATTTTGACAAAAAAGAATTAGTTTTTACACTTAAACCATTATCAGTTCAACTTATCGAACTACCCAAACTATAACGGAAAAGTAAGATTAAATATAAATCTTTAGGTTTATCTCATCACTCCTGCATAACCTTAACAAGTATTCATTTCTTTTCTTTTTCTTTATGTTTCTCTTAAATATATTCTAATTTATTTTAGTATAACCATCTAAATAGTTACGTTTAATTAAAAAACAATAGAATAAAAAATTACTCAATAAATATTTTACGATATAATAATTGTGAAAAAATAAAACTACTTAAATTTTCCTTATAGAACATATATCTCTATGGTTCAAACTCGACTTGACTTGTTTTACTTAAATATTTATTATTACTTTCTTGATGTTTTTTTGTTTTTATAATACAATAAATCAATCCGCTAATTAGCGGAATCTAATATTTATAAAATCAAACTTATGAATAAAAAAATTATTGGTATTGTAACAGATGAAATGGGGGACTTGCCAGAAGAACTAGTTAAAGAAAACGAAATCTCTGTGGTTAATTTCAAAATAGATTACGGTGAATTACTAACTTTTCCAGGTAACATTTATCAAAAAATGAGAGAAGGACAAAAACAAGGACTTAAATCATTAGTTAAAACTTCTCAACCCTCTATTAATGATTATGTAAAAGCTTTTAAGGAAAAATTAGAAAGCTTTGAAAAAGTATTGTGTATTGCTTTTACTTCAAATGTTTCTGGTGCATATAATTCTGCTCTTCAAGCTATAAAATTTCTACCACCTGAAATGCAATCTAAAATATCTGTTATAGACACACTGGAGGGTAGTGCGAGTCAAGGACTAATAACTCTAAGAGCAGCCCAAATGATTAAAGAAGCAAAATTAAGCTTCGAAGAAATCATAGAGGAATTAAAACAAAGTCTGCGTAATTTTAAATTAGTTGCAACTTATGATAATCCAAAATGGTTAGAGGCTAGTGGACGCTTACCCAGTATTGTTCCTTTTGCCTTAAATCAAGCTAATATAAGAAATATTAAAGTCATTCTTACTCTTAAAAATGGAAAACTGTCAATTGTTAATATTAAAAAAACTATTAATGGTTTAGCACAAGCTGTTTTTGAAGAATTTGAAAAACAAACAACCACAATAAGAAAAGAAAATAAAAAAATAAGAATAGCAATCACTCACGCTGATAATATCGTTGAATCACAAAAACTAGAAAACTTAATTAAAAATTCGACTGAAAATTACGAATTAGTTTATACTAACTTAATTTGTTTTACAATTGGTGGACACGTTGGACCAGGAACATTACTTTTAGGATGGGAAAGTTGTAATTAATAAAAAAATATTTGTTTTACCAACAAATATCATTTTTTTGAATAACTTCTGTTATTCTATCAACTGTCCACGCTGAGTGAGAGCGACACTTACTGCTATTTCTAGCATATTCAATAATGTCTTTGTTATTAACAAAGAAAACTTTATTCATAGAATAAGAATTATATCTTGCATCTGGCATTCCCCAGTAAAGATCTAAGATGCTGTCAGAAAAAACCCAAGATCCTTCTCGCTTTTCAGTAAGAATGCCTATTACCAGAAGAACAGCACTAATATATTCGCTGATTGCTTTTCTCTGACGATAATCAGACTTTTTTTCTACAATTTCTTCTCTTTTTTTCCAATCAACAGAAATCTTTCCGCTTTCATTAACACTTAAAATTTCTTCCAAGTATTCTCTATACTTTTCAAAAGTTTCAAGCGTAGTCTCATCACAACTTCTTTCCAAGTATTTGTTACTCAGGGGAATAACAATTTTCTTGTCATTAACAACAATCACAGCTTCGAGCATAACATTGCCTCTTTAGAAATAAAATTACTAATAGAATAATAACATGTAATATCTTAAAAAAGCAAATTAATTTCTTTTTCAGTAAATTCTCTTGTTTTTCCAGGCCCCAAAGAACCAAGCCTTATTTCTCCGATACGAACGCGTTTTAATAAAGTAACAGTATAACCAAGTTCACTAAGCATCACACGAATTTGATGTTTTTTTCCTTCATGAAGAATAACATTAAGACGATAATCATTTAATATTTTAGCTTTAGCTGGTAAAAGGTTTCCAATTTCTGTATGCATTCCTTTTTCAAAAATTCCTGAGATATTACTATGTAATTTTTCCTTTACTTCTACAACATATTCTTTTTCAAACTTTTCTTCTTCTCCTAAAATCTTTGATGTTACTCTGCCGTCATTAGTTAAAATTAAAAGCCCCTCTGATTCTTTATCTAGTCTACCAATAGGAAATATTCCTTTGGGCTGCCAGTCTTTAATAACGCTTGGTTGATCACCAATACTTTGCGTTGGTAATCCTCGTGGCTTATAATACACTAAATAAATTAACTTTTTTTGAGATCCTTGCTTTACTATTACATCATCACCTTCTTTTACTAATTCTCCTAGAGTAGCACGTTTCTTGTTTATATACACAAAACCATCTTCAATTAATTTATCTGACTCTCTACGAGAAGCTAATCCCTTATCTCTTAAGTATTTATTGATTCTCATTGGGTGTTCCATATATTAATTATCCTAACACTATTAAGCTAATTAATCTAGTTGACTTTAAAATCAAAAAAGCATTCAATGAATTTACCTAAGCAAATTCGTATTTATCCATCAAATTACAATTCAAAAATCTGTCAGTTAAATAAATAAGGGTAATAGTTTTTACGCTTTTTTTACTATTGACACATATCACATATAATTATATAAAGATATTGTCCTTAAGGAGGGATCAAATAATGAGATGTGAAGATTGCGATGGAGAAATAGATGAAAAAACCACAATTCCTTTAAAAACTGGATGCTCAGTACTTACAACCTGTTTACTGGCTCATCCTTGCAAAAATTGTGGCCTACTGCATCTAGCAGATGGTAGAGCAGCAAGAAATGCTTACAATAATAAAGCTTTCTATAAAAACAATAAAATTGTTATTAAAGAAAGTTAAGATCTTTTAAAATAAATTAAAACAATAAGGGGGAGATAATTTCAAGCCTTTTTTTATTTACTATTTAATGATAAAATATATTTATAATAATTAAATTATTAATATGACTCAAAAAACAAAAACAGTCAGAACAATATATTTATATACTGTTGCTTTATTAAGTTTATTATTTTTAGCTATTGGAATAGGAAATTTAATCAATACCACCTTAAAGGCATATGCTTTTCCAGAAGCAGAAAAAAGAGATTATGACATTTGTTATCAATCATATTATTATCCTTCGGAAATAGATAAAATAAAAAAGACACCTCTTACCACTGAAGAACAACAAGCAGAAATAGATAACATTATTAGTGAATATAATACTTGGAAAAATCAAAACACGGGAGACAGTTGTTATAAAGCAGAAAGACAAAAAAGAATGGTTGATGCTTTAACTATGATTTTAATTTCTTTTCCCTTATATGTTTTTCACTGGGGCTTAATTAGAAAGGAAAAAAGCGAATCTTAATTTGCAAAAAATAAAAAATTATAGTATGTTCTCATAGAAGCCAAATGCTTCAAATCTAAGGAGGTGAACCTGTGAGAACATTTGTTTCTTATATTCTTGACAGAATTAAAACAGGATACATAAAGTATCCACGGTAAAGCACGACGAACAGTTTTCCTCCCGATCATATGAGAGAGATTATTATTAACTCTCTCATTCATTTTAAATAAACATGCTAATCGAAAAAGAAATATCTTCCTTGATTAATTCAGGAAAAATTGGAATAATTCCTACTGATACAATGTACGCAATATCTTGCTCTGCTTTTAACAAAAAGGGCGTAGAAAAAATATACAAACTTAAAAAAAGAAATAAAAATAAACCTGTTATTATTTTAATATCTTCTATCAAAGATATTTCTTTGTTTAAAATTAATTTAAATAATGATCAAAAAAAACTATTAAAAACAATCTGGCCTGATAAAATCACTTTTATTTTTCCATGCAAAAACAATAAGTTTAATTATTTACACAGAAATAAAAAAACACTAGCCTTTAGAATGCCCGATAATAAAGATTTATTAACGATTCTCAAAAAAACAGGCCCTATAGTTGCACCTAGTGCAAACATAGAAGGAGAAAAACCAGCCACAACAATTAAAAAAGCTAAAGAATATTTCCAAGATAAGGTTGATTTTTATATTGATGCTGGAAAATTATCTTCAAAGCCATCAATAATTATTGATGAAAACTTTGAAAGAATTAGATAGTTTGCATTTTGAAAATAAAAGTATTATAATGTTTAACGTTATAATAATTTTATAAAAAAATGATTCCGAAAAAAATATTCTTTATAAAAGGAGTTGGTGTTCATAAAGACAAATTAGCTTCTTTTGAATTAGCTCTAAGAGATGCTGGTATAGAAAACCAAAACCTTGTTTACGTTTCAAGTATTTTACCACCAAAATGTGAAATAGTTCCAAGAGCAAAAGGTGTTGCGCAATTAAAGCCAGGTCAAATTACTTTTTGTGTTATGGCAAGAAACGAAACAAGTGAACCCAATAGATTAATATCTGCTGCCATAGGCTTAGCTGTACCTAAAGACAACAATACTTATGGATACTTATCAGAACATCATTCATATGGAGAAAAAGCAGACATAGCAGGGGACTATGCAGAAGATTTAGCAGCAACCATGCTTGCCACAACACTGGGAATTGAATTCGATCCAGAAAAAGCTTGGGATGAAAGAAAACAAGAATATATTACTTCTGGAAAAATTATTAGAACTACTCAGACTTGCCAAACAGCAGAAGGAAATAAAAAAGGCCTTTGGACAACGGTTATTGCTGCAGCTGTATTTTTAATGGAATAAAAAAGAGTTATCTCTTTCTTCTATAATGCATAGCATCATAAATATCAGATAACTCTTCTGAGCTTTTTACTCTTTTCCTTTCATTTGCCTGGTCTTTAGTTAGTACAGACTTTTCACTAAGCGATTTCATTATCGCTTTTTCAATTTGGGACTTGTTAGCATGTCCGTTCTTAACAAGCGGCATAAAGATCCGTTAATTTATATAACAATAAAAATATGTTTTGTCAATATTCACAACTAAAACAATACATATTATAATAATACAAAGGTCGTTATAAGTATTATTATTAATAGTAATATTATGGTTAAAGAAACTTTAATTATTATTGGCCTTATTTTGATTATAATGGGTGCTTGGGCATTATCTGGCTTTTACCCAATGGGAACTGAGCCAATGTGGCATTCTGTTGCTAAAATTGTTATTGGTTTGATTGCCATGGGAATTGCTGTTGCTGATAAAAAAGGTTAATAGATAACGACACGCCCTAATAAAAGCTAATACTTGATGTTATTGGCTTTTATTTTTTTTAAAAAAAGTGTATAATTAATTCAGGAGCTTAACATGTATATTTACAACTTTACGGAAGACGAAAGGGTAGAGAAACTCTTAAAAGAAGACCGGCCGTATGAAGCAGCAAAATATTGTTTCTGCGCAGAAACATCAACAAAAGCCATGATAATGGTTATTGAAGAATTCACTAAAAAAAGAAAAATTAAAATTGAAACAAGAAACTTGTTTCTACTACAAAAACAAACCTTAAAATGCTTGCTTTGCCACTGCATAAACACAGAAGGAGGAGAAAACACTCCCATAATTATTGTTACCAAGAAAAAATCCAGAGAATTTAAAACCATCACATTCTGATGGTTTCTTTTTATAAATAATTTGCTATAATGCAATTAATGAAAAAAATAGCTATTATTATTGCTTTTAAAGATTTTAGGGACGAAGAATACTTCGAAACAAAAGAAATATTAGAAAACAATGGTCTTAAAACCAGAACCTTTAGCAATGAAAAGGGGATTGCTATTGGAAAATTTGGAGGAGAAGTCAACATTAATGAAACATTAGACAATCTTAACATTAATGAATTTGATGCTCTTGTTTTTATAGGAGGACCAGGATCTATTCCTCTTTTAGACAATACAACCTCTTATAACATAATCAACAAGGCAAATAACGAGAATAAATTGATTTCTGCAATTTGTATTGCACCAGTAATATTAGCTAAAGCAGGCGTATTAGAAAATAGAAAAGCAACTGTTTGGTCTTCAAGCATGGACAAATCAGCAATTAAAATATTAAAAGAGAATAAAGCTATTTTTAAAGAAGAATTAGCTGTTTTGGACGGAAATATTATTACAGCTAATGGACCAGAAGCAATCAATGCTTTTGCCGAAGAAATCATTGACAAATTGAATAAAATAGATATAATACAAACATAATCCACAGAAAGCAGGCATTAAATAAGCCCTGCCTAGGATAGAAACCTTATCTTTGGTCGAAGGTCTGTGGTATAATCAGGTCTTTTTTTTAATAAAAACATGGCATTAACAAAAGAAAAAAAGGAAAGTATTGTTAAAGACTTAGAAAGCAAAATTGAAAAACAAAAATCAGTTGTTTTTATGGATTTTGCTGGAGTTAAAGTAAAAGACTTATCTGTTTTAAGAAACACTCTTAAAGCTGCTAAGAACGAATTAAAGGTGGCCAAAAAAACCTTAATGAATGTTGCCTTTAAAAACAAAAATATTGATATTGATGCAAAAGATATGACAGGGGAAATAGGATTAGTATTTGGCTATGAAGATGAAATATCTCCTGCCAAATTAATAAATCAATTTACCAAGACATCTCCTAATGCTAAAATTATTGGCGGATACATTGAAAACAAGTTTTATGGCCCAGCAGATGTAATTAGATTTGCTGAATTACCTGGAAAAGAACAATTAATAGGAGGGTTATTAGGAACATTAAATGCTCCTGCTTCAAACTTTGTCGGAGTTTTGAACGGAAACCTAAGAAAGCTAGTATTCGTGCTTTCTCAAATTAAAAAATAATAATATATAAAAATATGGCAGAAGAAATGGAAACAATAGAAGTTCCTGAAAAGTTTAAAAAGCTAGTTGATGAAATAGAAAAAATGTCTGTTTTGGATCTAGCAGAATTAGTTAAGATTTTAGAAAAAAAGTTTGGTGTATCTGCTGCTCCTCAGATGGTTGCAGCTACAGCTGGTACTCCAGCAGCAGGAGACGCTCAAGCTGAAGAAAAAAGCTCATACAATGTTATTCTAAGTGCTGTTGGTGACAAAAAAATTGATGTTATTAAAGTGGTTAGAGATACAACTGAAAAAGGGCTTAAAGAAGCAAAAGATTTAGTTGATGCTGCTGTAAGCGCTCCTCAAACAGTTAAAGAAGGAGTTAAAAAGGAAGAAGCAGAAGAAATGAAAAAGAAATTTAACGAAGCAGGAGCAACTGTAGAATTGAAATAAGCTAAAGCCCCACGAAAGTGGGGTTTTTAATTTAAGAAGAATGTGAAAAATAAAGCAAATACTTTCCGAAAAGAAAAGGGGATTAACCTAAAGGTGAATTACAGAACATCTGTCGGATAAGTATAGTTATTTTTCACAATATGAGCCATGAATGTTTCAAGGTGGCGAAATGTTTTCAATGACCCACCCTAAAAGTATTTTATACCCTTAGGGTGAGCCATTGAATCATTAAGAGCTGCCTTAGATTATACATATATTAACTTTTTTGTCAAATAAAAACACCCCTAAGGGGTGCTTTATTTACTTACAAACGCTTTCAGGCTGGTTTCCGGTTAAATTACAAATTAATTTAGTTAATGTTTGTTTTTCTGATTCTTCTCCTGCTGCTTCTCCTGAACCAATTCTATAATATTGACAACCGATTATAGCTGCAGGAATTGAACCTGTTGCACTGTATTTACTGAAGACATCTACATCATTTTGACTATCAATGTTTTCATGATAAGAAATTAAATCGCCAAATTTAGCAACCACATCTTTTATTATTGGTTTTTCCCATTCACAATGAGGACAGGTTGCTGAACCAAAGAAATATACTATTGGCTTTCCATTTTCTTTACATACTTCAGCACCAACAATTTCATTAAAGTTTCCATCTACTGTTTTTATTTCATTATCAACAAGACTTGGAATCTCATATGTATCACTAGGAATCACGTATTTTCCATCAGATGAAACAAAAGAACCCCATTCCTTTTCTCCATAATGAAATTTAAACTTATAAAAAGAAATTGGTTGTTCTTCAGCGCTTGTAAAAACACCAGAGCCATCACCAATCAAGTATTGATTAATATATTTCATTGCTTTTGCTGCAGCTGCTTGAGCACCAATCCCAGTATCTATACTTTGATCAACTGGACAAGCCTCACCAGCACTTACGGTTTGCTTTTGATAAACCATAACTCCCAAACCAACGCAAGCAATGAATAAAATCAATACCAAGATTTGCCAAAAAGCAGTACTTGATAAAAATTTATTCTCCATTTTTTTATTATCTTATTATAATTATTACTTATATTGATAAGACAACCCTGCAGCGCAGGGTTGTTGTTATCTATTCGTCTTCAGAGTCGTCATCATCGTCGTCATCTTCTTCGTCCATTTCTTCTTCTGTTTCTTCTACATCGTCTTCCATTTCTTCTTCATCTGCACCCCATTCATCACCCTCTAATTTAATGTTTTCGTCTAATGTCATTTTAATTATATATTTAATTTATATATTTATCTTTTAAAAAAGATAATAGGTTTCTCTTTGAAAATTACTCAAAAAGTTCGACCTTTTTTAATTATGATATCATTATAATTGTGGATTAATTATTGTCAAGAGCTTTACAGTTTGGAAAAGAATGGGTATAATTATTTCAATGGATTTATCTATTAAATATTTTAAGTGGCAATTTATTGATAAGCCGAAAGAAATAATACAATCTATTAAAAATGTTCTTTCTTTTGGTTTATACTTTTTTTCATTAAAGCAAATTCTTGTTTCTTTTTTTACACCCTGGAAGGGTATAGTCTGGCAAAATGGCAGAGGATTTGATCTACAACTTTATTTTGAAAACTTTATAGGTAATATCATATCAATTGTAATTGGTATGATATTAAGAACATTTCTTATAATCCTTTGTTTAATATTTGAAATTATTATTTTAATTATAGGAATAACAATATTACTACTATGGATATTATTACCAATTATTATTATTTTACTTTTTATTAAATCTTTTCAATATGTTTAATATCGCCAATACAAATCAATATGAATTAATAAAAAGAGAATCTGTTTTTAGTCTTTTCAAATATTTAGAAAAAGTATCCTTCATCACTATAATACTTTGTTTAATATTTTTTGTTTTGCGGTTATTCTCATTTACAGAAACAAACCCAATGGGAATTGGTATAATCTTTTTTGTTTTCTTTTTGATTTCCAAAAATATCAATATGTTTTTTAATGATCTTAAACACAGTTTCCCAAAAGAAACCCTATCTTTTGCCATTGAAAACAATCATAATCTTGCTCATTTTTTTAGCTTTAATACTGCTAAATATGTCTTAAAAGCCTTAAAGAAAAACCCTAGTCCAAGTTATAGTATTATTCTTCATAGCTTTCTTGATGAAAATAATCCAAAAATTGTTTTTATTTTCTCTAGACTATTAATTGATTTAAAATTATTAAAAATTGAGGTTCAAAAAATAATGAATGGAGGAAGCGAAGATGATCTTGACAACATAATCACTGAAGCTGCAAAAATAGCAATTAAAAGAGGAGATAACGTAATAAGAGAAGGAGATGTTATTTCTGCTATTTCAGAACTTGAACCAATATTTAAACAAATATTGATTGATTCTGAATTAAAAAAACAAGATGTTGAAAATATTAATTGGTGGATTGAGTCAACTAATGAAAAGATTAAACAAAGAAAACAAAAGTTTTCATGGGAAAATCTTTTAAAAAATGGCTCGATCGGAAGAGATTGGGCTTTTGGTTACACTGTCACACTGGACAAATTTTCAATTGATTGGACGAAAATAATCGAAGCAAGGGGAGTAGAAGAAATTATTGGACACGAAGAAGAAGAAAAAATCATTGAAAATGTTATTTCTAGAAAAAACACTAAAAACATACTAATAGTTGGAAACGCAGGAACAGGAAGAAAAATACTTATTCATCAATTAATCAAAAAGAGTTTAAAAAGAGAGCTACCGAAAGAAGCTAACGATAAAAGATTTTTACAGCTTGATTTGATTGCTTTATCTTCAAGAATAAATTCTTTTGAAGAAGGAGAACGGGTTATTGGAGAATGTTTTTCAGAAGCTGAAAGAGCAGGGAATGTTGTTTTGATTCTAAATGATTTTCATGATTTCCTTGGAGGAAAGAAAAAAGCTGGAATTACTGATGTATCAGCTATTCTTATGCCATACTTATCTAATCCAAAGTTCCAAATGATTGCTATTAGTAATTTTGAAGGTTTTCATAAATACATTGAGAAAAAACCAGAATTATTAAGATACTTTGAAAAAATTGAGGTTAAAGAATTAACCCCAGAAGAAACATTTCTTATTCTTGAAGATAAGGTGTTCACATTAGAACATGAATACAATAAATTTATTTCATATTCTTCTATTAAAGAAATTGTTCTTTTGTCAAAAAAATATATTCCTTATGCGTTTCCTCAAAAAGCAATTAGCTTACTCGAAGATGCTTTTGCTTTTAGTAATAAATATAATACTGGAAGAATAATTCTTCCTGAACACATTGATCAAATTATTACCGATAAAACACAAATTCCTGTTGGAAGAATAAGAAGCAAAGAAAAAGAAACTTTGCTTAATATGGAAAATCTTCTTAAAAAAAGAATTATTAGCCAAGAAGATGCAATAAGAGAAATATCTTCTGCCCTAAGAAGAGCAAGATCTGGTGTTCAGGATAGAAAAGGACCGATGGGAACATTTTTATTCATGGGTCCTACTGGAGTTGGAAAAACAGAAACAGCTAAAGCTCTTGCTCAAGCATATTTTGGTTCAGAAGATAGAATGATTAGGTTAGATATGTCAGAATTTCAAAGAATAAATGATATTCCTAGATTAATTGGAGATGAAAACCAAGAAGGAATATTAACTACTAAAGTAAAAGAGGATCCTTTTTCATTAATATTGTTAGATGAAATAGAAAAGGCTCATCCTGATATTCTTAATTTATTCCTTCATGTATTAGATGAAGGATATGTTAACGATAACCTAGGAAACAAAATTAGTTTTTCTAATACAATTATTATTGCTACCTCTAATGCAGGATATCAAGTGGTCTTAAATGCCATTAAAACCAACACAGACATGGAAGATGTTAAAAAAGAGATATTAGACTATATTTTCAAAAATGCTATCTTTAGACCAGAATTTATCAATAGGTTTGATGGTGTTATTATTTTCAAAGCTTTAACCAAAGAAGACTTAATTAAAATTACTCAATTACAATTAGAAAAGATTAAAAAAACTTTAACAGAAAGACACGTTGATTTGGTAATAACTCAAGAATTAAAAGAACAAATAGTTGAATTAAGTTATGATCCTGTTTTTGGAGCAAGGGAAATAAAAAGAAAAATACAAGACAAAGTAGAAAATGCAATTGCAAAAGCATTATTGAGCGATACTTTAAAAAACGGAGATAAAATACAAATCGATCCAAAAACATTTGAGGTTATTAAAATTAATGAATAAATCCTTTACTTTAATAGAAATACTGGTAATAATGGTTGTAATTGGGATTCTTTCTGCTTTTATTCTTGTTGGAATGAGCTCGATTACAGATAAAGCTAATATTGCCAAATCTCAAGCATTTATTAATTCAATGGATAATTCATTATTAATGGGAAGGGTGTCTCAATGGAACTTTAATAAACTGACCGGAACGGTTGGACAAGACGTATCTCCTGCTGCTGGATTTATTGAAGACAGTTGGACAAATAATAATTGTACTGCTTTTGGTTATCCTAACCTAGAAGAATCTGAATGTGTTACTGGAAAGTGTTTAAGTTTTAACGGGAGCACAGATTATGTAGATTGTGGAACGGGTGTTACCATCGGTTTAAATAGTTTTACCTTTAGTTTTTGGGTTAAAACCTCTAGAAACGTTCTGCAAACTGCTATTCAAAGATCGGCTGCAGTAACTGGATGGGTTGGAAGATTTCATGTACCAGCAGGAACTAATGTAAATAGCTTATTTTATGTAACAAATGGAAATAATCATGATATTTATAGATATTATAATCCTTATTCAAATAATTCAAATACTATTAATAATAAATGGCATTATCTTGTTGGATCTTGTGATAGATCTCAATCTAAGCCCCCGGATGTTTATTTAGATGGTGTATTGTTAAATGGTTCTTCTACTGCTGGCACCTGTAATCAACTTGAAGAAAATATTCCAGCGGGTACTTTTCTTATAGGAACAACAAATTTTCAAGGATTGATTGATGATGTTAGTATATATAATCTAGCAGTTCCCATCTCACAAATCCAACAAAACTATTTCCTAGGATTAAACAGCCTATATAAAAACAAAGGAATAACTAAAATAGAATATGGTCAAAGATTAACAGAATTAAGGTCTAATATAGTAGAAAATTAGGTTTTGGGGACAATTTGTGGAAAACAGCCTTTTAGGGGCTGTTTTTAGGTGGTTGACAAGTTTTAAAAAGTGGAATAAAATGTAGTCACAGTGTTAATAAGTGGGGAAAAGTGTGGAAAACTAATTTAAACTGTTAATAAACGCCTTATGATGATAGGCCAATATAATTATAACTTAGACCCAAAAAAAAGACTTACTATTCCTACTAAATTCAGGGGTGACTTAAATGACGGCGCAGTCTTAACAAAAGGAGTTGATGGCTGTTTATTTTTATATCCAAAAAAACAATGGGAAGACTTGGCTGAAAAGATAAGCAGCCAACCATATATTACTCAATCCAACGTAAGAAGTATTAGCAGAGAAATAATCGCTCAAGCAACAGACGTAAACCTAGATAGCTTAGGCAGAATTTTAGTTCCTGACTACTTGAAAGAACATGCTCATTTAGACAAAAAGATTGTTGTTGTTGGCTTATACAATAGAGCTGAAATTTGGGATGAAGAAGAATGGAAAAAATACAATGAAAACAATGAAACAAAAATGAAAGAGATTACAGAAGGATTAAAAGAATTAGGAATATAATTATGCATATCCCGGTTCTCCTTAAAGAAACAATTGAATATTTAGACATTAAAGAAAATGGAAACTATGTTGATTGCACATTAAATGGGGGAGGACACACCAAAGAAATATTAAAAAGAACGAAAGGAAAAGTATTAGGAATAGAAATTGATAAAGAGATCTTTGAAAAAATTAAAAAAGAGAACATTGAAAGATTAATTCCTATTAATGATAATTACGCTAACTTAGAAAATATTATTAAAGAAAATGATTTTAATAATATTGACGGAATTCTTCTTGATGTTGGTATGTCATCTTATCATGTTGATCAAAGCAAAAGGGGATTCAGCTTTCAAAAAGACGAACCTCTTTTAATGAATTATTCTTCAGAATTAACAGCTGAAGAAATCGTTAACACTTATTCAGAAAAAGACTTAGAAAGAATCTTAAAAGAATATGGTGAAGAAAAATTTGCTAGAAAAATATCAATTCAAATAATTAAAGACAGACCAATCAAAACAACGTTTCAATTAATAGAAACAATTAAAAAATCAACACCAAGTTTTTATCATAAAGGTAGAATACATTTTGCCACAAGAACCTTTCAAGCATTAAGGATAGAAGCTAATAAAGAACTTGAAAATCTTGAGAAAGTTTTACCTCAAGCATTAGAAGTATTAAAAAAGGGAGGAACATTGATAGCAATATCATTTCACTCCTTAGAAGATAGAATTATTAAAAACTTCTTTAAAAATCATTTAGAAGAAGTTGAATTATTAACAAAAAAACCGGTTTTACCTGATGAAGAGGAAATTAAATCCAATCCTCGGGCAAGATCAGCTAAATTAAGAGCTATTAAAAAACTATGACACAAAAGAAAAAAACAAAACTAATTACAGGGTTATTAATTTCATCGATTGTTTTTCTTGCAGGAATATATATTTTCCAAGTAGTTGAATCCGGAAAAACAAATTATCTTATCGGAGAACAACACAAAGAATTAAGCTTGCTTGAAGAAGAAACCAATAATCTTAAGTTAGCTGTTTCAAAAAATTCAAATCTTAATAAGGTAGAAGATAAAATTAGCGAATTAGGCTATTCAAAAATGGGAAGGTTTGATTATCTTATCATTCCATCATCATCTGTAGCTATTAATAACTAGTCATGGTTAAAAACCCTCGAATTAATTTTGTTTTATTTGTAATCTTTTTAGTAGGCGGGCTACTCTTGTCCCGTCTTTTTTCTTTGCAAATAGCTCAAGGAAACTATTACAAAGCTCAAGCAACAGGGCAACAAAACTATATTATCGAAGAAGAAGGAAAAAGGGGAGATGTATTTTTTAAAGGAGGAGAGTTTCTTGCCCTCACAAAGGATACTCCATATGTCTTCGTTTCTCCAGAAGAAATAAAAGATAAAGAAGGAACAGCTGAACTTCTCTACAATCTAATTAATATTAAAAAAGAAGACTTAATTAAAAAAATGAGTGTTAATGGTAGCTATTATGAGGTTGTTCTCAAAGAAACTGATGATAATTTAGCCAAAGAAATAAAAAACCTAAAACTAAAAGGCGTATATATTGGCTATAATAAAAAAAGATACTATCCAAACGAAGAAATAGCTTCTAGTGTGATTGGCTTTATAAACACTGAAGGAAAAGGACAATATGGAATTGAAGAATACTACAACAATGATTTAAAAGGACTAAAAAAAACTCAAAAAAGAGATAATAATCCTTGGAACTTTATCTTTTCTTCACCAGAAAGTAATCTTGATGGTGCGTCTTTAACCTTAACCCTTGATTACAACATTCAATTCATGGCAGAAAAAATCATTAAAGATGGGGTAGAAACATATAAAGCAAAATCAGGGCAAATAATTGTTATGGATCCTTTTACTGGAGAAATAATTGCTATGGCCCAATATCCTAATTTTAATCCTAATGATTACAAAAATACAGCTTATGAAATATTTCAAAATAATTCTATACAAAAATTATATGAACCTGGTTCAATATTTAAACCATTAACCATATCAGCTGCTTTGGATCAGGGCCTTATTACTCCAGACACAGTATTCGATGATAATAAAGGATATGTAATATATGGAAACCAAAAAGTAAGTAATTATTCTGAAAAATCTTTTGGAAAAGTAACAATGACCCAAGTATTAGAAAAATCAATTAATACTGGTGTCATATATGTCGAAGGATTAATCGGACACAAAAGTTTTCTAGATTATATTGAAAATTATGGATTATTTAAAAAAACTGGCATTGATTTAGCAGGGGAGGTAACTTCTGAAAATAATGAACTCAAAAAAGCTTACCAACAAAAAATTGAGGTTGCTTTTGCCACTGCTTCTTTTGGCCAAGGAGTAAGTACAACTCCACTTCAAATGACAACTGCTTTTTGTGCTATTGCTAATGGAGGAGATTTAGTTAAGCCCTATATTGTAAAAGAAATAAATATTAATGGTAAAAAAGAACAAACTCAAACAGAAATAATAAAAAAGGTTATTTCTGAAAAAACAACACTAGAGCTTAAAAAAATGCTTATTAGTGTTGTTGAAAATGGATATGGAAAAAGAGGAAAAGTTGATGGCTATTATATTGCTGCCAAAACAGGAACATCGCAAGTACCTTGGTCGTATTTGGGAATTAATAAGTCTGGCTACTCTGATGAAACATGGCAATCATTTTTAGGATTTGCTCCTGCTTATGATCCTAAATTCGTTGCTTTGGTAAAACTTGATAGCCCGGAAACACTAACTTCTGAATATTCTGTAGGGCCCATCTTTCATGATCTAGCAGATTACATTCTTAAATATTGGCAAATAGCTCCTGACTATGCTGAAGACGTAGACAAAAATGAATAATATTGATAATATGTTCCAATGGCCCCATCGTCTAGTGGCCTAGGACACTAGGTTCTCATCCTAGAAACACCGGTTCGACTCCGGTTGGGGTCACTAAAATAATTTTAATAAAAACATGATTATATTTTATTCCCTTGTATTTATAATCTCTTGTGCAATCTTTTATTTTTCCGGAGAATTAATTGTTAAAAGCTTAATCAAAATAGCCAAATATCTTGGCTGGAAAGAATTTGCTCTTTCTTTTATTGTTATGGCTTTTGTGGCATCTTTTCCTAATTTATTTGTTGGAATATCAGCTGCCCTACATGGAATTCCTGAACTTTCTTTTGGTGATGTTATTGGTGGAAATTTGGTTGACTTAACTTTATCAATTGGTTTGGCGGCTATGTTTGCTAAAAAGGGAATACCAGCAAAAAGCAGAACAGTACAAGCTACTCTATTTTTTACAGTTATTGCTGCTGCCTTACCATTGATTCTTATTTTTGATCATGTTCTTTCAAGAACAGATGGAATAATATTAATAATGTTCTTTTTGTTTTATGTTGCCTGGCTTTTTTCAAAAAAAGAAAGATTTTCTAAAACATGCGAACAAACAACTACTGTTGCCAAAAGCTTTCAAGGTTCTTTTTCTGGTATATTTAAAATAATTTTTGCTTTAGTAATGTTTGTTGTTGCTTCAGAAGGAATAGTAAGATCTGCTAAATTTTTTGCTAATACTTTTGATTTACCAATAGTCCTTATCGGTTTATTTATTGTTGGACTGGGAAATTGCCTTCCTGAAATATTTTTTGCTATTACATCGGCTAAAAATAATTATGGCTGGATGGTTTTGGGTGATTTAATGGGAGCTGTTGTTGCTCCAGCAACGTTGGTTTTAGGAATTGTAGCAATAATTAATCCGATCCACATAAATGGTTTTGACCAGATTGCTTTAGCTAGAATATTTACTTTTCTTGCTATTATATTTTTCTTTTTGTTTATTAAAAACGATCAAAAAATATCAAAAAAAGAAGCTATTTTTCTTCTCTTAATATATATTACATTTATTATTTCTGCTATATTTATAAAATAAAAACCCTAAAAATTAAAGGGCTTATTTATAAAAAGCATCTGTGGTTAAAAACTTCTCGTATATGATCCTTATTTGCCAGGGAACAAGACCAATCTCTCTTAGTCTTTGAAGTTCCATTGGTCCATGAGGATCAACGAGGCGTTTCTTTTCTTTGAGAAAAATATATGCTTTTTCCAGGGCCTCAGGAGATGCTCCTCCTAATTCAACAGCTTGAGTCACCATTACAGGCAGATCATCCTTAATAGCTGCTAAAATCAAGCTATCTACAATACTTGGGGGTATGTCTTCAAGGCTTCCAATAAGGCTGATTATGTTTGGCTTTTTCTTTTTGACAAAAGAAAAAAATACTTTTTCCAGGTTAGTAATATTATCCTTGTTCATTTTCTTTTCCTGGTCTTTCAAGGGACCAATATATAGATAATATAAAGAAAAGTCTTTGTCAAATATTTGACTTTAAAAAGAAATAATGATATAAAATCTATACTTATATTAAATAAATAATCATATGTTTGCAGTAATTAAAACAGGTGGAAAACAATACAAGGTTTCTCCAGGAGACAAAGTCAAGATAGAGAAACTAAAATACGAAGAAGGGGAAGATGTGATTTTCTCTGATGTGCTTTTAGTTGAAAATGAAAATGATTTAATAATTGGAACTCCTTTAATCAAGGGAGCTGAAGTAAAAGCTAAGGTTTTAAAACAAGATAGACACGAAAAGGTTATTATCTTCAAATATAAACCAAAGAAAAGATACAAACTAAAAAAAGGTCATCGCCAACCTTTTACTGAAGTAGAAATAATAGATATTAAAAGCTAAAAACCAATATCACCCTCGTTAAATTCTAAGCTAGTTTCCAGGTTGCGGAAACTAGCTCTTTGTTTATCAAAGGCTAATTCTACTCTACCAACAGGACCATTTCTATGTTTAGCAATAATAATATCAGCAATTCCTTTTCTTGGTGATTCTTCATGATAAACATCTTCACGATAAATAAATAAAACAACATCAGCATCTTGTTCTATTGATCCACTTTCACGCAAATCAGATAATCTTGGTATTTTAGGAGTTCTTTGTTCTACTGCTCTTGATAATTGAGATAAGGCTAAAACTGGGACATTTAGTTCTCTAGCTAATCCTTTTAATTGACGAGATATTTCTGTAATCTGTTGAACACTAGTAACATTCGATCCTTTACTGCCTGGCTCGATTAATTGAAGATAATCAATAATAATTAAACCTAATTCTTGACCAGCTTGAAGACGTCTTGCCATGGCTCTCATTTGTAAAACAGTACAACTAGAAGCATCATCAATAAAAATAGGAGCTTCTGAAAGAGATCCTAAAGCGTGCTGAATACAAGTAAAGTCTTCGCTTTGTAATGCTCCTTGTCTAATTTTCCAAGAATCAATGTTTGATTCAGAGCTTATTAAACGATCAATCAATTGATCTCTAGACATTTCTAAAGAAAATATTCCCACTGCTTTCTTGTCTTTTAAAGCAATATTTTTAGCAATGTCCAAAGCTAAACTACTTTTTCCCATTGATGGTCTTGCTGCTAAAATAACTAAATCAGATTTTTGCAAACCAGAAAGCATTGCGTCTATTCCATTAAAACCAGTGGGCACCCCCCTTAAAGCTCCTTTTTGTTTTGATATTCTATCAATTCTTTCAAAAGCTTCCTCAAGATAAGGTCTTATCGGTAAAAAAGCTTGGGTAAGGTTTTTTTGAGTAATGCTAAAAATCTTTCTTTCCGCATCATCTAACAAGTCGTTTGCTTCTTCTGATTCGTCAAATCCCATTAAAACAATATCTTCTCCTGCACTAATTAAGTCTCTTAAAATTCTTTTCTTTTGAACAATTTTAGCATAAGTAGAAACATGACTGGCCGTAGGAACAGTATTAACTAATTCAGTTAAATATCCAACTCCACCAACCTGATCAAGTTGATTTTTTTCTTTTAAACGAGAAGAAACAGAGATTAAATCAATTGGTTCGCTCTTAGAAAATAGCTCTTCTATTACCTCGTATATTTCTTTATGATTTTTTTTATAAAAATCATCTGCGTGAAGAAAATCAGCAATTTTAATGATCGCATCTTTATCAATCATTAAAGAGCCTAAAAGGCTTTTTTCTGCTTCTATATCTTGAGGGGGAACCCTAATCCCTTTTTTTTGGGTTGAAAAATCTTCTGCCATCGGATATAATATACCAATTATCAATATAATAGTCAATTACGATTATGAAGGTATGTTTTGTCTGTTCTCACTCTTTTATTAAGCCTGGCGGAATAAAGAATCATATCCTAGAGCTAAGCGAAGAATACAAAAAAAGGGGAATTGAAGTAAAAATTATAGTTCCAAGAAGAAACAAAGATGAATCTTATGAAAAAGATATAATTCTTTTAGGAAAATCTCTTCCTTTTAATGTTGCTGGTACTCAAGGTGACATTTGTTTTATTTCAAACCCTAACGAAATAAACGAACTATTAGAAAAAGAAAAGTTTGATGTTATTCATTTTCATAATTTTGTTATCCCTTTTGTCTGGCAAATATTAAATAGATCAAAAAGTCTTAATATTTTAACTTTCCACGCTAATATTGAAGCAATGCCTTTATTTAAAATATTAATTCCTTTTTCTTCTTTTTTTGTTAAAAAATTAAACAATAAATTAAATGGAATTATTGGTGTTGCTCCAATGATCATGGAATATTTTAAAGAATTTAACGGAAACAAAAAAATCATTCCCAATGGAATTAATTTAAATTCTTTTAATCCTAATAATCCTAAAATAGAGGAATATCTTGATGGAAAAATTAATTTATTGTTCGTAGGAAGGTTCGAAGAAAGAAAAGGACCTTTGTATGCCTTAAAAGCTTATAGAATAGTTAAAGAATTTAACGACAATACAAGATTAATAATTGTAGGGGAGGGCCCGCTAAAAAAACAGTGCGATAAATATATCAAAAAGAACAACTTGAAAGATGTTGTTTTTGTTGGTAAAAAAACAGGGCAAGAAGTAGCTAAATATTTTAATACTTGTGATATATATGTTAGTCCAGCTCCTTTTGGAGAAAGCTTTGGAATAGTTTTATTAGAAGCAATGGCATCACAGAAACCAGTAGTTGGATTTGCTAATTTAGGGTATTATCAACTCTTAAAAGGAACTCGCGGAGAACAATTTCTAGTAGAACCAAGAAACACAGAACAATTAGCTCAAAAAATATTATTACTTACCGAAAACAAAGAATTAAGAGAAGAAATGGGAAAGTGGGGATTAGAACATTCAAAAAATTATTCTTGGGATAAAATAGCAGATATGGTTCTTGATTTCTACAATTCTTCTAAAAATTGACATTTATTTTCTTTTAATATATCTTTTATCAGGATCGTTAACATGAAAGGAAAAAGGTTTTATGTTGAGACAAGGAAGTCTTTATTTCTTGTTATTGTGTACAAGGAAAAGAGAAGCATTATCTTAAGAAAGGTAATGTCAAAAAACAAAGATTTCCAGATGAGCAATCAAGAAACATTCAGGGGTAATGTTATTACCTTTGAAAGAAAAAAAGGATTAAATTTAATCCTTATGGATAAGGGCAAGGAAATTATCAATATTTCCAACATTACCCAAATTTATGGAAAAATAGTTCCGCAGGAGATCAACAAGTAAAAAGAAGCATTAAATGCTTCCTTTTTTAATTATTGTTTTTCCTTGAGAGTCTTCAACAACCCAGCCCTTATCTTCAATTTCTTTCCTTGCCTTATCTGCCATATCCCAATCTTTGTTATTTCTAGCATCTTCTCTTTTTTTAATTAATTCTTGTATATCTTTTGGAAGAATAGTAATGTCACTTGTCCAAATTGGAATTCCATCTTTATTTATTGTTTTAATTGTATATTTAGAATTATTTTTGTGTGATTCCAGCAAAGACAATCTTAATCCAAAAACTTTATCAAAGTCAATTAATAATTCATATTTCTCATAATCACTAATATCTTTATCTTTTATTAAATCCCAGGATAATGCTAATGCCTTGGAAATATTTAAATCATCATTAATAGATTCTTTAAATTTGTCTTTATATTCTTGATACTTTTTTCCTAACTCATTTTTAGGCGAATCTTTTAATTCTATTACTTTTTCATAAAGCTTATTCAAACTATTTAACGCAAACTCAATACTTTCTTCGCTAAAAATAAGTTTGGAACGATAATGAACCCCCAAGCATAAATACCTAAACGCTAAAGGATTAATGCCTTTTTCAATCAAGCTTCCTAAAGTAATAATGTTTCCTAAAGATTTGCTCATTTTTCCTCCCTTAAGAGTTAAAAATTCTCCATGTATCCAGTAATTAGATAGTGGTTTATCATAAGCTGCTTCTGCTTGAGCAATTTCATTGGTGTGATGAATTGAAACATGATCAACTGCTCCACAATGAATATCAAAGGGAACACCTAATTCTTTGGCACTCATTACCACACACTCTGTGTGCCAACCAGGAAATCCTTTTCCCCAAGGAGAATCCCACTCCATTTGTCTTTTTTCATTTTTTGGACTAAATTTCCATAAAGCAAAATCTGTTTTGTTCTTTTTTTCTTTTACTTCTTCAATTCTACCTCTTAAATCTTTTTTTTCTTTGGGTCCCCATAATCTCCCATATTTATCTAATTTTGATGTATCAAAATACACACCATCTTTAATAGTATAAGCAAAACCCTTTTTTTCTAGGTCTTTAATAAATTCAATCTGTTCTTTAATAGTATCTGTAGCTTTAATTAAAACGTTCGGATTTTCAATATTTAACAGTTTAATATCTTTTAAAAACTGATCTGTATAGAATTGAGCAATATCCCAAACGCTTTTCCTTTCTTTTTTTGCTCCTTTTTCTAATTTGTCTTCCCCAGAATCAGAATCAGAAGTTAAGTGACCAACATCAGTAATATTCATTACATGCTTTACGTTATATCCATTATATTCTAAAGCTCTTTTTAAAATATCTTCAAAAATATATGTTCTTAAATTACCAACATGAGCGTACCAATAAACAGTTGGTCCACAAGTATACATCCCAATCTCTTTTTCTTTAATTGGCTTAAATTCCTCTTTTTTTCTATTTAATGTGTTGTATAATTTCATTTTTTTAATTATATCAAATTAAATCAATAATACAAATAACGTTCTCCTCTATCAGGAAATATGGTTACTATGTTTGCTTTAGGATTATTAGCCTTTAATTCTCTTGAAACATAAAGAGCTGCTCCAGAACTAGGTCCAACCAATAAACCATTTGTTAATGCTAATTCTTTTCTTGTTTCTTCTGCTTTAATAGACTGAAGGTCATATATTTCATCTACTAATTCTAAATCAAGAATAGGGGGCACAAATCCTTCTTTTAAAGATCTCAATCCCTCTATTGTTTCTCCTAAGACTGGCTGAACACCAATTATTTTTAATTGATTATATTTTTGTTTTAATTTTTTACCAATACCAGTAATGGTTCCTCCTGTACCCATTCCTGCAACAAAATAGTCTATTCTTTTTCCCTTCATTTGCTTTAATATTTCTTGGGCTGTTGCTTTGTAATGAGCTTGGGGATTCATTAAGTTCTCGTATTGATTTAAAAATACTATTTGCTCTCCATGTTTTATTCTTTCTTTAATATCTTCTATGACTGCTTTTCTAAATTTAATGTTTTCAATTAGAATTACTTCTCCCCCAAAAGCTTTAACCATTTTTATTTTCTCTGGACTAGTTGTTTGAGGCATTATTAAGCTTACTTTATAACCTCTCATTGCTCCAACCATAGCCAAAGCAACTCCAGTATTACCGCTAGTTGGCTCTACTATTGTATCTCCTTTTTTAAGAAGTCCTTGTTTTTCTGCTTCAAGAATCATACTCAAAGCAATCCTGTCTTTTATTGATCCGCCAGGATTAAAACCTTCAACTTTAGCAAATATGTTTTCCTCTATTTGAATTAGGGGAGTATTACCTATAAAATCAAGTATTGTATTCATAAAATTAAAATCTCTTTTTTAGAAGAGATTAGTTTTTTATTATTAGGTTATAAGAAAAACAAAACTAATCCCTTAGCCGAGAACAACAGTTGCAACAACAATTAATTCTGTTTTTTATCATAAATTGATTGTACAATAATTTAATTATGTTTGTCAAATTGACAAAAAATCACATATATGTAAGATATAAGTACCGCATCATTTAAAACTTAATCGCTTAGTTGTGCGGTAATACAGTTCTCCGAGTAAATAATATTATATAGGGTATATTATAATAAAATAATTTACCCTCTTTTTTTATATTGACAAATACATTTAAAAGATTCATAATACAGATATGAGGCTTTCAAAGCTTTTGATTCTAATCATTATTATCTTCTTGATAATAAACGCTTCACTAGTCTTTATCGCCTTTGCTAATACGCAAGGCAAGCATTCAATGCATAGCTTCTGTACAGAAAAAAGACAAGAACAATACGATCTTTTAAAAGATACTATGGGAGAGTATTTTACTCTCCTCAATCAAACTAATCAGTGGTTTATAAACCACTTTTTTATTTGCTTTTTATTACAAAAATAGTATAATACAACAATATGCAAAACTTAGTATTATACAGAAAATACAGACCACAAAGCTTTAAAGAATTTTTTGGTCAAGAACACGTAGTTAAAACAATAACCAACGAGGTTGAGTCAGGAAATATTTCTCATGCCTATTTGTTTTCTGGTCATCGCGGTACAGGAAAAACAACTTTAGCTAGAATATTTGCTAAAGCAATAAACTGTCAGAATAGGAAAGGATCTGAACCATGCAACAAGTGTCCATCTTGTTTGGAAATTAATAGTGGTAAAGCAATTGATTTAATTGAGATTGATGCGGCTTCTAATAGGGGAATTGATGAAATTAGAAGTATTCGAGAAGGAATCAGATTTTCTCCTACTTTTCTTAAATACAAAGTATTAATTTTAGATGAAGCCCATCAATTATCTAAAGATGCTGCTAATGCACTTTTAAAGATATTAGAAGAGCCACCAGCTTATGCTGTTTTTATCCTAGCTACCACTGAAGCTCATAAAATGATTCCTACTATTGCTTCAAGGTGTCAAAGATTTGAATTCCACAAGCTTTCTTTTGAAGAAATGACTAAAAAGCTTGAATGGATTTGTAAAAATGAAGGCATTGATATTGAAAAAGAAGCCTTAAGTTTAATTGTTGCTTCCTCAGAAGGATCTTTAAGAGATGCTGAAGGAAAATTAAATCAGATATTAAACTTTCTACCAAAAGGAAAAATTAAAATTGATGATATTAGGGGAATCTTAGGATTAGTGGACACTAGTATTGCTAGAGAATTAACATACATCTTAATTAAAAAAGACAGAGCCTTAACTATGAAATTTTTAAACGATAGTATCGAAAAAGGTTCTGATATTCAAGAGTTTATAAAATCTCTTATTGACTATTTAAGGAAATTAATGCTATTAAAAATTGACTCAGGACTAATCGATACAATAGCTCCAGGAGAAACAAAAGAAGTAAAAGAAACAATTGAAAAACAATCAAAAGAGTTTGAAGAAAAAAGATTAAGAAAAACTCTTGATTTGTTACTAGAAGCAGAGAACAAAACAAAGTATTCTTCTATTCAACAACTGCCATTAGAATTGGCTTTAATTGAATCAATGGAAGATTAATATTGCGGGATCGTCTAACGGTAGGACGTCTGCCTTTGAAGCAGAAGATTCTAGGTTCGAATCCTAGTCCCGCAACAAATTGAGCGTATGTACGAAATGCATTAAAATATAAAAGCCGACTCTCTTGTCGGTTTTAAAAATTAATTATTCTTTTTGATTAATTGCTTTTCTATTCTCTTCCATACCAGTGGCCGATTATGCTTAAGAAGTATTATAATATCATTAATATCACTTTCTTTCTCAATCCACGTGTCAAAAAACATTTTAAAGATATCTGAATCCTTAAAATCTTTTGAAAGAGCGGCTAATTTTAAATCTTCTTTAGAATACACTTAATCTCACCTCCCAAAATTACTATTAATAGAATAATATTAATGATAATAAAAGTCAAACACTTAAGATTGACATAATAAATTGTTTATTATATAAAATAACAACCCAAAGGAGGGTTTAAATGTTTGAAAAATTAATCAATTTAGTCAGAAAGTCTAAGTCAAAAATCAAAAAACCAGTAATTGCAAAACCAAGATTTCCTTGTCCATTTTATGGATTTCATGAAGCCTTCGGAACATTTATGGATCAAAAAGGTAATCAATGTCCAGTAATAGGACATACTTGTCGAATGGAATATTGTCCTTCTGGTCCAGACTGGAACAAATGTTTCTGTGAAAAACACAAAAAAACAATAAATTATGTCTATGATTACCTGATTGTGCCAGATGAATTTTGGCCAGAAGGTAAATCTTCGTGGCGTGGAATGCCCTTCAAAACATGGATGGATTATGTAATGGATCCGGATACTCCCAGACCAGTTACATTAAAAATGTCCGAGACCACAGCTAAAGCTGGAAACAATCATTAAAATAATGTATTGGGACGGGTCTCTTTTTTTATACTAATTTGCTTTTTAAACTTAAATAATGATCATTGACTGTAATTTTTAAATTTGTTACTATTACTCAAAGAATAAAAATATCTTATGTCAAAAGAAAACTTTGAAGAACAAATATTTAATAAAGAAAGGGAAATTCCAGAGTGGTTTAAAAAGGGCTACCGTATTTTGGTTAGCTGGTATCATCCAGACAATCAATTAACTGGTGATTCTGAAAAAATGAAGGCTATTAATGTTGCCCATGATAACATTAATAGGTCAGAAATACTTAAAGAGCTTAAAAAATTAAGTATTATTTTAGGTGAAAAAGAAAGACTAGAAAAAGAACTTTTAACAAATAAACCAGTGGAAGATATATCTGATAATCTTGAAGAAAAAAGCGATTTAGAGATAGAAGAATTTTTAACAGAAAGATTTTCTGGTATAATTGAGCAACCAAAAGAAAACAACAGCATGGAATATTTTGATAGATATCCTTCTTTTCCTAAACAAGAAGGAGAACCAAAAAAACAAGAAATTAACACTGAAGAATCTTTTGATAGGCCTTCTAATTTACCAGAAGCAGAGGAAGAAAAAGAAGAAGATCTATTAGAAGAATCTTTTGATAGACCATCAGATTAAATATATGATTGATTACTATTTATTCGATCCAATTCAATTTAAAGAATTTGGTTTTGAGTTTTGTAAAAACTCTGATTTCTATTATCGCTACCAATCAACTAAAAAACTATTTCGTAAAACGATATATATTCCTTTTGGACCCAATTGTGAAACAAAACAAGGGTTCATTCATTTTCTTGAAAGCTTAAACAAAAAAGAAAGAATAATAATAGACCTCCCAATGATTTATTGTGAAGAAACAAAAAAAGAAGTTATTAATCTTTTAAAAGAAAAGGGATTTAAAGAAACACAATATATTCATCAAGACGAAGAAACTATTATTATTAACAAAGAAGGTTTTAAGATAGACAGTAAATTAAGAAACAAGGTTAACCGTGGACATACTGTATCAAATACAATTATTAAAGAAAATCTTAATGAAAAAGAATTAAATGAATTGTATCAAATATATTTGATCTCCAGTAAAAGAATAGGATTTAATCCCAAAAGTATTGATATGTTTAAAAAGCTATCAGAAAGCTGTCTTGTTTCATTATGCTATAAAGACAATAAAATGATTGGTTTTATTTTTGGGTACATTTTTCAATCTTGCAATAAAAAAGTTTTGACAGTTATGTTTACTGCTCAAACAGACGAAGGAAGAGTCAATAGAATTGGCCATGTTATGCATTATGATTTATTTGAAAAAGCTTTTGAAACAGTTAACTTAATAGATTTTCACGGAGCAAGCAGAACAAAAAATCGTCCATACACTGCCTTCAAACAGGAATTTTCTTCTAATTTCCAAAGTCTCCCAGGAAGCTTTATTTTATCTTAAAGGTACGAAAGCAAAACCTTCGTATTTTTCTATTTTAATTTCTTTTTCTGTTTTTTCTATTCTTAAAATATTATTTTCTACTGGTATAACCATAATTCCTCCAATTTTTAATTGATCAATTAATTCTTTTGGAATTTCTTTAGCTGAAGCAGAAACAAGAATTTTATCAAAAGGAGCTTTATCAGGAAGCCCTAATTTTTCTCCTGCTTCAACTATTACTACATTATTAAAATTATACTTAGAAAGATTTTTTCTTCCGAAAGAAACTAATTCAGGAATTTTTTCTACTCCAAAAACTTTTCCATTTTCTCCAACAGCTTCTGCTAATAAAGCAGTTGAAAAACCAGAACCAGAACCAATGTCAAGAATCTTTTCTTGTTTTTGAGGATTAAGAAGTTTTAACATGAAATAAACAGTGCTTGGTTGAGAAATTGTTTGATTGAATCCAATTGGCAAAGGATAATCCTCATACGCTTCTTTTTCGTATTCTTTTAAAACAAAATCTTTTCTATCTATTTTTTTCTTCATTATATTAATAATACCATATATTGAAAATATTTAAACAAGGTGGTATTAATTAAATAGGTCATTACTATGATTAAGAAAGAACAAGCCCAACCAGTTCTTGAAAAAGACAAAAAGAAAGACTTTACTGAAAAAGACGCTCAAACAAAAGCAAACGCTTGGTATAATAACGAAAAAAGAGGACAATAATTGTCCTTTTCTTTTTTTTCTGATAAAATACAATTATATGAAATTAGTAATTATAAGACACGGAGAAAGTATTTGGAATAAGGAAAACATCTTTACGGGTTGGGTTGATGTTCCATTATCTGAAAATGGAATAGAGCAAGCCAAAAAAGCCAAACTATTATTAAAAGACTATTCTTTTGATTTAGCATATACCTCATACCTTAAAAGAGCATCTGACACATTAGACATTATACTAGAAGGATCAAATATTCCCGTTAAAAAAGCTTGGCAATTAAATGAAAGATTTTATGGCGACCTTCAAGGAAAAAACAAAGATGAAGTTAAAAAACAATACGGTGAAGAACAATTTAAATTATGGAGAAGAAGTTATGACACTAGGCCATTAGAAATTAATATTAATAGTCAATTTTATCAAGGCAATGATGAAAAATACAAAGAAATAAATGTTCCCTTAACAGAAAGCTTAAAAGATACCGAAGCTAGAGTTTTACCTTATTTACAAGAAGAAATATTTCCAAACATTAAAAAAGGAAAAAGAATTATTATTTCTGCTCATGGTAATAGTATTAGAGCAATAGTAAAAATATTAGAAAATATCTCCGGAGAAGAAATAGCTAAAGTAGAAATACCCTTAGCTATTCCTTTGATTTATGAATTAGACGAAAACCTTAAGGTAATCAAAAAATACTATTTAAAGTAGCAATCCGATTCCTTGACTGATAAAACTATTATGGTATAGTTTACTTGATGATTACTGAAAGACAAAATCAAATACTTAATTGTCTAATTAGAGAATACATAAAAACAGCTGAACCAGTTGGTTCTGATTTTCTTTCTAAAAAATATGATTTTGGTCTTTGCCCTTCTGCTCTTAGAATTGAGTTTCAAAACTTGATTAAAGATGGATACTTAGAACAGCCCCACACATCAGCAGGAAGAATTCCTACTGACAAAGCTTACCGCTACTTTGTTAATAATATTCTAGAAAAAGAAAACAAAGAAAGAGAAAGAATAGAAATTATCGAAAGACACATTGATAAATTTGAAATAGCTTCTCGTTTAACTAAATACTTAGCCGAATCAGCTTCTATTTTTTCAACCCTACACTTTTTAAATAAACAATTGTATTGGCAAGCTGGATGGGAAGAAATATCAAAAGAACCAGAGTTTAACAATCAAAGGTTTTTGTCTGGTTTTGTTAATTTTTTAGATGACATAGAAGAAAAAATCAAGAAGCTAGAATTAAATTCTCAAATTAATGTTTTCATTGGCAAAGAAATTCCTTTTCCTAAAACTGATAACCTAAGTCTGATCTGTTCAAGATGTAATTTTAAAGAATCTAACGATGCTTTAGTTATATTAATTGGACCTAAAAGAATGAATTATGATAAAAATATTCACCTAATGAACTCTTTAAATAATTTTTTAGAAAAACTATATGAATAAAGAAGAATTAGAAAAACAATTAGAAGAATGTGAAGCAAAAAAACAAGAATACTTTTCTGGCTGGCAGAGAGAAAAGGCTGATTTTATTAATTACAAAAACAAAGAATCAGAAAGAGTAACTCGTTTAATTGATTTAATAAAGGAAGATTTGTTTAGCAAAATTATTCCTATATTAGATAATTTTAATCTAGCTGAAAAATCTATCACAGAAATAGATAAAAATACAAAGGGATTACTATTAATCAAAAAACAATTAGAAAATGTTCTTAAAAACGAAGGATTAGAAGAAATAGAGTGCGACAAATTTGATGCTTGTTTTCATGAAGCAATAGAAGAAGTAAAAGGGGAAGAAGATGGAAAAATAGCTGAAGAACTAGAAAAAGGATACAAATATAAAGAAAGAATTATAAGACCAGCAAAAGTCAAGGTTAATAAAAAAGAGGACTAATAACTAGTCCCCGAAAATAAGCTTGCGTACTTTTCAAGAATCGCCCCAAAAAATAGAGCACCAATTAAAACAAGAATAAAAGTAGCCCCTTGAATAAATACATAAAATTTTAAAAAAACTGAAAGAAAAATTGCGCTGAAATAAACGAAAAACCCGCCTAAACGCTTTTCAATAACCATTTTAAAGACCAAAGTTAAAATATAATAAAAACATTAAAATGTCAAAGGTTATAAGAGTAATCTCGAAAAAACCTTTTAAAATTATGTCTTTAATTCCTTTTAAACAATTATTTGAAAACGAGTGGATTGAATCTCTAGAAGATGAGTCACTTAAAACCCCTAAAATGGATATATACGAAACAGAAAAAGAAATTATTGCTGAAATAGAAATACCCGGTATTGATCCTAAAAATATAGACGTTGAAGTAGGGGATTCTTCTTTAAAAATAGAAACTAAAAAAGAAACTAAAAAAGAAGAAAAAAACAAGGGTTATTTTAAAAAAGAAATTAGCACTGGTTATTATCGTAGAATTGTTAGTCTTCCAGAATCAATTAAAAAAGATAAAGCTGTGGCTGATTATGAAAATGGCATACTAAAAATAGTTATTCCTAAGGTAAAAGAAGAAAAAAAGGAAAATCAAAGACTAAAAATCAAGGTTCAAGGCAAAAAATAGCACTTTTAATCTGGGGATAACCCAACTTGACACAAAGTCTTCTTTGTGTTATTTATGCATACGCATGATAATATTATAAAATAATATAATAAATTAGTAAAGCGTATGCAATATCTTAATTTTAACAGAAAAATCTGTGTATTTTTAACAGTGTTTTTTCTATTGTTTGTAAGCATTAATACTGTATGGGCGAACACATCACTGATTGAATTATATAAGAGCGCTAAAAATACCAATCAAACCGTTATTTTAATTACAAAAACAGATGTTTTGTCTCCTATAAGACCATCTCTTGATAGATATATACAAGACTTAGAAAGTGAAGGTTATGGCGTAATTTTAACTTCTTCTGAATCAACCACTCCAGAAGAAATCAAAAACTATTTAAAAAGCAAGTATACTTTTCTTGGAAATAATTTAAAAGGAGCTGTACTAATAGGAAGCATAGACACAGCTTGGTATGAAGAGCCTAATAAGGAATTTCCTATAGATCTTTATTATATGGATTTAGATGGTGAATGGCTTGATAACGATCTTAATGGTAAATTTGATAACGGAATTAATAATACTCCAGAAATTTGGATTGGAAGATTATACGCCCCTGACGCACAGAATCAAGTTCAATTACTTATTAAATATTTTGAAAAAAATCATAAATACAGAACAGGAGAATTAAAAATAGAAAGCAAAGCATTGGCTTTTGTTGATGATCAAGGCATTGCAGATGAGTCATATTTAGAATTAATCTACGACAATGTTAAAAATGTATACGACAAACAAGAAACAAATCCATTAAATTATAGAAAAGAACTAGCAACTGGATATGAATTTATACACATGTTAGCGCACTCTAATGAATTATCACATTACTTCGTATACAATCTTGAAGAGGTAAAAACTACTAGTTTTTCCAGTGCTGAGATTAAAAAAATAAATCCGGCTGTTTTTTTCTATATGATTTTTGGCTGTCGTGCTGGTAAATTTACCACACCAGGATACTTACTAGGAAGCTATGTTTTTGAAAATGATTATGGCTTAACCGCTGTAGGAATGACAAAATCAGGAAGCATGACTGACTCTGAAAATTATTATACCCCTCTTGGTCAAGGAAAAAATTTTGGAGAATCATATAAAAATTGGCTACTTAATACTAATAATAATGGATTTACTTTTATAGGAGATCCTACTCTTAAAATCTTACGAGAAAAAGAAGCTCCAAAAATAACTTCTCTAGAAACAAAAGGAAAAGATACTAATGTAAATATAAAATTTATTCTTAACAGTGGCGGAGAACCATCAACTATAAAAATATGGCAAAATAATGTTATTGTTAAAACCATAGAAAACGTAGATACAGGAATTCAAAATATAAATATTGATAATTTAAAACGTTCAACCAATTACACATACAAGATAACCGCAACTAATTCTAAAGGAGAAGGTACCGCAGAAATACAGTATATTGCAACAAGAATGGCAATGGTTGGTGTTCCAATTAAAATAGACGTAAAAGATAATCAAATTGATGCAACAATTATCATTGATGATGGTGGAGAACCATCAACCATAAATGCCTGGATATATAATTATGGAGAAA
>JBFZBB010000029.1:0-37455 GCA_041308625.1 bacterium | reverse complement strand
TTTACCTAGTCCAGTTGATGTTCCTCCTGTTATTGGAACAGATCCTAATGATGAAAACATTAAAATAGAAAAAAGACCAAATGATAACGAGCCATTTGCAGCTTTAGCATTTAAGGTTGCTACAGATCCTTTCGTGGGAACTTTAACATATTTACGTGCTTATTCTGGACAATTTAAAAAAGGAGGCTATTTACTTAACACTGTAAGTGGAGAAAGAGAAAGAATTGGTAGAATTTTAAGAATGCACTCAAACGAAAGAGAAGAAGTAGAAGATGTATATGCAGGAGATATTGTAGCTGTTGTTGGTTTAAAGAAAACATCAACAGGACACACTTTATGTGATGAAAAAGCACCTGTTGTTTTAGAAAAAATTGTTTTCCCAGAACCAGTTATTTCTATTGAAGTTGAACCAAAAGCAAAAGCAGATCAAGAGAAAATGGCACTTTCTTTAAAGAAACTTCAAGAAGAAGATCCAACCTTTAGAATGGAAACTAGTCAAGAAACAGGAGAAACAATTCTTTGGGGAATGGGAGAATTACATTTAGATATTATTGTTGATCGTCTTAAAAGAGAATTTAACGTTGAAACCAATGTTGGTAGGCCACAAGTTTCTTACAAAGAAACAATTGAGGTGCCATCAGAAGCAGAATCAAAATATGTTAAGCAAAGTGGAGGAAGAGGTCAATATGGTCACGTTAAGATCAGGGTTGAACCAAAGAAAAGAGGAGAAGGATTTGAATTTATTAATGAAATTAAAGGAGGATCTATTCCTAGAGAATATATTCCTGCTGTTGAAAAAGGTATTAAAGAAGCAATGGCAAAAGGTGTTGTTGCTGGATATCCAATCATTGATATGAAAGTTGCTTTATACGATGGATCTTTCCATGAAGTTGATTCTTCTGAAATTGCCTTTAAGATCGCTGCTTCAATGGCCTTACAAGATGCAGCTAAGAAATCTAGAGCTCATTTGTTAGAACCAATTATGAAGCTTGAGGTAGTTATTCCACCAAATTATTTAGGAGATGTGATTGGAGATTTATCTGCTAGAAGAGGACAGATTGATGAAACTTTAGACAGAACAGACTTAAAAGTTATCGAAGCAAAAATTCCTTTATCCGAAATGTTTGGCTATGCTACTACTTTAAGATCTTTAACCGAAGGAAGAGGAACATTTACCATGGAGTTTAGTCATTACGAAAAGGTCCCAGGAAATATTTCCCAAGAGATAATTGATGGTAAAAGAAAATAATATGGACTTAAATGAAATTAAAAAATTAATACAAGAAGAACAAGCTAAAGTGGTTATTGTTGATCCAAATGGAACATCTTTAATCGTTCTAGATTACGAAGAGTATAAGAAATTGAAGGGTATTAAAAGTGAAAAACAAGATAAAAAAGAAGAAATACCCAATGAATTAGAGGGAGAATCACTAAAAGTCGACGATTTACCCTTCTAGTTATTGACTTTTTTTCAATTTTAGCTACAATACATAGTATTAATAATAAATTATCAAATTAATCATAAACGCGAGGTTACGGGTTCTCTAGATTCTTAATTTCGCAGTTTATTTATAAAATTATGGCAGAAGTATTTGAAAGAACAAAACCCCACTTAAATGTGGGAACAATCGGCCACGTTGACCATGGTAAAACCACTCTAAGTGCGGCTATTTTGCATGCATTAGCTTTAAAGGGTGGAAAAGTTAAAGAAAGGTCTGTTGACCAAATCGATTCAGCTCCTGAAGAAAAAGCAAGAGGTGTTACTATTAACATTTCTCACTTAGAGTATGAGACAGACAAGAGGCATTATGCTCACATTGATTGTCCAGGTCACGCTGACTATATTAAGAATATGATTACTGGTGCTGCTCAGATGGATGGAGCTATTTTAGTTGTTGCAGCTACTGATGGTCCTATGCCTCAAACAAGAGAGCACATTCTTTTAGCTAAGCAAGTTGGTTTACCATCTATTGTTGTGTTTTTAAATAAATGCGATATGGTTGATGATCCAGAAATGATTGATTTAGTAGAAAGTGAAGTAAGAGAATTATTAAAGAAATATGAATTTCCAGGAGATACTCTTCCTATTATCAGAGGTTCTGCTTTAAAAGCAACAGAAGCTACTTCAGCTGATGATGCTAATTTAAAACCAATTTATGATTTAATGGATCAAGTAGATGCTTATTTCCCAGAACCAGTAAGAGATACTGAAAAACCATTCCTTATGGCTGTTGAAGATGTTTTCTCAATTGAAGGAAGAGGTACAGTAGCAACTGGAAGAATTGAAAGAGGTGTTATTAATGCTAATGAAGAAATTGAAGTCGTTGGTATTAGACCAACTCAAAAAACAACAGCTGTTTCAGTTGAAATGTTTAATAAATCGTTGAGTCAAGGAAGCGCTGGTGATAATGTTGGTATTCTTTTAAGAGGTTTGAAGAAAGAAGATATTGAAAGAGGGCAAGTATTAGCTAAATCAGGAACAATTACTCCTCATACTGAATTTGAAGCTCAAATTTATATTTTGACTAAGGAAGAAGGTGGAAGACACACTCCATTTTTCTCTGGTTACAAACCACAGTTCTTTATTAGAACAGCTGATATTACTGGTGATGTAATTTTGAAACCAGGAGTAGAAATGGTTATGCCTGGAGATACAGTTGATGTTACAGTTAAATTAATTGTACCAGCTGCTATGGAAGAAAAATTTGGTTTTGCTATTAGAGAAGGAGGAAAGACAGTAGGTGCAGGAGTTATAACAAAGATTATAAAGTAATTGAAAAGAAATGCCAGCTGCTCTTAAAAAATCAACAAAGAAGGAAGTGATACCAAAGCTAAGAATTAAATTGCGTGCTTATGATCACAAGGTAATTGATAAAAGCGCTCAACAGATTATTGATATTGCTGTTCGTTCTGGAGTAAGTGTCATGGGACCAATTCCTTTGCCAGTAGAAATTAGTAAATTTACTGTCAATAGATCTACCTTTGTACACAAGACTTCAAGAGAACAATTTGAAATGAGGGTTCACAAGAGATTGATTGATATTATGAATCCTAATCAAAAGGTAGTTGAGGCTTTAAAATCCTTGAATCTGCCAGCTGGTGTGGATACAGAAATTAAAAGTATTTTGTAATGAACAAATACAAATAATAAAAGTTAATAATAAAGGCCGACTAGTCTAAGAGAAACTGGACTGGTGTCCAGTTTTTTATTTACATTCATGAAGTGCATATTAGGAAAAAAAATTGAAATGACGCAGGTTTATGACGAAAAAGGAAATGTAATTCCGGTGACTTTAGTTAAAGCAGGAAATTGCAACGTACTTCAAGTTAAAACAAAGGAAAAAGACGGATATTCGGCTATAAAAGTTGGCTTTGAAGAATTACCCGAAAGAAAGATTAAAAAGACAAGAACTGCTTTTAGGCATGTTAAAGAATTTGAATGCGAAGAAGGTTCTAAAGTAAAGGTTTCGGGTATTTCAAAGGGTAAGGGTTTTCAAGGTGGAATGAAAAGATGGGGTTTTCACGGAAAAGAAGCTTCTCACGGAGTAAAGCATGAACATAGAACAATTGGTTCTATTGGATGTAGTATTCCTTCGAGAGTTATTAAAGGAAGGAAAATGCCTGGAAGAATGGGAAGTGATAGAATTACTGTTAAAGGTTTAGAAATTGTTAAAATTGATAAAAAGAACAAGATAATGGCTATTAAAGGAGCTATTCCAGGAAGACGCGGAACATTATTAGAAATTAAAGGATTATGAAAAAAACAGAAATAACAAAAAAGAAAGTCACTAAAAAGACAGAAAAAACTGTTGGAGATTCTTTTAATTCTAATCTTGTTCATCAAGTAGCGGTTTCTCAAATGTCTAACAGAAGAAAGTCTATTGCTCATACTAAAAACAGAGCAGAGGTTAGCGGAGGAGGAAAAAAACCTTGGAAACAAAAAGGAACAGGTAGAGCCAGACATGGATCTAATAGATCTCCTATCTGGGTTGGTGGTGGAGTTACATTTGGACCAAGAAATGAAAAGAATTTTAAAAGAACAATTCCTAAGAATATTAAAAGAAAAGCATTGTTAGAATCATTAGAAGAAAAGAAAAGAGGTAACAACATTATTTTTGTTGAAAAGATTGAAGCTTCAAAAACAAAACAAGCAAGTGAGTTTTTAAAAAAGAATTCTCTTTTAAAAGATAGCTGTCTTGTTGTTTTGAATAGTATGGATAAACAAACCATTCTTTCTTTTAGGAATATTCCTAATGTGAAGACAATCCAAATGAAAGACTTGAATTGTCTTGACATTATGACCCCTAAAAAAGTTGTAATGACAGAAAATTGTTTAGAAGAAGTAAAGAAAATGTTTAGTAAAAAATAAGTATGGCTTTAAGATTATCAAAAAAAGAAGAAGGAAAAAAGAAAGAAGTCGTAACAACAGGATTGTTTGGAATTTTGAAGAGTCCTTGTATTACAGAAAAAGCAGCTAGATTAGGAGAAGACAATTTTTATGTTTTTAAGGTTAGCAAAGAGAGTAATAAAAAACAAGTAAAAGACGCAATTGAAAGTCAATACAAAGTTGATGTAGAGAGAGTGATGATGATTAATATTCCAAGAAAGAGAAAATTTCAAGGAAAAAAAATAAGCGGATTTAAAAGTGGATATAGAAAAGCAATAGTTAAAGTAAAGCAAGGACAAAAAATTGAAGTAATTGGAAAATAATATGATCAAGAGAAAGAAAATAAAAAACTTTAAATTGTTAACTAAAAAGAAACCTGAAAAAGGATTGCTTTTAAGAGTGAAAAGATCTGGAGGAAGAGGAAGTTCAGGAAGGATTACTTCAAGACATATTGGTGGTGGAGCAAGAAAACTTATTCGTTTAGTTGACTTTAAACAAACTAAAAAAGATATTCCATCTGAGGTTATTGCTCTTGAATACGATCCAAACAGAACAGCCTTTTTAGCTCTTATTCAGTACGAGGATAATGTAAAAAGATATATAGTTGCTCCAGAAGGATTAAAAGTAGGAGATAAGGTTATTACAACCGACAAAAAGATAGAAGCCAAGATAGGAAACAGAATGAAGATTAAAAACATTCCAGAAGGAACAATGATATATAATATTGAATTAGAACCAGAAAAAGGAGGTAAAATTGTTCGTTCAGCTGGTTCATCAGCTACAATTTTGAGTTATGACGCAGGATATGCTAATGTAAAAATGCCTTCATCAGAAATAAGAAAGATTCCAGGAGAATGTTTTGCATCAATCGGAAGCGTTTCTAATCCCGAATACAGGTTTATTCGTTGGGAAAAAGCAGGAAAATCAAGAAGAAAAGGAAAAAGACCACACGTAAGAGGAACAGCTATGAATCCTTGTGATCATCCACACGGAGGAGGAGAAGGAAGACAGCCAATTGGGTTAAAATATCCAAAAACACCTCAAGGAAAGCATGCTTTGGGTGTTAAAACAAGAAACAAGAGAAAGTGGACAACTAAATTAATAGTTCAAAGAAGAATTAAGAAAAAGAGAAAATAATATGTCAAGAAGTTTAAAAAAGGGTCCATATATTGACCAAAGAGTAATTGAAAAAATGAGCAAGGTAAAACCAGATGATGGTCCTATTAAAACATGGTCAAGGGCTTGCACAATAAGTCCAGAGATGATAGGATACACCTTTGCTGTACACAATGGCAAAGATTTTATTCCAGTTAGAGTGACTGAAGAAATGGTAGGACATAAATTAGGAGAATTTTCTCCAACTACTAAATTTTCAAGACATGGAGGTAAGATGCAAAGAGAATTAGAAAAGAAATAATAAATAAATATGGCATACCAAGTTAAATTAAAATATTTACATATATCGCCAAGGAAAGTAAGATTAGTTGCTGACGCGGTGAGAGGAAAGAAAATTGATGAAGCTCAAAGTATTTTGGGATTTACGGTTAAGAAAGCATCTTTGCCTATTTTAAAGTTATTGAATTCTGCTATAGCTAATGCAAAAGGAAAGACTGATAATTTGTTTGTTTATAAAATTACAGTTGATGAAGGTCCAGTAATGAAAAGAATTTTACCTAGAGCCAAGGGAAGAGGAGATGTTTTAAGAAAGAGATCATCACATGTTACTTTGGTTTTAGATGAAATTAAAGAAAATAAAAAGAAAAAGAAATGAGTCACAAAGTCCATCCAAAAATATTTAGAATAAGAGGAATTGCTGATTGGTTGTCTCACGGATACTACGGAAAAGATCCAAAGAAAAATCTTAAGGAAGATTTTATTATCAGAGATTTTTTAAAGAAAAAATTAAAAGATTTTAATGTTGAAAAGATTGAAATTGAAAGGTATTCTGATAAAACAAATATTGTGATTTATTCTTCTAGGCCAGGATTAATTATTGGTCGTGGAGGAGAAGGAGTAGAAAGATTAAGAATGGTGACCTTAAAAGAAATATTCAAAAAGAATAATTTAACCTTAAAGGAGTTAAAAGATCTTTCTAAAAAAGTAAAAATGGAAATAAAAGAAGTTCCTAATCCTTGGACATCATCTGAATTAGTTGGGCAATGGGTTGCTCAAAAGATTGAGAAAAGAAATCCATTTAGAAAGACAATTAAACAAGCAATTGAAAAAGTAATGGTTAATAGGAATGTTAAGGGAGTTAAATTTGAAATATCAGGAAGATTGGATGGTGCTCAGATTGCAAGAAAAGAATGTTTAGAAAAAGGAAGATTACCAAGACAAACCATTAGAGCTGATATTGATTATGCTTTAACTGAAGCAAGATGTATTTATGGAACAATTGGAATTAAGGTTTGGATATACAAAGGAGAAAAATTTGAACAATAATTATTATGTTTGTACCAAAAAAAGTAAAACACAGAAAACATCAGAAAGGAAGAAGAATTAACAGGCTCGTTGAGACAAGAGGAACAAAAGTTAGCTTCGGTAGTTTTGGACTAAAAGCAACAACAGCAAAGTGGGTTACAAGTAATCAAATTGAAGCAGCAAGAAGAATGATTATCCGTTACTTAAAAAAAGGTGGAAAGTTATGGATTAGAATATTTCCAGACAAGGTGATAACAAGAAAAGGACAAGAGGTTCCTATGGGAGGAGGTAAAGGAGCTCCTGATCATTATGTTTTTCCAGTAAAGCCAGGTAGAATGATTTTTGAATTAGAAGGAATCGAAGAAAAGGATGCAAAGGAAGCTTTTAGAAAGGCAGGCGACAAGTTGCCATTAAAGACAAAATTTGTTAAGAAACAGTAGTATGAAAAACAAAGAATTAGTAGAAAAAACAGAAAAAGACTTAGAAATGCTTTTAGATGAAAAGAAAAAGAAAATAGAAGAAGCTCGTTTTAAAGCTGTTACTTCTGGAATTAAAAATGTTAGAGAGATAAGAGGATACAGAAAAGATATTGCTAGAATTTTAACTATTATAAATAAAAAGTAATATGCCAAAGAAAAAATTAACAGGAATAATAGTTTCTAACAAGATGGAAAAGACCGTTGTAGTTAAGGTTGAAAGCATTAAAGAACATCCTATTTACAAAAGAAGATTTAAAGTACATAAGAAATATAAAGCCCATGTAGAGAACAGTACTGAATTTACTCCTGGAGAAAAGGTAGTAATTCAGGAATGTAAACCAATTAGTAAAGATAAAACATGGGAAGTAATTGAGAAAATAAATAAATAATATGATTCAGACAAGATCAATGTTAAAAGTGGCTGATAATTCAGGAGCAAAGATTGCACAATGCATTCGTGTTTTAGGTGGTACAAGAAGAAGGTATGCTTCTTTGGGTGATATTATTGTGGTAGCAGTTAAATCAGCTGAACCAAGAAAAGCAGTAAAAAAACACCAAGTAGTGCGTGCAGTAGTAATTAGACAGAGACAACCAAAAAGAAGAAAGAATGGAACATATATTAAATTTGACGATAACGCAATTGTTATTCTAGAAGGAACAACAAAAGAGCCAAAAGGCACAAGAATTTTAGGGCCAGTGGCAAGAGAAGCAAGAGAAAAAGGTTTTGAAAAAATATCAACCATGACAAAAGATTTAGTATGAAGATAAAAAAGAGTGATCAAGTATTAATAATTTCTGGAGATGACAAAGGAAAGAAAGGGAAAGTTTTGAAAGCATTTCCAAATGAAAGGAAGATTTTGGTTGAAGGAGTGTACTTGGCAACTAAACATGTTCGCCCTAAAAAAAGCGGACAAAAAGGACAAATTGTTAAAAGTCCAAGATCAATCGATGTTTCAATTGCTAAATTAGTTTGTCCAAAATGTGGAAAAGGTACAAGGGTCGGTTACGAAATTAAGGGAGAAAAGAAAAACCGTATTTGTAAAAAATGTGGTTCTCAAATTTAAGAATATGTCAGAATTAAAGCAAAAATACGAAAAAGAGGTTATTAAGGGAATGCAAGATAAATTTCAGTATAGAAACAAGATGGCTGTTCCCAAGATTATTAAGGTTGTAATAAACACTGGTTTTGGTAAAATTATTTCTCCAAAAACTAAAGACGAACAAAAAAGATTCAATGAATATGTTGTAGAAAATATTGGTTTAATAACAGGACAAAGACCAGTTTTAACAACAGCGAGAAAATCAATTTCATCTTTTAAATTAAGAGAAGGAAGTGTAATTGGAGCAAAAGTTACTTTGAGAGGAAAAAAGATGTATAATTTTTTAGAAAAATTAATTAATAATGTAATGCCCCGTGTGAGAGATTTCAGAGGAATTTCAGCTAAAATTATTGATAAAAATGGAAATATGAATTTAGGGATAAAAGAACACATTGTTTTTCCTGAAATATCTCCAGAAAAATCACCAATCATATTAGGATTACAAATTACAATTGTTACAAACGCTAAGTCAAGAGAAGAGGGCGCAGAATTATTTAAGCTTCTTGACTTTCCAATGAAGAAAAGTTAAAGTCAGATTATGCCAAAATTATCACAAATAGTTAAGTCAGCAAAAAAACCAAAATTTTCAACAAGAGAAGTGAAAAGATGTTTTAAGTGTGGAAGAAAAAGAGGATATATTAGAAAATTTGGTTTGTGCAGAATATGTTTTAGAGAAATGGCTAACCGTGGAGAGATTCCCGGAATTAAAAAAAGTAGTTGGTAATTATATATAATATTATGGATCCAATAGCAGATATGATCAGTTCAATAAATAACGCAAACGCTGTTTCAAAAAAACAAATGGCGATTTACCCATATTCTGATTTTAAATTCAGTATTTTAGAGGCTCTAAAAAAAGAAGGCGTTATTGGTGATATTGAAAAGAAAGGAAGATTAGCGACAAAAAGAATTATAGTTAATTTGAAATTCAATGAAGACGGAAGCCCTGTTTTAACTAAAATTAAATTAGTATCAAAACAAGGACAGAGAATTTACAAGCAGGTGAAAGAAATTAAGAAAGTTAAATCAGGTCATGGCTTTGCCATTATCTCTTCTTCTAAAGGTTTAATTACCGATAAAGATGCTAAGAAGATGAAGGTAGGGGGAGAGGTGATTTGTGAAGTTTGGTAATATGTCAAGAATAGGAAAAAAACCAGTAATAATAGTGCCAGGAGTTGAAGTAAAAGAAAACGAAGGCCGTATTGATGTTAAGGGTCCAAAAGGACAATTGTTTTTAGAAGTTCCTTCAGAGCTTAAGATAGAAATAAAAGACAATGAAATTACTCTTTCTCCTTTAAAAGAGGACAAGAGAACAAAATCTTTATGGGGATTGATGAGAACTTTAACTGCAAATATGATTGAGGGAGTAACCAATGGTTTTGAAAAAAGATTAGAAATCAATGGAGTTGGTTTCAAGGCAAGAATTGAAGGAAAAGATTTGTTTTTAGATGTTGGTTATAGTCACCCAGTTAAGGTTGATGTAGAAGAAGGAATTGAATTTAAAGTTGAGAAAAATGTTATTATCGTAACAGGAATTGATAAAGAATTAGTAGGTCAGGTAGCAGCAAAAATTAGAAGAGTTAAAAAACCTGAGCCATACAAAGGAAAAGGAATTAAATATGTTGACGAAATAATTAAAAGAAAGCTTGGTAAAAAAGCTGCTGGAGGTTAATAATTTACGATTATGTTAGAAACAAAAGAAAAAAGAATAAAAAGACACAAAAGAGTTAGAGCTAAGATTAAAGGTGATTTGAATATACCTAGACTTTGTGTTTTTAGATCTAACAATCATATTTATGCACAATTAATTAATGATGAACAAGGAAAAACAATTATTTCAGTTAATGACGCTGGACTAAAAGGAAAGAAACAAGAAATTGCCAAACAAGTAGGAGTCAATTTAGCCTTGAAAGCAAAAGAAAACAAAATTGATAAAGTCGTTTTTGATAGAGGAGGATATAAATATCACGGTAGAGTAAAAGCCCTAGCAGAAGGAGCAAGAGAAGGGGGAATTAAGTTTTAAAAAATATGTTTAAAAAAGAAAGAAATCAAAGACCAGTAAAAGAAATTAAAAAAGACGATATTGAATCTAAGCTTTTAGATTTGGCAAGGGTGACCAAGGTTACTGGAGGAGGAAAGAATTTAAAATTTAGAGCTGTTATTGTTGCTGGAGATAAAAAAGGAAAAGTAGGAATTGGTGTAGCTAAGGGTCTTGATGTTTCTCAAGCAGTTGAAAAGGCAACCAAATTAGCAAGAAAGAATATGAAAGAAATTGTTATTGTTGATGGAACTATTCCTTACGAAGTACAAGCTAAATTAGGGCCATCAGTGATTTTATTAAAACCACAGAAAAAAGGAAGAGGACTTGTTGCTGGAGGAACAGTAAGAGTAGTTTGTTCTTTAGTTGGAATTCAAGATATATCATCAAAGATTTTAAGTAGAACAACAAACAAGTTGAACAATGCAAAAGCAACAATGAAAGCATTAGAAAAATTAAAGAAATAAAATGCAGATACACGAATTAAAACCAAAAAATAAACCACAGGAAAAGAAAAGAGTTGGTAGAGGAGGGAAAAAAGGAACATATTCTGGAAAAGGAGGTAAGGGACAAAAAGGAAGAGCTGGTGCAAAATTCAAACCTTTAATTAGAGGTTGGATTAAAAGATATCCTAAGTTAAGAGGATATAGATTTAACGTTCAATCTGAAACTACAGCTGTTAATGTAGAAACCCTAGAAAAGAAATTTAATTCAGGAGATACTATTAGTCCTGAAATATTAGTTAAAGCTAAAATTATAAGTAGAGCTACTGGTAGCAAGATTCCTTTAGTAAAAATTCTTTCAAGAGGAGAACTAACTAAACAGTTAACAATCCAGGGATGTAAAGTTTCTACTAAAGCAAAAGAAAAAATAGAGAAAGCCCAAGGAAAAATAATATAAAACAAATATTATGTTTAATAAATTAATAGGCATTCTTAAGTCAAAAGATCTAAGAAATAAAATACTATTTGTTCTTGGAGTATTTTTGGTTTTTAGAATAATGGCTAATATTCCTGTTCCAGGAATTGATATATTAAGAATTCAAGAGTTTTTTGCAAGAAATGAAGCTTTTGGATTGTTAAATCTTTTCACTGGAGGAGCCCTAGATAGAGTTTCAATAGTTATGCTTGGGCTTGGTCCTTACATTACGGCAACGATTATTTTTCAGTTGTTAACTTTAATTTTTCCTCAAATTGAAAAACTGTACAAAGAAGAAGGAGAACAAGGAAGACAAAAATTTAATCAATATTCTAGAATTGCATCAATCCCTTTAGCAGCCCTACAAGGATTTACAATGTTAATGTTTTTAAAATCTCAAGGAGCTATTGCAGCACTTTCTTTACCCGTGATGATTACTTCTGTTTTAACTATTGTAGCAGGCTCTACTATTCTAATGTGGTTAGGAGAATTAATTTCTGAAAAAGGAATTGGTAATGGAGTTTCACTTTTAATTTTTGCTGGTATTATCGCTGACTTTCCTTCTAATGTAGGACAAATGTTTACCTTATTTGAAGGTAGTCAAATATTTTATTACGCAGCATTCTTTATTTTCGCATTGTTAGTAATTATTGGAGTGGTTTTAATTAACGAAGGAAGAAGAAATATTCCAGTTTCTTATGCTAAAAGAGTAAGAGGAAATAAATTGTATGGAGGAGCTTCAACATATTTACCATTGAATATTAATCCTGCGGGAGTTATTCCAATCATTTTTGCAATTTCAATTTTAATGATTCCAAGTATGTTGGCTAATTTTTTGAATATTGGTTGGCTTAGTGGTTTTATACAAAATCCACTTATTCACGGAGTTCTATATTTTATATTAGTTTTTGTTTTTACATTTTTCTACACAGCTGTTACTTTTGATCCTAAAAATATTTCATCTAATTTACAAAAGATGGGAGGATTTGTTCCAGGAATAAGACCAGGACAAAACACAGCAGAATATTTACAAAGCATTTTAAATAAAGTTTTAATAATTGGAGCAACATTTTTAGGTCTTGTTGCTGTTATGCCTTCAATAATTCAGGCCTTTACGGGTGTTCAACAGTTTTCATTTTTAATCGGAGGAACATCTCTTTTAATTATTGTAAGTGTTGCCTTAGAAACAATGAAACAAATTAACTCTCAATTAGAAATGAGAGAATACGATTCTTAATTATGGAAAATCCATTAATCGTTATTTTATTAGGAAAAGCAGGAGCAGGAAAAGATACGCAAATGGAGCTTTTGCGAGAAAAGATGGATTTTGATTACATTGGTAGTGGAGAATTATTGAGAGAAAGAAAAGGAATAAACGATTTTACAGGTAATAAAATATCTCAAACAATTGATAATGGGGGATTAGTTTTAACACCAGTTATTTTTCAATTATGGGTTAAAAAACTTGAAGAATTGAAAAATAGAGGAGATATTAAAGGGATTATAATAGATGGTTCTCCTAGAAAAATCAAAGAAGCGTTTTTATTGGACGAAGCGCTAGATTGGTATGAATGGAATAAAAATATGAAAATTTTATTAATAGATATTACAGATGAAGAAGCAATAGAAAGAATTGGAAAAAGAAGATATTGTAGTCAATGCAAAGAAATATATATTTATGATGGAAAAATAGAAAAATGTCCTAAGTGTGGAGGAGAATTAACACAAAGAGAAGACGATCAAATGGATGGGATTAAAAAAAGATTAGAATGGTTTAAAGAAGAAGTAGAACCAGTGATTAATTATTATAGAGAAAGAGATCGTTTAATTGTGATAGATGGAAAACAATCAATAGAAAAAGTTTTTGAAGATATTTTGAAAAACCTATGATTGCAATTAAAACCAAAGAAGAAATACAAGTAATGAAGCAAGGAGGAATGATATTGGCGAATGTATTAGATGAATTAGAAAGAGATGTTAAGATTGGAATAAGCGGAGATTATTTAGAGAAAAAAGCGCAAAGCTTAATAGCTAAAGCAGGAGGAAAATGTAACTTTAAGGGTCAAGATGGTTTTCCATCTTGTCTTTGTTTTTCAATAAACGAAGAAATTGTTCATGGACTTCCAAACAAGATTGCTAAAGATGGAGATATTTTAAGTTTAGATTTGGGTATTTTTTTTCCTTTAAATAGGTTTATTTCTGAAAAAATTGATGAGAAGAAATACCCAAATTTAAAAAATGGATTTCATACTGATATGGCTAGAACTTTTATAATCGGAGAAGTTGATTTAGAAATACAAAGACTAGTAAGAGTTACAAAAAAAGCATTAAAAAGAGGGATTAAAAAAGTAAGACCAGGGGTTACTTTTGGAGATGTCGGCGAAACAATTGAAAGGTATGTTATTAAACAGGGCTTTGATGTTGTTAGAGAGCTTTGTGGTCATGGTATAGGAAAAGACCTTCATGAAGAGCCAGATGTTATGAATTTTGGAGAAAGACATTCAGGAAGTGTTTTAAAAGAGGGCATGGTTTTTTGTATTGAACCAATGATTTGTATGGGAGATACAAGAATTAAGAAAGGAAAAGATGGTTTTTCTTATATCACTAAAGACGGTTCTCTTTGTGCTCATTTTGAACATATGATTGCAGTAACTAAGGATGGATCAATCGTCTTGACAGAATAAGTAAATAGAAATATATTGAAAAAGGTAGTTTTAAAACTTACCAGGAGAACTGAGAGTGGATCCAGATTATTCTGTAATAGGTTTCTTCTTTCAAACTTCTTTTGAAAGAAGGATGACGATGTTTAGTTCGAAGAAAATAAAGCTGCCAAGAGCAGTAAGCCCACATAGACAATTAGATTGTCAAAAAGAAGAAAACGCTCAGAGAGCAATGGCAGCAGCAACGCATTTCGAGGTTACTCATAAACGGTAACCTTCTTTTTTTATTTAAAAAATGTTAATATATGTACATGAATAAAAAAACAGAATTAAGATATGATTTATTGACTAATGATTGGGTTATTGTTGCACCGAAAAGAAACTTAAGGTTAAAAAAGACAAACAATTGTCCTTTTTGTGATATCATAGAACAGGAGAAACCAATTTTAATTTTTAATAAAGGTAAAAAGGTTGATAATCTAGAAGAGTGGACCACGGTAGTTATTCCTAATAAATATCCAATATTTGATTCAAAAGAAAAAATTAAAGAAAAAGAAGAAAACGAATTTCATCTAAAAATAACGTCTGGAGGATTTCATGAGATTGTTGTAACAAAAGAACACAATAAGCCAATAGCTCAATTGAGTTTAGAAAGAGTTAAAGAATTAATTTCTTGTTATAAAGAAAGATACAATGAATTAAGAAATTATGATTTTGTAAAATATATTTTAATTTTTCAAAATCACGGAAAAGAGGCTGGGGCAAGCCAAGAACATCCTCACTCACAAATATTAACATCTCCATTAATTGACAAAGAATTTAATATAATACTTTCTAACTCTAAGGAATACTTTAAGAAAAATAATTCTTGTTTACAATGTAAAATTAATAAGAAAGAAAAAGAATTTAAAAAAAGAATTGTTTTTGAAAATAATGATTTTATTGCTTTTTGTCCTTTTGCGCCAAAATTTTTATTTCAAGTTACTATTTCTCCCAAAAAACACTCAGCTTCTTTTGAAGAAATAACAGAAAAGCAAATAGAAAGTTTAGCACAAGCCTTTAAGGAAGTATTAGCTATGTATAATGCTGTTTTAGATAAGCCAGCATATAATTTTTATTTACATAGTGCTCCTTGTAAAGATGGTTTTTGTGACGCATATTTCCATTGGTATTGGAATTTTTTTCCAAGAATTAGTAAATTAGCTGGATTTGAAATGGGAGCTAATATGGAAATATTAACAATCACACCAGAGGATCAAGCAATGCTTTTAAGAAAAAAGAAACATGTTTGAGGAGATAAAAACAATTTTAATTGCCATGACACCAATTTCAGAATTAAGAGGAGCAATTCCAATTGCTTTATTCCAATATCAATTAAGTCCGTTATCAGCTTTTTTTTATTCTGTTTTAGGAAATATGATTCCTAGTATTTTTTTGTTGCTATACTTAGAAAAAGTTTCTAATTTTCTTTCTTCAAAAAGCAATCTTTTTAAAAGAGTCATTAATTGGTTTTTTGATAAGACAAGGGCAAAACATAGTCAAAGATTTGAAAAGTCAAAAGTATTAGCTTTAATGCTTTTTGTAGCAATCCCTTTTCCCGTTACTGGAGCTTGGACCGGTAGTGTTTGTGCGTTTCTTTTTAATATTCCTTTTAAAAAGGCCTTATCAGCAATATTTACAGGGGTTATTATCGCTGGGATTATTATAACAATATTAAGTTTGGGTATTATTAATTTTAATAATTTAATTTTATGAAAAATTTAATTATTGCTAATTGGAAATGCAATCCAAGTAATTTAAAAGAATCAAAAAAATTATTTGATTCATATAAAAAACAAATGAGAAGTTGTAGCAACATTGATTTAGTTGTTTGTCCTCCTTTTCCATATATTTCTATTTTAAAAGAAAAGATCAGAAATATTTTTTTAGGATCTCAAGATTGTTTTTATAAAGAAGGAGCTTTTACAGGAGAAGTCTCTTGCTCAATGATTAAAAGTGTAGGAGTGGATTATGTTATTGTAGGGCATTCAGAAAGAAGGAGTATTTTCAATGAATCCAATGAAGAAATTAATAAGAAAGTAAAAGATACTTTAGATAAGAAAATGACGCCCATTTTATGTATTGGAGAAGATGAAAAACAAAGAGAAAATAATGAAACTTTTGATATCCTTAAGGATCAAATAGGGGAGGGGTTAGAAAAAATTTCAAAAGATAAGATTAAAAATATTGTTTTAGCCTATGAGCCTATTTGGGCAATTGGTACTGGAAAATTTGCAGAGCCAGAAAAAATACAAGAAGTAAAAATATTTATTAAAAAATTAATAAATAATAAATACGGAGTAAAAACTTCTCAATCAATTAGAATTATTTATGGGGGGAGTGTTGATTCTAACAATGTTTGTTCTTATATCTCTGAATCTAAAATGGATGGAGTTTTGGTGGGAGGAGCATCTCTTAAAAAAGAAGAGTTTTTAAAAATGTTAAAACAAGTTGATAGTCTATAAAAAGGGAAATGGAGATATCAATTGATATCTCCATAAAAAAGAATGAGTTGATTATAATATAATCATAAGGGGGTTGGAAAGAGAAAATAATATAATCAACTCAAGGTGCTATAATCATTTTACTCTTTATTATTTGTTTGTCAAGTAATTTTAAAGGAGTATATAATTAATACTCCTTAGTTCTAACCAAAGAATAAAATAAAAAGCATGAATAGTCAATTATATTGTGCGACATTAAATTAAAGAGTAGAGGAGACACAATTTAGTGCCTCCTTAGGTTTCATTCAGGTGATGAAGACTGAGTTTGTTTAAGTTCCTCCTTGATCTTATTCAGTGATTCTTTCGGATTTTGGTTTTTAAAGTATGACAGCTTGTAGTATTTCACCTCCTTAATGTTCTAAATTAAAGATAACATATAATTATCACAATAGTCAATCTTTTAGGTTTTTACCGCTATGATATTTTCTATGCACGTCTCTTAAATGCTTATTAGTTACATGAGTATATATTTGTGTTGTACTTATATTCCTATGTCCAAGGAATTCTTGTATTGTCCTTAAATCAACCCCTTGATTTAATAAATCCGTGGCCATACTATGTCTTAAGGTGTGAGGAGTGGTAAAATATGGCACATTGGCTAGGGTAGCATATTTCTTAACCATTCTTTGTACAGAACGAGGCGTTAAACGGCCTTCTGAGGCCTCTCTAGCTCTATAATGGATAAAGAGAGCCTTATCATCATCATCACGTGTTTTAAGGTACTTTTTGACCCATAAAAGGGCTCTTTCTGAAAAATATACAGCCCTAGGGTGTTTTCCTTTGCCAATAATACTTAATTCCAAATCTTGCTTATTTTCCAGGTTTTTAAATTGCTCTTTGTTTAAAGCAATTAACTCAGCTATTCTTAATCCTGTGGAAAATAATGACTCTAGAATTGCGCGATCTCTTATACCAGTTGTTGTTTCAATATCAGGAGCTAATAATAGTTTTTCTATTTGATCTAATGATAAGAACTTAACTAATTTTTCTTTTTTAGCGTCCTTGGGGAGCTGTATTTTGTCTGCTGGCAAAGAGATGATATCTTTATCAGCGAAATACGTTAAAAGGGCTCTCAGGGCTATTAAATAGTAATTTTGGGTTACTTTAGATAGTAGCTTATTATGGTCATCTGTATATCTAGCCAAAAACAATCTATAATTCCAAATATCTTCAGGAGATAATTCGTGAGGTTTTAAATTTTCTTTATTGGATATCTTTATCCAGTAGGTGAATTTATTTAAATATCTACTGTAGTTTTTTTGTGTATTATCTGATAATCCTTTTTCTATCTCACAATAGTCTAAAAAGTCATTAATATGCTTGATTATAGGCTTGGTCGAGTTTTCCATATATTTAGTGTCGCTTAAGGTACATTGTGCGACTAATAATATTACTGATAATAAAGGACTTTTATCCTTTCCCCTACATTATAATTATGTTTTAATTTATTGTCAAATTAAAAATGGGAATTAAAATGCAATTCCCATTTTGGTTGTGTTTAGGTAAACAAATTTGTTTACCAGTTCTTCCCCCCATTCTTCGGGGATGAACTCTTTGACACCAATAATTAGGTCAAGAGCCTCTCTGGGCTTTTTGACTTCTCCCGTGAAACAAGAGTTCATTTTTTTGTAAGCCTCCCCTAGAAAGATAGCTCTTGCTTTGTCTTCTTCTTTTATGAGAAAGACTGTTCTGATTGCTTCTCTGTAGTTCCCTTCTTCGAGGGAACTATATACTGCTTTCCTGCAGAAAAAAGTATCCATTTCTGGGTGGTTGTTTCTTGTCATAATAAGTTCTCCGTTTTTAAGAACTAATTTATTATATAATAAGATTTAAATATTGTCAAGTCTATGGAATTTCTTGTATTCTAACAATATTGGTCTTGCCAGGAGTACCCCAGTCTTCTGCATAAAGAATAATTACTTTATCACGGCTTTTTACAAGACCTTTTTCTTTTATATGGTTTAATATTTTTTCTATGTCTATACTATCTCTTTTTTTATATAAATCGTTTTCAAAGATTATTGGAATTACTCCATAGGAAAGACATAGTTGATCTTGTGTTTTTTTGTTGTTTGCCAGAGCTATGATTGGTAAATTAGGTCTTAGTCTTGAGAGAGATCTAGCAGTCATGCCGGTTTTTGTTAAAACCACGAATGCTTTTACATTTTCTTTTTGACAAAATGAGCTCATCCATAAATTATATGCAGAAAAAGCAACTGCATCGGTTTGATGATTTAATTCAAAATTAATATTTTGAACAGGTGGTCTTTTCTTTTCCCAGAAGCTACATATTCTTGCCATTGTTGAGATTGTTTCTATTGGGTATTTTCCAACAGTAGTTTCTTTGGAAAGCATGATAGCGTCTGTGTAATCTAAAACAGCATTAGCAATATCAGAGACATCGGCTCTGGCTGGAAAGGGACTGTCAGTCATACTTTCTAACATTTGAGTGGCAGTAATAACTGGTTTGCCAATTTCAATACATCTTTTAATTATTTTCTTCTGATAGTAAGGAACTTCTTCAAAAGGAATTTCAACTCCTAGATCTCCCCTAGCAATCATTATACCATCACAAGAATTAAGTATTTCTTCAAAATTATGCAAAGCATCTCTTGTTTCAATTTTAGCTAATATTTTAGTTTTTAAGTTTGAATTAGTTAACCTTTTTCTTAAAAGTTCAATATCTTTTTTGTTTCGTACAAAAGAAAGAGCAATAAAATCAACCTCATGTTTTGAAGCTAAAGAAAGATCACTAATATCTTTAACTAATAACGAAGGCAATGAGATTTGAATTCCAGGAAAATTAATATTTTTGTGGCTTTTAATAATTCCATCTCTAATAGCTTCAGAAAGTAATGAATCTTTATTATTTTGAACAATTTTAAATTCTAGCCTACCATCGTCTATAAAGAAATTATTTTCTAATGAAAATTTTCCGAAAAATAAATTGCCTGAAATTGGAATTGTAATGATGCTGGAATCAGATAATTTACTATTTTGATAAAATATTATTTGCTGACCTTTTTTAATATGAATTTCATTTTTTAACTCCCCTACCCTTATTTCTGGTCCTTGTAAATCTAAAAGTATGGCTACTGGTTTTTTTGTTGCTTCAGAAGCTTCTTTTACTTTTGTTATGCAATTGCTGTGCCAATCTTTATTGCTATGTTTTAAATTAAAACGAAAAATACTAGCACCAGCATTGATTGCTTCAATGATTTTGGGTGTGCTATCGATCGAAGGACCTACGGTGGCAATTATTTTAGTTAAATTCATAATTACAAAGGCATTAGGCCATGTTTTTTAGGTATTCTTTGCTCTCTTTTATTTGAAATAGACTCTAAGCATTTTATTAAATATTTTCTTGTGTCCTTGGGATCAATTATCATGTCAATCTGTCCTAGTTTTGCTGCTTGGAAAGGATCAAGAAATTTTTCTTTTATTTCTTTAATTTTTTCTTTTTCCATTTCTTCTGGATTTTTACTTTCTTCTATTTCTCTTCTGTATATTATTTTAACAGCTTGTTCTGGGCCCATAACAGCTATTTGAGCACAGGGCCAAGCAATAACCTTGTCATAGCCTAGCTTTTTTGATGCTAAGGCAATATATGCCCCTCCAAAAGCTTTTCTTATAATTAAGCTAATTTTAGGTACTACTGCTTCTGAATATGCATACAAAACTTTTGCTCCATGTCTTATTATCCCTTGGTGTTCTTGATTTGTTCCTGGTAAATATCCAGGAGTGTCAATTAAATTAATTAAAGGAATATTAAAAGCATCACAGAATCTTACGAAGCGAGCTATTTTATCAGAAGAGTCAATATCTAGAACTCCAGCCATTGATTTTGTTTGATTAGCAACAACTCCTACAATATTTCCAGATAATTTAGCGAAACCAGTAATTGAATTAGTTGCAAAGCTAGAGTGAACTTCAAAGAAAGAATTTTTATCAAATATTTCTTCAATTAATAATTTCATATCATAACTTTTTTCTTGTTCTTCTGGTACAATGTTTAATATGTTTTCGTTTGAGGGATCGTCAATAAAACTATTTTCATTTATAGGGTCCTCTAAATTATTTTGTGGTAAATATGAAAGAAGATTTTTTACATTAGCAAAGCAAGATTGTTCACTCTCGAAAACAAAATGAGCACAGCCGCTTTTTGAAGAATGGACTGAAGCTCCGCCTAAGTCTTCAAAGGTAACTTCTTCTCCTGTTACTTTTTTAATTATTTCAGGACCAGTTATATACATTTGAGAAATATTATTAACCATGAAAATAAAATCAGATAATCCAGGAGCATATGACGCTCCTCCAGCTGAAGGTCCCACCATAATACTTATTTGAGGAATAACACCAGAAGCTTTTACCATGTTTTTAAAAATATCTGCATAAGCATCTAAGCTAGCTATTCCTTCTTGTATTCTTGCTCCCCCAGAATCAATAATGCCAATAATAGGACAGCCTGTTTTGAGGGCTAATTCAATTACTTTAGATATTTTTTGTCCGTGCATTTCTCCTAAAGATCCACCCATTTTAGAAAAGTCTTGACTGTAAACATATACAGGCCTTTCATTGATTTTACCAAAACCAGTTATGACTGCATCTCCTGGTATATTTTTTTTATTCATGCCTAATTCACTAAACCTAGTTTCAACAAAAGCATCTATTTCCATAAAAGTTCCTGGATCAAGAAGTAATTCTATTCTTTCTCTCGCAGTCATTTTTCCTTTACTGTGTTGTTTTTCTTTTGATTCTTCTGTTTCTAGTTTTGAAATATTTTCCTCTAATTTTTTAATTTCTTTTTCAAATTTCATATTATTATTGATTTAAATTGTTTTTTTAAATCTAAGACTATTTTATTTAAAATTTCATCATTATTTATTTCTTTTTTAGTTTCTATTTGAAGAGAAGTAGCTATATTTTCTAATTTCTGAGGAAAGCTTTTAATGTTTGTATTTAATCCTATTCCAATTACAGATAGTTTTAAGTTTTCGCCAATAATATTTTCAGTTAAAATGCCACAAATCTTTTTTCCATTAATTAAAACATCATTAGGTAGCTTAATTAATGGCTCTAAAGAGAACTCTTCTTTAATATTTTTAGCTACAATAAAAGCAGCCAAAATGGTCAGAGTTTGTAAATCATCAAAATTACTTTTTGGTAAGATAATAGAAAAGTATAATCCACCCTCTGGAGAAAACCAGCTTTCTTTTCCTTTGCCATGTCCAGATATTTGTTCTTTTGCAATTAAAACAGTCCATGGTTCATACATATTTCTTTTAGCTTCCTCATTAGTTGAATCTATTTTATCAAAGTATTTCATATTAGAATAAAGAAATTAACATGTCCTCTTCTTTAACTTTTTGACCAACATTAACTAATATTTTTTTAATCTTTCCTTCGGATTCAGAAATTATTTCATTTTCCATTTTCATTGCTGATAATACCAATAGTTTGTCTCCTTTTTTAATATGGTCTCCCTCTTTTATAAATATTTCAGAAACAACACCAGATAAGGGAGCTTTAACTTCTTTTTTAAAAATAATAGATTCATCAATCAAAGGAATTATTTCTGGATTAGCAATGGTTTTATTTGAATTAAAATTAAAAGCATTGTTCCCTATTTTAATATTAACTTCTCCTTGATTGTTATCAATTATTTCAACTTCGTATTCCTTGTTTTTTATTTTGACTTTTATTTTCATATTTATTCCATCATTTTTATCCTACTAGACATTATCCATTTTGAAGTAGATGTTTTATCTTTTTTTATGTTTTCATATATTTGAAAAACAACGTGAGCTATTTCTTCTTCAGTCAATTCATTGTTTTTTGCAAAACAAAAATTATTTCTAGGAGAACAAATTAATTCTTTAAGAATGTCACTTTTTTCAATATAATTAGTATAATATGTACCAGCTAAAAAGTTTTTATCGTTTAGAACTTTTTTAAAAAAAGGAATAGTTGTTGAAACACCCTCAATTACAATTTCGTCTAAAGCACTTTTTAGTCTTTGAATGGCTTCGTTTCTGGTTTTTCCATAAGCAACTATTTTAGCCAACAAAGAATCAAAGAATGGATAAATTTCTTGACCTTCGTGTAAAAAACTATGGACAAAGATACCTTGTCCTCCTGAAGGAATATAGGCTGTAATTTTTCCTGGTGTTGGTCTAAAGTTTTTTTCTGGATCTTCAGCATTAATTCTTACTTCCATTGCCCAGCCATTTAAAACAATATCTTCTTGCTTAAAAGAAAGTTCTTTACCTTGAGCAATCTCTATTTGTTCTTTAACAATGTCAATTCCAGTTATTGCTTCGGTTATTGGATGCTCAACTTGAATTCTAGGATTAACCTCCATAAAATAATAGTTTTGGTTTTCATCCATTAAAAATTCTACCGTGGCTGCTCCTTCGTATTTTAACTCTTTGCATAATTTAACTGCCCAGGCACCCATTTCATCTCTTTTTTTGTTTTCAATATAAGAAGAAGGGGCTTCTTCTAAAAGTTTTTGAAATCTTCTTTGTATAGTACAATCTCTTTCTCCTAAATGAATAACATTTTTTCCATCTCCTAAGATTTGAAATTCAATGTGTCTTGCATAAGGTAAATATCTCTCTAAAAAGAAATCAATATCATTAAATCCAGAAGCCATTTGTCTTTGAATGCCCAAAGTAATGCTTAGGAGATCATTAGCAGCAATTTGATCGTCAATTACCCTTATTCCCATTCCTCCTCCCCCTCTTTGGGCTTTGAATATAAAAGGAGGTTTTATTTCTCTCGCTGATTTTAAAAGGTCTTTTTTTGTTTTTATTTTATTTTCAGAAGAAGGCAATATTGGAATGCCAATCTTTTTAGCTATTTTTTTAGCTTCAACTTTATCTTCAAATTTTCTTAAGGTGTTAAAATGTGGACCAATAAATTTAATTTTATTTTTTTCACAAAGTCTAGCGAATTTCCAATTTTCAGCTAAAAAACCATAGCCTGGATGAATAGCATCTGCATTTGCTTTTTTAGCAATTTCAATTATTTTTTGAGGATTCAGGTATCCCGAAGATCCTTCTTCTTCTAGAAAATAATATTCATCAGCTAGGTTGGTTTCTATGAAATTACTTTCTTGTCCTTTTTCAGGGCACAAAGCAATGGTTTTAATTCCCATTTCTTTGCAAGTTCTAATGATTCTTATAGCAATCTCTCCCCTATTAGCAATTAGAATTTTATTAATTTTCATATACTAATTTTTTAATTTTTTCCATTACTTTGTTTGTTATATTAATACAATCTTTTTCGTAATTGTTTGATTTTAATTCCTCTTTAAAATATATTGGTTTTCCGATATTAAGTTCAATAATTCTTTTGATTTTTAACTTCCCTTTAGGAGGCATAACATTAAATGCTCCGTTAATTCCTAAGGGAACAACAGGAACTTTGGTTTCTAAAAATAGTTTAGTTGCTCCCCATTTTCCTTGTTGTACTTCTCCTGTTTCTGATCTTTTTCCTTCAGGGTAAATAACTAAACAATATCCCTTTTTTAAAGCTTCAATGGCTCTTGAAAATGCTTGTTTTTTTGAATTTTCATCTTTTCTATTTAAAGGAATCACACCTGCTAAAAAATAAACAGAATCTCTTAGAAAGCCTATTAATCCCTTACCTTTGTCTACTTGTCCAATAAATGTAAATTTTCTAGGAGTGCAAATATATCCTCAAACAATAATATCAATATAACTTTGGTGGTTTGGGGTTAATATAAAATTAGTTTTAGGAAGATTCTCTGTGCCCTTAATTTCTTTTATAAAAAGAATTTTTACTATTGGGGCAAGGGTATATTTTAAAATTATCGAAAGTAATCTATTCATGATAATAAATTTGTTCCTTCTTTTAATATTTTTTCAGTGTCCTTTACAACCTCTTCGATTATTTCTTTGCAGGTTTTAGTTTCTTTGATTCCTCCAGCACAAGTTCCGCATAAAAGAATTGCTAAATCAAGATTTCCTTTTCCACCAACTTTTGATCCAGCAAATCTGCCAGCATCAATTTCTTCAGGAAAAGGGTTCTTTTCTTCCATTTTTTTAAAACTTTCGAAAACTTTATTTTTAATAACTCGAATAGGGTGTCCTGTAAATCTAGCCAAAACAGCAATGTCTTCATCAGTAGAATTAATAACAGCATTTTTGTAATTTTCATGAATTTGGCACTCTCTTGAAGCTAAAAACCTTGTTCCCATTTGAACTCCGTCAGCTCCCAAAATTAGTGCAGCTGCCATTGTTTTTCCATCAAAAATTCCACCAGCAGCAATTATGGGAATTTCAAGAATTTGTTTTACTTGGGGCAATAAACAAAAAGTAGTGTTTTCGCCAATATGTCCACCAGACTCTAAGCCCTCAACAACAACTGCATCAGCTCCATTGTCTTGCATTTTTTTAGCTAAACGAACAAGAGAAACAACTGGCACAATTTTTATTTTAGCTTGTTTGAGATAAGGCATAATTGGCAAAGGATTTCCTCCTCCAGTAAATACAATAGGAACCTTTTCTTTGATAATTATCTTAACTAATTCTCCGACATTAGGATTTTGCATTAAAAGATTAACACCAAAGGGTTTATCTGTTAGTTCTTTTGTTTTTTTAATTTCTTGTTCTAACCAGGAAGGAGAAGCATAGCCTGATCCAATTAATCCTAATCCACCAGCATTAGACACAGCAGAAACAAGGGTTGACTCTGAAACACCAGCCATTCCTCCTTGAATAATTGGATATTGAATATTAAATAATTTTGTTATTTTGTTTTTTTCAAACATATTAGTTAGATTGTATTAAGGGTTTATTACTTAATATTTGATTTGCTTCGTCAACCAATTCTTTTATTAATTCTTTTACGGTTGTGATTTTATTAATTCTCCATGCGTTACTACCAGCAAAAACTAATCCGTTTTCTAAATCCCCTTTTCTAGCATTTTCTAATGCTTTTAAAATACAATAACTTCTATCGCACACAGGACCAATACAACCTTCGCATTCTACTGGATTAACTTTGGGAGTAGTTTTGTTGAGTATTTTATCAACAAAAGGAGTTTTAATTGCTCTACCAGGTAATCCAACTGGAGAATCAATAAGAACAATATCTTCTTTTTTAGCGTTTATATATGCTTGTTTGAATTTTTCATCAGCATCGCATTCTTCTGTAGCAACAAAACGAGTTGCTATTTGAACACCTTTGGCGCCAGCCCTTAACATTTCTACTATGTCTTTACCGTTAAAAATTCCACCAGCAGCAATTATGGGAATTTTTACGTTATTAACAGTTTCTTTAATTATGTCAATTGTTTTTCTAAATTCATGGCCTGGAGGAAAGCCTAGATGTCCTCCAGCCTCACTTCCTTCTATTATTACAGCTGATGCTCCCGATTCCTCAGCCTTTTTTGCTACCTTAGCTGAAGAAGCCATACTAACAACAGGTACGTTTTTAGCTATCTCAAAAACATCATTTCTAAATCCAGCTCCTTGAATTATTAAATCAATTTTTTCTTCAACTGCTGCGGTTAATAATTCTTTGAATCTTCCAACAACTCCCATAATATTTACTCCAAGTATTCCTTTTTCTCCTGCGATTTCTCTAGCTTTTCTAATTTCATCTTTTACTTCTTCGGGGTTATTCATTCCTGAAATAGCAATCACACCTATTCCTCCTTCTTTAGCTACATTACCAGCTAATTTATGTAGAGAAACTCTCACGGCCATTCCTCCTTGAATAATTGGTAGTCGAGATGTAATATTTCCAATTTTTAAACTAGGAAGAATATTGGTTTCTGATTTTGTGTTTTTAACTTCTTTTGATTTTTTTTCAAGTTCTTTTTTATCCATTATTGCAACACTAAACCTTACTTCGCATTTTTTATTTTCTCCCACATAAGCTTCGCCAACAAAGTTAGCAATTTTATCAGCATGTATTCCTAAAAGTTTTACTTTGTAAGTAATTGTATCTCCTGGTAATATCATTTCATAAAAGAAAGCACTTCTAACTTGATAAGCTAGTAAGTGTTTGTTTTTATGATTTCCTATTTTTTCTCGAAGCAATATTGTTCCGGTTTGAGCAATTCCTTCAACAACTAAAACACCTGGCATTATTGGAAAATCAACAAAGTGTCCTTTGAAATAATAATCATCTAAAGATGTTTTTTTGTTAGCAATAATTGTATTGCCTTCTATTTTTTCTACCTCATCAACCCATAGAAACGGATCGTCGTAAGGTATTATTTTTTTAATTTGTTCTTTTGAGTATAACATATTTTTAGATTGCTAATCCTCCATCAATGTTAATTACAGTTCCGGTTATAAAACTGGCCTCATCTGAAGCTAAAAAAGCAACAGTGTTTGCTATTTCTTCTGGTTTTCCAAATCTTCCTAGAGAAGTTAATTTTTTAACCATTATTTTCATTTCTTCTGGAATGCTTTCTGCCATTTTGGTTTCAATAAATCCAGGAGCAATAGCATTTACTCTTACATTAAATCTGCCCACTTCTTTTGATAATGATTTAGTGAAGCCTATTATTCCTGCTTTAGATGCAGCGTAATTAGATTGACCAAAGTTTCCTTCTTGACCAACGATAGAAGAAACATTAATTATATTTCCCTGACTTTGAATAATTAAAGGTAAAGTAGCTTTGCTACAGTTAAAAACACCAGTTAAGTTAATGTCAATCACTTTTTGCCATTCTATTTCACTCATTTTAGCTAAAGTTTTATCCATACAAATCCCAGCATTGTTTATTAAAACATCTATTCTTCCAAAATCTTTTTCAATATCTGCTACCATTTTTTCAACATCAGCATATTTTGAAACATCAGCAAAGTAATACTTTGATTCGTTTCCGATTTCTTGCTGAGTTTTTTTAAGATTTTCTTCTTGCGAAGGAATATCATTTAATGCTATTTTTGCTCCCATAGAAGCTAATTTTAAGGCAATTGACTTACCTATTCCCTGAGAAGAACCAGTAATTAAAACAATTTTATCTTTTAACATATGTTTTCTGTATTATGTTGAACCTCTTCTATATCTCTACCGACAATAGAGATGTTATTAATATTGATATTTTCAAGAACACGATGTGATTTTTTGTTCATTGTTAAAATATCAAAAACTTTATCTATTTCTAAATAGTTTTTGCTAGCCAAAACAAGACCTAAGTATCTATTGAACTTATCGATGCCTTGAACATTGTCTGCTTCAGCAATAGTCAAAACCTTATTTGAAAATGTTTCATTGATTTGTTTAATAATGATTTCTTCTGGTTCTGAATGAAGATATTTTAGTGCAGAATAGCTGTTTTTAGACAATAATTTAAAAAGATTTTCTGTGGCAGAAATTTTACCTATTTTCATGATTGGTAAATTAATAATTAAATCAGCGTTAATTGCTTGTTCTGAAATTTCTAAATTGTTTTGTTTTATAAAGATATCTTTAGATAGATCTTCTGGAATTATATTGTATTTTAAACAAGCATCTAATAATCCTGATTTTTGAGCAGAAGCTTCTATCGGAACATCATTAAAACTTTGCCCTATTATTTTAATGTTTTCTTTAGGTGTTTTTTCTAAAATAATTTTTAAAACAGAATCAATAAAATTAGGAGAAGTATTATCTCTAAAGTATTCATGGTTAGGAGAAATTAAAGTTGGCAATATTAATATTTTAATATTTTCTTGAATAGGGTTATTGATAAGATCAAGTGTTTTTCTTATTGCTTCTTCAGAATCATATTTTTTTCTCCAAATTGCTACAGCGTTATCTTCTTTGTTATATGTTATTTTTTCTCCTATTTTTTTCTCTGTAGATGATTTATATGCATACTTATTGTTGTTTTCATCTTCTACAAGAAGAGTAAAGTAAGGAACCTTAGGATGCAAAAGAGTAGGAATATTTATTTTAGAACAAGCAAGAATCTTCATTTCATTACTTTGAACTTTAATTATTTCTTCAAAACAAAAAGGGCACTTTTTAATATTGTAAGGCCACGTTTTATTACATTTTAAACATTTATAAAACATACTATATTTTTTCAAAAATATGGACAGTGACGCTTCCGCCAGCTCCTCCAATATTTTGAGTTAAACCGTATTTAGGATTCGTAACTTGTCTTTCTTTGCATTTTCCTCTTAATTGATTAACTATTTCGTAAATTTGAGCTAATCCAGTAGCTGAAATTGGATGCCCTTTTGCTTTTAATCCTCCAGAAGGATTAATTGGCATAGAACCTTTTAAATCTATTTTTCCTGATCTTATTAATTCATTTCCTTTTCCCTCTTCGGCAAAACCAATATCTTCGTATGATATTAATTCTACTGAAGTAAAAGCATCATGTATTTCAGCTACATTAATGTTTTGTGGTTTAATTTTTGCTTCTTCAAAAGCTTGCTTAGCTGCTATTTTCGTTGCCTTGAAGTGAGTAATATCATCTCTGCCAAAAGTTAATAAGTAATCAGTGGCAAAGCCAGAACCAACAACCTTAATATCTGATTCTTCAGTTGATACAATAACAGCTGCGCCACCATTAATAGAAAGAGAGCAATCCATTAATCTAAATGGAGAAGCAACAACTGGAGAATTTTTAATTTTTTCTAAATCAAGAGGTCTTTTATAAAAGTATGCTTTAGGATTCAATGCTGCATTAGAGTGGTTTTTGAAAGCGATAAGAGACAAATCATCCATTGTTGCTCCGTATTTTTCTGCATATTTTTGCCAGATTAAAGCATTTTGAGCAGGAAAAATCATGGCCTCGGTTTGTTCTATAACTCTTTCAGCTGCTGATAATATCCAATCAACAACAATATCGCTTTGATTGTCTACTAATTTTTCAGATCCTATAACAAGAATATTTTTAAATCCTGATAAATGTAGGGCTGTCCAAAAAGCAACTCCCCCTCCGCCACAAACAGAGGGTGTTTCAATAATCGGAACATTTGTTTTGAATAAATCAGATAAAAAAGAAACTTTGTGTGTTTGGTGTTCTCCACCAGCTGCACTAGACATGCCTGTGAAAACAATAGCTTCAATTTGAGATATATTCATTTTAGCATCTTCTAGAGCTTCTATTGCTGCTTCATAGGCAAAGTCCCACCATGCTCGCTGAGAATAATCAAATTTTGTCATTCCAACACCTTTTATATACATAATTTAAAAAAAATATAAAGATTAAAAAAAGCCTAAACGCGTTAGACTAAATTTATTTTACTTTATGAAAAGTCGATTGGCAAGGATTTTGTCCACATCTTGACATTATGCCCCTTTTCTTCTCTGTCTTTTTGAAAAGTCTTTAATTATTTCTTCAAGTTCTTTAGGAGAAAAGCTAGGAAAAAATGTTTTAGAAAAAAATAATTGAGCATAAGCAATATCCCACATCATAAATCCAGCAGACATATGAGGATCATTTTCACAACCAGTTCTGATCACTAGGTCTACTGCTGGTAAATCTTTTGTCCAAAGATTTTGTTTTATTGTTTTTCCATTGATTATTTCTTTTTTTAATTTTTTAATACATTCAATCATTTCATCGGTACCATTGTATGCCATTAAGAAAGTCAGATTGTGCTTATTATAATTTTTTGTTTTTTCTATTGCTTCTTCTATAGCTTTTTTTGTTTTAGCTGGAAAAAATTCTTTCCACTTTCCTAAAACCCTTACTTTTACCTTATTATCATGTATTCTTTTGTCAGTAGATAGTTTTTTGAATTGTTTTTCAAAAATATCAAATAAATAAGAAACTTCTTTTTTGGGTCTATTAGTAATATTATCTAAAGAACTACCCCAAAAAGTAAAATACGGGATATTTAATTCCAAAGTTTTGTTTAGTATTTTTTCTAGTGCATCAGATCCTTTGGTGTGGCCAATTATACTAGGTAGTCCTCTTTTTTTTGCCCAACGTCTATTACCATCAGGAATTAAAGCAATATGATTAGGAGTGTTTTTCATTAAAGTCAATTATATTAATAATCATTGGTTTTTTCTCTTCAATTTTAGCACTAATGTATCCACACGAAAAAGAAAGAAGAGATATTAAAACAACTGTTAAGAATAGTATTAATTCGTTCTTATTTTCTTTGACAAATTTGCCTATTTTTGCTAATATTGTCATATTATTAATAACAAGCTGATATAAGGTATATATTATCTTAAAATCAGTAAATCGTCAAAATGTCAAAAACTAAAGCTGCGGGGACGAGCCGCCTGGGTAGAGATTCAAGACCTAAATATTTAGGAGTTAAGCTTTTCGACGGACAAAAGGCTAAAATAGGTTCAATTATCGTTCGTCAAAGAGGAGGTAAGATTATGCCCGGAAAAAATGTTAAAATGGGAAAAGATGACACTCTTTATGCGATTAAAGATGGTATTATTTCTTTTTCAACTAAAAGAAAAAAAATGTTTGATGGTTCTCAAAGAATTGTTAAACTAGTAAACGTAGTAGAGAGTAAATAACAAAACCAGAGATTAATTTCTCTGGTTTTTAGTTTGTATAGAAGCTTTAATAAATTCTTTAAATAATGGATGTGGTTTTAATGGTCTTGATTTTAATTCTGGGTGAAATTGTGTAGCGACAAAAAATGGATGATCTTTTAATTCAATAATTTCTACCAAATCTTTTTCTGGATTAATTCCTGAAATAATTAATCCTTTTGAAACTAATAAATCTCTATAATCATTATTAAATTCGTATCTATGTCTATGTCTTTCAGATATTAATTCTTCCCCATATGCTTTAAAAGCATTGGTTTTTGGCATTAATTTGCAGTCCCAGGCACCAAGCCTCATTGTTGCTCCATACTTCTTGTTCTTTATTAATTCCTTTTGTTCAGGCATAAAATCAATTACTGGTTCGCTAGAATTAGGTTCAAATTCAGTTGATGTTGCTTTTTTAAGGCCACAAACATTTCTAGCGAATTCAATTGTAGCCAATTGCATTCCTAAACATAGACCCAAGAAAGGTATTTTGTTTTTTCTTAAATACTCGATTGTTTTAATTTTTCCTTCTGTGCCTCTTGTGCCAAATCCTCCAGGAACAATCACCCCATCGTATTCTTTTAATTCTTTTAGAGCTTCAGGGTCTTTTTCAAGTTTTTGAGCTGATAGCCAATGAATTTCTGGATGTCTATTTTGACTCCAAGCAGCATGCTTTACTGCTTCAATAACAGAAATATATGAGTCCATTAAAGAAAAACTTCCTGTCTCAAAATACTTACCAACAATACCAATTTTTACTGGTTCTTTTTTTCTTTTAATAGTATTAATTAATTCCTGCCATTCTTTTAAATCTTTTTTCTTTGCTTTGGTTCCAGTTTTTTTAAGTATTCTATTTCCTAATCCTTCTTTTTCAAAATTAAGAGCTATTTCATATATTGAATCTACATCAGGAGCAGAAATTACATCTTTGGGATCAAGATTGCAAAAAACAGATATTTTCTTTTTCCTTGGTTCGTCTAAAGGAACAGATGCTCTCCCTAGAATAAAATCTGGTTGTATTCCTGCTTCGTTTAATAGTCTAGCTGATGTTTGAGTTGGTTTTGTTTTCATTTCCCCTATTGTTTTGATAGTAGGAAGATATGTTACTAAAACAAAAAGAGTTTTCTTTGGGTTTTTTAACTTCATCATTCTAGCTGCTTCTAGAAATAATAGATTTTGATATTCCCCTACTGTTCCTCCAATTTCAATCATTACAAAATCAGCTTTAGTTTTTTTAGCTACCTTTTCAATACGTCGAATTACTTCATTGGGAATATCCGGTACAACTTCTACACATTTTCCATCAAACTCTAGATTCCTTTCTTTTTGAATAACTGATTGATATACTCTACCAGTGGTAATATAGTTTTCTGTTGATAGATCTTCGTTTAAGAATCTTTCATAGTTTCCTAAATCTTGATCGCATTCAGTACCATCATCAGTAACAAAAACTTCCCCATGTTCAATAGGATTCATTGTTCCAGCATCAACATTAATATATGGATCTATTTTCAAGGCAGTAACTTTAAATCCCATACCTTGTAATAATTTTCCTATGGAAGCAGTAGCAGCTCCTTTACCCACACTTGACATTACTCCACCTCCAACAAAAATATATTGTGCCATTGGTCTATTTTTTATTAATCTTCTTTTTTCTCAGAAACAATAACTTTAATTTCTGCTTCTAAGTTATGTTCAAATTTAATTTTAACTGGAAATTCTCCCAATTCTTTAATTGGGGTTTTAAGGTCGATATGGTTTTTGTCTACCTCAAATTCTAATTCTTTTAATTGATCTGATATTTTTTGTTTGTTAATTGATTGAAATAGTTGTCCCTCTTTTCCCGTTGTTACTTCAATTACTACTTCCATACCATCTAATTGAGAAGCTTGTTTTTCCATTAATTCTAATTCTTTGGCTGTTTTTTCTTCAATCTTTTCTTTTTGTTCTTCTATTTTTTTGATATTTTCTGGTGTAGCAATAATTACTAGGCCTTTTGGAATAAGGAAGTTTCTAGCAAAACCAGATGGAACATCTTTTATTTCCATTTTTTTGCCTAAGCTTTCAACATTTTCTAAAAGTATTACTTTCATTGCTTTATTATTTCTTCAAGAGCCCTATCTAATTGTGGGTCTCTGTTATTATTATAATCTTCTTCAGTTAATTCTACCTCAATATCTGGTTTTATGCCAGTATCTTGAATTAATGTACCATTTGGAGTATACCATTTAGCAGTAGTTACTTTTAAACTTGAACCATCATCAAGAGTTACTACTCTTTGAACTAATCCTTTACCAAAAGATGTTTCTCCGATAACTAATATTCCCCTATTATCTCTTAATGCTCCTGTTAGTATTTCAGAAGCAGAAGCAGTTCCCTTGTCAACAAGGATTACTATGGGAATGTTTAAAAAGCTTTCTGGACCATCTGCTTTGTATGAGTTTTCATCTAGATTTTTATTTTGTTCAGTTAAAACAACTTGTCCTTTTTCTAGAAACCAGCCAGCAATACTTACTGTTTTATCAAGTAATCCTCCTGGATTATTTCTCATATCAAGAATAATTCCATCACAATTAGCGTTTAATATTTCATAGGCTGCTTTTTTAAAGTCTTCAAATACTGTTTCTGAGAAATGATAGATTGTTAAATGAGCTATTTTCTTTCCATCTTTTTCAATGGTTTTCCATTCAATGGTTGGAACCTTAATGACATCTCTAATAATTTCAATGTCTTTAGTTTCTGGTGATTGTCCGTTTTTTGTTCTTATAATTGTTAGAGTTACTTTTGTTCCTTTTTCCCCTTTGATTTTACTAATTACTTCGTCAATGGTTAATTCTATTGTTGATTCTCCGTCCACAGCAATAATTGCGTCTCCAGAAAGAAGACCTGCTTTTTCAGCCGGAGTTCCTTTTAAAGGAGCAATTACTTTTAACTGGTTGTTTTTCATTCCTAATTGAGCTCCAATACCTTCAAATGTTCCTGATATGTCTTGTTGGAATTCTTTTGCCTCTTCTGGGTTATAAAATACAGTGTATGGATCTCCTAAAGCATTAACCATTCCTGCAACAGCCCCATAAGTCATTTTGTCTTTGTCAATCTTAGAAGGATCAACAAAATTAAAAACAAGCTTGTCATATACATCTTTAAGAATGCTTAACTTCATTCCGTCTAAGTTATAGGCATTTTCATAAGCAGTTTTATTGAGTGTTGCATTAAAAAACCAGCCTCCCAAGAAGGAAATACCAATTAAAATTGTACAGATTATGTTCTTTGTTTGATTTTCCATATAATCAAAATATCATATTTTTTACTTTTCAACAACTTTACCGATTAAATAATTCCATTTAGAATCAATAATTTTAACCTCTTTATAATATCCCATTTCCCCCTTATTTACAATAATTGCTCGGCCTGAATTAGCTCTAGCCATATTTTTGTTGATTATTAAGCAATTAAGCTTTTTATTAATAAATTTTTTGTTTCTTTTTTCATTAATTTCAATAAATAATTTGGTTAGTTTTCTTGATCTTTGTTTTTTTATTCTATCAACTAAATCAGGCAAGTTATAGTCAAGAGTTCCTTTTCTTTTAGAGAATTTAAAGATATGAACAATGTCTGGTTTTGTTTTTTTAACGATAGATATTGTTTTTAAGAAATCTTTTTCTGTTTCAAGGGGGTGTCCTACGATAATATCTGTTCCAATTACGCTATCTTTAAATTTATTTCTGAATTCTTTAACAATATATGTAAAGTCTTCTGCTTTGTATTTTCTTTTCATGTTTTTTAAAACATCATTACTTCCTGATTGTAGCGGGAGGTGTATAAACTTATACAACTTATCTGACTCATATAATTTCAAAAGTGGTTTTAGTATTTTTTTAGTTGTTCCAGGATTCATCATTCCAAGCTTTATTTTAAAGTCTCCTTTAATCTTAATTAATTCTTTTAATAATTGAGGAAGCATTAATTTTCCCTTGTCTAAACCATAAATAGATAAATCTTGAGAAGTTAATTGTATTTCTTTAAATCCTAAATCAAGAGCACTTTTTACTGATTCAATAATATCTTTAATTTCAAAAGACATTAAGTCTTTTCTTGCTAATCGAGCAGCGCAATAAGTACATTCTCCAACGCAACCCTCAGAAATAGGAACAATAATTGAAGTAGTTTGATTGTTTTTAGTGGTAAAGATTATTGGTTTTTTTTCTTGTCTAGAAACACAGACACTTCCTTCTATTGCTTTATCAATTAAATCAATACTTTGAGGTCCAATTATTCCATGGGCAACTTCTTTACATTTGTCAGAAACCAAAGGCAAACAACCAGCAATAATTACAATTTTACCTTGTTTTTTTAATTCAGCTGCCTTTTTAAGTATTTTTCTTTCTGTTTTTTCAACAACAGCACAAGTATTTAGAATAACTAAATCAGCCTCTTTCTCAGAGGTTAATATGTATTTTTTATCAAGTTTAATTTTAATTCTTTCTGAATCAGTTTGATTGAGTTTACAACCAAAAGTTTCAATATGATATTTTTTCATTTTTTCCTGACAAGTATAAAGGGGGTTAGTTCATCGTCTTGGCCCATTGGATTATCTAATAGTATTTCTCTGGTGGTTTTTTTATCAACAGGAATATTTTTACTCATTGATATTATTTCAACATTAATATTATTTCCATCAATTATTGTTGCTGGAAGGTTTAGTTTTGTTTCAATATCATTGCAAATTTTTTCTGGGTTTTTGGGAGGCAAAGCAACATACTCTGTATAAGGATACATTGCATCAGGATTAAAACCATCAATTTCTGAAACTCTATTCCCTGCTATTGTCCAGAATATTCCGCTTAATCCAAATAGTTTTCCTATTCCACCCAGTATAGCAGCTAAAATCATTCTTGGGTGACCAGAAATATCAATCGCTGTTTGCATTTTTTCAGGAATTGAAAACCCAACATCTTGAGGATATTTCTTTACTCCTTTAACTAGTAATTTAGCTAGCCAATCAGCCTTTACTTCTGAGATATGTCTAACATTGTTTTGGCACACTGAAACTACTTTTTCTGAAATAGCAACAAAATCCCCTTCTTTTTTTTGAGGTAAAACATATTTTTCTATTATTCCAATTAAATCTTCCCCAAAAGTAATCATATGGGTTTTAACAGGAATTCTTTCGTAAGTAGTATTGTTTATTTTAATTTCTTTCATGGAGCGAGATACCAGGATCGAACTGGCGTCTTCTGCTTGGGAAGCAGACGTGCTACCACTATACCAATCTCGCTTACAATCCTCAAGAAGGATTGTAAATATATTACTCTTCTGTTGTCTTTCCGTCAAATTCTTCATTGTCAGCCAAAGCATCTTGTTTTGTTGCGTGAATTACACCATCTCTATGTTCGGCTGGGCTGTAAACACTATATAGTTTTAATGGCTCGCTATCTGAAGTATTGATAATGTTGTGTTTTACTCCTGCTGGGACAACAACAGCTGAGCCATCTTCTAAGAGGTATTCAATGTCATTTAAAACAGCCTTACCTGTTCCTTTTTCAATTCTTAAGAATTGATCAAGATGATGAACTTCTTCTCCAATGTCATCTCCTGGAGCAATACTCATTAAAACTAATTGACTATGAGGAGCTGTGTAGAGAACCCTTCTAAAGTTTTCGTTCTCTAGGGTCAGCTTTTCAATATTATTAACATATCCCTTCATATATTTTTATAGTTATTATAATAATTTAATTATATAACTAAAAATAATTAAAAACAAGAAAGGAAAGTGTTTATTTTTTGTGTTTCTTGATTTATAAACCATAATTAAAAAAGGTTTTTATTGTTTTCCGTATGTTTTTTGTTATCAATATTTAGTCAAAAAGAAGGATTTTTCCTTCTTTTGTTTGTGCCCCAAACAGGACTCGAACCTGTGACCTTCAACTTAAAAGGTTGTTGCTCTACCAACTGAGCTATTGGGGCTTATAATCCTTCGCGTCTTAATTCTTCCAAAAGATCTTTTTGTTTCTTTGTTAATTTTTGAGGAGTATCAATGTTTATTTGAACATACATGTCTCCTCTTCCAAGACCCCTAAAATGAGGTATTCCCTTTCCAGAAACCTTCATTATTTTTCCTGATTCAACACCTTGAGGAACTTTCATAATAATATCTTTTCCTTCTAAGCTTGGAATAGAAATTTTATCTCCCAATACTGCCTGAGAAAAAGCAATATTTGTTTTTACATACACATCATCTCCCTTTCTTTTAAAAGTAGTATTGGGTTTGACAACTATCCTAATATATAGGTCTCCAGCTTTACCTCCTCTTTTTCCAGCATCACCTTTCCCTTTTACCTTAATTACTTGGTTATTGTCAACACCTGCTGGTATATCAATGATAATAGTTTCTTCTTTTTTAATTCTTCCTTCTCCGT
>JBFZBB010000028.1:0-3349 GCA_041308625.1 bacterium | reverse complement strand
GGATTAAAAGATAAAACTATTCCGCGTGATCATTGTTACTCTTTAGTCTATGCCAAGAAACGCGTAAATGAATTAAAAAAGAAATATGAGATTGCTGTTAAATTGTGGGCTTAAGAAGAAGAAGAAGTATTTGAAATCTGGAAAAGTAGTTAGATTATAAATAAAAAATAAAAGGAGTTTTAAACATGAATATCCCTTTAGACACTCAAAACACAGACAGGAATTACTTATACGGAAGAATTTTAGGATTAGTAGAAAGCGTAGTCAATCAAAAAGACCAGACATTATACTCAAGAGCATTAATTAATGAAATAAGAAAATATAGCTATCATCCATACACCACCATTCAACATTTAGAAAACAAAACAAGAATCCTTTTGTCTGGTAACAGGGAATTGATAGATTATTTTAATAAAAGATTTAGTGAAATTGTTGATCTGTTTACTGTGGAAGCTTTTACAGATGATTCAGAATTAAATCCCTTGTATTTGTTGGGACAGGCACATGAAAAAATTAACTACACACAGAGAAATATCAAGTAGAGAAGAGAAGATTAACGCTAGACATATAAAATTTAAAGCCACCTGTAAAGGTGGTTTTTATTTATTCCTTTTTACTGGATTTTACAGGTTATTACCAGTACAATCCAACAAATCAATAATTATTTTTAAAGGTTTAAAATTTAAATAAAATGTATTATTTTTAATGTTAAATAAGTTTTTTAAAATAAGATCTAATATATTTAAAAGTTGCAATATTATAACCAGATATATTGCCTAAATTAATTACATGTGATATAGTGTATATATTAATTAATTATTATATTATTGTTAATTTTATTATTTTTTTTACATATCTTCCAGTCAATGCCAAATAAACTGAATTAATTTACAAATTTTGCAAAAAATTCAGTTGATAAAAATATTAATTTGAAAAAGTCAAGACTAGATTTTTGTTTAAAAAGACGATATACTTTATTAGTATGTCAGAACAAATGTTTGTTACTGTAAAATCACGGTGCAGGTCGTGGCTAGGATAACGCGTGGATGAGTTAAGTTGATCTGGGTGACTGTGCGCGAGTTTATAATGAACTCTAATAACTATATCATATATGATCACGTTTAAATAAGCAATAACAAATTATAGAGATTGACGCATGATAGGTGGTGATTGCTAAAGGATGACACTGGTGTCATATTTCTTAATTTATTTTTACAACAACATTTAGGAGGCTGGCTCAATGATAATAAGCTATGCGGAATTACCAGTATTTACTGCTGCAATTTACAATGTAATTGATAACAATATTTATGTCTTAATTTCAAATTTTAATGCCAAAGATGACATCATTGCAGAAATCAACAAAAAAATAAACGCAGGGGAAACGCAGGGTATAATCTAAACATAAAAACCGCCTTATTAAGCTGTTTCTAAATGATTAATTATAAATTAATTTTAGGTAATCCATGTTTTTCTCGAAGAGAATTGAGCATATTCAAAAGAATCTCTTTATCTTTATCGTCTGGAATTTCCGCTATACTGTAATAAACTTTATCTTCAGGGGATAAAGTTTTTTCGTCAATATATCCCGCTGCAATCATTAAATCAACTGGAGCAATTTTTAAATATATAGCCAATTTTTTTAACATCTCAACAGAGGGAGTTTTTACCAGCCCCTCTTCCAGTCGTTTAATTGTTGTAGGATAAATTCCACTTGCATTATATAATGCTTCTCTGTTTTTAAATCCTGCTTCTTCGCGTAATCTCGAAAGATACTTACCAAATTCGACCGAGTTCATTTTAAAAGCCTCCACATCTAAATATATATATACAACCCCAATATAACAAAAATCTTTCACAAATGCAATATTTTTTTAAAGGGAACTCTTGCGTGAAGGATAGAAAAATGGTATTATAATAATATAATTAATTGCTTTATTGCTAGAGCTTTTCCTCTGGAAAAGCGCGAGGATTTTTTTTATTAATTTTAATCTATCATTCGGGATAGAAAGAGAAAAGTTATTCGTACCTTGAAAAAAACATAAAAGATGAATTTTGCAAGTAGCCAGCGGTCGTTTTCAGCTGGCGAGGAGATGCAAAAGGATTCACAAAGTAAATTTTTTGGGTATATTAGAAAGGGTGGGGGAGATCATGACATCTATTGACCAAAAACAGATCAACGATAACAAAAAAAGATATGTTGTTTTGGAGGCTTCTGATCCCAAACGTACGCAATTTGACACCAAACTATATACGCGGACTTATAGGTCTCGCAGAAAACGAACCCAAAATAAATAAACAAAAGGATTTTCAAGACTGTTTCAAGAATATGTTTTTTGAAATAATACATTTTTCACATATAGAAAGGAAACGGTCTTGAATAAAGAACAAGTAAAAACGTGCTTTATTGTCGGGATACATCTTTTTTTTGGGTATCTTATTAATTCTCGTTTGGGGATACTCGGTGCAATTTTAGGGGGAATCGAAATATTCATCGGAATGTACTTTGCGAGGCTTGTCGCAATAATAATTCAAGGTTTATTCTCTTGGATGTATCCATTCATAATTGAAAGTGAAGAGGAAAATCGATGTGATGAGAATTTAAGGAGGTAAAAAGGTAATTGTATAGACGCTCTAACGGGATTTTTTATGCTGATTTTAAGACAGTTGCAGGGCAAAGAATTAATAAATCATTAGGAACTGATGATCCAGTCCTAGCGAAGCAGAAAGAAAATGCACTTCGGCAGGAATATTTATTAGATTTTGATGATGGTGATGAAACTGAATTAAAAAACACACTCTTAAACCACGCTTACACACACCACGCGGAAACGTGGGCGCATGGCTCACGAGGTGGCAGACCTCAACTGGTACAAATTAAGGAAATAGCGGAAATTATAGGCAATCTAGATGTAAATCTTATTGATTCCAAAAAAATTATTGATCTAAAAGAAGCTTTATTAAATCAAAAGAAAAAACCTGCAACGGTAAATAGATATCTACATACCTTATCAGGTGTTTTGCGCTATGCACACGAAAAGGGAGCATTAAGACTTTTTCCTAAAATTCAAGTATTGCATGAAGAAGCTGTTCCTTTAGAAATTTACTCACCAGAAGAAGAAGCGCAAATTTTAGCAGTCGCAGACGCAGAAATGCAAGACTTGATTTTAGTACTAGCACAGACAGGGGCAAGGTTAAGCGAAATTCTACAGCTTAAATCTAGCGCAATAGATTTTGAAGCAAATACCCTTACTTTAGGGACGAAAAAACCAAGAGTAATCCCTTTAAGTCCACACGTTAAGCAGGTTTTGTTAAAACGTGTACAAACTTATCCTGATCAACCTTTTGT
>JBFZBB010000027.1:0-7568 GCA_041308625.1 bacterium | reverse complement strand
AAAAACGTTGAGGCGAAAAGCCAGAAATTTAGAGTTTATTTAAAGTTTCCTATTCTTCATGAATTAGGATTATCTTCAGGAAGTAAAGAAGACACAGATTTATTATTTCTAAAAGTAGAAGTTTTTTCAGGCTTTGATTTTTGCGAAAAATATGACACAGAAATTAGGCCAATTTTTAAATTTAATAGATCTGTTTTAATTAAAACTTTTGATTTGCCAACCCTAATGGCAAGTAAGATGGGCGCTATTCTAGAAAGAAAATGGGAAAAGACTGACAAAACAGGGAAAATTTTAATTAAAGTTAAGGGCAGAGATTATTTTGATTTAATGTGGTATCTTGAAAAAGGAATAAAGCCTAATTTAAAGTGTATTGAGAATATTAAAGATGGAGAAGATTTGAAAAAAAAGTTGTTATCAATTATTTCTAAAATTGATAGTTCTAGTATAAGACTCGATTTAGATGCTTTTATTGATAATGAGGTGCTTGTTAAGAATATTAGTTCTAATTTAAAAGATATTCTTGTGCGGGAAATAAAAGAGAAAATTTAGTTATTGTAAAAATCTTTTTTTGTTGGTATTATTAATTTATATATGAACAAAAGTTTCACCTTAATAGAAATATTAGTAGTCATTGTTGTTATCGGAGTCCTCTCTGCGTTTATTTTGGTTGGAATGAGTTCGATTACGTCAAAAGCAAATATCGCTAAGGGTCAAGCATTTGCTAATTCTTTAAATAATTCATTATTATTGGCCAAGGTGTCTGAGTGGAATTTCAATAACCTAACTGGAACCGTTGGCCAAGATGTATCAACCGCAGCTAATTTTATTAAAGACAGTTGGTTATCTAACGATGGTACTGCTACTGGTGCTCCAAACCTTGAAGAATCTAGTTGTGTTACTGGAAAATGTTTATCTTTTAATGGAAATACTGATTACATAGAATGTGGAAACAATAATTCTCTAAGTATGCGCACAACTCTTACTCTATCAGCTTGGATTAAATTAAGTAATGTAACTTCGCCAGTATACCAAACAATTATTAATCATGGATTACAAATAAGCAATGGAGAATATTGGCTATACTTAACCAATGGAAGAGTTTCTTTTGAAGTGGGCAATGGAACTTCTTGTTCTTTTAGAGAACAACTTTCTTTAGCATTAGATACAAGTTGGCATTACGTGGCTTTAAGTTTTGACAATGGAAACAGTAAAGCATATGTTGATTCGTTGGTAACTGGAACATGGGGCCATTCAATATCAGACACATTGGGAGGATCTCAAACTTTAATCATTGGTTCGTATCCAGGAAGTCATCGTTTTAATGGCTCAATAGACGATGTCCGAATATACAATCAAGCAATCCCAACCTCTCAAATCCAACAAAACTATTTTATAGGATTAAATAATCTATACAAGAATAGGGGATTAACTCAAATAGAATACATAGAAAGATTAACAGAGCTAAAAAATAATCTTACTCAACAATAGCTTAGTTCTAATGTCTTCCACGAGCCCTATCAATTAAAACACACGAATTACATTCAATTTAAAAAAGCTATTATTTTTATACTTGACAAATAGTTATTATGAATATATACTCATAATAGATGGCGATACTAGTCCTATTGCTATATAATAATTAATAATAAAATATATGCCTAATTTAGATCAAACAGGTCCAGCTGGAATGGGCGCTGGAACAGGAAGAAGAATGGGTCCTTGTTATGGTGGAGTTGGTCGTGGTTTTGGTAGAGGTCTTGGATGCAGAAGATTTTTTACAGGAAAAGAAGAATTAGAATTATTGAAAGAAGAAGCCAAGATACTAGAGGAAGATTTAAAAGCCATTAAAGAGATAATTAACGAAACAGAAAATCAGAAATAGAAAAAACGTCCTGCTCCTTATGAGGGGTGGGATGTTTTTGTATAATAAATTAATAACCAAAACATAAATGAAAGTATTAAAAATTGGAGCAACATGGTGCGTTGGTTGCAAAGTTATGGGTCCAAGATGGAAAGAAATAGAAGCTGAAAATACCTGGCTTAAAACAGAATACCATGATTTCGATGAGGATAAGGAATTTTTAAATAAATACAATATTACAGCTATGCCGACTTTTATCTTCTTATCTGAGAAAGGAGAAGAAATTTTACGTTTGAGTGGAGAAATAGATAAAATTAAATTAATTGAATCTATTAATCAACATAGAGATAAATAATTATATGGCAAGACCATTAAAACCAAGGAAAATATGTTTTAACCCAGGTGTAACATATTTTAAACCCAGAGCAATACCCCTATCTCTATTAGAAGAGGTTAATTTAGAATTAGATGAATTAGAGGTTTTACGTCTTTGTGATTATGAAGAATTAGATCAAAAACAAGCAGCAATTAAGATGAATATTTCTCAAAGCACTCTTCAAAGAATTTTAACTTCAGCAAGAAAAAAGATTGCCGAAGCCATTGTTAAGGGTAAGGCTATAAAAATAAAAAATCTATTTTGAAAAAGAAAAAACAGTAAATTTAGACTCTAATTAAAAATATGAAAAAAATATTATTATTTACGTCACTATTATTTCTTTTTACTGAAAAAGTTTTGGCGATTTGTCCGGTTTGTACTTTAGGAGTAGTTACTGGTGTTGGATTATCTCGCTGGTTAGGTATAGACGATTCTATTTCTGGATTATGGATTGGGGGATTAATTGTATCAATGATTACATGGACAATTTCATTTTTTGACAGCAAAAAAATCTTTTTTAGGGGACGTAACATTATAACCATTGCTGGGTATTACTTATTGATAATTTTTCCACTATATTCAATGAATATAATGGGCCACCCATTAAACACTTTTTGCAATTGTGGAATTGACAAACTTTTAATTGGAATAGTCTCAGGAAGTATTAGTTTTTGGTTCGGTGCAATTTGGTATTTTTATCTTAAAGAAAAAAATAATGGCCATGCATATTTTCCTTTTCAAAAAGTCGTTATGCCAATTAGTCCTTTAATAATATTAAGTATAATCTTTTATTTCTTAACAAAATAATTTATGAACAAAGAAAATCCAATTAAAAATATCAACGAACTAATAGAAAAAGTTGATCAGATGAAAAAACAAGACAAAATGGATCTGTCTTCTGATCAAGACCTGACCATTGCCATTATGAATCTAATTAGTATTGAAGAACATTTCTTTTTTACTGGAGCTAAAACTGGAAAGAATGAATACTACGACATGATCAAAGATGTCCGTGAGATGAGAAAAAACCTTTTACTTAAAATCATCAAGGAATATGAAGGAGAGGTGTGGTGCATTTCCAAGCATCTTCTTGCTGCCTCCATGCGTCTTATGGAGGTTGGAACTAAGCAATTAGGTATGGGGAAAAAAGAAGAAGCCTATGACTTGTTTGATAAAGCTTACAATCTTTATTCATTGTTTTGGGGATTAAACATGAAATTAATAAATGTAGGGGATATTAAAAAGATTGATGACGGATCATTAAACAAACAAGACAAAGAAAAGAAAGGTGTTATGGGTAAATTAGGAGATTTAGTCAAAAAAGCAATTGATTGCTGTATAGAGTAATAAGGAAAATAAAATGCTAGTGCCTTAATAATTACGAAACTAGTTAATAAAGGAGGGTAGGCGATAAAAGATTTTATTCAAGAAAATATCTTGATTTTTGTTTATATTGAACATAGATCTAATCATAACAATCTCTTTTAAAATAAAAATTATTGACTTTATTTATTATTTATCATACCTTGGTTAAGAAAGATTTAGTTCTTTCCAAAATTAATAAGGATTTGATTGAATTGGACATTAAAGAAATTCCGTTGATAATATTCAACAAATTAAGTGTTGAATTTGGTATAGCCGAAAAAGAATACGATGTATATGTAGGAACTTGCTATGTTGAAAAATGGAAAATAAAAAAAACAGTAACGGGACACTTTCTTGCTTATACAGAAAGGACGAGCTCTAATGCTTGGAAACAAAGCATAATTGAAATATGGGCCTTACGTATAGAAAAAGAAAATCTTTCCGAGTTAAAGATATCTAACGATGAAATAAAATCTATCTTCAACATTACGGCAGGCTCTTTTCCAGATGGTAGTTGGGGATATGGTTCGGGAAGAGGAATAGAAGAAAAAATAAATGTGAAATTACCACTTCATGGTCTTTTCATTGGAAATCCTGTGGTTCAGTTAATACACAAAGCAATACTTGAAGCTAATTTAATGGCAATGGATCCAAAATATACAAAAGATTGCTTTTGTGAAAACGACAAAGACCCAGGGGAATATAAAGCTCCACCTTTTTAATTTTTTAAGGGTGGTTTTTATTATTGACATAATCAATCAAAATATGGTTGGTCAGCATTATATACATCTTGACCATAATCGAATCATAAACTTGATATCAGTAATAGAACAATTAATACCGAGGCAGTACAAATCACGCCTAGAAAATATTTCTATGCTTGAAAAGGGAGATTACCGAGAATTTCATATTACCGGGTAATTCAATGTCTATTATCCACACAAAGATACTTCTTAGATATTAGTAAATCTTGTAATTATTAAAAATGGCTAAAAATAGTCACTATCTTGACTTTTTATTATTTTTTGTTATTACTAAAATATAAAAGTTATTTTAAAACAAAACCTTAAAAGGTGATCATATGCTACACGTTAGAGACTTTAAGTATGAAGCAACACTAGGATCTGTAGGCATTTTTGCAATTCTTGCAATGGTTATATTTGGATTTACTCCAATATCTAGTATTTTAATAATGTTTATTACTACTATAATCTTAGCAATTTTATTAATAAACTACTAGAAGGGGGATTAAAATGGTAAGAAAAGAATTAATTGAATCATTACTCGGAACGATAACTCTAATAATTGTTATCTTCTTTATTATTGAAAATATGAGCTTAGTGTCTTTTGTAATTGGAATATTTTCTGTAATTGCATTAATAATTATCTTATACTTTGTTTCTAAAAAAATACCAGAAACAGCCGGCATGATTATAATTGGTTTTTCTTATATAATCATTCTAAATATCTCTATTGTTCCTTTTTTAGAATGCTTATTAATTAACCCATTCGTTAATTGTCTTTGTTTTTCTTTGGGAATGCTCTATTTACCCATTATGGCTTATTCTTTTTCAGAATAAGTTTTTTTATTTTCTCTTCAGCTTGTTTTTGGTTTTTAACCCATTTGATGTTTTCTTTTTTAAACCAAGTCATCTGTCTTTTGGCAAACTTTATAGTGTTTGAAATAATGTCTTTTTTAATTTCTTCTTTTGTTTTGTCTTGTTTCCATTCTTGATAGCCAATTGTATTAAGATTTGGATTATTGGGATACTTTGATATTAATTTCTTTGCTTCTTTTTCTAGGCCTTGCTTAATCATTTGATTGGTTCTTATGGTAATATTTTCTTCCAATTCTTTTTTTGTTTTTTTAATGCCAATTTGAATTACATCAAATAATGGTTCTTGTTTTAACCTTGGAAAAGGTTTGCCTGTTTGAAGACAAACTTCAATTGCTCTAATTAGTCTTCTTTTGTTATCTTTATCTATTGTTTTTGATCCTTCTTTGTCTAATTTTTCATACATAACAAATAGATCTTCTTTAGTTTTGGATTCTAATTTATTTCTCATTTTTAAATCAGGCTTAACTTTTGGAAAATCTAAATTATCTACGATTGCTTTAATGTATAATCCAGTACCACCAACAAGGATTGGTATTTTTCCTTTTTCAATAATTTCATTAATAGCCTCAATTGCTTTTTCTTTATATATTGCAACATTAAAATCATCTTTTAAAGAAACAATATCTATTAAATAATGTGGGTACTTAGGTTTAGATGTTCCAATGTTCATTTCCTCAAATACCGTTCTTGAATCAGCAGAAACAAGCTCTCCATTAAATTTTTTAGCTAACTTAATTGCTAAATCAGTTTTTCCAGATGCGGTTGGTCCTAAAATTACAATTAGCTTATCTTTTATTAATTCTCCATCAAAGCCAAAAGCTCTAATATTGGTGATTTTCACTTTTACAAACTTTCCAATTAAATTATCAGAGCCCTTGAATTTAATTGTTTTATACTGCCTTGTTTTTCCTAATAAATATTCTTTGTTTTTTTCTAAAACCAAAACATTAACTATTTTTCCTTTGAACTTTTTATTATTCGCCAAAGCTGTTTTTTTCAACGCTTCATTTAAATCTCTGTCTCTTTGTTTTTTAATCTTTTTTGGAATATTGTCTTCCATTTTTTTATAGCACAAAGATTCTGGGCGAGGAGAATATTTAGAAATATATGCCATATCGAATTTAACTAATTTCATGGCCTTAATAGTATTTTTGAACTGAGCTTCTGTTTCTCCTGGAAAACCCACTATTATATCAGTGGAAATAGCTAAATCTTCATGTTTTTGGGCCCTAAAAGCCTTTCTAAGAGCCTTTGCTAGCTCAATATATTGATTTACTGTATATGGCCGATTCATGGCTTTTAGAACCTCATTATCCCCAGATTGTATGGGTAAATTAATATATGGTGTAATGTGCTTACTTTTAGCTAAGGTTTTAATTAAATCAGAAGAAAAGTCTTTAGGATGAGGGCTAGTAAATCTTAGCCAAAACTTACCCTCAATCTTATCTATTTCTTTAATTAATTGAGAAAAGTCCATTTGACCATAATGATAATCATTAACATTTTCTCCCAAAAGCCATATTTCCTTATATCCTTTTTTAACTAATTCATTTACTTCTTTTAAAATATCTTTATAATTTCTAGAAACTAATCTTCCTCTAGTATAGGGGACAGCGCAATAAGTACAGAAGTTACTACAACCAAAAGATATGGGAATATGAGCAACAAAACTATTTTCATATTTTGGAGCAATAGATAAATAGTCTTTCTTTATTTTTAAATTCTTTTTTAATAATTCTGGCCATTGATACAAGTCTCTTTTATCTAAAACAAAATCAGCAAAAGCTTTAAGTTTAATTTTGTCTGGTTTTAAAATACAGCCAGTAGCTATTATTTTTAATTTCTTATTTCTCTTTTTTAGTCTTTTAAATTTAGTGTGTAAACCATAAACTCTATCAACGGCTGATTGCCTAACTGAACACATATTAATTACTATTAAATCAGCTTCATTAATGTCTTTAGTCAAAGAATAATTCATCAATTCCAAAACAGCGCTAATTCTTTCTGAATCAGATATATTCATCTGGCAACCAAATGTAATAATGTGATATTTCATCAAAACAATAATACATATATTTTTACTTATTGACAAGCTGCATTAATGTTTATATATTCAAAAAGCACCTTAACATAAGGTTAAAGAGGTTTTAAAATGATTGCTTATGGAACAGATCAATATTTACCATTTGTCATTTTGTTTATTTTTATAGGCACTTTAGGAATTATTGGATCATTAAAAAGATTCGAAGGAAAAAAGGTAATCATGCTTACAATGATTCTTATTGTTGTCATATTATACGGATCACTTATGGTCAACTGTGTTATTCATTCTGATGAAGTTGGTATA
>JBFZBB010000026.1:0-4439 GCA_041308625.1 bacterium | reverse complement strand
AATTAATGATAATATTTTTTTAATATTGCTATTTCTATTATCGTTGATTAATTTAGAAAGATCTAATGATTTGTCAGGAAAAAGATCTATAGCTAAGGTTATACTTTGCTTTTTCATTAACTCATCGATTTCACCACTCATATCTAATATTAACGGACCAGTTAAACCAAAATGAGCGAATAAAATATCTCCTTTCCATTTTTTAACAATCCTGTTACCAACTAAAACATTAAGCCCAATATCAGAAAGAGACAATCCTGATAATTCCTTAACCCAGCTTTCTTTTACTTGTATAGGACACAACGCTGGTCTTGGATTAATAATTTTGTGCCCCAATAATTCTGCCCAATTAAAACCATCTCCAGTTGAACCAGTTCCTGGATAAGATTTTCCACCAGTTGTAAAAATATATTTATCAGCTATAATCTCTTTTCCGTTTTCTAAAATTAACTTCTCTATATTATTTTCTTTAGCTTTAATTTCAAAAACTTTTAAATTAAGCAAAACCTTAACATTTTTTTCTCTTAATTCTGTGATTAATAAATTTAAAACATCTTTTGATTTTTGTGTTTCTGGAAACATCTTACCTTTTTCTTGTTCTATTAATTTTAATCCATGTCTTTCAAAAAATTGTTCTGTTTCCTTAAATCCAAATTGAGACAAAGAAGACAAAAGGAAATCTCCTTGCTTTCCCAACACCTTAACTGTTTCTTTGTTAATAAAATTTTCATTAGTAATATTACATCTTCCGTCTCCCGTAAGCAATAACTTCTTTCCCAAAGAGCTATTCTTTTCAATCAAAACAACACTAACTTTGTTTTGAGCAGCACAAATACTAGCCATTATTCCAGCAGGACCACCACCAATTACCGCAACATCAAATTTATCATTATTTTTCATGTTTCGATTGTATCTTATTTAACTATTAATTTCAATTAAAAAAAGGACCCGAGGGGCCCTCTTTAAATATTATCTTAATTTTCCACTAAGCAATCTTTGAAGGTCATTTCACCATTTTCATCAATAAAAGCTCCGTCACCCTTTGTCCAGAAAATAAAAGACTCGTCACTATTTGCAAAACGAGCACCAGAACCAGATATAGTTTGATTAATAGTAAAACTTCTTCCATCGCTTAATTCAAGAGCAGCAGTATTGTTCTTAAAAAAAGTTGCTTCAATTGTTTTGTTATCCGCACAATTAAAGGTAACTTTATTTATTATGTTTTCTTCTTGTTGTTGCTTTATTTCTTGATTAGTAATAACCACTAATTCGTAATATCTTCCCAAGTGAAAACCAATAAAGAAAGTTCCTATAAAAACAATGATTGCTACTACCTGAGAATACCATGTCACTTTTTTAAATTCTATTTTCATATTTTTATTTATTATTTTTTATCTATTAAAGGAATTTCTATTGTAATTTGAGTTCCTACTCCCTCCATTGAATCAACAGATATTATCCCCTCCATTAATTCTACAATTTGCTTAGTAATCCACAAGCCCAAACCAGTTCCACTGATATCTGCTGTTTTCTTGTTTTTAATTCTATAAAATTTATTAAACAATCCTTCTCTTTCTTTGGCTGACATTCCAATACCAGTATCTTTAATAAATATTGCTAATTTTTTATCTCTATTTATTGCTTTTACATCTATAGTACCAGAAGGTGTGTATTTTATAGAATTCCCAATAATATTAATTAATACTTGTTTTAATCTATCTTTGTCAGCATTAATATATGCTGAAGCTCCAGAATCTAAATTACAAGACAATATTAATCCTTTAGATTCGGCTTGCATTTTAAGTTCTTTAACAGTATCTTCTACTACTGGCCAAATATCCATTGGTTGAATATTCATCTTCAATCTTCCTTGTTCAATCCTACTTACATCCAACAAATCTTCTACTAAAGAATTTAATCTTTCTGTTGATATATTAACAATCGATAAATATTCTTTGGTTTCATCGCTTAAATTAGTTTGTGTATCAGTAATCATTTCAATGTATCCTCTTATTACTGTAATCGGAGTTCTTAATTCGTGAGAAGCCATAGATATAAACTCATCTTTCATTTGATCTATCTCTTTTATTTTATTATATAAAATTGCATATTCAAAAATACGAGAATTAGCAAATAATAATAAAATTACGATTAAAACAGAAATAATTAAAATAAGATAAGAATTGTTTAGTGCTGCTGAAAGAATTTCATCAATAACGCTAGTTGATAAATACATTGAAAGAATAGCTTTTTGTTCTCCTTGATCATTTTTTAATGGAATCAAAACTGACCAATAATATCCATTTCTTTTTTGATTAACCTCATGAATCTTTTGGGCTGTAGGCCAATTTTTTGTATAGGCTATTGTATAAAGCACAGAATCATCTAATCTTCCAATCTCATCTTTATCTAAACTAGCAACTAATTTAAATTGCTTTCCTTCTGGATAAAAAATGTCCAAAGATTCTGTATCTGAGTTATATTTGCTCCAATTGTCTACAAAAATCTGCATTTCTTCTGGAGAATCTAACTTATCAGCTATAGCAGAATTTATTGCTTGCCCCACTGACACTGCTTTTTCTTGAAGACTTTGGTTAACTGTACTTTTAAATGACTGTGAAAAAAGCCAGGTATTTAAAATAATAATAACTGGAATAAAAATCATCAATATTATTGAATAAATAACTTGCTTGTTGTCTTGTAAAAATTTAATCTTCGAGTTTTTATTGTCCATATGTACGCTTATTTGCTTGAGCCCTAATAAATAAAAACAATAAAACAAGTAAAAATATAAATCCTAATCCTACAATTAAATATGTTCTCATCATGTTATCTGTATTATCAGAAATATAACTTGCATCTTCTGCCTTAATAAAATCATCTATATTTTTAGCTTTTGCTTCCTCTATAAAGAATAGCTTTGCTAGCCCTGACTCAACAATCCTTCCTTTATCATCATTAACAGCAACATAAACTTCATGAGTTCCATCAATTAATGTTTGATCTAAATCGTAAACCCAGTTTCCATTAGCATCTGCCTTTACGGTAACCACAATAGGCATTGTACTATAAAAATAAAGTGTAACTATTTCATTTGGCCTTGCTTTACCTTGGAATCTAATATTGTTTTCTCCTGTTTCTTTGACGTTATTTTCTACTTTTTCAATTAACAATTCTTCACTAATTTTAACATCATTAAATTTAGGCTGTTCTATTGCTTCTTTGTTTATAATCGCTTTTTCTATTTGACTTAATTCAATTTTGCTTTCTTTAGAATCAGCAATCAATGGGTCTGTTCCTAAACGTAATTCTTCAGCATCATAAACTCCATCTCCATCGGTATCTTTGTTGAATGGGTCTGTTCCTAAACGCTTCTCAACATCATCAGGTAAACCATCTCCATCTGAATCAAGTATAATAATTACTGGTGATAAATTTTCTTGAATTGTCTTATTTTTCGCTTCTACCAAGCCTACAAAGTTTTCTCCTGTTAAAGGAATATTTTCTACTTTAATTTCTTTTGATTGAACAGTAACTGTTTGTGTTTGGTAATTTATTGTAGCAGGCTTATTAACAGAATCTGTTAATTCTTTTTTTATTTCTGGAGTAATCACCTTAAAATCAGCTAAAATAATACTATCAATAATTTTATTACATTCTGTATCTTTTAATCCCTGACACTTTAAAGGGGTATCATAATTATTAAAAAGATATAATCTGCATTCTTCTTTTGTTTTTAGTCCTTTTTCAGTACACTCTTTTACAATTCTTGATTGAAGAAGATATAACTGACAATCATGTTTATTTGTCCATCCACTTTTAACACACTCTTCTGGTATTTTTTCTTGTTCTTGAGAAGGCGCAACAGTTTCAACTGTTTGAGTTGTATTATTATATACACATTCTCTTTCTGTCATTGGCATATTATTTAGAACAGTATCGCAATCATAAACTAATTTACATTCTCTTTTTTGTTTTCCTCCTGAAGAGCATTGTGTCCATTCAGTACAATCCCATTTATCTTCTGTACAAACCATTTTACATGTTTCTTTAAGAATAGGGCTCCAAGTTAAACAACCTTCAGAAGATTTAGATGTTATTGTTCTTGTTCTAATTCCATCTTTACATTCGCTCCAATCTGAAAAAATATAAACGCATTTTTCTTGCTTTGGTTCTGTGGTGCAATATTTTTCTGTTATAGGAGATTCCGTGATAACACTAAGACAATCAAATGTCTTTTTACAAGAACGCTTCTGAATTCCATCAACACAACTTCCCCATTCTTCACAACTCCAAATGTCTTCATTGCAAACATTTGTAGTTAATGTACAAGTCTCACTTGTTTGAGGAATACCAATACAGTTTTCAGGACTCTTACTAATAACTGTTCTTGTTTTGGTTCCTAGTGTTGCTGAAGTTACTGAAGTTGTAAGAGGTTG
>JBFZBB010000025.1:0-15235 GCA_041308625.1 bacterium | reverse complement strand
GAGCCATTTTCATAGCTAACACCTTAGCAGGGTGCCCCATTCGACCGCTCTGGCACCTCTCCAACGAGTGAAATCATTCTATCTGAAAAATATGTTCTGGTCAATGTTTTGTTATAACAATTCCCATTATTTTATTTGCTTCTATTTGTTGAGCAATGCTTTCTATTTTTTCGCTATAAGTAATATCTAGTAATAAAACATTCTTGTTTTTGGTTTGCTTTAAGTCTTCAATTAAAGGAATTTTTAATTTACTCGAAAGTATTTTTCCCAATTCTTTTGTTTTGTCAAAGCCAGTTCTTTTAATCTCTTTCTTATCTTGGGGTAGGGGATAAATTACAAAATTGTCAAACTCGTTATTTTCTAATAAAAGGAAGTGAGTTAAAATTATTAAAGACAAAACATAGGAAAGCTCTTTTATCTTTGAATAATTATTAATGATTTTATCAATAATTAATTGGTTTTGTTTAGTGCAAACAAAAAGTCCGTCAAGATTCGAAGAACATTCACTACATTTGAGTGCTTTTTTGTTTTTTCCGCAAATACAAAATTGAAAAGGGTTGATTTCTATCAAAGAAAAACAGTCTTCGCAAACATAAAATCCTTTTCTTTGGCAAAAGATACAGTTTTTAGGAAAAAGAATGTTTAATAGGGCTTGCAACATTTGTTGATGTTATGTTATAATTATAATACGAATAGAAATTTTTTAAAAGTATAAATTACCATAATATAATATGATTTTCTTTGGCAAAAGAAAAAATCAATTTGGCCTTGGTATTGACGTTGGAACTAAAGGAATAAAGATAGTTGAGGTTTCCAAAAAGAAAGACAAATTTTATTTAGAAAATTACGGAGAAATTAACCTTGATATTGCTGGGAAGCAGTTTTTTAGGTATTTTGATAAAAATACACTTAACCCTTCAGTTGATAATATTACTAGAGCAATTAGAGCAATTATATCAGAAGCAGAAATAGAAACAGATAGGGTTGTTTTTTCTTTGCCTGATTTTGCAACTTTTTCAATTACCTTTGATCTTCCTCCAATGACAAAAAAAGAAATTACTAACGCTGTTGCTTTTGAAGCTAGAAAATATATACCCCTTCCTTTATCAGAAGTAGTTTTGGATTGGCAAATTATTGATAATAATACCAAAGAGGGAAAGAATAAGATTCTGTTAATGGCTATTCCTAAAATTTTAGTTGAACATTATAAAAAAATGGCAGGAAATTCTGGATTAGAATTGGTTGCTCTTGAGGCAGAGGCAATTGCTTTAAAAAGAGCATTAGTAAATCCTAATGATCCAGTTACTTGTTTGGTAGAAATTGGTTTTCAAAGCACTAATGTTATTATCGTAGAAAATGATGCCGTTAAAACAACTTTTAGTTTTGATATTGCTGGAAAAGATTTAACATTAACCTTAGCGGAAACATTAAACATTGAAATATCAGAAGCAGAAAAATTAAAAATTAAAAACGGACTATCTTTAGAAAATAACGAGTGTGCAACAATAATGGCGTCTATCTTATCTTTAATTGTCGAAAAAACAAAAAGAGTAATGAGAGAATATCAATCTAAAGAGAATAGAAATATTGAGCAGTTGATATTAAGTGGGGGAACAGCAAAAATGATTGGAATTGTTAAATATTTTAAAGATATGTTTGATGATAATGAATTTTCAAAAATTAAAATTAAACTAGGAAATCCTTTTGAAAACGTTATTTATCCACCTTCAATAGAGGAGAAAATGAAAAAATCTGTTCCTGTTTTTGCTATTGCTTTAGGAGAGGCATTGAAAAAATTTGAAAAATAAAGGAAAATATAATAAAATATAAATATACATGGCAATTGAACTAAACGAAAAACAAGAAAGCAATTCAATTACTAAAAAATTAGTGTTTTTGTTTGCGTTATTATTCTTGTTGTTTTTTTCAATCGGATATATTTTCTTGAAATACGTGATCATTGTTAAAAATGAAGTAAGGATAACAGAATTACAGAACGATCTTAATTCTCAAAAATCATTAGAAATTATTGAAATGGAGAATAAAGCAACAGAAGCAGAAACATTAGTAGGGGATTATAAGATTCTTTTTGAAGAAAGAGCTAATATTGTTAACTTTTTTATTGCTTTTGAATCATGGGCCCATCCTCAAATATATTATTCAAGTTTTGTTTTTGATGTTGAGACAAGAACAGCAACGATGAAAGGATCAGTCAATTCTTTTGGACCAATAATTCAACAAATGGATGTTTTTCAAAATCAACAATTAGTAGAAAGCTTTTTAGTTTCTAATGTTAAACTAGCTGAAGCAGGAGGGGTTATTTTTGACCTATCTCTTACTATACAGCCTGATTTGTTAAAATAATTATGGAATACAAAAAACCACAACCATTAATTACAGTTTCAGTTTTATTTATTATTGCTTCAGTAGCAATAGCTTATTATCTCGATAAGCCTCTTTATGCTAAAGTTAACGAGCAAGAACAGCAAATAAAAACACTACAAGAATCAAACGAATTAAAAGCAAGTTATGAAAAACAAATAAAAGAAGTGGTTGCTAATTTAGACGCTGCAAATTGGGATCAAAAAAAAGAAAAAATTCAAATTATTTTCGACTCTTCTCCTTTCTTTTTATCTAAGGCAGAAATATTTTTCAGAGACATAGCTATTAAAAGTGGAATGACTTTTTCATCAATTAATTTTGATACGGCTTCTTCTATTAAAACAGTGCAGCAAACCCAAAGCACTAATACGGAAACCTCACAGTCAAAAAGCTTTAAGCCTCAAGAAGAGCAAGAAGTAGTATCTGTTCAAACAGCAGTTTCTCAAATAAAGGGACCCGTAAATAGAATAGGATTTACTTTGGCTGTTACTGGTAGTTACCAATTCTTTAAATTATTAATTGAAAACATGGGAAAACAAGCATTTTTAATATCAATAAAAAGTGTTGATTTTAGCCCATCAGAAGGTGGCGACAAAACAACGTTCACAATAAAAGGAAACGTTTATTCTTATTAATTTTTAAAAATTATGGATATATATGTTGAAAAAAAATTTGGTACAGAAAAAATAATTCCAATTGTTTTACTAATTGTTATTCTTGTTATTATTTTTTACGTTTTTCAATTTTTGAATAAGAAAGAGCAAATTGATGTTAATTTAAATCCTTTGCCCGTTCCAAGTATTGATTATGAGTTTTTAACTAAAATTGATTCTTTAGAGTCTTTTCCTCAATATACAATATTTATTCCAGCCGAGGGACCAATTGGAACAGCAAGGTCTAATCCTTTTGCGCCTTTACCTAAATAACAATAATATATTATTATGATTTTAATTGAAAAATTAATCGAAAAAAAAATAATTACTCCGCAGAAAGCAGAAGAATTAAAAAAAGAATTTAATGATTTTGAAGGAACAGAAGAGGATTTTTATTTGATTAAGAAAATAATAAGCGAGGCAAAGCTTAATGAATTAAGATCAGAATTTTATAGTATTGAGTTGTTTGATGGAAACGAAGGATTAGAAATACCTAATAATATATTGTCTTTAATTCCAGAAGAATCAGCTACTTTTTATAAGGTTATTCCTTTGAAACTAGAAGAAGACACTTTAGAAGTGGGAATGATTGACCCTGATGATATTAAAGCAAAAGAAGCTGTTAGTTTTATTACTAGACAAAAAAGACTTAAATTTAAAATTTATTTAATAGATAAAAGACTTTTTAATGTATATATAAAACAATATAGGAATATTAATGAAGAAGTAGGAAAAGCTTTGAGTGCTCTTGAAACTGAAATAGGAGGAGATGAAAATATTGAACTTTTTTCTTTTGATGCTAAACCTAATCAGCAAGAAAGATTATCAGAAGAAGCGCCAATTATTAAAATGGTTGCTGTTATTTTGAGGCATGCTGTTGATGGAAATGCATCAGATATTCATATTGAGCCAGAAGAAAAACAATTACGTATTCGTTTTAGAATGGACGGAACTCTTTATGCTTCACTTTTTTTACCTTTACATACTCATCCTTCAATAGTTGCTAGAATTAAAATTTTATCAAATTTAAGAATAGACGAAAATAGGATTCCTCAAGATGGAAGATTTTCAGCAAGAATTGATAATAAAAATATTGATTTCAGAGTATCAACCTTACCAACCAAATTAGGAGAAAAAGTTGTAATTAGGGTTCTTGATCCAAACGAAGGATTAAGAAGTTATCAGGACATAGGATTGATTAGTAGTAATTTAAGATTAGTTAAAGAAGCTATTAGTAAACCATTTGGAATGATTTTAGCTACTGGTCCTACTGGTTCTGGTAAAACTACTACTCTTTATTCTATTCTTCAAGAGTTAAATCAACCAGAGGTTAACGTTGTTACCCTTGAAGATCCTATTGAGTATTATGTTCCTGGAATTAATCAGTCTCAAGTAAGACCAGAGATTGGGTATGATTTTAGTCAAGGATTAAGACATGTTGTTAGACAAGATCCAGATATTATCATGGTGGGGGAGATCAGAGATGAAGAATCAGCTTCTTTGGCAACACAAGCTGCTTTAACTGGTCACATTGTTTTAAGTACTCTTCACACTAACAACGCAGTAGGTATTGTTCCTAGATTAATAGATATGAAGATTAAACCTTTTCTTTTACCAGCAACATTAAATATTGGTATTGCTCAAAGACTTGCTCAGCGTTTATGTCCTTTTTGTAAGGAAAAAGTTAGACCTCATAAAGAGGTAGAAAAAATGATTATGGATGAATTAAATCTTTTACCAGAAAAAGTAAAAAGAGATATTGAAATACCAGAAGTAATTTATGTTTATAAGGCAAAAGGATGTCCTAAATGTAATAATAAAGGAGAAAAGGGCAGATTAGGAGTTTTTGAAGTTTTAAAAATGACACCAGAGCTAGAAAAAATTATTGTTGATGATCCAACAGAACAAAAAATTGCAGAAGAAGCAAGAAGACAGGGAATGATTTCAATGAGACAAGATGGAGTTATAAAAGCAATCAATGGAGACATTTCAATAGAGGAGGTATTTAGAGTCTCCGAAGAATAAAATGGATTATCAAAACTATTTAAAACAACTTTTAACATTAACGATAGATAAAGGCGCTTCGGATGTGCATTTTTCTATTAAACATCCTCCTATTTTTAGAATAAATAGAAAATTAATTCCTTTAGCCAAAGAAAAACCATTAACAGCAGAAGATACTCAAAACCTTGCATTCTGTTTAATGAAAGAAGATCAAAGATTAATGCTTATTAAAGAAAAAGACATAGATTTTTCTTATGATTTTGAAGGAAAAGGAAGGTTTAGGGTTAATGTATTTTTTCAATCAGGAGCAATTTCTGTAGCAATGCGTTTGGTTGCAAATCATGTTAGATCAATAGATGAATTAAATTTACCTCTTCAGACTTATCGTTTTTGTAATGCTATGCACGGCTTTATTATTGTTGCTGGTCCTTCTGGTCATGGAAAAAGTACAACTTTAGCAGCAATGATTAATGAGATAAACAAAAACAGAGCTTGTCATATTATTACTATTGAGGATCCAATTGAATATGTTTTCGAAGACGAAAAGGCAATTATTAATCAAAGAGAATTAAATTATGACACAACATCTTTTTCAAGAGCATTAAAATCAACATTTAGAGAAGACCCTGATGTTATTATGGTAGGAGAAATGAGAGATCCAGAAACTATTTCAACAGCTATTACTGCTGCTGAGACAGGACATTTGGTTTTTGCTACACTTCACACAAATTCAGCTGCTCAAACAGTTCATAGAATTGTTGATAGTTTTCTTGGAGAACAACAAAATCAAATCAGAACTCAGCTTTCTGGATCACTTTTAGGAGTCATTTCTCAAAGATTAATTCCTTCTTTGGATGGAGGAGTGATTCCTGCTTGCGAAATATTATTTAACACGCCAGCTATTTCTAATTTAATTAGAGAAAACAAGATATATGAAATGCCATTAGTAATTGAAACATCTTCAGATGTGGGTATGGTTTCTTTAAACAGGTCTTTGTCTGAACTAGTAAGAAAAAGAAAGATTAGTATAGAAAATGCAATGAATTTTTCACCAAACACGAGAGAATTAAAAAAACTAGTAATATAGTATGAAGTATATTTTTAATGCAAAAGATTCAAAAGGAATGAATCAAAAAGGAACAATAGAAGCTTCTTCAAGAGATGTTGTTTTAGATATTTTAGCTAGCCAAGGACTTTTTCCTATTTCTATTGAAGAAGAAACAGCGGGGAAAGGAGCTTTGAATAAAAAAATTATTCTTTTTGATGGAGTTTCTCATAAAGACGTTGTAATGTTTACAAGACAATTGTCTATCATGATTGATGCTAATGTTTCTCCGGCAGAAGCATTAGATACATTAGCTTCTCAGGTAAAAAAAGAAACATTTAAAGAAAAGATTTATAATATTTCAAAAGATGTTAGAGGAGGATCTTTGCTTTCTAAGGCTTTTGGTAGGTATCCAGAAATCTTCTCAAATTTTTATATTAACATGATTAAATCAGGAGAAGTATCTGGTGATTTACCTAGAATTTTACAAAGAGTGGCTGAGCACCTTGAGAGTGAATATTCAATAAGATCAAAAACTGTTGGGGCAATGATTTATCCAGCTGTTATTTTAGTTGTATTTGTTTTGATTTTTATCGTTATTATGGTTTTTATTATTCCTGGACTTACTAGTGTTCTTGAAGGATCTAGTCAAGAATTGCCAGCAGCAACAAAAATAGTTATAGCTATATCTCATTTTTTTGTTAAATTTTGGTATATAGTTGTTTTAGGGATTGCGGCTATTATTTCTTTTTTTGTTTTTTATATTAAAACAGACGAAGGAAAAGAATTGAGCGATAATGTAGTTTTAAAAATGCCAGTATTTGGTAATTTTGTTAAAAATCTTTTGTTAGCTCGTTTTGCTGAAAACTTGTCTACTTTAATTTCAGCTGGAATTCAAATTACAGAAGCACTAGAAGTTATTTCAAATCTTATTGGTAATAATTTATACAAAAGAGCATTATTAGAATCAAAGGAAAGAGTAATTAAAGGAGATAGTCTAAGTTCAGTTTTATCAAATTATCCTCGTATTATTTCTCCGCTTTTTGTTCAAATGGTTTCAGTGGGGGAGAAGACAGGAAAATTAGATGTGTCGTTAATGAATATTGTTAAGTTTTATAAGCAAGAAGCAGAGACATTTATTAATTCTTTGTCTAGTATTATTGAGCCAATTATGATGATTATTTTAGCAGTAATGGTAGGAGGACTTGTTGCCGCTGTTATTTTACCAATTTATCAAATTTCAACAACTATTCAAGAATAAAAGCATTTGACAAGAAATAATATTATCTGGTAAGATGATATTATAAATAACAAATTTCAAAAGGTCGTGCATATTCTTTTGAATATGAAATGTATAATTTTTTAAAAAAATATGGTTACAAACAAAAAAGGTTTTACTTTAATTGAATTATTGGTAGTTATTGCTATTATTGGTATTTTATCAGGATTAATTATTGTTAATTTAAGTGGTGCACAAAATGCTGCAAAAGATGCTAAAATTAAAGCTGATTTAGATCAAATTAGGTCAGCAGCTGAAGTATATAAAACAATTAATGATTCTTATGGTTCTACCACTAACGATGGTACTACTTGCGACGTAGCAAGTACTTTTTTAGCAGCTAATTCAGATGGAGATAAGGCTTGCGATGACGCGGTAGCACAATTAGCAGGTGGATTAGCAGTAAATATAGTTACTGGTTCTTCTGGAAAATATTGCGTTCAAAAATCTCTTAATGCTGGAGGTGTATTCTGTGTAGATTCTACTGGTTATGCTGGAGCAAACGCTGGATGTGACGACGCTGATTGTACTTGTGCAACAGGTGATTAGTTATATCTTTAGAAGCCCCTCTTTCGAGGGGTTTTTCTTTTTTTAAAAATATGTTAATATTATTTATATGAGCACAGAATATTTTTTAGTTTATATTTTAGTTTTTGTTTTAGGAACTATTGCAGGCAGTTTTATTAACTGCTTGGTGTGGAGAATAAACAACAAGGAAACAATCTTGGGTAGATCATATTGTCCTAAATGTAAGCACGGATTAGGATTTTTTGATTTATTTCCAGTCTTAAGTTTTGCTTGGTTAAAAGCAAGTTGCAGGTATTGTAAAGAAAAAATATCGTGGCAATATCCTGCAATAGAAGTGTTAGTCGGATTAATATTTGTTTTTGTTTATCAGTTTACTGGTTTTGATTTGTTGAGTAATGATTTTACTAATGTTAAGTTCTATGAACTTATTTTTAGGTTTATATTGTCAACCCTTTTGATGACAGCTTTTCTTTATGATTTAAAGCATTATATTATTCCAGACAGAATTACTTTTTCAGCAATTGGGTTAACGTTTTTATGGATTGTTAGTGCTTTCTTTTTGGGATATTATACTGAAATGCAAATGTTAGGCTTTATTTTTTCTGGTTTAGGTTCAGCATTTTTCTTATTCTTAATATGGTTTTTATCTCAAGGAAAATCAATGGGATTTGGAGATGTAAAGTTAGTATTTTTATTAGGATTGTTTTTAGGTTGGCCATTAATAGTTCCTGGTCTTTTTATTTCTTTCTTTTTGGGAGCTTTAATAGGGGTATTACTTATTGCCTTTAGGAAAAAGAAAATGAAATCAGAGGTTCCTTTTGGTCCATTTTTGATAATAGGAACATATATTAGTTTAGCCTGGGGTCAAAGTATTCTTTCTTGGTATCTTTCTTTTATGAAATAAAAGGGATATAATATTTAAAATGAATAATATTTTTGAAAAAGGTTTAACTTTAACAGAAATGCTTGTGGTTATTTCAATAGTCATAGTTTTTTCGTCTATGGTTTTTGCTAATTACGGAAAAGGACAAGAAAGTATGGCTTTAGAAAGAGCTGGTCAGAAGCTAGGGCAGGATTTAAGAAGAGCTCAAGAAATGGCAATGGCCGGATCGTTTGATTCGTCAACTAACGCGGTTGGTATTTATTTTAATGAGTCTAGCTCTACGAGTTATATTCTTTATTATAATTATAGTACAGATCCTGCTAATTTTTATTATCAATCTGGCACAGATTTATCAAAAGAAGTTATTACTATTGAAAAGGGGATTAAGATTTGTAATATAAAAAATAATGATGTTGATGTTGTTAATAATTATATTAGTGTTTCTTTTGCTCCTCCAGAACCAGTTACAAGAATAGAAAACAGCAATATAGGAAATGATATTTCTATTATTCTTGCCCCAGAAACAGAAGTTTGTGCAACTACTACAAAAACTAGAACAGTGAAGGTGAATAATGTTGGAAGAATAGAAGTTAATAATCCATAATCCATGAATACAGAAAACAAAAAGGGTTTTACTTTAATTGAAATGGTTGTTTCTGTTTTTATTATTGTTGTTGCAGTGGTTGGAATTCTTCAGGTAACTTCAAAGTATGTTCAACAAACTAAATTTGAAAAAGAAGCATATGTTGCTGCTTTATTAGGACAAGAGGGAATAGAGATTATTAAAAATATCAGAGACGTTAATTGGATTACGTCAGCAGCAACATGGAATACTGGACTAGCTAACGGAGATTACGAAGTAGATTATGATGATTCTGGTTTAGCAGCTGATGCAAGCCGATTTTTGTATATTGATTCAAATGGTTTTTATAATTATTCTTCTGGAACAGCAACAATTTATAAAAGAAAAATTACTTTAGTTAATGGTACCGACAAGGTTTCAATAACAGTTAATGTTTATTGGAGGGGTCATACAACAACAGTAAAAGAAGATATATATGATTGGAAACAATAAACAAATGAATAAAGGATTAACATTAATTGAATTATTGGTTTCAATAGCAATTTTTGGTTTTTTGGTTGTTGGTTTAATTGGAATGTTTTCATCTGCTGTAAATGCACAGCAGTCTGTCTTACAAAATCAAGAAATATTAAATCAAGGAAGTTATGTAACAGAATATATGGATAGAGCAATTAGAATGGCTTTGCGAGACGATGGAACAGTAGGAACAGCAGGGGATTGTACTGGTACGGCTAATAAAAATTATAATGCCACAAGCAATTCAATAACATTTTTAACTTATGATGTTGCTAGTGCAAGCTACAAATGTAAAAAGTTTTTGTTATCAGGTACTGCTATTATGGAACAAAAATCAACAGACACGACTGTTGCTCATTTAGGAACAGCTGTTCCAATAACATCTTCAAAGGTTAAAGTTAATGCTTTTAATGTTGTTGTCAATGGAGATGCTTCTGGATCTCAACCAATAGTTACTTTTGTAATAAATATGCAATCAAATAATACAAGAAGATTAGATCCTTTGCCTAGTATGATTTTTCAGACAAGTATTTCACAAAGAAATTTAAATGTTAGTAATTAATATGAAAAACAATAATTTAGAAAAAGGTGTTGCAATATATTTAGTAGTTATTATTATATCAACTCTTGCAGCGGTTTCTTTAAATGTTGCCTCTATAATTATCGGTGGATCAAAAATGATTAGTCATGCTGGTGATTCAGTTAAAGCTTTTTATGCAGCTGATACTGGAATTGAGCATGCACTATATAATGCCAAGAGCTCTACCTGTAGTACAGTTAATAGTAATGTAGGGTCAGACACTAAATATGCTTATACTGTAACTGTTAGTAATCCTGATACTTGTGAGATAACTACAAATATGACTTCTGTTGGAGAGTATAAGCCTGATAGCTCAACGGGGGTGACAAAAAGAAGAATTAGTATTGGTTATTAAAATGCAAAAACAAGAAGCTAAAAAAAGGATAGAAAAGCTTAAGACTCTTATTGATCATCATCGTTACCTTTATCATGTTTTAGATAAAGAAGAGATTTCAGAAGCTGCGCTAGATTCTTTAAAAAAAGAGCTTTTTGATTTGGAAAAGGAATATCCAGAATTTATTACTTCTGATTCTCCCACACAAAGAGTAGGGGGTAAACCATTAGATGAATTTCAAAAATACGAGCGTAAGAAAACAATGATTTCTTTTGATGATGCTTTTTCAAGAACTGATATGGATAATTGGGAAAAAAGAAATAGGAAATTATTAGATAACGAGGCAATTGAATATTATTGTGAGCCAAAGTTAGATGGGTTAGCAATTGAACTAGTTTATGTTAATGGTATTTTAGAGGTTGGAGCAACTCGTGGAGATGGTAAAATTGGAGAAAACGTTACTCAAAATATTAAAACAATAGAGTCTATTCCTTTACGTTTAAACGAAGAAAACTTTAAAAAAGTAAAAGAAAAAGGTTTTAATATTAATTTTAAAGAGTTTATAGTTAGGGGAGAGGCAGTAATAACTAAAAAAGAATTTGAGAAAGTAAACAAAGAAAGAAAAAAACAAGGACTTTCTCCTTATTCTAATCCAAGAAATTTAGCTGCTGGTTCAATTAGACAATTAGATCCTAAGATTGCTGCTTCTAGACATTTAGATGCAGATATTTATGATATTATTTCTGATATGGGACAAGAAACTCATAAACAAGAACACGACGTTTTAGGTATTTTGGGCTTTAAAACTAATAATAAATATAATAGATTGTGTAAAGATTTAGATGAAGTTTTTGTTTTTTATGAGGAATGGAAAAAGAAAAGAGAGAGTCTTCCTTATGAAATAGACGGAATAGTTGTTTCAATTAATAATAATAGTATTTTTGATAAATTAGGAGTAGTCGGTAAGTCTCCTCGAGGAGCTATTGCGTTAAAGTTTCCTTTAATTGAAGCAACAACAATTGTAGAAGATATAAAGGTGCAAGTAGGGCGTACTGGAGCAATTACTCCTGTTGCTCTTTTAAAACCAGTTGAGGTTAATGGGGTTATAATAACAAGGGCAACTCTTCATAATGAAAAAGAAATAGAAAGATTGGGTTTAAAAATTGGAGATACTGTTGTTGTTGGTCGTGCAGGGGATGTTGTTCCAGAAGTAGTTAAAGTTTTTCCTGAATTAAGAACAGGCAAAGAAAGGTCCTTTAAAATGCCTGAACATTGTCCGTCTTGTGAAACAAAGCTTATAAAACAAGGAAAAGATATTATTTGGAGGTGTCCTAATCCTAATTGTTTTGCTAGAAAAAATAAGTATTTTAATCATTTTATTTCTAGAAGTGCATTTAATATGGAAGGATTAGGTCCAAAAATAATTGAAAAGCTTCTTGATGAAGGGTTAGTAACTGATCCATCTGATTTATTTGATTTAAAAGTAGGAGATCTTGTTGCTTTAGAAAGGTTTGGAGAAAAATCTGCTGATAATATTATTCAATCAATTCAGAAAAGAAAAACATTAAACTTTCCTAGATTTATTTATGCTCTTGGTATTAGAAATGTTGGAATTAAAACAGCTCTTGATTTAACTCATTATTTTAAATCTATAAACGATCTTAAAAAAGCTTCTTTAAGTGATTTAGAAGATATAAAAGACATTGGGCCAATTGTTGCTAAGTCAATTTATGAATGGTTTAATGATAAGGATAATATTAAATTTATTGAAAAACTAAAAGAAAAAGGAATTAGTTATGAATTAAGAGAACAAAAAGGAAAACTTAAAGGATTAAAGTTTGTAGTAACTGGAACATTAGCTAGTATGAGTAGAGAAATCATCAAAGAAAAAATAGAAGCATTGGGGGGAGAAGTTTTACAATCAGTTTCTAAAAGCCTTGATTATTTAATAGTAGGGGATAATCCTGGATCTAAATATGATAAAGCAAAAGAATTAGGAGTAAAAATATTAACAGAAAAAGAGTTTTTAAAAATGTTATAAAAGTTAATGTATGGTTGAATAAATATCAGATAATTATTGAACTTGACATTAATAATTATTTAGAGTATAATGGTCTTAATATGATTAAAAGAACATTATTTGAAGAAATAAAGAAACATCTTACTAGTAAAGAAATATCTTTGATAGTTGGACCTCGTCAAGTGGGCAAAACAACTCTAATGAAAGAGCTAATAAAGCATTTAGAAGAAAAACATGAAAAAATTGTTTTTTTAAATCTTGATTATGATTCTGATAAAAAGTTTTTTTCTTCACAGGAAGAGCTTATTAAAAAAATAGAGTTTGAAATAGGGGACAGTGGATTTGTTTTTATTGACGAAATACAAAGAAAAGAAAGTGCTGGTTTATTTCTTAAGGGTATTTATGATAGGGACTTAAAGTATAAATTTATTGTTTCTGGATCAGGAAGCTTAGAGCTTAAAGAAAAGATACACGAATCATTAGCTGGCAGGAAAAGGTTTTTTAATCTTAATCCTGTAAGCTTTAAAGAATTTGTAAACTTTAAAACAGGTTATAAATATGAAGATAAAATAAGTATTTTTTTTGAAATAGAAAAAGATAGAACAAAAATGTTTTTAGAGGAATATCTTAATTTTGGAGGGTACCCTCGTGTTATTCTTGAAAAAGAAAAAAAAGAAAAGAAAAATATAATAGAAGATATTTTTCGTAGCTGTATCGAAAAAGATCTATTAAGCTTATTAAAAATAGATAGGCCAGATGCTTTTTCTTTGATGGTTAAGGTTTTGGCTAGTCAAACTGGTCAAATTTTAAATTATTCAAAATTAGGTAAGCAAGTTGGATTAAGCTTTGAACCTCTTAAAAAATATTTATGGTATGGAGAAAAAACATTTCTTTTAAAGTTAATTAGGCCTTACTTTACTAATAAACAAAAAGAATTAACTAAATCTCCAGTTGTTTATTTTAATGATTTAGGATTAAGGAATTTTTCTATAGATGTGATGGGAGAATTAAATACTTTTGAAAAATTAGGATTGGTTTTTCAGAATTTTATTTTACATCTACTTGAAGAAAAAATAAAAGGATCCTCTCAAACAATAAAATTTTGGAGAACGATAGCAGGGAAAGAAGTTGACTTTGTATTAAATAGGGGAGAAGATATTACGCCTATTGAAGTTAAATACGTATATTTAAATAAAACAGAAATAGAAAAGTCATTAATGGATTTTATTAATGAATACAATCCTAAAGAGGCATGGATTATTAATCTTTCTTTAAAAGCAGAAAGGGTTATTGGAGAAACAAAAGTTAAATTTATACCATATTTTGAATTATGAACATTAGCTTAAGGAAAATGGATTGGTTTTTAATTGGAATAAGTTTTTTGCTTTGTGTTTTTGGCTTAGTTTCAATTTTTAGTTCTTCTGGCGAAGATTTATCTAATTTTTATAAGCAATTATTTTTTGTTTTTATTGGAGTAGCCTTAATGTTTTTAATGAGTTTTTATGATAATAGGAATTTAAGAGAGAACTCTCTTTTAATTATTTCTTTTTATTTAGTTTGTGTATTTTTTCTTATAGGTTTATTCTTTTTTGCACCAGAAATTAGAGGTATTAAGTCTTGGTATGAGATAGGTATTTTTTCCTTTAGTCCAATTGAACCAATGAAAATAATATTAATGTTGATTTTAGCAAAGTATTTTTCTAAAAAACACGTTGAATTATATAATTTGAAACATATAATATTTTCTGGAATATATATAGCTATTCCAGCTATTCTTATCTTTTTACAACCAGAACTTGGATCAGTTATTATTCTTTTAAGTATTTGGATTGGAATTCTTTTAGTGTCAGGCATTAGAATAAGGGAGTTTATAATTCTTTCTTTGGTGTTTGTTCTTCTTTTTGGTGCAACGTGGACATTTCTTTTAAAAGACTATCAAAGAAATAGAATATTTAGTTTTATTGCTCCTCAAGAAGATTTACTTGGTCAAGGCTGGAGTCAAAACCAAGCTAAAATTAGTATTGGCTCAGGAGGATTAATTGGAAAGGGGATAGGAAATGGCTCACAAACACAATATGGTTTTCTTCCTGAACCACAAACCGACTTTATATTTTCAGCCATTGCTGAAGAAACTGGATTTATTGGTGTCACTATTTTATTCACACTCTTCTTTTTATTATTTTGGCGAATAATTAGAATTGCTTTGAGTGCTCGGTCTAATTTTTCTCGTTTATTTGCTTGTGGCTTGGCGTTTAGTATTTTTATACAAATGGTGATTAATATTGGAATGAATTTAGGAATTTTACCTGTTATTGGTATTCCTTTGCCTTTGGTTAGTTATGGGGGGAGCAATTTAGTCTTTACTTTTATTGGTTTAGGTATCTTACAGAATATGAAGATTACAGAGTCATAAGATATACAGGTAAAG
>JBFZBB010000024.1:0-5568 GCA_041308625.1 bacterium | reverse complement strand
AGCCAATTTCTCTGGTTGGGGTAAAGGTTTTTTAAAAAAAGAATTTAACCAAGAATATGATACTATCATTTTAAAATTGTTTTAAAAACTTAAGATTTCCGCTGTGAAACCAACGAATATCATTTATCTTATACTTCATCATTGTTAATCTATCAATTGACATACCAAAAGCAAACCCTTTCCATTTATCAGGGTCTAATCCCCCATTTTCAATTACATTAGGATGAACCATGCCAGCCCCTAATATTTCAACCCAGCCAGTCTTTTTACAAGCAGGGCAGCCATCTCCAGAGCAAACAGTACAACTCATGTCAATTTCAAAGCTTGGTTCAGTAAAAGGAAAATAGCTAGGTCTTAATCTAATTTTAACTTTCTTTTTAAAGAATTCTTGCAAAAATCTTTCTAAAACACCTTTTAAGTTAGCAACTGAAATGTTTTCGTCAAGCATTAGTCCTTCTATTTGATAAAAATTAGTTTCGTGAGACGCATCTGTTCTTTCATAACGATAAACTCTTCCAGGAATAACAATTCTTAAAGGTACTCCTAGTTTTTTCATATATCTTGTTTGAGCGGGAGAAGTATGACTTCTTAAAACAAGGTTTTTTCTTAAGTAAAATGTTTTACCAAGTGACAATGCGTCTCTAGCTGGATGTCCTTCTGGAATATTTAATGAATCAAAGTTATGCCAAAGATCTTCTACTTCTGGTCCTTCTACAACAGAAAAGCCCATTAATTGAAAAATGTTTTCTATTTCTCTTCTAACTTGAGTTAAGGGGTGTAAGTGTCCTATTTCAGCTTCAACGGCTGGGGCACTAAAATCAATCTTTTCAAAAGAATCTTGCTTAAGGGTTTTTTCTAATTCCTCTACTTTAATTTCTATTTCTTTAGCAAAAGAATTAATTTCTTGACCAATAACTTTCTTTTCCTCAAGGGCCATGTCTTTAATTTCTCCAAACATCTTTCTAATCTCTCCTTGTTTGCCCAGATATTTTTTAGAAAAATCTCTCAATTCTTTTGAGTTTTTTATTTCTTCAAGTTCCTTTTTTATTGTATTTTTGATCTCAAAAATGTCCATACTTATATACATATTCTACCTTAAAATCAAAGAAAAATCAAATAGCAGGCCACTTTTTATCTACTAGTAATCCCTTTTAACATTTGAACATATTCTTGGCTTGAAATAAGTTTTCTTATTAATAAAGAATTTGTACTGGCAATATAATTTTGTTTAATTTGAGTTTGAGAAAGGACTGCCTTGTAAATACGAAGCTCATCTAAATAACCATTTAAGTATGAAGAAGGGCTAGATGTACATCCACCAGTAGTATATCTGCCTATTTGTAGACATCCATCACCTGTCAAGCTTCCTGTTTTGGCGGTTGAACCGTCAAATAGTCCATTTAAATATGATTTAATATTACTTCCATCATAAACCATTACAGTGTAATACCATTTATTGGCCGATATTGAAGAATTGCCAGGATTAGTAGTCCATGTGCCTGTATAAATCATGTTTCTAAATTTAGAGTCACTGGCTAATAAGAACATGAAAGGGCCATTTTTAGTAATAATATATTGATTTATATTTACAACATTAAACTTTACCCACAATTCAACTGTTAATTGTTCACCAACAATAGCTGCTAATCCAAAAGTTGATGATGTTATGTAGTTGCTTCCATTAAAACTTAAGCAATTTCCATTAATACAGTTGGTTTCTCCTTTTAAAGTTGGTAATCCATTGGTTGTTCCACTGTTTGCACCCCAAGAATCAGGAACTAGTGTTCCGTCTGCTAAAGTTGAGTCAATTATTCCTGAAATATTATCAAATTTCCATTCTGAAACTAAACTCATTAGTAAAGAATTTCTTAAAGAATTAGCAAAGCTTTTTCCTTTAGCAATATTAGCAGAATCAGTAATAGAACTCATTCCAACTAAAATAAACGAAGAAAGAATTCCAATCACAACAATCACCACTAATATTTCGATTAAGGTAAAAGATTTATTCATGAGAATATTTTATCATTAAAAAGTAATATAAACAAGAAAATCGGCTTAAAGGCCGAGCATTAACCAAGTAACTAATCCAGATATTAATAGTAAACCTAAAATAATCAATAATAATATTTTTAATTTCTTTTCATTTTCTGTAAGATTCTTCCAATTTTCTTCTGGTTTTCTCCATTTATCTTTATTCAAAATTCCAGCAATTAAAAAAGCTAAACCCATAAAAAACAGTGCATAGTTTTCCATTGAGATTCCTATTGGAAGCCATAAAATTCCAAGAATAAAAAGAGTATAATAATCAGGTTTATGATTTTTTTGTTTTTTTAAAAAAATTAAACCTACTATAATTATTGTAAAAAGAATAATTCCTGAAGTAAAAACATATGGATTTAAATATGTATTCATGTTTTGGCGGACCCGACCGGACTCGAACCGGCAGTCTCCTCCGTGACAGGGAGGCGCGATAACCAATTTCGCTACGGATCCATTATGTTTGTGCCTAAGGTGGGAGTCGAACCCACGACTTCTCGCTTATGAAACGAGTGCTCTAACCACTGAGCTACTCAGGCTAGTAGCGAGAAGAACTCAAAAAAACATGTTGCGGTTCCTAGAATTGCACTAGGGTCTCCAGCTTATGAGACTGGCGAGGTACTACTCCTCTAAACCGCTACGAATAAAAGTATTTTAGCATAAAAAGAAATAAAATCAAGGGTTATTTAATCCTTCTTTGATTATCTTATTTAGAATAAACACCTTTATTCTTTTCCCATTCTCTCAAAAGCTCTTAATATCTCCAAAGGAACAGCAAAAACAACAGTATTAGATTGATCAGAACTAATATCGTTAATTGATTGTAACGTTCTTAAATGAAGTGCTCCACCAGAACTTGAAAGAATTTGTGCTGCTTTGGCCATATTATCAGCTGCAACAACCTCTCCTTCAGCCTTAATAATAACAGCTCTTTTTTCTCTTTCTGCTTCTGCTTGTTTTCCAATAACTCTTTTCATTTCTTCTGGTAAAGTAATGTCTTTTAATTCAACATTATCCACCTTAATACCCCAAGGATCTGAAGCTTGATCAATGACTGATCTAATATTTTCAGAAACCTTATCTCTTTGAGACAATAATTCATCTAGCTCAACCTGACCAACAGCATTTCTCATTGTTGTTTGAGCTAATTGAGAAATAGCGTAATAAAAGTTTTCTACAGCAAGAATTGCTTTTTCTGCTGAGCTTACTTTGTAATAAATTACAGCATTAACTTTAACAGAAATATTATCTCTTGTAATTGCTTCTTGATCTGGAACATCTACTGCTTTTACTCTCATGTCAATTTTTTGATAAAATTGAACTATTGGTAAAACAATATTCCATCCTGGTTGCATTATTTTTGAAAACTTACCAAGAGTAAATAAAACACCGTTTTCGTATTGATTAATTTGTCTTATCGAACCTAAAACCAATACCACTAAAATAAATATTATATATCCCCACATATGTTTATTATTTATTATTATCTAAAACAAATGCAATTTTTGTAATGTTTCTTCAAAAGAACTCATTAATTGTTTTATTCTTGAAATATCAACATCATTAGTTGGGTCTTTTTTCACTTTAGCTGATAATTCAATTATTTCTTTTATCACTTCAATATTAGGAACATGCCTTCCATCTAACTCATCTAATGGTTTATTACTTAAATTTGAGTTCTCTAAAATATCATAAAAAAGATTAGCTGCTTTATTAACAATCATCTTATAGTTAGTCTGATCTTCTTTTGGTAATAATGCTTTAATTTCTTTCCATTGACCAAACAAATCTTTTTGAACACTAAATTCTTGAGATGAAAAAAAGTTCTTAAATCTTCTTTTTGTTTCTCCTAATAATTCACTTTGCTTATATAAATAATAAGCAATAAGAAAAATCATTATTATTGATAATAATATAAAAACTACTTTTAAGGGAAAAAGGAAATCATTTAATTCAGAAGCAGTTAAAAATGTATTAATTTCTTGTATTGTCATATAATTTAGCTATTTTAAATAAATTATTCTCCATAAAAGCTGGTGCAATTAATTGCATTCCGATTGGCAATCCATTACTCTCCCCACAAGGAATAGAAATTGCTGGTAAGCCTGCTAAATTAACTGAAACAGTGTAAATATCAGACAAATACATTGCTAATGGATCATCAACCATCTCCCCTATTTTAAAAGGCAAACAAGGAGATGTAGGACCAATAATTACATCTACTTTTCTAAAAGCTTCTTCAAAATCTTTTTTAATCAATGTCCTTACTTTAAGTGCTTTTTTGTAATATGCATCATAATATCCAGCTGATAAAGTATATGTTCCTAATATTATTCTTTTTTTAACTTCAGCTCCAAATCCTTTTGTTTTATTCTGTAAGTAATAATCAATTAAACTATCTCCATCAGCCACTTTGCCATATCTTATTCCATCAAACCTTGCTAAATTGGCACTTGCTTCTGATGGAGCAATAATATAGTAACAAGCCAAAGCATAATCAGTATGAGGAAGACTTACTTCCACTATTTTAGCACCATTTTTCTCATAAAAACTAATTGCGTTCTTAACAGCTTTTTCAATTTCAGGATCAAGCCCTTTTCCAAAATATTCTTTAGGAACACCAATTCTAATTTCTTTTAATTCTCTATTTCTATTTTCATCACAGCTAGTTGAATCCATTTTATCTTTTCCTCTAATTGCATTAAATACAATTTCTGTATCTTCGATGCTTTTAGTCATTGGTCCAATTTGATCAAGTGAAGATGCAAAAGCAATTAAACCATACCTTGAAACAGTTCCATAGGTTGGCTTTAATCCAGTAATTCCACAAAAGCATGCTGGTTGTCTAATAGAGCCTCCTGTATCAGATCCTAGAGCAAAAACACATTCATCAGCTGCAACAGCTGCTGCTGAGCCTCCTGAAGAGCCTCCGGGCACTCTTTCTAGATCATGAGGATTATGTGTTGGAAAATATGCTGATTTTTCACAAGAAGAACCCATTGCAAATTCGTCTAAATTTGTTTTTCCTAAAAATACACAATCTTTTAATTTATCAATAACCGTTGCATTATATGGAGCAATATATTTATCTAAAAATTTAGAACCAGCAGTACATCTAATTCCTTTAATCATTAAATTATCTTTAATTGCGCAAGGAATACCGGTTAAAATATTAATCTCTCCTTTTTTAATCTTTTCGTCAGCGCTTGCAGCTTGCTTTAAGGCTAATTCAGAGGTTACTGTTAAATATGCATTAATTTCTTTGTCTTTAGTATTAATTTTATCTAAAAAAGATTGAGTTAGTTCAACAGAAGAAAACTTCTTCTCTTTTAATCCTTCGTGAGCTTTTTTAATTGTAAGATTTGTTAAATCAATCATTTTCTTCGAAAACTTCATTAACTTGTAAATAGTTATCTTTTTTCTCTGGCATTAAATCTAACAATTCTTTGGTTTCTTTTCTTTCTTCGATATCACTCCTAAAAACATTTTCAACACAAGAAAGATTAGCTGTTTCTTCAATTCCTGAAACAT
>JBFZBB010000023.1:0-3837 GCA_041308625.1 bacterium | reverse complement strand
AACGGGATTTGAACCCGCGACTTCCAGCTTGGGAAGCTAGCACTCTACCACTGAGTTACTCCCGCTATTTATATGTAGCACATTTATTATATTTTTGAATGAAACTTGAAATTATCACACCGATTACAGTAGGTATTGCTATTATACAAATAAAAATAAATGTTCCAATATTGAATAAATGATCTTCACTTCTTTCTTTTGCAACTTTAAGACTTAAAAATGCTATAACAAAACCAATTATTAGATAAGCTGAACATATTATTCCAGCAATATTTTTTTCATATGTTCCATGTACTAAATATGTTAAACCAAATGCTATAGTTAAGAAGCATATGATAAAGCAAAAGTTTTCTGTTTTGAAAAATAAATTAAAGACTCTATCAAATTTTCTATATTCATCGCATGCTTCACTACAACTAGCTTGAACCAGGCATTTATTACAAGGATTTTTTAATCCCACCATTTTCTAATTTCCTTCTTCATTATTCCAAACAGTTCTTCGTAATCTTTTTCAATTAATTCTTCTTCGGTTTGCGCTGCATTTTTCAAATCTGTTCGTTGTTGTGGAGTTATTGTCTTATTTAAAATCTTTTTTAAATCTAAATAATCTTCAACATCCTCTTTCCATTTTTTATTATATTCTTCATATGCAACATCAGAATAGTTATCTTTAAGTAATCTATCAAGTAGTATCACACATCTTTCAATTTTTTTTGCATCTTCCGGACCATCTACTGATATTCCATTATATTTAAAATACTTCTCCATTTGTTCCATTTTAAATTTTAAAATTTTTAATAGATATGTTTGATCCCATTGATGATCAAGCCAAATAATTTTTCTCCATTTAAAATAGTTTCTTAATCCATCATCAACGTTCCACACCAAACTATCTATAAAATCTATTGTTCGTTTCCAGAATTTAAAAATTGGTTTAAACCAAGGGTCTTTTTCTTCTTCCATTTTTTACCTATTTAGAGTTGGAGCGGGTGATGGGATTCGAACCCACGACTTCTGACTTGGAAGGACAGCACTCATACCACTGAGTTACACCCGCTTTCTAGAGTTTCTTTTATTAAAATATGCAAAAAAGAATATGAACGTAAATATGAAAGTTACAAACGGCCCAGCTAATATTACTCCAAATCTATTGAATTGCTCATCTATTTTACATTTAAGTAGTTTGTGATTAATAACTAAGTTTGGTATAGCTACTAATAACCATATTAGTTTTATAAGTTCTTTATTTGGTTCTTTAGATAAAAGATCACACCCATAAACTAATAATATGAAAAATAAAATAGCTGATAATACCATTATTAAAACTGTTGATATAGTAGAAGATTTCTCCAAGTATTTCTCATAATTTTCACAATCTTCTGTACATGCTGGCTTAACTAAACAGTATTTGCAAGGGTTTTTCATTTTATACAGTAAAAGTTGGTGGCACCAGGAAGGGTTGAACTTCCGACCACTCGATTATCGGTCGAGTGCTCTACCAACTGAGCTATGGCGCCACATATTATTTTTCAGGATCCCCACTGCCTCTCATTAACCATTTTGGTAAATAAATTGTTTTTCCAAAGATTTTCATTCCGTGTATTTTGTGTTTTAAATCATCTACTGGGTCATCAATTAGATTAAAAAAATCACTAAACGCATGCCCAATATCCCCTTTCTCAAATAGATAACGATATGGGAGAATTATAAATAAAATCCAAAATACAAAAACTACTGGTAATACATACCAATTTTTATAGAATAGAAAAACAAAGCTTATTACAGATGAAACATAAAACAAAGCTTCGATTAAATATTTAAACCATTTTTTATCTTCTAAATCAACTAGAAGTTTCATATAACTCCTATAATACTAGATTATTTGGATCAAAATTTTTAATATCATAAACTGGAGCAGGCTCGTTATCATCAAATAATTTTAAATCAAAGGCATGCCAGTTATATCTACCTATTATTATATGATGTTTCGTTAGAACTCCGGTAATCTCAAAAATTCCGCTTTTCATTCTTTGCATTTCTTCATTCAATCCAAAATTTATTCTAGTTGTTTCGAGATCACCTGATATTAAAACTCTTTGCCCTACTTTGAATTCCATTGTTTTTCCTTCACCTAAAAAGTTGGCTGGGGAGGCGGGCTTCGAACCCGCAAAATAACCCTGATTAACAGTCAGGTGTCTTGCCAGTTAGACTACTCCCCAGAATTTATTAATAGTTTATCAAGTACTCTTTTGCATTTATAATAATTTCCTCCATACGAAATACCAAGACTTTTAATAGTTTGAATTATATTAAAATTATTTTCTATTAACTTTTCTTCAATTATTTCATCACTCAAATCATTTTATTTTCCTTACACCGGAGCAATCTTATACCTTATTTGGTTCGTCGTAAGTTATATCTAAAATGATAACATAATATTTGTATGCTGGATTTTCTTCATACAATCCAACAAACTTAGCTGTTTTATTTTCTAAACTTATTACAGAGAAATTAACTAAATAAACTGGTTCTTTCTTTTCATCAAATAGAACAAGAATCATATTTATTGATTTAATAAGCATCGGTTTTTTGAAAGTAATAACTCCAGAAGTTTTGATATGTTTTTCTGGAACACTCTCATGCTTGTATTCAACATGAACACTTTTTGTATCAATAACTTTTATTTCATTCCCTATCTTATATTCTCTCAAAAGATCTGGAGTAATTTGAGGAACTTGTGCAAACAATGTATTTGCAATTAATATAAATAATAAAGAAAACATTAAAGTAATTGTTTTCATTTTGGTTCTAAAGTCCTTTTCTCAACTGGGTGTATTGTATTTTGAACTTCAGTTTTTCCCTCTTTTACTTCAAATATTGGTTGAACATCTCCATATTCTTTTACTGCAATATATTTATATCCGCCATCCATAAATCTATAAACTCTAACATTTTCTTCTTTAATAGTAAACAAATATTCATAAGAAATTTCAGGGTTGTCTGATGCTTTACGACTCATTGGTTCTGCATTACAACCAAGAGTAAGTATAAATATTAAAGAGAGTAAAAGTAATTCCTTCAAGTTTAGTTCCTTTCAAGATTGGTAGCACCGTATGGATTTGAACCATCATCGCCCGCTTATAAGGCAGGTGCTCTAACCAGATTGAGCTACGGCGCCAAAATTAAAATTAGTGGTGGAGCCGAGGGGATTCGAACCCCTAACCCCTGGCTTGCAAAGCCAATGCTCTCCCGTTGAGCTACGACCCCACAAATTTTAAACTGGATTAAACCACAATGGGCATCCATAATCAATGGTTAATTCAGTATGCGCATTATTTTATTATACCAGATAGAAACTTTACCTTTACCATATAATCTACGTATTGTAAGATTTCTTTTTTGCATTTCTATCTATTGTTCTTTTTTGACCGCTTGGTCTAAAGTTTTGTTAAGATTGTCCTTCATTTTAGCTGCATTAATTGAATCTATAATTAGTTTTCTAATATAGCTTTTGAATTCTCCCTTTAACATTGTTTTTTCAATATTATGAGCGTTGATTAAGATTTCTGCTACATCAATGGGAAGATCCGCATTTTCCTTACTTGCTTCCAAAGCTAATTTCTTTTCAGCCATATTTCTTTGGAATTCTAATCTAGAAGACCAATTATTCAATGTCTCTTTAATTATATCTTCTCTATCTTGTTTATCCCCTGTCATAAGATACATAAGATAGACTATTAGATCAGTCGCAAGTATAAGTTTATATTCAAGGCCTTTTTGATTCATTGATTTTCCTTTTGTTGGCGGAAACGACGGGGCTCGAACCCGCGACCTCTG
>JBFZBB010000022.1:0-29164 GCA_041308625.1 bacterium | reverse complement strand
CTGGACCAGGAATATTAAATAATTTATATAATTTCTTTTTAAGCATCACATAAAGAGTCAAGGACCACATTAATGGTAAACTTAAAAGATAGGGCCACTCAAGCTTTTCATAACACTCCATTTTAATTGGTTGATCTGTAAAAATTGTAATATTTTCTTTTTTTAAATTTTTCGGATCAGTGTCTACTGTAATATTTGTATTCATATATAAATAATTATAATAATAAATAAAAACCCCGCAAAAATAGGGGTTTAAATTAAACTTAATGTTTTTTGTTATAAAATTTTGATGAATCTTTATTCATATTAATATCTATATTATACAATTTTATAGATCTTTGCAAGATCCTTTTAATTCCTCACTCAAATCATAAATATTGCCTGCTCCCATCATTATAACCACCTCTGCTTCTTCTAGCTCTTGCTTTAAATATGCCTCTTCAATTCTTTTGGCTCTCTTATTGTTAATTCTTTCAACCAAAGCTTTTGAGTTGTAATTCATATCATCTCCTTCTCCTCTTCTTCCCGCAACATCATAAACATTAATTAAAAATAATTTTTCAATTAAATTGATTTTCAAGGCTTCTTTAAAAACATCAACAAAATCATTAAATAAAAACTTTGTTCTTTGGTATTGATGCGGCTGAAAAACACAATAAATATTATTATTTAAATATTTTTCTCTTGCTGCCTTAAGAGTGGCCATAATCTCAGTTGGGTGATGAGCATAGTCATCAATAAGAATAAAATTAGGTAATTGTGTAATTTCAAATCTTCTCCAAGATCCAAAGTATTGAGATAATGCTTCAAAAGAAACATCATCGTTAACTCCAAGAACTCTAGCAACCTTTAAAGCTGCTAATGCATTAAGAATATTATGATCCCCTAGAACCTTTATAATCTTCCTTAATTCTTCTACTTCTTTATCTTTCAAAGAAAACTCTACTGTATTTTTAAAACTTATCTTAACATCATCTCTTTTAATTAAAGTACCATCATCTTTTAAGTGAGACACAAACTCATTAAAAGCTTTTTCTATATTTTCTAAATTAGAATAAAAATCTAAATGATCTTCTTCCATATTTGTAACAACAGCAATTTGTGGCCAATAATTTAAAAACGAAGCTTCGTGTTCACAAGCTTCAATTACTAAATACTTTGACTTGCCGGCTCTAAAGTTAGAATTATTAAATTCTTTAATTTTGGTTCCAACTATTACTGTTGGATCAATATCAGCCTTAATTAAAATTAAAGCTAACATAGCTGTAGTCGTACTTTTTCCATGTGTTCCAGAAACAGCAATAGTAAAATATTCTTTAGTTATTTCTCCTAAACATTCGGGATAGCTCATTGTTTTTAATCCTTTTTCTCTTGCTTCTTTTAATTCAGGATTATCTTCTTGAACTGCTGGACTAAAAACAACTAAATCAAAATCTTTAATATTTTCTTTATTCTCTCCAATATATACATTAATTCCTCTTTCAGCTAAATCATCGGTAATAGCAGATTGGCAAAGATCAGAACCAGAGACCTCCCACGCTTTCTCAAAATAAAACTTGGCTAATGCAGAAACCCCTATCCCACCAATACCAATAAAATATACTTTATTCATAATTCTAAAGGAAAGGACTTAAGAGTAGTGTATGCTGCACCACCTCTTTTAAGTTCGCTTTCCATTACTTCGATTGAATTAACTTTAAAGGTTAGATTAATTTGTTCTAATTCTGGAATTTCTTCTTGAGGAATTTTTCTGAATTGCCATTGCTTTATTCTTCCTAGAGTAATATGGACATTAAATTCTTTACTTCCTCGATTAAATAATTCCTTTTCCATTGATTCTTGAAAAACCTTCAATTCATTATTTTTCTCTCCATTAACCCAAACCATTCTTGGATTATTGTCTGGAGAATAAGTAATCGAATTTAAATTAATTTCAAAAGGTTGAGTATTTTTTGTAATTGTTTCTAATTTTTCTAAAATATATAACAAGTCTTCTGTTTCAATGTTTCCTAAAAACAGTAAAGTTACATGAAGATTATTTTTCCTTGTCCACGTTACAGGACAAAAACCACTAAAATACGAAAAAGAGTTTTCAGTCTTTTTCTGAATTTCTTCAAGTTTATTCTTAATGTTGTCTGGCAGATTAATAGCAATAAATACTCTCTTTTTCATACTTCAAGCATATCAAATTATTTGATTTTATTCAATAAAAAAAGTATATTGTAAATATGAAAATAGATCCACATTGTCATACCAATTATTCAGATGGCATTTCAACAATTAAAGAATTAGCTCTTGAAGCAAGAAAAAAAGGATTGGACGCTATTGCTATTACTGATCATAATTCAACACAGGGTTGGCCAGATGCAATTAAAGCTTCAAGGGAACTTGATTTTCCAATAATTCTTGGGGATGAAATCAATTCAAAACAAGGAGAAATCCTGGGATTATTTCTAAAAGAAAAAATTAATGGAAAATACAAAGAAGCCGAATTTGTGATGAAGGAAATAAAAAAACAAGGAGGTCTTGTTATTATCCCCCATCCATTTTACGAATTATTAGGATTTAAAGATGATTTAACAAAATACCTTGAATTTATTGATGGAATTGAAGTATTAAACGCAAAAAGACCCAATAAAGGTCCTGATAAAAAAGCATTTGAGTTTGCTAAAAAATATAATTTAGCAATGACTGGTGGTTCTGATTCTCATTATTACAAAACAGTTGGTAATGCCTATACTGAATATGAAGGAAAAACAATAGAAGATTTTAAACGATCCATATTAAACAAAACAACCAAAGCAAAAGGAAAAAAATCAAATATTATTTTTGCTCTAGCTCCATCTCTTGCTAAGTTAGGCTTTAAAAAAAGAAATTAAATCATTAAGAGATTCTAAAACTCTATCTGCTTTAGAAAAATTTTGATTCTTAGAAAATTCTTGAGGAATAGCAAAACAATATGCTCCTGCTTTTTTAGCTGACTCTAAACCATGCTCTGTATCTTCAATTGCCAAACATTGATCTCCTTGTAGTTCCAATCTTTTCATTGCTTCTAAATATATATCTGGAGCTGGTTTACCATTCAATACATCATCTTTGGTAATTATAATATCAAACTTATCACACAAATTATTCTTTTTTAACTTACAAACAGATTCATTTTTTGATCCGCTTGTACAAAGACCAACCAATAAAGAAGGATGATCAGAGAAAAATTCTATTGCTTCTTTTGCATAAGGCATTAATTCTAAATCATCATCATCTCTAAACCATTGCAATAACATCTCTTCTTTTTCTCTTTCAATTTCTCCTAATTTAATATCTAAATTATATTCCTTAATAATGCTCTTTTCTACTTCCAAAGCAGTTTTACCAATATATTTAAAATAATCTTTGGGATCAATAAAAATACCTCTTTTTTCTAAAACATCATTCCAAGCTTTTAATTGATAAGCCTCTGTTTTATAAAGAGTTCCATCTAGATCAAATAATATTGCTTTGATTTTTTTAATCTCCATAATTTATTTTAATCGCTGAATAGGCTCTTTGAATAGCCGTAATATTTGTAAAAATAGCCATAAAAATAATTATATATGTTGTGTAAATAAAATTAGGATAAATTAAGCTTAAAATTAAAGCAATAAAAATTAAAATCAATCTCTCCCCTCTTGATAGTATTCCTCCTTTTAATTCGTAATCAACTAATCCCTTTTCTTTGGCTGCTGCTTTAGCATAATCCGTAATCAATGATCCAAAAATAACCAAAAATAACCAAACATAAGCCGGTAACCATATATTGGGCAATGGTAAGAATAATAATCCAAAGAAAATCATTCCTTCAACATATCTATCAAAAATAGTATCAAGATACGCACCAACTTTCGTTGAAACATTTCTGTTTCTTGCTACTGCTCCATCAATAAAATCTAAAAATACTCCTATAAAAAAGAAAATAATTGATAATCCCAAATTTTGCATTATCATATAATACATTCCAATTAAAGCAAAAACTCCTGACAGATAAGTATATCCATTAGGAGTAACTGGTAACAAAGAGAATGTTTTTCCAATAATGACTTCAATGGGTTTAAACCAGTGTCTTTTTGTATCTAGCATAATTTTTAAAGTTTTTGTAATAATTCTTCTGTAAACTTTTTCATTTTTCTCAATTCTTCTTTTCCTTTGTCTGTTGTACTAAAAGCTTTTTCTCCTTTATACTTTTCTCCCTTAACATATCCTTGAGATCTTAATCTAAACAAAACAGTTTTGATTAATAATTCGCTTGGAAGAAATCCAAACTTATCAAAAATTAATCCAGAAACTTCTTTTTCTTGAATTTCTCTTTCGATACCTAAAGATAAAATATATATCCAAAGGTTTCCTCCTGTAACTGTTTCAATAAATCTATTTAATGGTTCCATAATATTTTTATATTATTATATTAAACACATTATATTATCTTTCTCTTTTTCCTGCAATAAATTCTTCGATCATTTCTCTTGCTTTTTCATCAGTAAACTGCTTGTAAGGATGTTTCATGAAATATGCTGAAGAAGAAAGTAAGGTTCCACCAATTCCCCTATCTAATGCAATTTTTAATAAACGAATTGCATCGATAACACAGCCAGCAGAATTTGGAGAATCTTCAACTGATAATCTTAATTCTAATTCAATTGGTACATCGCCAAACTTTCTACCTTCTATTCTAATAAAACAAATCTTATTATCTTTTAAGAAAGGAACCCAATCAGATGGACCAATATGTAAATTATCATAACTTAATCTTTTGCCTAATTCTGATTCAACTGCTTCGGTTTTAGATAGTTTCTTTGATTTTAATCTATCTCTTGATAACATGTTTAAGAAATCAGTATTTCCTCCAAAATTCAATTGATAAGACTTATCAATCGCTACCCCTCTTTGAGCAAACAAGTGAGACAATACCCTGTGAGTAATTGTTGCACCTACTTGTGATTTAATATCATCTCCAATACATGGAATTCCTTGATCTTTAAATTTCTTTTCCCACTTTTCATCAGAACAAATAAAAACTGGCATACAATTAATAAAAGCAACTCCAGCATCTAAACAAGCTTGAGCGTAAAACTCAGTGGCTTTTTGAGAACCAACAGGCATATATGATACCAATACATCGGCACCTGATTTCTTTAATTCAGCAACAACATCAACTGCTTTCTTTTTGTCAGGCATAAAAGTTTGTTCTTCTGGATAGTTTTTCATATGATCAGCAACTCCATCCAAGATTGGTCCCATCTTAACAATCACTCCTGTCTTGGGAACATCTTTACAAAAAACTGTTGTACAGTTTGGTTTTTCAAAAATAGCTTTAGAAACATCTTTACCTACTTTTCTTTTATCAACATCAAAAGCAGCTACAATTTTAATGTCAGACACCTTGTAGTCACCTACAACATTATGCATTAGTCCAGGAACCAATTCATCATCATCCTTAATATCTTTGTAATAATAAATACCTTGCACTAAAGAGCTGGCGCAGTTCCCCACTCCAGCAATAGCAATCTTAATTTCTTTTTTAGCTTTTGCCATAAATAATCTTTATTTATAATTATATGCTTCTATTTTACAGGCGTAAAATAGTTTGTCAAGCTTATTTTCCACAATAGATGCTATTTGTAGGTATTTTCATTTCTTATCTTAATAGAATCTATAATAATTATTTTATTTTCATAATGAAAAATAACCCTAAATCTTCCTTTTTTAAGTCTTGAAAAGTTCGTGTTCTTAATTTTTCTTATATTTAAATTTTTAGTTTCTCCCGTAATCAATTTCTCAATAGACTCTTTTAAAAAATCTCTTTCTTCTTTTTTAATCTTTTTAAAAAGTTTTTTGATTTCATTCATAATATTATTCCAACTCATCTAATATCTTAACTAAATCTTCAGCTTTTATTCCTTTCCCCTTGTTATCTCTTATTGCATCAAAAACAGTATATTCTTCCTTCTCTAGGGCCTCTTTTTTTAATGGTCTAATTTCCAATACATCTTTTTTTTCTTCTATTATATAATTATCTGTAGCAAAATTCTTTCTCCATTTTGCTGGAATTGTTATTTGCCCTCTGCTTGTTGCTTTAATTATTGTTTTCATATTTTTACTTATTTACTTATTTTCTTATTTACTTAATATCATGTAAAAATAAAATTGTCAAGAGATTTGACTACTAAAATCAAATACATTAAGATTAAACAATGCAACCAATAGAAAGACTTAAAAAACTAAACACCAAGGAAAATCTTTGGATATATATTCTTATCCTTTTAAAGAAAAATTCTGCTTATGCATGGGAACTTCCCTCTTTAATTGAAAAAGAATATGGTTTTAGGCCAGGGAATATTACTCCTTACAGAGTACTTTATCGTCTAGAAGCAGAAAATCTAGTTAAGAGTGATTTAAAAGACAGAAGAAGAACCTATCAAATAACAGAAAAAGGATTAAAAGAATTAAAAGAAGTTAAAGAATTTTACGAAAACATCATTAATAAACTATGATTGATAAAGAAAAAAAAGAAACAGATATTCAAGAAGTAGTTAATCATTTCTTTTCTACAAAAGGACTGTCTTTAGAGCAAATAAAAGAAGATGCTAAAAAAAGAAAAATAATCTATTCTAGATATACTAGACCAGCCAAAGAATTAATTGAATTAGCTGGTTCTGTTAAACAAGCCAAAGAAGCAATAACAATTGTAGCTAATTGGGCAAATTCTAGAAAACTAGACTATTCAATTGAAACAGTCTTTAAAAAATGGCTAGAACTTGACAAATTAAAGCCAAAAGAGATAATAAAAAAGCCATATTATAGAAATCAACCTATGGTCTGGTCTCAAACCAAAAGAAAGTGGTTTGTTATTGACGATGGTGGCGAATGGCTTGAATTCGCTGACAAGGAAGATAAAATAGAATGGCGAGAAGAAAATAAGTAATTATAAAAAAATGTTATCATATTCAGAACTAGAAAAAGGAAAAATCATTGTTATTAATGATCAGCCTCATGAAATTATAGAAGCTGTTAGCACTTTCAAAGGAAGGGGTCATTCTTATCTTCAAATGAAACTAAGAAACCTAATCAATGGAAGCGTTATTGCTAAGAGCGCACAACCAAGAGATTCTTTTGAAGAAGCAGAGATTGAAAAAAAAGATGCTAAGTTTATTTATCAAAACAAAGATAAGTATGTTTTTTCAGAAGTAAATAATGCTTCTAAAAGATTTGAATTAACCGAAGAACAAATTGGAGATAAGTGTAGATTTCTTAAAGCAAACGAAGAAGTAGAAACCATTGTTTTCGATGATAAAATTATTAATGTTATTCTACCAATTAAAGTAAAACTAAAAGTAACCGAGGTTACTCCTGGTGTTAAGGGAGACAGAGCTCAAGGAGGAAACAAATCAATAACCATTGAAACTGGAGCAAAAATAAATGCGCCTCTTTTCATTGAAGAAGGAGATATTATTGAAATAAACACTGAAAGCGGAGATTATGTTAGAAGAATTAACGAATAATTAGGTTTAAAATATTTTCTGTATATTCATTGTTGGAAATATTTCCTTTAACCAACATCTTATTCAAACCAGAATAATAGTTTTCCTTTACTAACGAACTCGGTATTGGATTATTATATATTTTAACCTCATCTATTCTTCCTGAAAAAGATCTGATTCCAGCATAAAATCCTCCTATTGTCATTGGATCATTATTTTGAGGCATATCAGCGGTAATTGCAACGGGACTACCTATCTGCAAACTATTCATATAAAGATTAATATACCCTCCTCCTGCTGTTCCCACAACATGAAGCCACTTATCATGATAGTTAGCCAATGAGTAAGTTATACTATTCATACTTGTTACGGTTCCTATTAAAAATCTTAAAGTGTCTCCATCGTTATCAATAAAAATACCTCCTGTTGATTCTGCGTAAGCAGAACTAGTTCTTTTATTAATTATTCCCTGAAAATTTGCTAACTTTGTTGAATAAATCCATACCTCTAAAGTAAAATTCTCTGCTCCAAAAACATTATCTAATGTTTGACTGTCAGGAATAGAAAAAGTATCACTAGACCCATCAAAAGCAATACATTTTCCACTTAAACAATTATTTCCATCTTTAACAACTGCATTTCCATTAAATGCACTAGAATCATTTGAATCCCAAGAGTCTGTTACATCTGCAATTGTAGCTGGATTTTCAGCAGTTCCTGTTCCCTCAAACTTATACTCAGAAACTAAACTCATTAATAATGAATTTCTTAATGAATCAGAAAATGCTTTTCCTTTGGCAATATTAGCAGAATTAGTTATTGAACTCATTCCAACCAAAATAAAACTAGAGAGAATTCCGATAACAACGATTACTACTAATATTTCGATTAGTGTAAATGATTTATTCATCCTTAAAAAATAAATTACAATAACAATGTCCGTCTTTCTCTATTTCTTCTAAATGATAAACACACGGACAAATTATTTTCTTGTCATTTTTTTTATCATTAGTCATCTTTCTACAAGGACAATATTTTTTACCAAACTGTTGCTCTCTAATAATCAATGCTCTGCAAACACCTTCAACAACTTTTTCATTAGGGTTTAATTTAAAACCTTTCTTTTTAGCGTATTCTTCGTATTTTTTAATTAATTTTTTAGTTTCTTCTTCCATTTAAATATTTGAATTTATCCAATCTTCAATATCTTCTTTTTCTTTAAAACCCACAAAGCTACTTTTAATTTCTCCTTTTGAAAACAAAACAACCGTAGGAATTCTATCAACTTGAAATTCATTAGCCGTAATTGGGTTTTCATCAATATTCATTTTGTAAACATTAATTTTTCCCTCGTACTCTTCTTTTACTTGCTCAATTATTGGAGAAAGCATTTTACAGGGTGGACACCATTCAGTATAAAAATCAACTAAAGTTGGTTTTTCACTGTTTATTATTTCTTTAAAATTATTATCTGTTATTTTTTCCATATGCTTTTCTTTTTAAGTAAACTAACGTAAATTAAAGGCGAAACAAATATTAATCCATAACTAAACCAAAAATAAACAGAATTAAAAGTTTGATCTACAAACTTTACAGTTACGAAATAATCAAAAAATAATATAATAATTAACCAAACAAAAGAATAAATAATTGCTTGCTTTATATTTTTAACTTTTAAATAATTAATAAATAACACTGCTAATACTCCTGAAAGTATGGGGATTAATAATTTAATTAAATCGTATTGATATATCCCCGAAGACAAAAACATAAGATCAAATATTGTTGCCCAAAGTAAAAACCCAGAAATTAATGCCTTTAAAAAAGTTTTCATGCTTACTTCTTTATTATTATATAAATATTATACCTTTTTTAAAAAATAAAGGCAAGAAAAAAATGAGCTTATTGCTCATCATTATTTTCTCTTTTCTTTTTCGCTCTTATTGAAATTCCTTTCTTTTCTATCCTTTCTTCTAGCCAAGGATTAATACCTTTGTTTTCGATTTTTTTAAATCCTTTTAAAACAATTGGCATTAAAGCCCTAACTACTTCTTTTTCGTCCATCTTTCCGTTCAAGTTAATTTTTAAGCCATTAATTTCTCCTTTTTCAAATGCGTTAAATACGTCTTTATAGCAACCAATAAATGGTCGCAATACCATGTTCTCCCACATTCTATTGAGAAACTCTATTACATTGTGACAATCACGACAAGCTAAAGCTATTCTTTCATTTTCTCCATAAACAGCCCTTTTGTAAACATGATGTTCTGTTATTTGTACGTTTTCTCTTCCACAGTAAGGACATGTTCCGATTCTGTAAACCTGAATATTGTTACCATTGTCATTACTGTCACCATTATCATTCTTCTTGCCTCTTCTTCTGCCCAAGTAATCACCAGCTAATAATTTAAAATGACCGCGTACATTATACCAATAATTAAAAATTATGCAAATTTAACTATTGTAATTATTAGTTAATACTTTTAATAATTTATCTTTTTCATAAATTGGTTTTGGTAAAACCTTCCAATCTCCAAATTGACTTGGTTCTTGTTCTTGCCTTCTGCTTCCTAAGAAATAATCATTAAATTTAAAATTACCCCCAATTACTTTATCGCTTAATTTTATCCATACAGCTGGTATTCCATATGCTTCAGCAATAATTATACCATGAAGAGAGCTTGAAACTATCATATCACACGAACAAATTCTATCTATTATTTCTAAAGGATCATTTTTAACATCTATAATATATTCTCCTTTTAGTCTTTCATCATTAACATCAACATAATGTGGCACAAATCCTATCTTATGTTTTTCTTGTGATTGCGGGGTATAAACATCTGGCATTAATATTGCTGGATCTCCAAAAACATCTGGAACCTCACAACCCTTAAGTCTTTCTTTTGTTTTGGGACCTCTAACAGCTAAAACCTTTAATCCTTTTGGTGTTTGAAAATCATTATCGCTCATTATTCCCGATCCCCAAATTACATCATTTTCTTTGGAAACATATATAACACTTCCAATGGCTAGTAATTTTTCTTTATCTTCTTCGCTTGCTTTTTCAAAAGAAAAACCAAGTCTTTCAAAAAGTATTGGTGTTAACATGTCTCCAAAGTTTCTGTCCTGATTAAGCCAATATAATTTGATTTTATTCATTAACTTCTTTTTTGATTTCCTCGAATTCGTTTTCTACCTTTTTTAATCTTTTCTTTAAATCTTTAATTATATCCATCCCTTCTTTAACTTTCTTTAATCCTAATTCAACATCAAGATCTTCTTGGTTTTCAAACCATTCAATAATTTGATTAAGCTTTTTAAGATTTTGATTTAAGTTTTCTTGTTTCATTTACTTTTGTTATTATTATACCATCGACTACTTGCAAGTCAATCAAATCTTCTTTCTTAACTGAATTAATTGACTTAATAACTTTTCCTGACTTTCTAATAATTGAATAACCTAAAGCTAGGTTTCTTTCTGGATTATTATTACTAATAATATTTTCTGCATTACTAATAATCATTTTTAAATTATTAATTCTGTTTTCAATAATTCTAGGTAATGTTTCTTTGATCTTGTACTCCAACAAATTAACCTTTTCAAAGAAAGAAGAAAGAAAAGAAAAAATAGCTCTTTCTTTTTCTTTAATCTCCCATTCTAATCTTTGCCAAGAATTGTTTAATAAATTAGCTGCTGCAGTAGGAGTTGAAACCATTTTATCAGCCATTAAAGCTAATAAAGGAACATCTTTATCATGCCCCAGAGCCACAATAACTGGAATAGATAATTTAGCTACTTCCTTTATTAAAACCTCGTTATTAAAGGCTAAAAACGACTCTAAAGAGCCTCCTCCTCTCATTATGACTAAACAATCAAGTTCCTGTTTTTTAATGGTTTTAAGGGCGTTTAATAGGTCTTTAACAGCTTCAATCCCTTCCACTCTAGAATCTACTAATTTTATCTTAAAACCATAACAACCTAGATTATTAAGGAAATCATTAATAACTGCTCCTTCCTTAGAAGTAATTACTCCAATTCTACAAGGATAATCAGGAATTGTTTTTTTTCTAGATTCTTCAAACAGTCCTTCTTTCTCTAATTTACTCTTTAATTCTTCGTATTGTTTTTTTAACTGCCCCTCCCCCATTAATTCAATTGAAGAACATTTAAAATTAATGCGCCCTGTTGGCTTATATATATCAGCATAACCAAATACTTTTACTTCTAATCCTTCTTTCAATCCTACTCCACAAAAACGATAAACAGAATTCCAAATCACGCAACTAAGAACACTTCCATCTTTTTTATCTTTTAAAGAAAAATACACATGACCTGATGAAGCTTTTTTCAATTCTGTAACTTCTCCAGCCACTTTTGTTTTACACGAAGAAAGAAGCGTATTCAATATATCTAAATACGCTGAAACTGAAAAAGTATTCTTTTCTAATGTTTCTCTTAAAAATGACTTATTTTCCTTCATGTTTTATTTTTGCCATAACTGCATTTTTTCTGTAGTTGCAATAATCACAATCAGGGTTCATTTCTGGAATTTTATTACCCAATAGACACTCTTTAATATCAAACAATGTTTTTTCTATCCAAGAAGTATCTCCTTTATATGGAATTATCTTGATATTAAATTCTAGTTTTTTATCAAAATATGGTTTTCCTGTATCTCCATTACAATATACAAAATATCCTACTGGAGAAACCTTGAAATCATTTTGTTTGAATAACCATTGATATATTTCCATTTGCCTTTTGTACCCTCTCTGCCATTCAGCATCTAAATTAACCTCGCTTTCTTTTGATGTTGCTTTGTAATCCACAATAATCAATTCTCTTTCTGGATTAGTCCAAACATCATCAATTGCTCCTGTGATTAATAAATTAGTTGGTTCGTGCAAATATTCAATTCCTTTAAACGTATTTCTCCATGTATCCATTCTTTCGTCTTGATAAGGAATTGCATCAACTCCAAACTCCTTAATCAAAGGATGAGGAGTTTTTTCTTTTCTATGTAAATCAAACTCTTTCTTTAATAATGTATCTACTGCGCTATTTAAGGTAAAAGGAAAACCAGGTGGTCTTCCAACTCCCAATCTTCTATCTAAATAAAAACACTGAGGACATTCCATAAACAAATCAATCTTTGATCTGCTTAACTTAAAGGATTTATTTGTTTGAGGATCAAATATATTAGTTGATTTTCTATAATATTGAGACATAGAGATAATAATATGATTATATGATCATATTAACACAAACGAAATCAAAAAGAAAGAATTTAAACAACTATTGTTCCAAAATCTTCTCCTTTTAATGCTTTGGATACTTTATCTAAATTCTTAATATTAAATACAATAATTGGCTTCTTTTCGTCCCAACACATAGCAAAAGCAGTAGAATCCATTACTTTTAATTTCTTATCAATTGCTTCTTTATGGCTTACTTTTTTATACATTTTTGCATCACTATACATATCTGGATCCTTATCATACACACCATCAACATTGGTTGCTTTTAATATTAAATCAGCTTCTATCTCACAAGCCCTTAAAGCTGCTGCTGAATCTGTAGTAAAAAAAGGATTTCCAGTTCCACCGGCAAAGATAACAATGTTTCCATTTTCTAAGTAATCTATTGCTTTTTTTCTATTAAATAATTCTGCAATAGAATCCATTTTTATAGCTGTCATTAATCTTGCTTCTGAACCAATTGCTTCTTGCAATCCTAATCCATTAATAATAGTAGCAAGCATTCCCATATTATCTGCTTCTACTCTATTAAATTTTAAGTCTTTTGCTCTTCCTCTAAAGATATTTCCTCCACCAATTACAATTCCTAATTGAATCTTGTTTTCTTTCTTAATCTTCAAAATACTTTTTGCAATATTTCTATATGCTTGCATATCAACCCCATTTCCATCTTCTCCTCCAAAAACCTCTCCACTAAACTTTAAAATGATTCTTTTATATTTCATTTTTCTGTTATATTATTTTTTAATTCTACTAATCTTTGATTAAAATCATTTAAAGTTATTCCCTGATTTTTATACAAACCATTTAAACCTAAGAAATAATTTTGTTGAATTCGTGAAATCGGAATCGCTGCATTATATATACGAACATCATCAATCACTCCCAAGTATTGATGTGTGGGCCCCCATGCAGTTTTCCCAATCATAAAATTACTTGTTGAATTAAAATTAGTACCAATTGGTGTTGATACGGAGGTATTTGTTTTTACTCCATTAATATACCAAGAAATTGATGTTCCAATCCTAGAAGCAGAAATATATGACCAGGCATTTTTATTTATTGTCACAGAAGTATTTCCCATAAATCTATAACCAGGAGAAGTTGTTTCTATCGTATAAGCTGCAACCCTATACATATCAGTTCCTGATACATTTAATTCAAAATCGTATCCATTATCATTGGTACCATCTTTATACCTATAGAGAAAAGAATATTCTCCATTTACTGCCCAATATTCTGGATAAAGCCACGCGGAAATAGTAAAATCATTTAATTCAAATGTTAAAGAATTATTATTTCCACAATCTACATAATTTACACCAGTATAAGATAAACAATTACCTAGAACACATCCTGAATTTTTAAATACTGCTCCAGTAACTGTCCCTGTATTAATTCCCCAAGAATCAACAGCTAATGTACTTCCTGTTGCTTCATCAAGTTTCCATTGAGACACTTTCGCGATTAATAAAATATTATTTAAAGAATTATTAAAAGCTATCCCCTTTGCAATGTTCGCTTTAGAGGTAATCGAACTCATTCCAACAAGAATGAAACTGGAAAGGATTCCAATTACAACAATTACAACAAGTATTTCAATTAAAGTGAATGATTTTTGATTCATTAAATAATTATACTAAATTAATTATCAACTATCAACTGTCCACATGCTCCTTTAATGTCTTTTCCAAACTCATAACGTTGAGTAATAAATATCCCTCTCTTTTCTAAATAATCTTTAAACTGTTTTATCTTGTCCGACCCCTCATATTTCCCTGTTGGATTGTATTTTATTAAATTAACCATATACAATGGCTTTCCTTTAATCAATTGATAAAGCTCTTCGGCACATTCTAGAAAATCATTAACATCTTTAATCATTAAATACTCTAACATTACTTTTCTGTTTGTTTTCTGAATATATTCATCAACCTTATTCATTAATTCTTTCAAATGATATTTTTTATTAATCGGCATAATTTCACTTCTTAACTTATCATTAGGTGCATGAAGTGAGATTGATAAGTTTACTTGCAAGTCTTCTTTCATAAACTTTTCTATTCCAGGAATAATTCCTGAAGTTGAAACAGATATTTTCCTTGATCCAATATTAAAACCATTAGAATCGTTTAATAATCTAATTGCTTCCATAGTATTATCATAATTTAAAAATGGCTCTCCCATTCCCATGAAAACAATATTGGTAATATTATGAGCTCTTTTAAATAATAATACTTGTTCGCAAATCTCATAATAATTCAAATTCCTTTTTAACCCCATTGTTCCTGTAGCGCAAAAAGAACAACCCAAAGCACAACCCACTTGAGTTGAAACGCAAACAGTTGCTCTATCATCATTATGAATCATTAAAACAGTTTCAATCTGCAAACCATCCTCTAATTCAATCAATCCTTTAATGGTTTGATTATCTTTTGATTTAAATAACTGAGATTTAATATCTAATGGAAACTCTTTTTTAAGTTTTTCTCTTAAAGCTAAAGATAGATTGGTTGCTTTGTCCCAATCATTAATTAAATCATGAAAAAGCAATCTATGAACTTGCTTTTTTCTAAAATCTGGCTCATTAGACAATATTTCAATTAATTTATTCCAATTCATCTTTGTCATCAATTAATTTTGCTTCTTCTGATTCTCCCTTAATCTTATCAACAATCCTAGTTAGTTTTTTATTCCTAGTAACTGAAACTTTGTCATACTGATCATTAACTGTTTTCAGTTTGCTTCCTAAAGTATCTAATTCTTGATTGAATTTATCGTATTCTTGTTCAAAAACTTTAATTAAGTTAATAATCTCTCCTAAATTTTCATAATACATAAAACTTTTGTAAGATTGATAAACCATTCTTAAAATTGCTGTAAAACTAAAGGGGCCAGCTATGACAACTTTCTTTTCTAAAGCTTCTTTCCAAACATCACCTAATTTGTCGTAGATATATGAAAAGATTCTTTCATTGGGAACAAAAAGAATAACAAAGTCAACTGTATTTTCTTCTGGGTTAATATAGTCTCTTGAGCTAACCTCTTTTACTTTTTGTTTTACATCACGAGCAAAATCAGCTAAATATTTCTTATCATTTGTTTCTTCAAACTTAACCAGGGCAGCATAAGGAAATTTAACATCAATGTTTAATTTCTTTTTATCAGGTAAAAATATTGTAAAATCTGGTCTATTAGAATTAGTTTCTTGAGCAGTATTTGAAATATAGTGTTCACCAGAAACAAAACCAATGTTTTTTAATAAGCTGTCAGCAATTTCCTCTCCCCATCTACCTCTTGATTGATTATTAGATAAAACATTTTTCAATCCTTCTGTTGATTCTTTTAATTCTCCAGTTAATATTTTATGTTCTTGCAAAACAGTTTTTAAAGCATTAAACTCCCCCACTCTTTCTCTTTCTGCTTCATGAAGTTTAATTTCTAATTCTTTAATTAATTCTTTTACTTCTTCTTTTGTTCTTTTATTTGAATCAGTAATTAATTGTTTTTTAAAACTAACTTCTCTTAGAACAAAAGCAATAAGAATTAAGAAAAAAGCACTAATAGTAATAATTAATAAATCCATATTATTTATAAATAAAAACCTTATCTCCTTTATTAACCCTACCTTTAACTTTTATTCCCACTTCTTGACCTTTTAGTCCCTTCTCAATTTCTTTTTCTTTAAAATGAATTGATTCAACACTGTCTTCAATAAAAGTCTTTTCTCCTTCGATCATTATTCTCTCTCCCAATTTAATTCCTCTATGACTTAATTTTAAAGCCATAACATTAATTTTAGGATAATATTTAACTACATCTCCTATGTATATTTTTTTAACTGAAGATAAATTATCAGCCTTATCATAACCTATTCCTTCTTTACTTGGAACTGAGAAATAAAAGCCAGTGGAAAATCCTCGATTATATACTGAACTTAATTCTTCTTTCCATTTTTTAACTTTTTCTTTAGTATATGTTTTATTAAAATATGCATCAATAGCCTCTCTGTAACATCTAGCTGTTACCTCAATATATTTTGCATCTCTTCTTCTTCCTTCAATCTTAAAAGAATCTATTCCAGCTTTAATTAATTGAGGAATATATTCAATCATACATAAATCTTTTGCACTTAAAAAATACTTACCTTCATTAACCAAAGCATTCCCTTCGTTGTCAGATAAAATCCATTCTTTTCTGCAGGGTTGAGCACAGGCTCCACAATTAGATGATTTACCATATAAATAAGAAGATAAAATGCATCTTCCAGAAATTGCTAAACACATTGCTCCATGAATAAATGTTTCAATTTCAATTTTTGCTTTTTTCTTTAATTCAGCAATATCTTTTAAATTCATCTCCCTAGCTAAAACAACTCTTTTAGCTCCCAAACTCTTAAAAAACATTGCTGACTTATAGTTCGAAACATTCATTTGAGTAGAAATAATAAAAGGTACTTTATATTTTTTAACTAAATCTATTACAGCAAAATCCCAAACAATCAAAGCATCTATTTTAGCCTTCTTTGCTTTCTTAATTATTTCTTCTGCTTTTTTAATGTCTTTATTATACACAACAGAATTAAGGGTCATGTAAGCCTTAATTTTTAACTCATGACATTTTTTAACAAATAAAGGTGTTTCTTTAATTTTAATTCCTGCTCTTGCTCTCAAACTTAAATCATTAACACCAAAATACACTGCATCAGCATAGCTCTTACAAGCTTCTAGAGAAGACCAATCTTTAATTGGACACATTAATTCTGGCTTTTTCATATATTCAACTTAACATAAAAACCCTCTAAAAAAAAGGGTTTATTATAGCTTTAAGAATATTCTTTTCTCGATTTCTTTATATCTGTTTATTGTTTCAGTTTTAACTGATTGCGGAATTTCAGGTGGATAGGTTGTGCCGTTCCAACCGGTCTTTTTTAACCAATTACGGAAAGGCTGCTTATCAAAGCTTTCTTGGGGCTTTCCGGAAACATATTTATTAAGATCCCAAAACCTTGAAGAATCAGGTGTTAAAACCTCATCTATCAAACAAAGTATATTGTTGTCTAGTGGGTCAGTAATATAACCTAATTCAAATTTCGTATCAGCAATCTTTACTCCTCTTTTAACAAGGTACTCATCTGCTAAAAGATACATTGCAATACATGCTAATCGAATACTTTCAGCTTGTGATCTTCCTAGTTTATCAGCCACATGCCAAAAGCTAACATTAACATCATGTCCCTGATCTGCTTTTGTCGAGGGGGTAAAGATAGGATAAGGAAGTTTGTCTCCCTCTCTTAAACCGCCTGGCAAAAAATGATCAAAAAGATAGTATCCTTCACAACAATTATTATTCTTGTACTCTTCAAAAAGACCACCAGTTATACAGCCCCTTATAATAAATTCGAAAGGCAAAGGATTAACTTCTTTTACAAGAATAGATCTTTTGAAAAGGTCGCTTGGGTCTTTACAAATATTAAGCAAATTAAAAATTGCTTTCTCTTTTATTGGATAAAGATCATTTAATATGAATTGCTCGAAATAAATTTTCCAAAAATTTGATATATTATTAAGAACAATTCCTTTTTCGTCAACTGTACCAATTACTTCGTCGTAAGCTGATATTCTGTCTGTTGTGACAGAAAGAATGGTGTTTTCAGGAAGAAGTTCTGGAATCCTATAAAGATCCCTTACTTTCCCCTGTTTAAAAGGTTTAAATCCAGGAATTTCAAACTTGTTTTTCATAGTCTACCTCCTATCTTCTGTTTTCAAGGAACACAAAAGACTAGGGTCTCTATAGCAAATTTTTAGTAAAATTGCAAAACTAATTTCCCACTTTTTCTTTAAGCAAATTGTTTAAAACGCGCTTTACTTTTTCTAAAGATTCATCATCAAAAATAGAAAAAGCAATAATTTCTTTATTTTTAAGTTCTTTTATTTTTTTCAATTCTTTTATTTTTTTATCAACTTCTTTTTTATCTACTAAGTCTGTCTTTGACAAAAAGACATATTCTTGTTTTTCTAATAGTTCTGGATTATATTCTTTTAATTCATTCTTGATAATCAAATAATCATTTTTTACATTTGGAGAATCAGCGGAAATAAAATGGAAAAGTATTTTGGTTCTTTCAACGTGTCTTAAAAACTTCATCCCTAATCCTTTTCCAGTAGAAGCTCCTTCAATTAAACCAGGAATATCAGCTAAAATTAAATCATAATAAACTCCTAGATTTGGCTCTAATGTAGTAAAGGGATAATTAGCAACTTTAGGATCAGCATTGGTTAATTCTTTTAATAAACTTGATTTTCCAACATTAGGCAAACCAACAAAACCAATATCAGCAATTAATTTTAATTCTAACCTAACGTTAAAAGACTGTCCTCTTGTTCCTTCTTGAAATTGCATTGGTGTGGTGTTAGTTGAAGAACGAAAAAGAAAGTTTCCTTTTCCTCCCTTACCACCACTAGCAATTAAAATGGTTTCTCCAACCTTAACCATCTCTTGCTTCTCTCTAGTGTATAGATTATAAATCACTGTTCCTACTGGAATTTTAACAATTATATCCTCTCCAGTCCTTCCATCAAGAAATCTTCCTCTTCCATCTTTACCGTCTTCTGCCTTTATTTCTTTTTTAAAACGAAATTGCTTTAAAGCATCTAGTTCTGGAACTCCAATAAAATACAGATTTCCTCCTCTTCCTCCGTTTCCTCCAGTTGGACCAACCCCTAATTTGTTTTTATCAAAAGCAACGGTTCCTTTGCCACCATTTCCAGCTCCCACTTTAATTGTTACATCATCTATTAACATATATTAAGCATAGCTTATTTCAAGAAATAAAAAAAGGTCATTGGACCTTATAAACAATTGATATTATGGTTTTCATTTCTCCTCCTGTCTTCGTTGCTATTCCTATTGAAAGACCCATTATTTCAATGTCTCTTTGAATCAAAATCCATTGATTCACTTCTTTTTCTGCTTTGATTAAATCAAAATCAGAATATTCAAACAATTTAATCCTTTGGTTAATCAAATTCATTGTCTTCCTCCTTTGAAGGGTGCTAATATATTAATACTTTTCAACTACTTTGTCAATCCTTCAAATATTTTCTTTTCTTAAGTTTATCTGGCATATATTGCTGACTCTCTTGATAATTATGTTCTGGGCTATACTTATAATCTTCACCATAACCAAGTTCTTTCATTAATTTTGTAGAAGCATTTCTTAAATGAGTTGGTACTGGCAAATTACCATAATTTCTCACATCTTCAGCTGCTGCATTATAGCCGACATACAATTCATTAGATTTTTTGGACTTAGCCATATACACAACTGCTTGAGCTAATATTACATTACATTCAGGATAACCAATAAAATGACATGCTTGATAAACAGCAACCGCTTGTTCTAGTGCTCTTGAATTAGCCAAACCAATATCTTCTGAAGCAAAACGAACCAATCTTCTTGCAATAAACAATGGATCTTCTCCTGCTTCAACCATTCGGGATAACCAATACAAAGAAGCATTGGCGTCAGAACCTCTCATTGATTTATGAAGTGCTGAAATTAGATTATAGTGCTCATCCCCTCCTTTGTCGTACAATAAATTAATCTTATTAACAGCTTCTTTTATTAATTTATCATCAATAGTGATATGCTCATCAAGAGAATTATTTAAAACAGCATATTCTAAAATATTCAAAGCTACTCTTGCGTCCCCATTGCTTAATTGAGCAATTATCCCTATCCCCTTTTTATTAATCTTGATTTTTAATTTAGGGAATCCTTTTTTAATTGCTCTTTTAATTAACAACTCAATATCTTTTTCTTCTAATTGTTTAAAAACAAAAACGCGAGAACGAGATAATAAAGCTCCCCTAATTTCAAAACTAGGATTTTCAGTTGTAGCTCCAATTAAAACAATTAAACCATTTTCAATATGTGGCAACAATGCATCTTGCTGAGCTTTGTTCCAACGATGAATTTCATCAATAAAAAGAATTGTTCTTTTTCCTAATCGATCATTAATTTTAGCTCTTTCGATTATTTCTTTTAAGTCTTTAATTCCAGAAGTTACAGCGCTAATTTTAATAAACTCTGATTTTGTTTGCTTGGCAATAATAGAAGCTAGAGTTGTTTTACCTGTTCCTGGAGGCCCCCAAAATATCATTGAAGGAATCCTATCTTCTTCTATTGCTTTTCTTAATAGTTTTTCCTCTCCGATTAAATCTTTTTGACCAAAAAAATCAGCCAATGTTTCTGGTCTCATTCTGTCAGCCAATGGTTTAAATGATTTTTCCATTAATTTAACTATATTTCATTTACAAAAAAGAGGCAAGTATTTTTACGCCTCTATTGTTTTAAGGAAAAAGTCGGTTATTACTCCGAAATTCTCTTTTGCAAAACCATGAGCCTTACCATATATTGGTTCAAATTTCTCCATGGTTAAGTATTTTCTTTCATGTACAGGACAAAAGTATATCATTGTTGCTTCTCTGGAAAGCAAGTCTAATATGTGCAGATCAGTGTTACCATCTCCGATTGCAAAAACATTCTTGTGCTCAATATCCCAAATCCTTGAAAAAACATGAACTATCCAGGGCTTATTTTTAGTAGTAACAATACTCTGATCATCCCAATCGCTCATAATACCACTCGAATCAAAAAATATCTTCGTTGCATTGATTTGCAGGTTTTCATATTCTTTAGGATTAATCCCGTAAAGGTTAAGCATTGCCTCTATGACATTAGAAACTCCGGAAGAAACAATGCAAACCTTGGAGCCACTCTCCAATAAATACTTTAAGAGTGCTGCTCCGTGCATATACATTCTTGCTTTCCTTACTTCTTTCTCAAGACATTCTAATCTTAATCCATCTTGAAGATACATTTGAAGGTTTATCCTTTGCCACTCTTTCATTTCTTTATCTGTCAATATTCTTTGCCTTTCAATTTTGCGATATTTTTTTGATGTTTTTTCCAATAAAAGAATTTCCTTTGTTGATCCTACTTTTGAAAAAGCATTATTTGCTATTTGCCAAGAATTGTTTCGATTTCCAAACATTGTAAGGGTTTGATCCCAATCACAAACCACAGCAAGCTCTGACGCAGGGATTGTTCTTAAAAATTTATACATGTCCCTTGAAGCGATTAAATGATCAAAAACAACATTGTTAGTCATCTTTTCATACATTTGCTCCATTCTGAGAACTTCCAAACACATGATTTCATTTCCTGGTATTGTCAAAATACCAATTCAAACTTAGAACAATTTTCAATCAAAGTCAATTGTTTGATAGATTAGATTTTAATTCTGTTAATCTTTGATTGAATTCAACAGAACTAATTCCAGTATTTTTAAATAATCTATTTATTCCTAAATAATAATTTTGTTGAATCTCTGACGTTGGAATTGCTTGATTGTATATACGAACATTATCTATTAAGCCATCCCAAAAATAAGAACCTGTATCATTAGTTAAACCAGAACCAATTGTTATGTCTGTGGAAGAATTACGGATACTTCCAACGCTTCCATCTTCCGCAGTATTGTTTAAAGTACCGTCAACATAAACCTTAAGAACTCCCAAATTATAAGTAAATCCAACACAATGCCACTTATCGTCAAAAACCGACAACAATGTTTCGCTCCCAATATTATCACCGTCTTCATCGTAAATAGAAACATAAAATTTTTTACTTGAACCGGTTGTTCCCATCCTAAAAGATGCTTCGTTTAAAAAAAGTGTGTCCCATTGTGCCAATATTCTTCTATAATTACCAACGTCATTTATTTTTTTAACCCATACAAACGTACTCATTTGTGCTCCAAAATTAAAGTAAGTATCGTCATCAGCAACCCATGCGTATTGAGTAGTACCATTAAAAGTATAACAAGAACCTTGAACACAGTTTGAAGTTGGTGTAGGAGAATTAACTGGTGTAAGATTTTTCCCATTCCATGAATCGTTATAGTCATTATCTAACTTCCACTCAGACACCCTAGAAAGCAATAAAGAGTTATCTATTGAATTAGCAAAAGCTTGTCCCTTGGCAATATTAGCCGAGTTAGTAATAGAACTCATTCCCACTAGAATAAAACTAGAAAGGATTCCGATAACAACAATCACTACTAGTATTTCTATTAAGGTAAACGAATTAGACATTTTCATATATTTCTATTATACTTATTATAACAATTAAAAGCAATATTTTATGAAAGAATTACCCAAAGATTACGACTTTAAAGCAGTTGAAAACAAATGGAAAACTAATTGGGAAAAATCTCAATTATACAAATTTAAGGAAAAAAGTGATTCTCCTCTTTTTGTTGTTGACACTCCCCCTCCTTATGTTTCTGCTGACCACTTACACGCAGGTCATATTATGTCATACGCTCAAGCTGAATTTATTGTAAGATACAAAAGAATGAAAGGATATAATGTTTTTTATCCAATGGGCTTTGATGATAATGGATTACCAACTGAAAGATATGTTGAGAAAAAATACAAAATTGATAAATCAAAAACAACTAAATCAGAATTTATCAAACTATGCTTAAAAGAAACTGAAGAAGGAATTAAAACATATAAAAGACTATGGACCAATTTAGGAATTTCTGTTGACTGGTCAAAAACATATAGCACCATTGCTCCTTTACCAACTAAAGTTTCTCAATGGTCTTTAATTGACTTATACAAAAAGGGGTTTCTTAAAAGAGAAGAGGTTCCTATTCTATGGTGTCCTTATTGTGGAACAGCAATATCTCAATCAGACATTGAAGACAAAGAAAGAGAGTCAACCATGAATTACATCTCTTTTGAAACAAATGATAATAATAGCGTTGTGATTGCTACTACTAGACCAGAACTATTATCTGCTTGTGTTGCCCTATACTACAATCCAGAAGACGAAAGATATAAGGGGCTAGAGCAAAAAAAAGCAATTGTTCCATTGTTTAATTATGAAATACCAATTAAAACCAGCGAAGCAGTAGATAAAGAAAAAGGAACTGGCTTGATGATGGTTTGCACTTGGGGAGATACCGAAGATTTAGAAAAATGGAGGATAGATAAACTAGAAACAAGAAATCTATTAACAACTAATGGTAAATTAAATGAACTAGGAAAAAATTATCAAGGATTAACAATTAATGAAGCAAGAAAAAGAATTCTTGAAGATTTAAAAGATTCCTTGGTTCGACAAGAAAAAATCACTCAAATAGTTAATGTTCATGAAAGATGTGATACTCCAGTAGAACTAATTCAAAGCAAGCAATGGTTTATAAAAATATCAGATATGAAAGATACTTGGCTTGAATATGGAAAAAAGATTAAATGGCATCCAGAACATATGTATAAAAACTATGAATTGTGGGTTAATTCATTAAAATGGGATTGGTGCGTTTCAAGGCAAAGATATTATGGTGTACCCTTTCCTTTTTGGTATTGTAATAATTGTAATGAAGTATTAATTCCAGAAGAAAAAGATTTACCTGTTGATCCTACAGAAAGTAAGCCCAAACAATGCCCTAAATGTAAAAGTAATGATATTATTCCAGAAACCGATGTAATGGATACCTGGGCAACATCTTCTTGCACTCCTTTTCTTTTAAAAGAATTGGGAAACAATGAAAACCTTTTCCCTGTTGACCTAAGACCAAATGCTCATGAGATTATTAGAACTTGGGATTTTTACTCCATTGTCAAAGGATACTATAATTTTAATCAAGCTCCTTTTAAAAACATAATGATTTCTGGGCATGGACTAGACGAAAAAGGAAAAAAAATCTCTAAACGTTTAGGTAATTACGTTCCTTCTGATCAATTAATAGAAGAATATGGCGCTGATGCAGTTAGATACTGGGCAACCGGAGCATCTCTAGGGCAAAACTTAAGATTTAATCCTAAAGAAATTAAAAAAGGAAAACAGATCACAATTAAACTATGGAATGTTGCTAGGTTTATTCAAATGAATGGAATTAATACAGACAATAACGTTGATTTAGAACAAGCAGATTTGTGGATAATATCAGAAGCTAATAAAACAATTAAAACAGCGACTGAGCACTTTGAAAACTTTGAATATGCAAAAGCTAAAAACGAAATTGAAACTTTCTTTATGTCTAAGTTTGCTGACTACTATATTGAATTCGTTAAATACAGATTAAATGAAGACAATGAAAAATCTAAACAAGCTGCTCAATATACCCTATACACGATATTCACAACTATTCTTAAACTTTATGCACCATTAATCCCTTTTATCACAGAAGAAATTTATCATTTATTTACCAATGAAAATAGTATTCATAATTCTTCTTGGCCAGAACCAACAACAAATAAAGAACCTGATGAAGGTTTTGAAAAAGCAATAGAAGCTATTGATGAAATTAGAAAATATAAATCTGAAAATAAAATATCTCTAGGTAAAGAATTAGACGAATACAAACTAAAGACAGAAGTTGATTTAGATAAATATAAAGAATTTATTCAAAAAGCAATCAAGGTAAAAGAATTAAAATGAATAAATCATTTACTTTAATTGAAATACTTGTAGTAATCGTTGTTATTGGAATCCTTTCCTCTTTTATTTTAGTTGGAATGAGTTCAATTACCTCTAAAGCAAACGTTACCAAATTGCAAACATTTGTTAATTCCTTGGATAATTCTTTATTAATAGGAAGGGTCTCGCAATGGAAACTAGATGAAGCATCGGGAACATCAGCTTCTGATTCTTGGCTAACAAACACAGGAACATTTGCAACTTCTCCTGGTTTTGATAATACAACGGCTGGATATGGAGACACTCATACATCTGGCTGGATGAGTCAATCTAATTGCGTATCAGGAACTTGTCTTAAATTTGATGGAGTAGATGATTATATTAATTGTGGAAATGCAACAAATTTCAATATTACAGATGCAATTACAATAGAGGCATGGGTAAATGGTCCTGCTGATCCAGGATGGTCAAAAGGTTGGATAGGAGTATTATATAAAAAAACGTATGCCTCTCCTCCTTGGGCTTTACGTCAAGGAGGAACTTCAATGTATTTTACAGTAAGTGACAGTATAGGATATTTAATAGATATTTATTCTTCGTCTGTATTTGATAACACATGGAAACATGTAGTTGGAATGTATGATGGAACTACTGGTAAAATATATGTAAACGGTTTATTTAAAAATAGTGCATCTAATACAGGAACTATGCTGGCTGCCTCTGGTGACTATGTTTATATCGGAAGCTCCGCTAAATATCAAGGTCTTATTGATGATGTTCGTATATATAATAAAGCAATTCCAACATCAGAAATTCAACAAAATTATTATACGGGAATAAATAAATTACTTAAGAATAACAGCATTACTTCTGTTGAATTTAATCAAAGATTAACAGAATTAAAAAACAATCTCACTGAAAACAAAAACACCTCCGACTAGGAGGTGTTTTCAATTCTATTGTTGGATGTGGAAATATTTACTTTTCTGCAAGAGCATATTTTCCTCTTGTAGTTTTTTCTTTTTATCGTTTTCTCTCAAAAACCATAAAACAATTAAGAAAATAATTAATCCTAATAATAATCCCAAGAATAAGTAAAATATTTTCCAGTTATTACTGATAAATCCTGACAATCCAGCCATTGCTTCTTCCCCATTCTTTTTAGAAACTCTAATTTCTAATGTATCTCTTGCTGTCTCAATATTCTTACCATTTGCTTCTGAAATATTGGTTAAGTCAGTTGTTCCATAAACAAAGCTATCTTCCCCACTTATTTTCATTTTAAAGATTACGCTTTTTGATTTTCCTAATTCAATTGTTCCCAGTATAAAGCTACCGGCAGCATCTCCACAAAATGTTTGTCCCTCTACTCTTACATCATAAACATCATCAATTTTAACTGGTAACATATTAGTTAAAATTACGTTTTCTGCTTTACAGTCAAGAGCAGTAACAGTTGCCATTATTTCTAATTCTTCTCCTGGCTTAGCATATATAGAATCCTTCCAAGATGTTTCTGTTTGTGTTAGATTTTTAGCTGAAACATCTACTCCAAGATTACATTTCTTTGCCACTGGTGTAACAGGAGTAACTGGCGTAACAGGTGTTGCTGGTTTTTGAGTAGTAACAAAATCTTTAGAATATAAGCTGTCAGAGATTGAATACAAATCATCATCACAAGCTATTGACCAGGCGCGATAATAATAATTATTACCTAAAGTTATGCTATTGTCAGTATAAGTTGTGCTGCTTCCATAATATACAAGAGTTCCATCAGAAATTGTTCCAGGATAAGAACCAATCTTTCTAGTAATTGCGGTATTACAAGCTCCTTGTCCAATGTTCCAAGTTAATCTTACATATGAATTAATTAAACTAGCATCAAAATTTAAAGGTGAATCAGGTTTAGTGATAAACTTTAACGTGTTACCGTAAACAGTTCCTCTTCCGTTTCTAGCTTCTGTTCTAAATTGATATGCTTTTCCTTTTTCTAAATTATATACGTCATCATAAAAGTAATTACCAGTTCTTTTGTAGTCAATCCAAGAAGTATTGTATGAAAAATAGTTAAGTCTGCCCCAATTAAATCTAACACTAGTGTTTTCTCCACCATCTTCTGATAAATAACCGTTCATCCTAGCTGAATTAACAGTAATACTTGTTGCATTATTGGTTACTACTGCTGGATTACCATAAACGATAGAACCTGTTTTTACATAAATATTTACTGAGTCAGAACTACTTCCTCCTTTATTATCATTAATAGTTAAAGTACAAGTGTATGTTGTGTTATAAGAAATGTTTGGTGCGTAAAATGTTGGATTAAGAGTTGAATATGATGATAAAGATCCTCCGGTACATGACCATGAATATGATAAGTAATCATTATCAGGGTCACTAGCTGTTGCATTCATATATACATTAAGACCTGCCTGAACGTCTTTGTTTGATCCTGCATCAACATACGGATTTCTATTATATGATGATCCTCCTCCAGAAACATAAACACTAACTGTGTCAGAAGCATAACCACCCCTATTATCATGAACGGTTAAAGTACAGGTATATGTTGCGCTATATGATCCACTTGGTACATAAAATGTTGGGTTAAGTATAGAAGAATTCGAGACTTGTCCTCCGGTACATGACCAGTTGTATGTTAAATAGTCTCCATCAGGATCACTAGCTGTTGCGCTAAAATAAGTACTGCTTCCTGCTTGAACAGTTCTGTTCGATCCTGCATCAACATATGGATTTCTATTATATGAAGATCCTCCACCAGTAACATAAATATTTACTGAGTCAGAGGCATAGCCTCCTTTATTGTCGTGAACAGTTAAGGTGCAAGTATAACTTGTATTGTATGAACTGCTTGATACATAAAATGTTGGATTAAGAATTGAAGAATTTGATATTTGTCCTCCAGTACATGACCAGTTGTATGTTAAGTAATCATTATCAGGGTCACTAGCTGTTGCACTAAAATAAGTACTACTTCCTGCTTGAACAGTTCTATCTGAACCAGCATAAACATATGGATTGTTATTGTATGAAGAAGATCCACCAGTAACATAAATATTTACTGAGTCAGAGCTACTTAATCCTTTATTATCATAAACAGTTAGAGTACAAGTATATGTTGCGTTATAAGAAATATTTGGTGCATAGTACATTGTGTAAAGATTTGAAGAATTCGAGACTTGTCCTCCAGTACATGACCACGAGTATGTTAAATAATCATTGTCAGAATCACTAGCTGTTGCGCTAAAATAAGTACTACTTCCTGCTTGAACAGTTCTATCTGAACCAGCATAAACATATGGACTATTATTAGTTTGAGTTTTGTTAGCTGAACACTGAGCAGTTGTTCCTCCGCTTTGTCCTAAACAAGTCCAATACCAAGAGCCATTACTTGTGACAGAAGTTGGTGTTCCTTTTAAACATAGGTTAGAGGTTGGAGCAGTTGTGAATGATTGACCATTAGATGAACCACATTGGCCGTTAATCGGTGTTTCAACAGATCTTACTAAAACATTAATTGTATCTGTTACAATGCCACCATTATTATCATCAACAGTTAAAGTACAAGTATAATTTGTATCGCTTGAAACATAAGGAGCTGCATAAGTTGGGCTAAGCAAAGAAGAAGATGATACTTGTCCTCCTGTACATGACCAGTTGTATGTCATTGTATCTCCATCAAAGTCTGTTGCTGTTGCATAAAAATAAATGGTTTGTCCAGATTGAGTTTCTTTGTTTGATCCGGCATTAACAATTGGATTGTGATTTGTTTGTGTCTTGTTGGCTGAACACTGAGCAGTTGTTCCTCCATTTTGTCCTAAACAATTCCAATACCAAGAACCATTACTTGTGACAGAAGTTGGTGTTC
>JBFZBB010000021.1:0-15759 GCA_041308625.1 bacterium | reverse complement strand
TGAAACATCAACTTCTTCTAATTTATCAACGTAAGCTAAGATAGAGGAAAAATCTTTCTCGAATTTATCTAAATCTTTTTCATCTATTATTAAATTGGCTAGTTTTGCGATCTTTAAAATCATATATATTTACTATAGCTTAATATTACTTTTGAGGCAATAATTCCTTAGCTTTAGCTATTAAACCTGGTATTTCTACTTTTACCTCATCTAATTCTCTATTAAACTCTTGTTTAAAGTCACCGTTAATAAACCAATCCTTTAGATATATTATTTTATCTACAAACGAATCAATAAAACCATCGCTAGCATAACAATAAAATCCTACAAATAACATTAGAACAATTACGATAAATAGCTTTTTCATATTATTTTCCACTTAAATTAATTTTTAAGTCTACTAATCTTTGACTAAATTCGTTTAATGTAATTTCATTGCTTTTTAATAAATTATTTAATCCTAAATAATAAATTTGCTGGATTTGAGAGGTTGGCGTAGCTTTACTAAAAATAAGAGCATCGTCAATTATTCCAGAATAATAAAGTCCGTCATGGCCACCACTCCTTCCAATGGCATATGGCTGACTATCTCCTTCAGCGCTAACCATTTGACCAACAGTATTAGCAGTATTGCCATTTTTATAAAACTTAACGCTGCTTCCATCATAAGTTATTGTCAACAAAACCCATCTATTCGCAGGAAAATTAGTTTCATTATAAACTTCTCCCGAACAAACATATTGAGAGCTTGTTCCGTTAGCTATTAAAGCATACCAATTACTTGAACAAACGCTACTATGAATAGCTCCTATTGTATATCTAGCACTATTATCTTCTCCCGCAGAATTACCTCCACCCATAACTACTTGTCCAGAAGTATATGTTCCAGAAGGTTTAATCCATGCTGTTATTGTTCCCTCTGATTCCGAAGATATGCTTCCACAATTAACATAATCTGAATTGGTTGAAGTGAATTGCAAACAAGACCCTGAAATACAATCATTCTCAGATCTAACATCTGGTTCGTGTCCTGATACCTCCCCATCATTATTTCCCCAAGAATCATTAACATATAATAAATTTGCTGACTGACCATCGCTTACGCCTGTTCCATTAAATTTCCACTCTGACACCAAATTCATTAATAATGAATTTCTTAAAGAATCAGAAAATGCTTTTCCTTTTGCAATATTAGCGCTATTGATTATTGAGCTAATACCAACCAAAATAAAACTAGAAAGAATTCCAATTACAACTATTACCACTAATATTTCTATTAAAGTAAATGATTTATTCATTTTCCATTAATTTTATTGCTTTTTTAATTCTTTGTATTGTTTTTTCTTTTCCTAATGCTTCTGCTATTTGAAAAGGAGGAGCAGAGTTCTTTTTTCCAGTTAAAGCAACCCTTAAGGGCCACAAAAGATTTCCCTTGTTTTCCATTTTTTCTGCTTCTTTAAATAATTGAGCCTGAATATTTTCTGCATTAAATTCTTCTAATTGAGATAAAACCATTAATGAAGTTTCTAATGATTGAATAATTTGACTATCATTCATTTCTTTCCATTTTATCAATTCTTTTGGATAATTTAAATCATTAACAAAGAATAAATCAATCATTTCAGTAATTTCACTTAGCTTTTTTAATCTTTCTTGATAAAGAATAATAATTCTTTCTAAATCTTCAGATGAGATTTCTTCTTCTGTTTCTTTTATTTTAAATGTTTCCAATGATGTTTTTTCGATAAAATCATTCAAAAAAGGAAGGCAAAGATTTGTTAATTCTTTAATAGGCTTCTTTCTCAAGTATAGTCCATTAATCCAATCAAGTTTTTCAGTGTTAAACACTGCTCCTGCTTTTTGTATTTTTTCTACAGAAAATTCTTTTATTAACTCATCTACAGAAAATATCTCTCTATTGTCTCCTGGGTTCCACCCTAAAAGAGCAATAAAGTTTATTGAAGCTTCTGGTAAATAACCATCATTAATATATTCATTAACCGATGTCTTTCCATCTCTCTTAGAAAGCTTTTTTCTTTGTTCGTTTAATATTAAAGGCAAATGAGCATATTTAGGTTCACCAAAACCTAATGCTTTTAATAATAGAATTTGTTTGGGTGTATTAGAAATATGATCTTCTCCTCTAATAACATGAGATATTTCCATTTCTGCGTCATCGACAACACAAGTAAAATTATATAAAGGGTTATTCATATCTTTCGCAATAACAAAGTCACCCATTGTACCAGAGCTAACCTCGATCTCTCCCCTAATTAAATCTATAAACTTAACTCTAATATTTTCAGGAGTTCGAAATCTAATAACACAATCTTTCCCTTTATTTTTTAATTCTTCGACTTGATCTTTGGTTAATGTTCTACATTTTCCTAAATAAATAGGTGATTCGCCAATTGACATTAAATATTGTTTTTGAGCCTCAACTTCTTCTTTTGTACAAAAACAATAATAGGCATTGCCGTCATCTAATAGTTTCTGTAAGTACTTTTTATAAATCTCCCCTCTTTCACTTTGTCTATAGGGTGCATATTCTCCAATATAGTGAGAGCCAAAATCAATTTCTTTTTGATCTGACAATACTGGCCCTTCATCCCACTTCAAGTTAAACCATTCTAAAGCTTTAAGTAATTGTTCTTCGTATTCTTTTTTTGATCTTTCTTTATCGGTATCTTCTATTCTTAGAATAAAATCACCATTATATTTTTTAGCAAATAAATAATTAAATAAAGCAGTTCTTACTCCGCCAATGTGTAATGGACCTGTTGGAGAGGGTGCATATCTAGTTCTTATTCTTTTTTCTTCTTTTTTGGGTGTCATTTTGTTAAAAAGTCTAATAAATATTTAGCAATAATATCAGCTGCATATGGTTTGGCAAACTCCCCTGCTCCTTTTCTCATATCTTCAAGGCGATCAAACTCAAACAAATCATTAATTCTTTTTAAAAAGAAATTGGGGGATAAGTTATTTTCTTCTAAAACAATACAGGCATTATACTTTGCATAAGTATAAGCGTTTTTTGCTTGATGATTTTGAGCTGCTTCTGGTAAAGGAATCAATATGCTTGGTTTTTTTAACATAGCTAATTCAAAAATAATACCAGACCCAGCTCTTGAAACAACACAATCAGCAGTCGCATAAGCATTCCTTATCTCGTCCTCTTTTAAGAATGATACCATATGGTAGCTTTCTTTTAAAGATTCTGAAACCAAAGCACTTGTTTGTTTTTGTACTCTTTTCAAATCTTTTTCTCCTGTTTGATGAATAATTTCATAATTCGTAAGTAATTGGGGCAATATTTCCATTATTAAATCATTAATCCTTTGACTTCCTTGAGATCCCCCCAATACTAATATTACTGGCTTTTCTCCTTTTAGTTTAAATATTTCTTTTGCCCTGTCTTTATTTCCATTCATTAAATATTCTCTAGTTGGATTTCCAACTTTAATCATTTTATTGGTTGGAAAATATTCTACATCTTTTACTGGAAAAGAAACAAATATCTCTCTGCTAAATTTAGCTAATAATCTATTAGCTAAACCAGGAGAAACATCTGATTCATGAAGATAAATTGGTACACCTAAAACCCATCCAGCAATGACGGTTGGAACTGATCCATAACCTCCTTTACTGAAAATGACATCAGGAGAAATAGCAAATATTAAATAAAAAGACTGTATTATCCCTAAAGGAATCTTAAATAATACATCAATAATGTTTGCAAAAAAATCAGGCACAGAAAAGTACCTTCTAATTTTTCCTGACAAAATGTAATGGGTGGAGATTTCTTCTTTTTCAAGAACATCTTTTGAGCAATCATCTTTTGGTCCAATATATATGTATTGCATGCCAAAAGGACCAATCTTTTTTAATGCTCTAGCAACAGCGATAATAGGAAAAATATGACCGCCAGTGCCTCCGCCTGTAAAAACAATCTTCATATATTTTTAATATAGTATTTTTTCATTCTTTTAACAAGAGCTATAATTAGAAGATATTTTTAAAAGAATTGCACAAGCAACTAACTCTAAAACAATATGAGTTCCTCCATAACTTAAGAATGGCAAAGGCGTTCCACTTAAAGGTAAAATATTAACCATTGCCCCGATATTCACAAAAGCCTGAACAGTGATCCAAGAACCAATTCCAATAACAATTAATTTAGAAAACATATCGTTTTCCTTTTTAGCCAAAGCAAAACAAGAATAAGTAAAAGCAAGGAATAATATAACCAAAAGTGACGCTCCAATAAAACCTGTTTCTTCGGCAAAAACAGCAAAAATACAATCAGACATTGGTTGAGAGACAAAACCATATTTTTGTTCGCTTAAGCCCAAACCTATTCCAGTTAAACCTCCAGAACCAATTGATATTATTGATTGGTGCATTTGATATCCTGATCCTAAAACATCTGTTTCTGGATTTAAATATGTTGTTAATCTTTGCATTCTATAGGGGGCAAATAAAATCATCATAACGAAACCAGCTAAACTTAATCCCCAAAGTATTAAATTATATTTAATCTTAGTGTTAGCTGATAAAAATATTGCAAAAGAAATAGCGGAAATAATACATAAAGTACTTAAGTTATTCTGAACAATTAAAGAAATAAATATTAAACCTACAAAAAAAAGAAATGTTATAAAAATATTTCTTTGTTTAAAAGAGCTTAATAGAGCAGAAAGATAAATTATTGACGTTAATTTTAATATTTCCGACGGTTGAAAACTAAAAGGACCAACATCAGCCCATCTTGCAGCTCCCAATTCAGCCCTTCCTATGCCTGGAATCAAAACAGTAAACATTAATATGTATGATACTATAAAAAGAGGAAAAGCTAGTTTTTTAATGGTTTTTAAGGGAACTTTAAAATATATAATTAAACCAATAATAATCCCTGGCAAAAATCCATATAATAATTGATGGGTTAAATAATAACCAGCATCTCCGACTACCTTCAAAGAAACTGGAACAGAAACATTAGCTAAAGCTAAAATCCCTATTAAAACCAACAAAGAAATCAAAACTAATAAAAATATATCTGGTTTATTCCTTTTCTTCATGTTCCTTTATGTATTTTTTAAATAAATCTCCTCTCTCTTTAAAATTCTTAAAAATTCCATAACTAGGAGACGCATTAGATAATAAACAAATCTTATCTTCACTAGTGTTTTTAAAACAAAACTCAACTGCTTTTTCCATTGAAGAGGTAGAATAATGTTTAATTTTTCTTTCAACTAGTTTTAAAATCTTTTCTCCTGATTCAGGGAAAATAATTAAATTTTTAATATTACTTTCTGTAATTCTTTTTCCTAGTTTTTTAAAATCGATTCCTCTATCTTGACCACCGATTATTAATGTTTCTACATCGTCTCCAAGTTTATCTAATGCATAAATTGTTGACTCGGGAATAGTTGAAATGGAGTCGTCGTAAAAATTAATATTATTAAACTTTCCTATATATTCTAATCTATGAGGTAGTTTTTTAAAACTCTTCAAGGCTTTCAATATCTTATCCATTTCAATATAATTTTCACAAACCCTAAAAACAGCAATTATATTATCTTTATGTGTAATATCCATTAACCAAGAATTGTTAATAAAAACTTGGTCATAATTAGAAACAGTAATTCTTTTTGACTGAACTTTCAAATTATCAATTAATTTAAAATTAGGATTAAAAACAAACAAATCTTTAGGCTTTTGATGAATAGCAATATTTGCTTTAGCCTGAAAATATGCTTTAAAGCTAGAATAATAATCTAAATGCTCTGGATAAATATTTAAAAACACGGCAACGCTGGGACTGACTTTTAATCCATCGAGCTGATGACAAGACATTTCATATACAAAAATTGCTTTTTTAATATCTAAATAAGATAAAGCAGGATTTTCAATATTTCCTACTAAATATGCATTAAGATTATTTTTCTTTAAAACGTGATAAATCAACGAAGATGTTGTGCTTTTTCCTTTTGTGCCAGTAACCCCAATAATTGTTGCTTTACAATTATCTAAAAACAGCTCTGTCTGACTTGTGATACAGGGATGCTTTAATTTACTTAAAGGAATTCCCGGAGATCTAATAACAATATCGAAATCTTTAATTGAAGATAAATAATCTTTACCTATAATCCAGTTTACATTCTTTAATTTTAAATCTTTTACATCATTAATGTCAGCAATAGACAATTCTTTTTTAGGAAAATGTTTTCTTAAAAAAGCAAAAGTACTTTTTCCTTCTAAGCCAAAACCAAGAATTAATATCTTTTTGTTTTTTAGCTGATTTATCTTCATATATTGGCATTTTATCATAGAAATAAAAAAAAGACCATTATTTATTCTCGAGGTCTTTTTCGAGAATTTCCCTTACGTAAGGGATTGCGCTGTTCTTCAGCTTTTCCCTTTCTTGGGGAAATAACTTGTGTCCACAATTTGGGACAACAATAGCTGTTCCCAAAGGATCTGATGACCACCTAGGAACTGTTTCATCTTTTTCTCCAGATATGTAAACAGCTTTCTCAGGAATTCCACCTAAATTAATAGAATAAATGAAATTACTGTCTTTCATCAACTGGAATAAAACGGGAACATTAAAAATCTTTGCCAGAATCATAAAAAATGAATTCTTGAGAATACCGAAGTCAATTCCCAGATTTGGAGTTCCCACAAGAATCATCCTTTCTTCAGGAAATAATCTCCTGTTGCAAAGATGTCTTGCGATCACACCTCCAAGACTATGCCCCAAGACATAAATCTTAGCATTGGGATCTTTTTGTTTTTCTCTAAGAATAACGTTTTCTACTATATGGGCATATTCTTCTACTGTACAATGAGAGCGAGTTTTTGAAAATTTACCTTTTGTGTCAAGGTATTCTGGAATAACAATTTTGATTGATAAATGTTCCAGCTCTTCCTTTAACAAAGAAAAATTCCATTCTTCTGCTCTCTCGGTCCAACCCTCAATAGCAATTAACGTAATAGTCAATCAAATCACCTTCAATTTTCAAGGTAATTTAATCATGCAACATATTAGATATTATGTCAATCTAGTTTTGAACAGCGCTATTTCTAAGTTTTGATAATTTTTGAACATATTCTAGTTGGGTTATCCCCTGGTTTTTATATAAACTATTTAGTCCCAAATAATAATTCTGCTTAATTTGACTAGATGATGTTGCTTGATTATATATACGAACTTCATCTATTAAACCAGTAAAATACCAAGTCGCTGAATATTCTGCACCAATAAATAAACCGTAATTATTAACAGTAGGATTAACCATGCTATCTTTCATAGCATATACAGGTTCTACCCCATCAATAAACATCTTTCCATCTGTTCCGTTTTTAATAGCAACGAAATAATACCAATTACTTGTTTTAATTAATGAAGCACTTCTGGTTCTAGTAAAAACAGTTCCATTATTAGTTACAAAATCTAAATATCCATCAGCATTATAAACATTCAACGCCCATCCATTTGAACCGTTATTCCATTTTGTTATTAGTCGATTGTCTGCATTTAATAAAAATGGTTTTGCCCAAACAGATAACGTAAAATTACTTGTATCAAAATCAAAAGTTCCAATATCTCCAATAGCAACATAATCAGTGTTCGCACCAGCAAAACTTAAACATGAGCCAGAAACACAACTAGAACCAGAATTAACATCTGGTTGATGGTTAATTATTGTTCCATTGTTTGAGCCCCAAGAATCTTTAATATAGGTTTCATCGGCTGATTGCCCATCAGCAACCCCGATTCCATCAAATTTCCACTCAGAAACCAAGTTTGTCAACAAAGAATTTCTTAATGAATTAGAAAATGCTTGACCCTTGGCAATGTTTGCTTTATCAGTAATCGAACTCATTCCAACGAGAATAAAACTGGAAAGAATTCCAATTACAACGATTACGACTAATATTTCAATTAAAGTAAATGATTTATTCATAAATCCATTATGCCCACATCAAAACCTTTAGGCAAATTATTCTTTCCCCAGTGACCCATTATTTCCTTTGAATATTTTTCAATTTGAGGATATTTATTTAAAACCTTTTTCTCAAATTGCTTTAATAAAACTAATTTATTATTCTTCTTCCACGAAAGATAAAAAGCAACCAATGTTTCTTTTTTTGTTCCAACACACTCAAATGGTTTTATGTTCTTTTCTCCCAACAATTCCATCATTATTCCTGATAATTCTTTTTTATCTAATAAGTTTTCTTTAAATATTTTAATTAATTGTTTTTCTTCAATGAAAGGATAAAGTGCAGTAAAAACAAAAAGGCACTTAGAACAATTACAACACCACTTCCCTATTTTCTTTTTTGTTCCTGAATATGTTTTTTGAGCTTCATTACAACTTAAAAAAATATTAAAATACTTTGGCATATTGGAAAACATTTGAGCAATTTGTAATTCATAAAAAGGTCTCAATATACTAAAATATTCAACTTCATCAACTAGATATCTTTTTAAGTATTCTCTGAAATCATTTTCAAATTCAAAACTTTTAGAGTATTGATGATTAATGTCTTCTCCTAAATATTTAACATTTCCTTCATTAGAACTTTCTTCGTTTCCTAAAATAATATACTTTTTATCGAATAGCGCAGAAATAATTACACTTAAAAAAGAAAGATAAGCAACAAAAGGAGTGTGTCCGTTATAGAAACCACTTCTGTTCATTTTTAACAACTTTTTATCTATTTCTCTTTTAACTATAATCAAATCACAATCTTTAGTCATTTTTTCAATTTGTTTGGTAGGATTTAGGGCTAAACAAGATACATTCTTTTTTGCTTTTTTTGTTAATTCTAAGGCTACGGCAGAATCTTTTCCTCCACCAATTAAAACCATTGCTTTTTCTCCCTTGATTTTTATCTTCTTGCTTTCTGTTTTTCCTTCTGATTCAAACTCAATAAAATCTTTTTCTTTAAAATCAATCTTGTTTTCATAAAAAAACTGCCCCATTCCTTTTAATAATAGTTTTTTCCACCACTTTTTTTGATAAGAATCTAAATCACCACACTTAACTAAAATCTTAGGCGAACAAACTGATTTCCAATAACTAAACATTTCAATTAAACCCAAATGAAAAACAAGATTAGAAATATCTTTCTTTGCTTTAATGTTTTTAATTAATATTTTTGGATTAAAAATAATATCTTCTGTTTTATAAACAAAACTAACCTCAAGATCTTTGTTGATTTTTTTAAATGAAAAACTTTCGTATATAAAAACTGGATATTTTTCTCTTAAATTCATGTTAACAATCTAATAGAAACTCCTAATAAAGCTAAAACAATACTGATAATCCAAAAACGCATTGTAATTTGTGGACCAGTCCAACCAATTGCTTCAAGATGATGATGAATCGGAGTTGATAACCATATTTTCTTATTTCTAAATTTCTTTGATAAAAGCTGTATAATGACTGATCCTGTTTCAAGCACTAATATTCCCCCTATAACAGGTAAAAGCACCACAGAGTCGGTTATAAAGGCAATGGTGGCCATTGTAATTGATAGGCCTAAGATGCCAGTCTCACCCATATAAAATTTAGCTGGAGGAATATTAAACCATAAAAAACTAAATATTGCCCCCAAGATAACTGCGCAAAAACTAGCTAACTCAATTTGACCTTGAGCAAAAGCAATAATAGCAAAAGCTCCAAAAATTGAACTAAAAACCCCACCTGATAAACCATCTATACCATCAACCACTCCACTTGCCCAAGATGCCAAACAAACAATAATAAACAATACAATGTACCAAATACCAAGTTCAATATCAAAACCAGATGGAAAATCAAGTAACACTGGAATATGAATTGAACTCCATCCAAGTTTATAATAAAACCAAAGCCCACCAATTAAACCAATTATTGTAACAAGTATAAATCTTGTTCTAAATTTCAAGCCTCCTCCAACATATTTTCCTTTCCCATAAACAACTAAAATATCATCGATTAAACCAATTATTGATGCTGCAATTAAAGCAAAAAGAGGAATCCATGTTTGCTCTCTAGATAAAAAGTTTAAATCTTTTAACCACCATATATCAAAAAAATAATTAAAAATAGCTATTAATAGAACAATAATCAACATGCTAGCCCAAATAATAATTCCTCCACCCCTAGGAACAGTTGTTTCTTTTTCTTTATGCATTGAAAGAAACACATCTGCTTTTTTACCATCAATAGCTGTGGTTCTAGCGGTTTTCTTCCAAAACTTTATCTTGTATAAAAAATCAATTAAAAATTTAGCAATAAAAATTGATATAATAGAAGAAAAAGTAGCTAAGGATAATATTTTAATTGCATTAAATGTGAATATTGACATAATTACCAGTAAAATGATTCTTTAATCCACTGCTCCATAATTCTTGCATCTCTAAACCTGTCTTCAGAATTAATGATTATATTAATGATATAACTATTTTTATCATTTGAAAAGGGTCTTTGCATTATTAAAACAATACACTCCCCTGCTTTATCAGTAAATCCTGTTTTACCCCATATATAACTATTATTTTCATTTAACAGAATATTAGTTGTTTCTGCTTTATGATGGATAGTGTTATTATAATTTATATTCATTTCATTAACAGAAAGTATTTCACTAATCAATGGATAATCCTTAATTATGTAAAGAATAAGCTTTTTTAAATCATTTATAGTTGAAATATTACTTTCATTAAAATCAAGACCCGTTGGATTAACAAAACTAGTATCTTTCATATTAAGCTCAAAAGCTTTTTTATTCATTAAAGAAATAAAGTTACTTCTTCCTATTTTTTCTGCCAAAGCTTCTGCTGCGTCATTATTTGATTCAATAAGCATCATTTTCAAAAGATCTCTAACTGAAAATATTTCTCCTTTTTTTAGGTTGCCGACATTTCCAAAAGTATTAACTGCTTCTTGAGAAATTATAATCTCGTCCTTTAAATCATAATTATCCAAAACGATCACAGCAGTTAATAATTTAGTTAAAGATGCTATAGAATTTTTTTGATTAATGTTTTTTTCAAAAAAAACTTTTTCATTATTATCTATTAAAACAGAATAATAACTCAAGGCACTAATATTACTAATGTTTTTATTTGTTTTTAGTAAAGGTCTTAATAATTTACCATTACCAAAAGAAAGAAAAAAACTCATATCTTCTTTAGCAAAAACACTTTCTTCTGAATTGAAGAAAGTTATAAAAACAAAAAGGAATAAAATAATAAACAACCAATCACTTTTTCTCATTTTTTCTCTAACTTTTTGATCTTATTCTTTAGTTCAACCATTTTGTTTTCTCTGTTAACAAAAAATTCGCTAAATTTCTGCAACTCTAATACTTTTTCTTCCAACTCTTCTGCTTTTTTATTTAATTCAATGGTTCTTTCTTTGACTTGCTCTTCTAGGCTCTGATTTGCTTCTTCTAATTCTTTTGTTCTTTCCTTTATTTTTGCTTCAAGTATTTTATTGGCCTTTTCTAGTTGACATTTAATATTAATTAATTCATGAGTATTTTTTTCTAATTCTTCTGTTCTTTCGTTTAATTTTTCTTCAAATTCTTTATTAATATTTTTCATTTTTAACGTATATCTCAATAACATAAAAGATGCCACAGAAATTAAAATAAAAATAATCGAACGTTCAGTAATTCCCATTTCTACTTCTTGAAAAACAACCAAAGCAGCGGGAAAAGCAATAGCAATTGTTACTAAAATATCAGTTGTAATAACCAAAGCTAATGGATTCCTTTCAATTAAAATATAAGCCATTATTAAAGCATAAATAGGAATGCTTAAATAAAACAAAGGATAAATATTAACTCCTTGTAATGGTAAGAATTCGATAAAGACTAATCCAAATATACCAAAAGCTAAAAGTAAAATCATGGAAATATCTTTTTTCTCTTCTCCTTGTTTTTTATTTAAAATACTTCTCGAAAAATTATAAAGGGTCATACCTAAAAGAGCGAACATAAACAAAACGAAAAACTGATACACTATATTTGATCCATCTCTCCATTCATAAAAAAATAATCCATTAACTATTTTGTTCGCGTCAGCAACAAATACAAAAACAAATGCAATTAAATATGCAATAAAAAGATGTGTTCTTTGACTGGTAATCTTACAAAATTCAACAGAAAAATGATAAAGAAAAACAGGCATCAAAAAAACACACAATGAAAAAACTTTTTCATTGGCTGGATTTATTTGAATACCTAAACCATAAAACTTCCACATTATATATGTTATCAGCATCCAGAAAAACTGAGCAACACCAATGATAAAAAATATAAAATAAGGCCTATCCTTTCTTATTATAAATAAAACCAAAGAAACTAGTAATATAAAAACGCTACTAGGTAATAAAACATAAATTGACAGTGGCGTATCAAACATATATTTTTATTAAATCACACTTTTATGATTTTGCCAATTAATCCTGTAAAAAAGATTTGATTTTATCCAAAACTTCTTGAGGATCAAGGTTTGATTTAATCATATAATCTTTTGCGCCCAAAGAAAAAGCCTTATTCTTAGTTTCATTATCATCAAAATTTGATAATACAATTACAGGAACATCGCCCTTATACTTTTCTAAGAAATTAATACCGCTCTCTTTCGGTAAAAGAATGTCTAATATTACTAGATCGGGCCTATCAGACTCCACTAGACTCAAACCGCTCTCCACATCAGCCGCATTAATGATTTCATATCCTTCTTTAGAAAATTTAAATTTATACATATCTGACAAAACCTTTTCATCTTCAATAATAAGTATTTTTTTCATATTATTTTTGAATTTAAATATTTTCTATATTCGACTTTATTGGTAATTCGATAGTAAAAATACTACCTTGGTTTTTTCCTTTTGACTCAACATTAATATTTCCATTGTGCATCTCTATAAAACTTTTAGCAACATACAAACCTAAACCAGTTCCCTGAGTATAAAGTTTTGAGCCACTTCCTCTAGAAAAACTCTTAAACATTTTATCTAAATCTTCTTTTTCTATTCCTATTCCCGTATCTTTAACCCGAACATTAATTAAATCCGAAGCAATATTGGTACTTATTTCAACGTTTCCTTTTACTGTATATAAAACAGCGTTATTGATAATATTTCCTATTGAATTTTTTATTTTTTCATAATCACCCTCAATTAACGGTAATTCTTTATTTAAATATTTAATTTCTATGTTTTTATTTTTAGCCGTATATTCTATATCCTTAATACATTCTTCAATTATCTTGTTTAAAGAAATCTCTCTTATGTCTAATTTTATTTTTCCTTTTTCTAAACGATTAACATTTAATAAGTTATTTACTAAATCTATCATCCTAACACTAGAATCATAAATATATTCTATGCTTTGTGTGGCCTCGTTACTAATAACACCATAATCTCCACTTTTTAACATTGATGCATAACCTCTAATTGCAGCTAAGGGTGTTCTTAATTGATGAGAAGCAATACTTAAAAATTCACTTCTAGCATCAAGTATTTTTTTAAGCTCTTCGTTTTTTCCTCTAATGTCTTTTGTTTGCTCGTCAACTTTTTTTTGAAGCACTTCTTTAAATTCATGAATTTGTTGATATTGAAGAGCATTTTCTATAGCAATACTAGCTTGCTTAGAAAGAACATTTAATAACTCTATATCTTCTTTTGTATAAGGATCTCCTGATATTTTTGAACCCAACACAATGATTCCTATTAATTTTTTATTCGCTATTAAAGGTACACACAAAGAAGCTTTTATTTGCTCCATTTGGTTATAAAGTTTTAAATATATGTTTTTTTCTATTTCAGTGTTTGAATTCTTAGAAAATAGAATTAACTCTTCTTTAATTAATGATTTTTGATATCTTAAAAGATGTTTTATTAAAAAATTATTTTCGATTAAAGAAATACTATCATTATGGTCAATACTATTATCAAGTTTAAATATTTGATAGTTTTCTTTTTCGTTTTTTAAAAAAATATTTGCTTTATCTAATTGCATTGTTGTTTTGATTGTATTTACAATCAAATTGATAATCTTATCAATATCAATATAACTAGAAAGTTCTTCAATTAATTTGTTAATTGTTTCTTGATAATTATAAAGAGAAACAAATAAATTTTTATTTGCAAAATTCTTTAATTTTTTATCTAAACTATAAAATACTGCAACAAAAATAGGAGCAACAAAAAGACCAACAAAGTATGAAACCGTAGTAAAAAGACCTCCGAAAGCATAATCATACATCCAAATTAAAAAATAAAATATTGCGTAAGTAAAAGCAGATATACAAAAATAAATAAATATTTTACGAACCACAACGCGAATATCCATAAGACGATATTTAATCATGGCGTAAAATAAAATAAAAACATACAGGGAAACAATTATATTACCAATTGGTAATATGTTAATATCGTACCAAAGAAAAAAATTAGTTGCTCCTCCCAAAAAACCAATTACTGTTCCAAATATTATATATTTTATTTGATAACGTTTTAAACTGGTGCTTGTAAAATAATTTTTAAAAAGATTCAAAAGTCCATATCCAACTAATCCAGCATAACAAAAAAATAAATAAAGAGTATAAAATATTCCTGCTTTTGGCCAAAAATCAAAAATTAATATTTTTTCAACTCCTTTTATAAAAAGAGGTGAAAATGAAAAATATGCAAATAAAAAAGTCAAAGCATATCCAAAAAATAAAATTATATTATTTTTTTTATTATTTATTTCTAAAAAAGAAATAACCCAATGTAAATAAAAAATTGGAACAAAAAGAGAACCAATAGAAAGAAGTCTGGTGTAAAATAATGCTAAATTACTATCAGTTGATATTTGCCAAAAAAAATAATAAAAAGACCAAATAAAAACAGCTAAACTTAATAAAATAAAAGTAATACTAACTGAATTTCTTTTGTTCTTTAAAAAAACAAACATTCCAAGCAATAAACTAGTTATTGCATTAATTAATGCTGATATGGCATAAATATTCATTTTATTTTTTAGCAATTAATAAGCCGTGTATTTTAAGTGGTTCGTAGATAACTTTACAATCAACAAAACCAGCACTTTCAGCAATATCTATTAATTTTTCTGGTCTACGATAAACCATTGGCCAATTAATAACCCATTTAATAAAATGCTGTTCTGGATTGTGATTAATATTACAAGTAATAAGAATACCTTTTTCATCTAAAGCTTCTTGTATTTCTTTAAGAAATCGCACTGCTTCTTTTTCTTCAACATAATCTAAAAATCCAAGCATTTCAACTATTTGTGGCTTAAAAGAATCAAGAGCTTCATCTTGTTCAGAAATATTAATACTGTGTGTTTGAATTTGATCTAATACTCCATATTTTTGGGCCCATTCTTTAGCAGCCTCTAAAGCCTCTGGCTGGATATCTATCAACAAAGCTTTAATTATTATGTTTTTAACCTTATATTCTGCAATTGTTTCAATTATTACTTGAGCTGATCCACAAGCCAAAGAAGCAAGTCTAATTTCTTTTTCATTTTCAAAATTTAAAAGAGCTTCTTTTAGTTGCTTTTTAACAAGCTTATATCTATTTCTAAGTGCTTGACAATTAAGACCGTGCCAATAAAACTCATCTAATATACCGCCAATTGACTTAATATCTTTAGGAAAATTATGATTATATATAATTTCCATAGCTTTCCATGAAGCTGCATATTCTTTAACTTTTCTACATTCTAACCCTAATCCAT
>JBFZBB010000020.1:0-22285 GCA_041308625.1 bacterium | reverse complement strand
GGATCACTTATGGTCACCTGTGTTATTCATTCTGATGAAGTTGGTATAGACCAAGAAGGTAAAATATATGCTGAAGGTCAGCATTATATATTTCCATACACATTAATAGAAAAAATTGATTTAAATGGAACAATTAATGTAAATGAAAATTTACAAATTCAATATACTCTAACCCCAAAAGAAATTGAGTTTATGGGTAAAGACTTCAAGCAAAAAATTAAAGATGAAACCGTTGTAGAAATTAATAACAATCAAACCACCTTAAGAGTGGTTAATCTTCCCCAAGGAGTTGATTCTGGTCACATTAAATTAATAACCAAGTTAACTCCTTTTTATTTATAAAAAAAGCTCAACAATATCTGTTGAGCATGAACTTGACACAGAGAGGACTGAGCGTGACCATCTAGATGAAATCTGATGGCCTATTTAAATAATACATTTAATACTATTAAAATAAGCCACCAAATAACCTTATCGAAAAACTAATTATATTATACACGAATACTTATTTTTGTCAATAGGGGGCTATTTTCTAAAATCAAGCCCACATTTTTTGTTATAAAAATCCCATTCGTCACATTCTGTTCCATCGGGAAATTGACATACTCCATATTGCCCTCCATCACTGTTTTTTCTAAATTCTAAAGTGTATCCTGAGTTTATACAATATTCTGCTGCTGGATTAGCAAGACCAGAGTTAGTACCCTCACATTTACCTTTATTTTTTACTTTTACTCCTGCATTGTCAGCATTACACTGATTAGAATATGTTTTTCCATTATTTCCACAAACTGGATCATATTCAGTCGTGCAAACAGTTTGTTCGCATGATTTTCTACAAATTCCAACATTGCTTGCATCTGTTGTAGAAACAGGACAAAAAATTAAACCTGAACAACATTCTTGTTTATTTTGAAGTGCTTTTTCATTTTCTTTAACACATGCTCCACATTCTCCATTGTAATTTATTGTTGTTCCTGCTTTTTTTGCTTCGCAAGCATTAGAATATGTTTGTCCATTGTTTCCACAAACAGGACTATAGACTTGAGTACAAACAATATCGTCACTATTAATTCTATTAACTACTTGGCTTTGAACATCATCAAGTATTCTTTTTGATTCTGGAGAAATATTTAAAGATTGAAACTGATTTAAAACTTTCTCAAAATCAATTTCGTCTCCTGATAAAATATTTTGAGCCAATTCATTTAATTTAGAAGCATCTTCATCAGAAATATCTTTTAACTGATTAAAGGTTGATTGATTTTCACTAATAATTTTTTTAGCAAAATCTTCAACAATCATTTTTTGATAAACTCCATTATTTTTCAATGTTTCTCTATATTCATTAATCTTTTGTTTTTGTTCTTCGGTTAAACTAGAATTATCAATATTTTCAGTAATTAATTGTTCTTGGAGCTGAACCATTACTTTTTTATTTATTGTGTCTGGAAGCTTTTCTTCCATTTTATTTAATATTTCCAATTTTTTAACATCGTTATTAATCTGACTTTGAAGTTGTTCTTGTATTTTTTCTTTTACTTGTTCTGCATTACCAACGCTAAAAGAAGCATTAGTTAGGTTTTCTAATACAGCTTCTTTAACTTCTATTATTTTTTCTTTATTTTCTATTTTATTTTCTATTTTTTCTAAAACAGTTTGATGTAATAAATTATTATTAGTTATTTTATTTAACAAAGCTTCATTATTAGGATTGTTTTTGTTCAAGGTTGAAGCATAATTATTTAATTTATCAGTTTCCTCTTTATAGTTTTCAAGAGCTTTATTAACAGCATTTTGATTGTTTGGTTTATTTTCAGCTACTTTTTCTGCTTCAGCTAATTTTTGATTAGCAAAATCAAGCCTTAGTTCAGCTTTTTTAACTGGATTAAAAGTAAAAAACATTTGTACTTCTCGGCCAACATTTTTTAAAAAGTAAAAAGGGCTGTCTGGAAGAAGACTGGGGGATGGGGTATCTAATTCTTGAGCATTAACAAATGTAAAAAAACAAAAGAAAACAAATAAACAAGTTAATATTCTTTTCATATTATTTTTCTTTAGTTATTATATCTTTAAAATCTTTAATTGTTTTGATTCCAAGATCTCCCTCGCTTCTTTTTCTAATACTAATTGTTTTTGAGTTTTCTTCTTTTTCTCCAACAACTAATAAATAAGGGACTTTTTCTAATTCTCCTTGTCTGATTTTTTTTGAGATAGTTTCTTTTTCATCAGATATTTGCACTCGATAATCTTTTAATTGTTCTTTTACTTCTTTGGCATAATCAATAAACTTATCGCTAACAGGAAGTATTTTTATTTGAATGGGGGACAACCAAAAGGGAAATGCTCCTGCATAATGTTCAATCAAAAGACCAATAAATCTTTCGAAAGACCCAAATAAAGCACGGTGCAACATATATGGTTTTTCCTTTTCTCCTTTTTCGTTAACAAAGGTCATATTAAATCTTTCGGGAAGATTAAAATCAAATTGCAAAGTAGAACATTGCCATTCTCTTCCCAAAACATCTTTAATTTTAAAATCTAATTTTGGCCCATAAAAAGCAGCTTCTCCTAATTCTTCTTTAAAGTTTAATCCTTTTTCTTGGGCAATATTTCTTAAAACTGATTCTGTAAAATTCCATCCCGCATCATCTCCAGCATATTTATCTTTATCGTCAGGATTTCTTAAAGAAAGATACACATTAACAGACTCTATATCAAAGCCAAAAGCTTTATACATGAAAAGTATAAAGTCAATTACTTTTTTTAATTCTTCTTCTACCTGATCTTTTCTACAAATAATATGAGCATCATCTTGAGTGAATCCTCTAACCCTAGTTAAACCAGAAAGCTCTCCTTTTTTTTCAAATCTATATACAGTTCCTGCTTCAGCCCAGCGCAAAGGAAGCTCTTTGTATGAATGAGGTTTACTATTATATATTGAAACATGAAAAGGACAATTCATTGGTTTTAACAAGAATTGCTCTGATTCAATATTTTCTTTTTTATTTTGTAAATCTTCAAGAGATTGACCTGTTTCTAAAGGAGGATACATTGAAGATGAATAAAATCCCCAATGACCAGAATGTTCCCATAGTCGACGATTACCAATGTGCGGAGTTCTAACTAATTCATAATCATTTTCTAAATGTTTCTTATACCAAAAATCTTCAATTATTCTCCACAATATTGCTCCTTTGGGATGCCAAAGAATAAGACCTATTCCAACTTCTTCGTCTGTATGAAATAAATATAAATCTCTTCCTAATTTTCTATGGTCTCTTTTTTCTGCTTCTTCTTTTAGTTTTAAGAAATTTTCTAATTCTTCTTCTGTATTAAAAGCCAAACCATAAATCCTAGTAAGCATTGGGTTTTTTTCATCTCCTCTGAAATATGCTCCAGCAACCTTATCTAGTTTAAAAGCTTTTGATTTTAATTCTTTTGTTGAATCAACATGAGGACCGCTACATAAATCAATAAAATCTCCTATTTTATATATTGTAACTTTATCGTCTTCGATATCTTTTAAAATCTCTAATTTATATGGCTGATCTTTAAATAATTCTTCAGCTTCTTCTTTAGTAATTTGTTCTTTTTCAAAAGCAATATCTTTTTTAATCATGTCTCTCATCTTTTTTTCAATCTTTTCTAAAGATTCTTCTGTTATTGGGTTTTTGGTTTCAACATCATAATAAAAACCATTTTCAATAGCAGGACCTGTTCCAAATTTAACATCTGGATAAAGCTCTTTAATACTTAGAGCTAAAATATGTGCAAAAGAATGTCTAATTGTTTCCATATATTTTTTATGATTCTAATATTTCTTCAACTTCATTAGCAATTATCTTGGGCGAACCGTCTTTTATGTCGGTCTTGCCCGTAATTGTAACTATTTTATTTTCTTGAAAAAGCTCTGGCATTTTTTCAATCATAGAAGGGAACACCACTACTTCAATCCTATCAGTTAAATCTTCTAATTTGATAAACATCATTGGTTGTCCTTTTTTGGTAATAATCTTTTTAATACTAGATATTATTCCTCCAATAGTAACTGTTTCTCCTTGAAGAATATATCTTTCTCTGGGATTAAAATGTCTTTGTCCACTTAGATCAGCATTGATTCTTTTAATAGACATTGCCATATTGTCTAATAATTCTCTATGTTTTTCTAAAGGGTGCCCACTAACGTACAATCCAAGCAATTCTTTCTCCCAATTTAACTTATCATATTCATTAATTGCGTCAACACTTTCCATCATATTATAATTAATTGAAATAGCGGTTCCCCCAAAAAGACCTTTTTGTCCGCTTTCTTTTATTCTTTTATCATCTTTAGACCATTGAATAAGACCTTCTAAATTAGATAGTATTTTATTTCTCTCTTCCAAAGAATCAAAAACACCTGCTTTAATTAAGCTTTCTAAAGATTTTTTGTTTAAAACTTTACTATTAACCCTAGTTACAAAATCTTGAATTGATTCAAATCTACCTTTTACTTTTCTTTCGTTAATAATTTGCTCAACAATATTATACCCAACATTTTTAATAGCTGTTAATCCAAATCTAATCTGATTTTTGTCTGGAACCACACTAAAATTACTAAAACTCTCATTAATGTCTGGTGGTAATACTTCTATTCCCATTTTATTACATTCTTGAATTAATGTAGCTATTCTTTCAATATCAGAACTCTCAGAGGTTAGTAAAGCTGCCATATACTCTACTGGATATGTAGCTTTTAAATAAGCTGTTTGATAAGCAATAATAGCATAACAAGCAGCATGACTTTTATTAAAAGAATATCTAGCAAATGGTTCGATCCAATGCCATATTTCTTCTGCTATTCTTTCATTAATATTGTTTGCCTTCATTCCATTAACAAACTTTTCTTTTTGCTCCATTAAAAGTTTTTCGATCTTCTTTCCAATAGCTTTTCTTAAAATATCAGCTTCTGACAAAGTGAAACCAGCCATATCTTGAGCAATACGCATAATTTGCTCTTGGTATAATGGAATACCATATGTTGCTTCTAATATTGGCTTAAGTTTTGGATGAATATATTTAATGGTTTCTTTGTTGTGTTTTCCTCTAATATAGTCAGGAATGTGTTGCATTGGACCTGGACGATAAAGAGCAACCATAGCGATAATATCATCAATTTCAGTTGGTTTTAATTGTTTTAAATATCTTCGCATTCCATCAGACTCTAATTGAAAGACCCCAATACAATTTCCTTTTTGTAAAAGGTCAAATGTTTTTTTATCATCAAGTGGAATTTTTTCAATATCAATGTTTTCTCCTCGAACAGCATATATTCTTTTTAAAGTTTCCTCAATAATGGTTAAGTTTTTTAGTCCCAAGAAATCCATTTTTAATAGTCCCATACTTTCAATGGCATGCATTTCATATTGAGTAACAACTGCATTTTCATTTTGAGTAGGGTGTTGCAAAGGAACAAGATTGTCTAAAGGAAATCTTGAAATTACAACTCCGCAAGCATGAGTTGAAGCATGCCTAGCACAACCTTCAATTTTTAAAGCTAAATCAATTAATATTTCTGCTTGAGAATCATGCTCATACAAATCTTTAAACTCTACGATTTTATCTAAGGTGTCCCTTAAAGTAAAACCTACTGGAATCATTTTAGCAATTTTATCACAATAACTATATTGATAATCAAGAGCTCTACCAACATCTCTAATAGAAGCTCTAGCAGCCATGGTTCCAAAAGTAATAATTTGAGCTACTCGGTTGCGACCATATTTTTCAGCTACATAATTAATTACTTCGTCCCTTCTTTTATCAGTAAAATCAAGATCAATATCAGGAGGGGATATTCTATCTGGATTTAAAAATCTTTGAAAATACAAATTATACTTTAATGGATCAACATTAGTAATATTGGTTAAATAAGCTACGATTGAACCACCAGCTGAACCTCTGCCTGGACCAACAACAATTCTATTTCCTTTTGCCCAATTAACAAAATCTTGAACAATTAAAAAATAATCAGAAAAACCAGCCTTATCAATTACACCTAATTCGTATTCTAGTCTTTCAATTATTTCTTTCAGTTTTTCATCTTTAATTTCTTTGTTTTCTTTTTCTTTTAGAACATTATCAATTATCTTATTTAATTCATCACTTTCAATATCATATTTTTTCTTAATTCCTAAATAGCAAAGCTCTCTTAAATATCTAATACTAGTTTTATTATCTGGTACATCAAACTTGGGCAACTTTGTTTCTCCTAAATTCATTTTAAAGTCACACATTTCAGCAATTTTTGTAGTATTTTTAATTGCTTCAGGAACATCTCTAAAAACTTCTATCATTTCTTCTTGACTTTTAATAGAAAAATCATCATCTTTCATTGTTAATCTTTCTTTGTCGTTTCTATCTGCACCAGTATTAATAAGCATTAAGATGTCTTGAGCTTCAGCATCATCTTTTCTAGTATAATGACAATCATTAGTTGCTACTAAAGGAATATTTGTTTTTTTAGATAACTCAATTATTAGTTTATTAGCTTTTTCTTGATCAGGTAAATAAGGATGATGTTGAAGTTCTAAAAAGAAGTTTCCTTTGCCAAATATCTCCTCATATTCTAAAGCTGCTTTTTCAGCTTCCTCTATTTTACCAAGTAATAACAATCTAGGAATTTTTCCTTGCATGCAAGCACTTAAAGCAATAAGCCCTTCAGAGTATTTTTTAAGAGCTTCCATGTCAATTCTTGGTTTATAGTAAAAACCTTTTAAATGAGACTCTGTAACTATTTTTACTAAATTATCATAACCTTTTTGATTTTTAACCAACAAAACTAAGTGATATCTTTTATTATCAGCCTGCGACTCCTTATCTTCCATTCCTCTTATTGATTCATATACTTCACAACCAATAATTGGTTTTATTCCTCTTTTCTTGGCTTTTTCATAAAACTCAACTGCTCCATAAACAACACCGTGGTCAGTAATAGCCACGGAATCCATTTCTAATTCTTCAATTCTATCCAAAATATCATCTATCTTAGATAAACCATCTAATAAAGAATAGTGAGAGTGAACATGTAGGTGTATAAATTTACTCATTTAGTTTATAGTTTTTCCTTTTATATCCATATTTTCAGCTTCTGTGTTTTTGAATTTAGCTTTTTCCAAGATTAAATCTTTTCCCACGGCTATTTCATCTATATCTAGAAGCCCATCTATGTTTATTTGTTTTAAGTTTACACTTTCTCCAATAGTTGATCCGTCCATTATTAAATCACCCTTAACAGTAAAATTATTATATGTCACATTCTTAATTTTTGCATTTTCTAAAAATACATTACCCTTGACCTTTCCCTTGGCTAAACTTAAAAATCCATGATTTTCTAAATTATTTCCTAAAATATCTTTTTGTATTTGAGCACCAACTAAATTAATTGCTCCTTCAATTTTTGCATTTTCTAAAATCAAATTTCCATTTATTTTAATATTAGCTAAATAAAGAGAACCTTTAATTAAACAGTTTTTAAAGCTAAGGTCACCGCCAACAAAAACATCTCCTAAAAATACTTGTCCTTCAATTTTTGCATCGTTAAAAACAATACTTGTATTAAGTATTTCGTTGAATATAGAAAAAGAAGATAAGTTTTTTTTAGAAAAATCAGCTGGTCTTCCTTCTTTTTGAGCATTTCTTAATTCTTCTTCTATTTGTTGTTGACTTAATACTACCTTTTCCATTTTTTTTAGGCTTGTGATATTATTAGATTATTATATCTTAATTTAAAAAATGATTCAAGAAGAAAAAAGACTATGGAAAAAGGGATTTAATTCAATAATTGGAATTGATGAAGCAGGAAGAGGACCTTTGGCTGGACCAGTAGTTGCAGCTGCTGTTTTAATTGATAAAAAAGACTTTGATTTATTAAAAAAGAACAAATTAATAAAAGATTCTAAGCAATTATCTGAAAAACAAAGAAAACAAGCTTATGACGTTATAATCAATAAAGTAAAATGGGGGATAGGTATTGTTTCTGAAAAAGAAATAGATAAAATTAACATCAGAGAAGCAACAAAAAAAGCAATGATTAAAGCCATAAAGAATATTGAGAAAAAAACTAAAGTTGACTTTATTATTCTTGATGGAAATATGTCTCTAGATATTAATTACAATCAAAAGACAGTAATAAAAGGGGACCAAAAAGTATTATCTTGTAGTGCAGCTAGTATTATCGCTAAAGTAACAAGAGATGAATTAATGATTAAATATGATAAATTATACCCTTTATATAATTTCAAGAAACACAAAGGGTATGGAACCAAAGAACATTATTTAAACATTAAAAAATACGGAATTTGTGAAATACATAGGAAAAGTTTTCACTGTTGACAATCAATCTAATTTATTATACTTTTTAAGTGGTGGAAACGTGAGCACACTAGCAATTATTCGCTGTTTTGAGAAGAATAGCGGAAAAAAATTCCCCCAAGGGGAACGAAAGATTAGAAGGGTACTAGCGATGACCGCTGGAGAGCTTGTTTCCCCGAGAATAACGCCTGAAGATTTTTCAGCAGAGCTGATAAAAAAAATTCAGGAAGAAAAAAATCCTCAAAAAAGAAATGCCTTAATAATCAAGGCAATAAGAGAGGTGGGTAATTCTTAATTGAATTATCCTTTTTTTGTTGACATTTTAACGTTTTTCATTATAATATACTTATTCAGTTTTTAACTGAAACGAGGACATTTACATGGATATTGTTGCTAGAGTTCCGGGGAAAAACGAAAAATTACACCTTATTCTTGAAAAGCAAGGATACAGGGTTAAACCAACGAATACTGCAATCATTGTCTATCTTCCCAAAGAAAAAGATGATGCATATACTATACCCAAAGAATTAATTGAAATTGAGAACAAATTTGTCTTTGCTTATTTAAAAGAAACAAATACTGATTCTTATGCCCAAATAATCTGCTCTCCCCAAGGAGAAACAATTCGCCCTTATTACATTCATGGAAAAGATGCTTACTTTGCCATCAGATGGGGTGCAGCCATTATATATGTATCGAAAAATAAAAAGGGCCAACCAGAAATATCTATCCAAACCATTAAGATAAAAAGGATAAACAATAAAGTATATATCAGTCGTTGGGACATAATTGATGAAGTAAGCGAACTTCCTGCTTCCCACAGTTGTTATAAAAACGCTGTAAGAGCAGCAATTTCAAAAATGAACTGCATAAATTGCAGTGAACCTCATTACATCAGGACCAAATAAGTCCTGATTTTTTTGACAAAAACATTAAAAAATGTATAATTATAAACATTAACGAATAAATAATAAAAACATGGCAGTTCCAAAAAGAAGACTATCTATATCAAAGAAAAACAGAAGAAGAAGAAATATCTTTCTTAATGTTCCAAAACTAATAAAATGCTCAAAGTGTGGAAAGCCAGTATTGCCTCATACTGTTTGCGGATACTGTGGTTTTTACAAAGGAACAGAATATATTAATGTTATGGCTAAGTTAGAAAAGAAAGAACAAAAGAAAAGAGCAAAAGAAATACAAGAAAAAGAAAAAGATTTAAAACCAGAAGAACTTTCAAAAAAATAGTCTTATGGCCTCTAGGCATTTATCTAGATCAATAGCAATGCAAAGCCTATATGAATGGGATTTTAATTGTTTTGAAAAAACGCTAAAAGAGATAACTGAAAAAAACATTCAAGAATTTGGTGCTGGATTAGAAGAATTTGATTTAATCTGGGAACTTGTATTGGGAATTGAAGAAAAAAAAGATTCTATTGACCAGATTATAACAAAAACAGCTCCTGAGTGGCCCTTAGAACAAATCAATATTCTAGATAGAAACATTCTAAGAATAGGAATATATGAATTGCTTTTTGGAAATCCTGAAAGCGTTCCTCCTAAAGTAGCTATTAATGAAGCAATTGAATTAGCTAAAAACTTTGGCGGAGAAAGTTCAAGAAAGTTTGTTAATGGAGTTTTAGGAACAGTTTATAGAGAAATATCACAAGAAGAAGAAAACGATGATTGATTTTGGAGAACTAGAAAAAAACTTAAATATCTATTTTAAAAACAAGGATTTATTAACCCAAGCTTTTTGTCATAGATCATATTTAAACGAAAATCCTGATTTCAAATTATCACATAATGAAAGATTGGAATTTTTAGGTGATGCTGTTTTAGAATTAGTTACCACAGAATATATTTTTACTAATTATCCTGATAAACCAGAAGGGGACATGACTAGCTGGAGAGCATCTTTAGTTAATGCTAATACATTATATGAAGTTGCTTTAGAAATTAAATTTAATGAATTTGTATTATTGTCTCAAGGAGAAGAAAAAGAAAACGGCAGATCAAAGAAATATATATTAGCTGATTCTTTCGAAGCTTTTGTTGGTTCCCTATATTTAGACCAGGGGTATCAAGCATGTAAAGACTTTATTGAAAAACATTTAATAAAAAACAAGCTTGAAGAAATAATTGAGAAAAAACTATACAAAGATCCTAAATCTTTGTTCCAAGAAAGAGCTCAAGAGATTGAATTAATTACACCAACCTACCAAGTAATAGAAGAAACAGGCCCTGATCATATGAAAAACTTTATTGTTGGTGTATTTCTTAAGGAAAGGATTATTGCTGAAGGAGAAGGATTATCCAAGCATGAAGCAGAATTAAATGCAGCTAGTAAAGCCTTAAAAGTTAAAAAATGGGAATAGGGCTTGAAATAAATTTAGTTTTAGTATAATATACCGTTATTAAAAGAATATATACAATATTATGTTAATGATAAGATTATTCAGAGTAGGTAAAAAGAAACAGCCATCTTACAAGATCGTTGTGACTGATAAAAAGAATGCTCCTGCAAGGGGTAGATTTGTTGAGGAAGTAGGAACATACAACCCTTTAACAAAAGCTATTAATGTTAAAAAAGAAAGAGTAGACTACTGGATTAAGGTTGGCGCTCAAACATCTGACACAGTTCAGAATCTTTTAGTTGCAAACAAAATTATTGAGGGAGAAAAAAGAAAAATATTCTTCACAAAGAAAGAAGTAGTTGTAGAAGAAAAGAAACCAGAACCAAAGACAGAAGAAATTCCAACTGAAGAGGTAAAAACAGAAGAGCCTAAAGTAGAAGAAGCTCCTGTTATTGAAGAGCAAAAAACAGAAGAAATTAAAGAAGAAGCTCCAGCTGAACCAGTTGAACCAACAGCTTAGTATTGACAATTATGAGTTTGTTGTAAATAATGGATATATTGATGGGGTAGATTGGGTCGAACTACCCAAGGAAAGTAGAATTAAATAAATAAAGACTATGGCAGAATTACCAAAAGACGTAGATTTTCTTGAATTCATTGTTAAAGCTTTAGTTGATCATCCAGAAGATGTAAAAGTAGATAGGCAAGTCGATGAAATGGGTGTATTACTTTCAGTGAGAGTAAACCCAGAAGACATGGGACAGCTTATCGGAAAGCAAGGTTCTACAGCCAAGGCGATTAGAAACCTAATCAGAATCATTGGCCTTAAGAACCACGCTCGCGTAAACTTAAAGATTGAAGAACCAGAAGGTGGTTCTCCAAGACAAAGAGTTGAAAGCGAAGCAAGACCTTCTGAAACAACAACAACCGAGGACTTTGAAGATTTTAAAATCTAGTTCTCGTTTCAAACACACAAGAGCCGCAGAATTATCTGCGGTTTTTGCTTACTATTGACAATAAACATATTACATTCTATGGTTTATTTGTAATCCACAATAGGAGGAATTACATATGGTTTTAAGAATAGCAAGAAAGTTACCAATCTCCTTAGGAGAATCAGAGGTTCAGGTTATTATAAACATAACCACCCCTAATGAAAAAGGGAACTCTAGTATCCTTAAAAACATGTATGGCCATATAGCTACTGCAATAGCCGTACATATTGCCACAACTCAATTCATAATTAAGTCTGATCCAGAAGCAGCAGCAATGTGTGTTCAATTACTTAAAAAAGACCTATCAATTGCTAATGATCTGTCAACAGAAATGGCTAAAAAGCTAGGAGTTAATATGACTGATATTATTGAATACAACGAAGAGTTGTGCGAACAAAATAAAGGTCTCAAAAATATGAAAATCTGAGATCTTTTTTCATATTCAAAACTTCTTGGTTTTTTACTTAAATTGTGATAAATTCAAAATATGCAATTCGATATTATTACCATATTCCCAAATATTTTTGATTCATATTTTAAAGAATCATTAATTAAAAAAGCAATAGATAATAACCTTATAAAAATAAAAATACATAATTTAAGGGATTTTTCTAATGACGAAAGAAAAACAGTAGATGATAGGCCTTATGGTGGAGGACTAGGAATGGTTTTAATGGTTGAACCAATATACAAAGCATTGAAGAAAATAAAGAAAAAGAATTCAAAAATTATTCTTTTTACTCCAAGGGGGAAAACATTTAACCAAAAAAAAGCTAATCAACTTAAAAAATATGATCAAATAATCTTTATTTGTGGTAGATATGAAGGAATAGATGAAAGAGTTAAGAAATTAGTTGATGAAGAGATATCTATTGGAGAATATGATCTAATGGGAGGAGAACTCCCAGCAATGATTGTAATTGAAACAATGTCTAGACTTATTCCTAATGTAATAGGTAAAGAAAGTCTACTTAAGGAAAGACTAACTAAAAGCGGGGGATTCATTGAATACCCTCAATACACTAGACCAGAAGTATTCAATAAATGGAAAGTTCCTAAAGTATTACTATCTGGGAATCATAAAGAAATAGGGGAATGGAGAGATAAAAGAAAAAAGGTTATTGAAAAATAATGAGAAGTTTGCTAATATACTTTCATATCGGGCAAGTACCAAAGTAGTCAAACGGGCCTGACTGTAAATCAGGTGGCTTCGGCCTTCGGGGGTGCAAGTCCCTCCTTGCCCACTTGACTGCCGATGTAGTTCAGTGGCAGAACATTCCCTTGGTAAGGGAAAGGTCGGGGGTCCGATTCTCCCCATCGGCTCCGATTGTTTTTTAAAGATTAAGTAATATAAATATATGGCAGCAAATAAAAAGAAAAAAAGAATAAAGTTGGTTTGCAAGGATTGCAAGAAATCTATTTATTTCACTCAGAAATCAAAGGGAGTAGAAGATAAATTAGAATTTAATAAATTCTGTAAATTCTGCAAAAAACATACAGTTCATAAGGAAGCTAAGAAATAATTAGCTTTAGGGGCGTAAGCTCAACGGCAAACTGCTTCTCTCCAAAAGAAGACTTGAGGGTTCGAATCCTTCCGCCCCTGCACGCTAGTGACAAGTCAGGTGACCCTGATGCTTCATTCAAAAATCGCCAAAATGGTGATTTTTTGATATGCTTAAAATATGAAAAAATTAATCTCCCAAAAATATATAATAACATTGATAATCTTTATAAGTTTATTCTTTATGAATAAATTATCCTATGCACAAACATGGACTCAAGTACAGGATCAAATTAAAGAAAATACCCAACATATAGAAATTATTGATGAAAAGATATCTGACATTAAAAACAATTATCGTTTACTTTATGATGGAGCTAAAAATCAAAATGATCAATTGGGTAATCAAATTTCTTTTGCTAATTATTTATTAGGTGCTTTTTCTTTTATTTTTATAATTATGGGTTTTTTTCTTGCTGTATACATAAATCAACAATATGAAAAAGTTAAAAAGCTAAAAGATATTGTTGAGGCTACAAAAAAAGAAATCGATGACAATAGCACAGATTTATACGAAAAACTAAAAAGAGAAGAAACATTGAGCCTATTAATAAGACTAAGAGAAGTTCCCGAAGATATAACAAATATATGTTTTTTATTACTCTCTAGGGATTTGATAAGGACTGATTATTTATATTTAAAACCACCTTATCTAAAAATAAAAGCAGGCTTACCTTTAAACGAAGAGGCAAAAGATGATTATTTAATTCTTTTGATGCAGCATTTTCCTTATGAATCATTGAGAGATTTAGACCTAAAGGATGATATTATTGAAAGTATAAATCCACAAAATTTATACAACATGTTCCTTAGAGATATTAAAAACTTTTTTGATCAAGTGTTAAAGTATTTAAAGGAGTTTGGTATGGATGATGAAAAAAATAAAAAAATTATTAAAAATTTATTTTATAATTATTCAAAATCTAAGTTTCAAGCGAATGCTGAATTACAAAAATACATAAAAGAATTGCTCTCTAAATATGATATGAAAACAACCTCGACCTCCTCTATCTTAAAAGAGCAATATTCAGAAGATACAATATATACAACTTGGGTAGATTCTCTTTTTACTTAAGAATTATTCTAAAATAATCTTTTTATCTTTAAGTATTAATTTACTCTTAAAGCAGGATAATAATTCTCGTTTTTCTAGTATGGTTCCTTGTCTAAGGAGATATTTAACATAGTTCCTAATATCAATATCTATATCATTTTTCTCCTTTTTATTTCCTAGAACTTCTGTATTAAATTTATTGATTCGTATTATTTCTTGTTTTATCTTTTCTTTTATTCCTAACTCATCTAAATCAACCCCGTCTATCAATTCTATTAATTCGTTAATGAGGTTTTTTTCGTTGATTGCATGATTATCGCAATCCATATTCTTTGCTTTTGTGCAGAAATAATAAACATGCCTATTGGTTCCACCACCTTTAAGTTTCTTGAACTTTTCATCAGCTGATATTCCTGATCCGCAGTATCCACACTTAATTAATTTAGTGAATGCAAATTCTTTACTTTCTGTTTTAGGTATAAAATTCTCATTAAGAGTAAATTGAACTTTATCAAATAGTTCTTTAGTTATAATCGGTACTTGTTTACCAACATACCAATTACCGCTACCACTGGGATATTCAAATTCTCCATAGTAAAATGGATTCCTAAAAATACGGTAGATATTTCCTAAAGATAATGATTTTCCATTTTTAGTCTTAAATCCGCTTTCTGTTAACCAGCGACAAACTTTTCTGCCACTCCATTGCTCATTGGACACTCTTTCAAATATCTGCTTAATGATAGGGGCTCTTTTCGGATCAATCCTTACTTGGCATTTCTTATCAACGTATTTCTCGTTTAAATAGCCTGTGGGAGCAGTTCCAGGTCTCCAGCCCATCTCACATCTAGTCCTTAATCCTCGCTTCACATTGACCCCTTTATTGTCATTCTCAAGCTTTGCTTGTGATCCTAGTATCATTAAGAGGAATTTCTCGTTAGGATTATTGGTAAACTTCTGACCATATGTTCTTATCTCAACAAGAAGCTTTTGATCCATTAAGTCTACGATTGAACCCAGGTCTCCAGCATTTCTACTTAATCTATCTGGAGCCCATGTTAAAATTCCATTATACTTAGCTTCTCGTATCTCTTTAATCATCTCATTAAAAACCGCTCTTTGGCCAACTTCTTTCGAAGAATGGGACTCTCTTTTGACTTCAACGATATCAAGGTTCTCTCTTTCGGCTAAACTCATCATTTCCTTTATCTGTGAATCTATTGAAAGAGCTTGTCTATCTTCCGATTCGGTTGATTTTCTAGCATATAAACAGTACTTCATTTTGATGTCTAGGATAGGGGATTGATTGCTATTTTTTGTTATTGTTGCTTGTTCCATATTGTTTTTCTTATTATCTAAGACAAGGATGACGCAATGGTGCTAGGTAGTCCAGGCCCCCTATGTAGACAAACTGGAGACTAAAAGACTACACAAATTTTAACTTTTAAGCTATAGACTATAAGAGGCGAAGCCTGTATTTAAAAGGATAATTGCTATATTGACCTATGAAAACCTATGAACACTTGACATTATATTTAAAACGTGATATATTGATTTTAAACAATATGCGTAAAGATATACAAGAAAAACTTAAAACGATGCCAGAATTACTCACTATTAGCCAAGTAGCAGAGATTTTCTCCCTCCATCAAGATACATTAAGAAACTGGGAAAAAGATGGAACACTTGTTCCTCTTAGAGTTGGCCCTCGTAAAGATCGCAAATATCGACCACAAGACATCCAAGCAATAGTAGATAAAATGGGAAGTAAATTAACATTACCACAATTGGAGTCTTTCCTTTGGAAGAGTGCAGATATTCTTCGAGGAAAAATAGACAGTTCGGATTATAAAAAATATATTTTCGGTCTTCTATTTTATAAACGAATGAGTGATGTATGGGACGAGGAATATGAATCCGTAATGAAAGAATATAAAGATAAAACAATCGCAAGCACTGATTACAATCATCGCTTTCAGGTTCCAAAAGATTGTAGCTGGACAGTTATTACCGAACAAGCAGAAAATATTGGTCAAAAACTAAATGATATTTTTGAAAAACTTGCTAATGCTAATAGTCCCAAATTAGATAAAATCTTTGACGACCTTGATTTTGCTAATAAAGATCGCTTTCCAAACGAAACATTGCAAAGACTTATTAATCATTTTTCTCAATATAATTTTGGTAATACATATATTAGTTCGGATCTTTTAGGCGATGCCTATGAATATCTTATCAAGCAATTTGCTGCAGATGCAGGTAAAAAGGGAGGAGAGTTCTACACACCCCGTGAAGTTGAAAAAATAATAATGAGTATTCTTAAGCCCCACCAAAAGGATCATATTTATGACCCTACAGTTGGATCGGGTGGTTTTCTTTTGGAAGCTTATGATTATCTAAAACAAAAGTCTGGTGAGAAAATTGCGAAGACTTTATATCTTTACGGACAAGAACAAAATCTTGCCACTTTTGCGATTGCAAAAATTAATATGTTTCTCCATGGACTTGATAGTGCAGATATTCGTCGAGGAGATACTCTTGCAAATCCACAATTCTTGAGTCAACAAGGAAGTCTTCAAACTTTCGACATAGTAGTAGCAAATCCACCCTACTCAATTAAAGACTGGGAATCAGAAATTTTTAAGACAAATAAATATGGACGACTTGAGAGCTACGATATGCCTCCAGAAAAAAATGCTGACTACGCTTTCGTTTTGCATATCATTAAATCAATGAATGTAAACGGCAGGGCTGGAATCGTGCTCCCTCACGGAGTTTTAACTCGAGGCAATGCGGAGGCACGAATCCGTGAACAAATACTCAAAAACGATCTTGTCGAAGCAGTCATCGCACTGCCTTCAAAGCTTTTTTACGGCACCGGTATTCCAGCTATTATTCTCATCCTTAACAAAAACAAGTCAGAAAACAAAAAAAACAAGGTTTTGATTATTGATGCCGAAAAAGATTTTCTTGAGGGTAAAAATCAAAATACACTACGGCCACAGGATATAAGTAAAATCGTAAAAACATATGACAGTTATTCTGATATTGAAAAATATGCTCGTGTCGTATCACTAAATGATATTGAGATCAAGGGTTTCAATTTAAACATTCGGGAATATGTAGATTCATCCGAAGAAAATGAAGTGATTGATGTAAAAAAAGTTAGAAGTGAAATTATTTCTCTTAAAAAAGAATTAGTAGAAGCGGACAAATTAGTCGAAAAATATTTAGACGAATTAAATTACTAACAACATGACAAACCCTAAAAGAAAAATTTTCTATAGCTTTCATTTCGATAAAGATGTAATGAGGGTTCAGCAAATAAGAAATATCGGTGTAGTCGAAGGCAATACTCCTGTGTCGGTAAATGACTGGGAGCAAGTTAAACGTGGAGGACCAAAAGCAATTGAAAATTGGATAGAGCAGAACATGAAGTATAAAAACTGCGTAATTGTTCTTGTTGGTGAAGATACTGCAGATCGAGAATGGGTCAAATATGAAATCAAAAAGGCATGGAGCGATGGTCGCGGTCTTATGGGTATCTACATTCATAACCTGAAATGTCCAAGAAACGGAATCAGCCGACAAGGAAAAAATCCTTTTGAACAATTCACAATCAATGGAAGGTCGCTATCTTCAATAGTAACTTGCTACAACCCAAGTTCTTATGATTCTTATGGTGATATAAAAAATAATCTTGAAAGACTGGTCGAAGAAGCAATAATTATAAGAAATAATTATTAAATATATGGATGAAACAAACTTTAATGAAAATAAACTAAAACACTTGGAATTGATTCAAGGTATAATCACCAGAATGGCTGGAAATCTATTCTATCTACGAGGATGGGTCATTACCTTGGTTGCTGGTGTTTTAGCTCTGTTATCTCAGATAAATGGTGACGTCTTGCCATTTTTAATTGTCATTTTAGTCATGATTATTTCGTGGATATATGACGGCTACTTTTTGTCTCTGGAAAGAATGTATAGAGACTTATACAACAAAGTGAGAAAGTTAAATGCCGAAGAAGTTGATTTTTCAATGGATGTTACGGAATTTAAAAAGTATACGAAAAATACAATTTTCTTTTGCATGCTCTCTTCAACTTTGTTATTTTTCTATGCACCCTTGATAGCCTGTGCCATATATCTAGCATTTAACGCAAACTAATATGGCAAGACAAATTTTTTACAGTTTTCATTTCGCCAATGATGTAATGCGAGTTCAGCAGATAAGAAATATCGGTGTAGTCGAGGGCAACAAACCCGTCACGCCTAATAGATGGGAAGAAATTAAAAATGCCGGCGAAGTGGCTATAAAAAAATGGATCAATGAAAATATCGCAAGATCATCTTGCGTAGTCGTATTGATTGGCGAAGAAACACACAAGAGTCGTTGGGTAAAATACGAGATTGAAACAGCTTGGAACGATCGTAAGGGTTTGGTTGGTATTTACATTCACAACCTTAAACATCCTCAAACAGGCTCTTGCTCAAAGGGGATAAATCCTTTTACTAAGATATCTCTTAAAAATGGCAAGAAATTATCTGAATATGTTCCAGCATACGATGCGGGAGCTGATGCATATAATTGGATAGCCAAAAATATAGATCAGGTCGTAGAAAAAGGAATTCAGTCCAGTAGAAAATAATATGAAAACTAATTTATTACAAAAGAATATTCCCAAAGATTGGAGCATGAAGAAGATTAAGAATCTTCTGAATTTTGAGCAACCGACAAAATATATAGTAGAAAGCTCAAACTATACCCATACTGGTAAAACAGCTGTACTTACAGCTAATAAGTCTTTTGTTTTGGGTTATACAAATGAAACTGATGGTATATACACAGATATTCCTGTAATCATTTTTGATGATTTTACTACTGATAGTAAGTATGTTGATTTTCCATTTAAGGTAAAGTCATCTGCAATAAAGATTCTTAAAAACCGAAACAAGGATACCGATCTCAAATTTGTTTATGAGATCATGAAATCTTTTACTTTCCCAATAGCCAATCACAAACGGCATTACATTTCGCAATATCAAGAACTTGATATCGTTGTTCCTTCAACGAAGGAACAGAGAAAAATAGCAGATATTTTATCATCAGTCGATGAAAGTATTCAGAAAGTTAATAAGATGGTTGCTTCAAGCGAAAGACTTAAAGATGGATTAATACAAGACCTTTTCAATTTCACAAATAAAAAGGATGTCAAATTCGTGACCTTAGGAGAAATCGGTAAGGTATCTATGTGTAAAAGGATTTTCAAGGAAGAAACATCAAATATAGGAGATATACCGTTTTACAAAATTGGTACTTTCGGAAAAAAACCAGATGCATTTATATCTCAAGAATTATTTAATAAATATCTAGATAAATTTCCTTTTCCTAAAATTGGAGATGTGCTTTTATCGGCTTCAGGTACCATAGGTCGTAAAGTTAAATATGATGGTAAGCCAGCATATTTTCAAGATTCAAATATTATTTGGTTGGATCATGATGAAAGTAAGATTTTAAATGATTTTCTCTTTTATCTATACGAGATAATAAGGTGGGAAACATCAGGAAGTACAATTAAGAGATTGTACAACAACGCATTTATAAAAAAAGTAGTCCCTGTGCCACCTATCGATAAACAGCAACAAATGGTAGATATTCTTTCGGCTGTTGATCAAAAAATTTTGGTAAATAAAAATTTAAAAGAAAAATTAACATTGCTTAAAAAGGGATTGATGTCGGATCTTTTGAGTGGAAAAGTAAGAATAAAATAAATGTATGAAATTTAACGAACAACGCACAATTGAATATCACATTATAAAATTCATAAAGGAAAAGCTTAATTATGAATATATTATAACTGAAGAATTTTCTAGTCTTCGTGCCTTTGAAAATGAATACATTATTACTTCTCATCTTTTAGAAGCCATTAAAAGAATAAATACTGTTAATGATAATATTGCACAAAGTATTGTGCGAGAAGTTAAGAAACTAGATACGAACGAGGCATTTCTACTTGCGATGAGAGACGGAATCAATCTAAAAGATCCAGATACTGGAACCTTCCGTGATTATAAGATTATTGATTTCGATAGTTTAGATAATAATCATTTTGTAGTTACTAATCAATTTTATTTTGAAGGAATTACTGAAAATATTCGTCCAGATGTAATGATTTTTGTTAATGGACTATCAATTTGTGACATAGAAGCTAAAAGCCCAACCGCCTCTAGTAGTGTTAGCTTTGAAAATGCTATTGATCAATTAAAAAGATACGAGAAGGTTGCTCCAAAGCTTTTCTTATCTAACTGTTTTAATATTGCTACGGATGGTCTTAAAACGTTTTATGGGGCGACTTATTCACCCAAGCAGTATTTCCTTACATGGAAAGAAGATCCACAAGCCGAAAAGAAGGTTTTTGAAGAAGAACTTGATTCTACGCTTTTCTTTTTGCTTGATAAAAAACAAATTCTTGATATTATTAAAAACTTTATTGTTTTTGAAAAAAAGAAGGATAGTATTATCAAAAAAATAACTAGATATCAACAATTTTACGCTACTAATAAAATTGTTGCTCGTGTTAAAGAAGGGGAACGAAAAAAGGGTCTGATTTGGCACACTCAAGGATCAGGCAAGACTCTTACAATGTTTTTTGCAGCATGGAAACTTCGCTATGACCCAGAACTTAAAAATCCCAAAATATTTATTCTAATTGACCGTATCGATCTAGATGATCAAGTCTATGATGAATTTGACGGTTGGGGAGGACAAAACCTTGTAAGAATAGAATCCCGTAAAGATCTAGAAAAGAAAATAAAAGGAGCTGATCGAGGTATCTTTATTTCAACAATTCAGAAATTCAGCGAACTTGAAGATATAGAAAATCTTGAAGGAAATATTATCGTTCTTTCTGATGAAGCTCATCGAGACAATGAGGGTATTTCAGCTATCAAGATGCGTAATGCTTTTAAAGATGCTTTCTTCTTCGGATTTACTGGAACGCCAATCGACAAACTAACACTTAATACTCACCGAAACTTTGGCGAAGAAGGGGAACGCTATCTTGATTACTATTCAATTCAGCAAGCTATTGATGATGGTGCTACCTTGCCAGTTGCTTATGAGGCTCGTCTTTCTAAATTCTTTATTGATGAAAATGAAATAGATAAAAAATTTAATGAGCTTACGACTGATCTAAATGAAAAACAAAAAGAATTACTCACAAAAAGATATGGGAAAAAAGCAGCATTGGTTAAGCTAGATAAAAGAATGGAAGCTATTGCCCAGGATATTATTGAACATTATAAGCTCTATGTATTGCCAAACGGATTTAAAGCTCAAGTAGTTTGTTATGATCGTGAAGCAACAGCAAAATATAAAGAACTTTTTGATAAACTTATACCATCCGAATGGTCTGAGGTTGTATATTCTCCTGGTGATCCAAATAGTGACAGTGATGATTTAAAAAAATACAACACTAATAAACAAAAAAGGGAGAAGGTTATTGATCAATTCAAAAATCCAGAAAACCCGCTTAAATTTTTACTTGTTTGCGACATGCTTTTGACTGGATTCGACGCACCAGTCGAACAAGTGATGTATTTAGATAAACCTCTTAGAGACCATAATTTACTTCAAGCAATTGCTCGTACAAACCGAGTATATCCTAATAAAGGATGTGGAAAGATTATTGATTACTATGGTGTAACTAAAAATCTTTACGAAGCTCTTAATTTTGATGAAAGCATAGTTGACAGTGCCATGATTAATATCGATCTCCTAAAAGAAGAATTCGAAAAGGTTATAGGCGAAACAATGGAATTATTTACTGGAGTAAACATAGAAGACCCCTCAATAGATAATTTACGTCGATGCTTAAAGATTTTTATCGAAAATCAAGAAAAGCAACAATACTTCAAGGATAAATATAATCGCTTAAAAATTCTATTTGAGATTCTTTCTCCT
>JBFZBB010000019.1:0-2595 GCA_041308625.1 bacterium | reverse complement strand
AAACAATGCTATATATATTAATGTATGATATATTTACATTAACCAATTTTTTAACTACAGGAGATAATATTTATGGGTATTATTGATAATTACTTAGAGGAATTGTTTGGTTTTGGTAGTAACCCACAGAAACAATTAGAAAAAATTGGTTTTGTAGATCCAAATGATAAATCACTACCAAATCCTTATAACTTTAGACAACTTAAACTCGATCCAAAAATTACAAAGGAGGACATTAAAAAAGCGGACGTTGAGTGGCAGAAACTTCTTGATAAGGGGTGGACAAGGGCTGATACTGATGATGGATTTTATGAAGTAATGAGACCTATATATAAATATCCAAAAAGCTATGTTGCTCGAACTATAATAGATAAAGGAAAGAGAGTCGGAATAGTAATATCTGGTACTACAGAAAAAAAATTAACACCAAAGAATAACTATTTTGGTTTAACTTATGTGGCATGGGTACACGGAAAAAATTATGCAAAAGCTGGTATTATGAAATTATTAAATCTTCCTGAATTACAACAATATTCAATTGACAGAAAGGAATTAGTTCTAAGAGAAAACTATATAGAAATTGTTTCTGAAAACAAAGCTAGTGAAAATGTTGCAAAATATATTACAAGAAATAACTTAACAGATAAATATGGGGATATAACTGAGTATACTATTGAAGCACCTTACTGGTGGAACAATAACAAATTACTTAAACATAAATAAAAGACTTGAAAGGAATGATACATGAATAGCGCTAAGGAACACTTAGATGCAATGAAGAATTTAGATGTAGTTAAAAAGTATGGAGAGAAAGCAATCGAAAAAATACATCAAACAATTGACAGGACAGCCAATTCTCGGGGATCATATTGGCACAGGTCAGATTTTTCACATGATCCAAGGGTTGTTGGTGTTGAAGTAGCATCTGATAATCCAGAAAAATGGTTTGCAAATTTTAATAAAATCAATGATGCAAAACTAATAGCAAGATTTCATCAGATTCAAGATGCAGCTGTATCACAACCAGGTCAGATTATTAATGGCCATGAACTTACGCCAGAAATGATAGCGAAGGCTAAAGAAGCAGTAGAAGGGATGAACAATGGTATACAACCTGATTTAAGAGGGTTTGGATGGACCGGGCAGAATGGCCCCACGATGGCACCAGGATCTCAAATTAATAATATTACACAAAATATCAAGGCTGGATTAACACTTGATAAATTGGGTAAAGCAGGAAAATCTGGTGGATTAATTGGTGCTGGAATCGCTGGAGGAATTAGTATTGGAATGAATGGTTATGCAATTTATAAAAATGAAAAAACCTGGAAAGAAGCAGGGATTAGTACATTAAAAGATACGAGTCGGGGTGGAGTAGCAGGTGTTGCTGGTAGTGTTGCTGGTTATGCAGCACAAGTTATAGTAACAGGATTACTTGTATCGAATCCAGGTGGTTGGGCTATAGCGGCAACTATTGCTGCAAGTACAGTAGCGTCAATTGGAGGTGGAGCAGCAGCAACAGTAGCGTATAACAAAGTTTGGAATGGGTGTTCCAAACTGTTTAAGAAAAAAAAGAGAGGATATAATTAGTAAAAAAATAAAGGGTAGCAATATGTTACACGCCCTTTATTTTTTCATTGTTTTTTTTGTTCTAAAATTTGGAGGTATTTAAAAATGGATAAAGAAAAATATATTGATACTTTAAAAAGTTTAAATAGTAGTAACCCTAAAAAAATTAAAGTTGAACATAAATCAGGCAAAGAAAAAATTTTAATGGAACAAAGTATTACAAAAGACAAAAGAGTAAAATTAGAAGAGTTGTTTGTTCAATCCGCAGAAATAGAATCAATCCCCGCAGGAACAGAAAGGGATGTTCAAATTTTAAGATTAAGCATGATCGCTGAATTAGATGCATCCAATCTATATGAAAAATTAGCCACTTTAACAAAAGATAAAAGAATCAAAGAAGTACTTTTAGATGTTTCCAGAGAAGAGAAAGTACATGCAGGAGAATTTGAAGCTTTATTAGAAAAAATTGACGAAGACTATGAAGAAGCAGAAGAAGAAGGCGAAGATGAAGTTGAAGATATGTTAAAAGATATTTAGACATCATTATAAATATTTAGAACATATATTCACAAATTTGAAAGGAGAATTCATGAATTTTATCGAAAGTGTTTTTAATATCAGTGAATCTTTTATGAAAAATCCAAGATATGTTTATATAGATTATGAAAAAATAGAATCTCTTGGAGAAACAATATCAAAATGTAAAAAACCAATTTTTCCAATACCTGAAGAAAAAGATATATTAAAAGGTGTAATACTTGAATTAGTAGCGGCATCAATTAATTATTGTTATTGGTATGGAGTTCCTCACATAAGACCCGGCGATGCTTCCTCAACAAGAATGTATGAGTTATTAGAACATTCATTTTCAGATTTTCAAGCTAAAAGTCAATTCGATCAGTGTTTGGATAATTTTTGTAGGGAATTAACTCTCAATCGATTTCCACTCTTATCTGAAAGAATTAATCATTTAAATGAATTAAGATGTAAAGGAGATCTATATTCAAAAGGTGTTGACTATTGTAT
>JBFZBB010000018.1:0-88751 GCA_041308625.1 bacterium | reverse complement strand
CTTACAGCAATTCCATCTAATTTTCCTGAAACAGAAGGAATTACTTTTCCAATTGCTTTTGCTGCCCCAGTGGTTGTAGGAATAATATTGGTAGCTGCTGTTCTTGCTCTTCTTAAGTCTTTATGAGGTAAATCCAAAACTCTTTGATCATTAGTGTACGAATGAATTGTTGTCATGAACCCCTTAACAATTCCAAATTCATTTTCAATAATTTTAACTAATGGAGCTAAGCAATTAGTAGTACAAGAGCCCATGTCAATGATATCTTCTCCAGCATATTCATTGGTATTGATTCCTAAAATATATGAAGGGATATCGTCTGATTTAGCAGGAGCAGAAATGATTACTTTCTTTGCTCCAGCAGTAATATGTTTAAATGCTCCTTCTCTATTAGTAAACACTCCTGTACATTCTAAAACAACATCTACTCCTAAATCTTTCCAAGGAAGATCAAGAGGATCTTTTTCAGAAAAAAGCTTTATTTTCTGTTTTCCTACAATCATTTCATCTCCTTTTAGTGAAACATCTCCGTTAAATCTTCCGTAAGCAGAATCATACTTAAAAAGATGCATTAATGTTTCATTATCAGTCAAATCATTAATTGCAACCACTTCTAAATCAAGTTTTTTATCGATTATAATTTTTAAAACACATCTTCCGATTCTTCCGAATCCATTTATTGCTATTTTTGCCATATCTTTATACTTAATTATTATCAACTAATGATTGTTTTAATTCCACAATCCTATTATTATACTCCATAATATCAGATAAATTATTAATAAACAATCTATTTATTCCTAAATAATAACTTTGTTTGATTTGATGAGCTGAAATAATTGTATTATAAAGACGAACATCGTCAAGCAAACCATTAAGATAATGTCCATTAAAATTACCCAATCTAAGCCCAGAATCAGGACTATATTCTCTGGTAACTCTAGTATCGTTAAAATTTTGCAAAAATTTTCCATTAACATATACTGTATGACTTGTATCGTTAATAGCCCACGTTATATTATACCAATTATTATAATTTAATGTTTGAGTTGGTGAAAAATTAATAATTTCATTATTATCAGAACTCCTCGTCGCAAACTGCATTGTTCTACTAGAATAATTATAATAAAGACCCCAATAACCCTGAACACTATCATATTTATTAATTAAACCCTCTGTACCAGTCGAAGAATTCCCATTAACTTTAAACCATAAAGAAAATGTAAAAGGGTTATAACCAAACTGAAGAGAATTATTATCAACAATAGTAATATAATTATTAACTCCATTAAATCTAAGACAAGTTCCAGACACGCAATTAAACTGACTCATCCAGCCAGAATCATGATTATCTCCATATCCTGCAGTAGTGTCAGTAAAATTAACCAAGGTTCCCGTGTTAGTTAACCATGAATCAGAAACAGATGCTCCCGAAGCATTATCTAGTTTCCATTGTGACACTCTAGATGTTAATAATGAATTGTCCAAAGAATTAAGAAATGCTTGAGATTTGGTAATGTTTGCTTTATCAGTAATTGAACTCATTCCAACTAAAATAAAACTGGAAAGGATTCCGATAACGACGATTACAACTAATATTTCTATTAATGTGAACGATTTGTTCATTAGTCTTCAATTCCTAATTTTTCACAGATCTTTTTTCTATCAAAACCAACAATAAATTCTCCTTCAATATCTAAAACAGGAACTGTAGTTTGTTTTGTTTTTTCAACCATTTCGTTTCTAGCCTCTTCATCTGCAGAAACATCAACTCCTTCTACTTCAATTCCTTTTTCTTCTAGAAATCTTTTTAAAGTTAAACAATATGGACAAATTGGTGTTGAAAATAGTCTGACTTTCATTTTTTTATTTATATTATTTTAATTTGTTATATATTTTATCATTTCCTCTATTTTAAGCAAGCGATTGTATTTGCAAATTCTTTCCCCTCTTGCTGGAGCACCTGATTTCATATGGTCTGCATTAATTCCTACTGCTAAATCAGCAATAAAGTCATCTGTGGTTTCTCCTGAACGATGAGACACAACTGTTTTCCATCCATATTCTTTTGCTAAATTAGCTGAAGCAATTAATTCTGTAACTGTCCCTACTTGATTTAATTTTAACAAAACAGCATTACAAGAATCTTTTTCTTTAGCTTTTTTAATATATTCAATATTACTTACCAATAAATCGTCTCCAATAATCATAATATCTTTTCCTATTTTTTTTGTTATTTCCGAAAAACCCTTCCAATCGTTTTCTTCTAATGGATCTTCAATTCCAATAATAGGATAAGAAGATATTAAATCAGTATAATAATCAATAAATTCGTCTTTATTGTAACCGCCTGTACTTAATGAATAATATTCGTTTTTGAAAAAACTTGAAGCAGCAACATCAAGAACTATGTTTACGTTTCCTTCAAATCCTGCATACTCTATTGCTCCAGTAATATTTCCCAAAGCAACCTCTGGCACATCAATTGGTGGAGCAAAACCTCCTTCATCTCCAACATTAATTGCATTTGCTGAATAATTCTCTTTTAATCTTACTTTTAAAGAATAATAAATCTCTGAAGCCATTCTTAATTCTTCTTTAAAACTATTTGCGCTAGGAACAATCATAAATTCTTGAAAACTAAGATTATTTCCAGCATGTTTTCCTCCATTTATCACATTAAAACAACACTTTGGTATTTTATACTTTCTTTTATATCTTCCAGAATATAATAAAGAAATATATTCATAAAGTTCAAGACTCTTAGATTTGGCTCCCGCCCTACAAACAGCCATAGAAACTCCTAAGATACTGTTTGCTCCTAATTTTGATTTATTAGGTGTACCATCTAAATCAATCATTAATTTATCTATTTGCTCTTGGTCTTCTGAATCAAAACCAATAATTTTAGGTCCAATTATTTTATTAACAACATCAACTGCTTTTAAAACTCCTTTTCCTCCATATCTCATTCCCCCATCTCTTAATTCAATAGCTTCTCTTTCTCCCCTTGAAGCTCCTGCAGGAACACTATCAACAAAAATACAATCATCTGTTACACACTCTACCTCAATAGTAGGATTTCCTCTTGAATCAAGAATTTCTCTTGCCTTAATTTCTTTAATTAGAGCCATATTCTTTAATTAAATAATTATATGCATATATTGCTGCTTGAGCTCCTTCTCCACAAGCAGTTACTATTTGTTTTACTTTTCCATTATTAATATCTCCTGCTGCAAAAAGTCCTGGTGTTTTAGTTTCTAATGTCTCAAAATTAATTAATATTTCTCCTTTTTCATTAATATCAACTAAATCTTTAGCAAAAGAAGCGTCTGGTACATATCCAATTTGAACAAAAACACCATCAGCTTTAATTATATCTTCATTGAATATTATTTCTTCAACAAAGTTTGTTCCTTTAATTTCTTTGACAAAAGTATTAACAATAACTTGAATCCCTATACTATTTGCCTTTTCTTGAATTTCTTTACTTGCTCTTGACTTTTCTCCTTGTTCTAATATTATTACTTCTAAAGCATACTTTTTTAAAAATATTGCTGTTTCAAAACCAGCCTCTCCACCACCAATAACAACAACTTTCTTTTTTGAAAAAATAGGGCCATCGCAAGTAGGACAATAGCTAACTCCTTTTCCTAAAAACTCTTTTTCTCCTTTAATGTTTAATTTTCTTGGTTCAGAGCCAGTAGCAATAATAATTGTTTTAGATTGATATTGTTTTTCTTTTTCTGTTAAAATATTAAAATATTCTTTTTTTGTAATTGATAAAACTTTATCTACTTCAATTTCAACATTTTTAGTTCTTAATTGATTTTCAAATCTTTCAATTAGTTCAGAGCTAGAGATTTTATCAAACCCAGGATAATTCTCAATCTCTACTGACTTGTGAACCATTTGTCCTCCAAAAGATTTAGTTAAAAGTAAGGTTTTCATCCTTTGTCTTGATGCATAAATTCCAGCAGTAATTCCTGCTGAACCTCCACCAATAATAATTAAATCGTAAATCATTATATTTTCTTTTCTTTAATTTTTTCTCTAATCCCAGGCCCAAACTCTGGATCGTCTAATAATAAATCCACAAAAGATTCAAGCCAAAGCTTTTTATTTCCACATTCAAGCCAATCTCCTTTTATTTCGTAACCATAAACTGGTTTACCTTCCTCTGCCATCATCCCTAAAACTTGAGTAATGGAACAGTCGTTTTGAAGTAATTTTTTATCAGCACCAAGAAATTCAAAAACATCAGGAGTTAAAATCATTCTTCCTAAAATTGCTAAATTAGAAGGAGCTTCACCTAATTTTGGTTTTTGAACAACTTTTTTTATTTTATAAAAACTATTAGCTATTTTTTCAACACTAACAACACCATAACTAGATAATCTATTTTCTGGCATTTGCATTAAAGCTAGAACAGGCCTATTACAAGTTTTAAAAACCTCGATTAATTGAGAAAAACAAGGTTCTTCTGCTCTCACAACATCATCACAGAAGAAAACCCCGCATGGATCTTTTCCAACAAATTTTTTTGATTGATATATTGCATTTGCATCGCCTGTTGCTTTTTTTTGTGTTGAAACTGAAAAATTTATAGCTTTAAAAAAGCTTTCTACTTCTTTTAAATATTTTAATTCTTCTTTTTTGCTCTTTTCTTGTAAAAACTTTTCTAAAGATAGGTCTTTATTAAAATAATTAAGAAAATCTTTTTGTTTGGGTCTAGCAATAAACTCAATATTTTTAATTCCTGAAAGCAACGCCTCTTCAACATTATAATGAATTAAAGGTTTATCAACCAAAGGAATAAGTTCTTTTGATACTGCTTTTGAAAACGGTAAAAATCTTGTAGCTAGTCCCGCGATAGGAAATATTGCTTTTTTAATTTCTTTCATAATATTTATTTTATTTTCTTTTTTCCTTTTCTTAAAAAGGCTGGTATTTCAAATATTTTTTCATCTTCCTCTTCTTTTTCAGCCTCTTTTTTCTCGGCTTCTTTTGCTTCTATAGCTGTTCTTCTAATCTTTTCTTCTACAACTTCTTCTTTTTTAATTTCTTTCTTGATTTCTATTTTTTTCTCCTTTTTCTTTTTTTGCACTTTTTCAACGCTTCCAGTTGATAAAATTGTAACTTTGATTTCATTCTTCATTTTTGGATTATTGGTTAATCCAAAAATAATTCTAGCATTAGGAGACATTTCGCTAATCTTTTCACTAATCAAAGACAATGAATGCAAAGATATATCTTTAGATCCCTCTACATTAAACATTATATTATCAGCATTTTCAAAGTTATAGTCTAGAATAGGGTTTTTTATCAATTTTTTCAATAGTTCCTCAAAACTCTCCCCTCCTTTATTTTTGGAAACATTAAGATAAGCTCTGTTCTTTTTTCCCTCAAGAATCGTCTTAATGTCAGCCCAGTCAATATTAATAACTCCGGGAGAATAAGTGGTTCTTAATAACCCCTCTAAAGAATTAGCTAGATGATTATTAAGTAAATTTAATGAATCCGTAAAAGAAACCTCTTCTTTGGTTAAACCAAATATTTTTTCATTAGGCAAAACCATATAAGCATTTAAATAATCCTTCATCTCGTCAATAGAATTTAAAGCCATATCCATTTTCTTTTTTCCCTCAAAAGAAAAAGGTAGAGTAAAAATACCCAATGTCATTAAATTCATTTGTGATGCAATCTTCAAAAAAGCTGGCGTAGCCCCAGTTCCTGTTCCTCCACCTAAAGAAGAAACTACTATATACAAGTCTTTATTATCAGAAAAAAGATTCTTTATCTTTTCTGTATCTTCTTTAGCTGCTCTATCGCCCACTAAAACATCTCTTCCAGCACCAAGACCATGAGTTAATTTCTGTCCAAAGGGAAAGATCTTAATATTTCTACTTAATGCTCCTAGGGCCTGATTATCAGTATTGGCTGCAACAAAATCAACTTTTTGTGAAGAAAAATCCTTTAATTTTTTAGATAATTCAGAAACAATATTTCCTCCTCCACCTCCGATTCCGATTACTTTAATCTTAACCTTTTTAATTAAATTATCGTCTTTTGAAGGTTTTTCCTTCTTTAAAACTATTTTCTTTTCTTTTTTGGGTTTTTCTTTTTTCAAAACCACCCTTTTTTTAGGTTTTTCCTTTTTTAAAACTATTTTCTTTGCTTTTATTTTCTTTTTCATACTAATTTAATGTTGTTTTTTTCTAAAAACTCCTTAACTCTAAAATTAATACTTTCTTGAACATCCATGTATACATTATAATCATTTGATTTAACACAGTAAACTGCTTCAAAAATAAAGAAAGAATCTTCGATATCTCGCAAATGAACTCTTTCTATTTCAACTAATTTTTCTTTTTTAAGTATTTTCTTTAGTTCTTCTAATAATAGTTTTAGGTTTTCTAAAGAAGTGTCTTGAGAAACTCTAATTTCAAAGGTTTTTCTTCTTTTGGTCATTCTTCTATAATTATGAATCACATTATCTAACAACTTTCGATTAGAAAAAATTAATTCCTCCCCTTTTAAAGAAAGAATTCTTGTTGACTTTAGTCCAATCTTTTTTACTGTTCCGCTTTCATTCCCCACAACAATAAAATCATTGATCTTAAATGGTTTATCTAAATAAATTGTAAAATAAGAAAAAACATCTAATAAGATGTTCTGAACTGTAAAAGCAATAATAATACCAATTATACCAAAACTAGTTAATAATGTAGAAACATTAAAGCCTAAATTCTTAAAAATTAAAACCAAAACCAAGAACCAAATAATCCAAGAAATAGAATTTCTAATAAACTTAACAATCATTGTAAATTCTTCGTCTTTTGGTTTTATTATTAAATCTAAGAATAATTGAATAATTTTTAAAGAATAAAAAGATATTACTATAAAAAAACCAAGAAACAAGTATTTCTCTGGAATAAAAGAAGTATCAATAAATCTTGCTGACACAATCAAAGAAAGAAAAACAGTAAATGGCCAACCAAATTGTTGAATAAATTTAGAAGAAAAATCTCCTGTTTTTTCTTTTAAAAATTTAATCAACCAAGTTTTAATAATGGTTAAAATATAAGCAGAAAAAATAAGAACTACCACTGCCACAATATATTGTCTTATTTCTTCTAAATTCATGTAATTATTAATTTATTTCTAATTTCTTCAAATTGTTCTTTTTCCATTTTCTTCGTAATACTACTCATCCACTTAATAAAATCTATCTTATCCCCCTCTTTACGAGGCAGAACATGTAAATGAAAATGGAAAACTGTTTGTCCGGCAAGAGAACCATTGGCCTGATAAAGATTAATTCCTTCTGTTCCCATAACCTCCTTCATTTTTAAAGATATTTTTTTTGAAACAGCTATAATCCTTTGTAAATACTCTTCTTCTATTTCAAATATATTTTCAAAATGTTTCTTGGGAATAATTAAGGTATGACCTTCAACAACAGGATTAATATCTAAAAAAACCAAAACTAAATCATCTTCGTATATGTTATAGCAAGGAACTTCCTTATTTATAATTTTACAAAAAATACAATTTTCCATAATTATTCTTCTAATTCTGCACAATATATATTACATCTCATTTTATCCTCAGCTATTGGATCACCATTTTCATCATAATATAGTCCTGCTTTTAAAACACACCAAACATTTTCTTTTTTATAACCAGAAACTCCTGCGTTAGTTGTAGATTCAATGTCAAAAAAATCCATTTCAAATCCAGCAGCATCAAAAAAGTTTCTTAAAGTATCATATTGATCCATTGTAATTGTCATTTCTTCGAAACCCTTACCTTTAATTGGCTCTGTCTTTGATGGCCAGTAAAAAGTTGTTCTTTCTATTTGTGTAAAATTAATACCTTCAAGCACTTCTTCTTCTTGCATAAATTTAAACAACTCGTAAACATTATCTTGATTATTGCTAATTGTTTGATAAAAATTAATAGATAATGCTCCGACAACAGCAATTAATGAAAGAATAAGACAAATGTTTTTAAAAATAATTTTAGAAGTATATCCAAATCTTAAAAGGAAAAATAAAAAGAATCCAAAAAATCCAAAGAAAATAACCCCTATTTCAGGAATAAGACCTAAAAAACCTACTAAACCCAAAAACCCAGTTAACCATAAATCCTCTGGTTTTTTCTCTGTAACGAGACTGGTTAAAGAAGCAATTGTTGCAAAAACAAAAGCAATCAAAGATAAAAATGCAAGAATAAAAAATACCCCTTCTTCTTTTCCTAATTTAAAATATAAATAGTTGTGAGCAACAACTGAAAAAACACTTATTAAAAATGTTAAATATATAGATTTGATTTCTTTACTCATAACAATAGATTTAAATTAATTATCCGCTAAGGAACCAGAAAATTCAGATAATCTCTGGTCAAATTCTTGTATATTAATATTACTACTAACTAGCAATTTATTCAAGCCAGAGTAATAAAGAGAATTAATTAAAGAAACTGGCATTTGTTTATCATAAATACTAATTGTGTCTAGTTTACCGTCAAAATAAAGATTAGAACTATCATTAGCAATCATACTTATTTCAAAATTTCCAACCTGAGCTACGTCACCAATCATTCTTCTTATTGCTCCAGCATTTACACGTGAATCAATCTTATTGTAACTATTTCTAGTGATTACAACATGATTCCACTTATTAATGACAACATCGTCTGAAGTTGAAGCATCAGCTGTTCCTCCGGCAAGAACTCTAACAAATATCTTATTATTTCCATTGTTCAATCCAATCTTTCTATCATCACCTGTTCTTCCAGTTATCATATCGTAACTATTATTTGTGTCTCTATTAGCCCAAATACTAATAGTAAATTCTGCCGACAAAAAAATTACTGAAGAAAGTGTAAAATAATCACCACCCCCATTAAAATCTAAACATTTATTAGAAACGCAATCGTTTCCCGATTTATAAACTGGGGTTCCAAATAATGATCCTGTAATACTTCCCCATGAATCATTAACATTATCTTCAAATTTAAATTCAGAAACTAAATCCATTAATAAAGAATTTCTTAAAGATTCGGAAAATGCTTTTCCTTTAGCAACGTTAGCCGAATTAGTAATTGAACTCATTCCAACTAAAATAAAGGAAGAAAGAATTCCAATAACAACAATTACAACTAATATTTCGATTAAAGTAAATGATTTATGGTTCATTGTTTAATTGTACTAAAAATAAAAAAACAAGCTATAATTACTTATAATCTAAAAATTTTGATTGTTCTTCCGGCAAAAGTATAATTGAAAAAATAACCACTATAAAACAATAAATAAAAGTTAGTATAAAATTAGATATTAAATTATCTTGAAATCCAACATTCATCGCCTGAAAAAGATACAGTATTATCACAGAAATACCAGAAATATAAATAAAGAATTTCCAATCTCTCCACTTATTAATACTAAAAATTCTTTTATCAATAATATATTTTACCTTATAAGCAGCAATCAACAACACGATGGAAACTATTGAAAACTGAAAAACTAACGTTAATGATAAAATTATTTGATCAGCAGAAAAAACTGTTAATCCTCCATACATACTACCAATTTCATCATTAATAGCCTGCTCAGATAAAATATTGTTTAAAAAAATTGGCAAAATATAAATACACAAAATTGAAGAAATCAAAGAAAGGATAACAAAAAACCAAAAGCTATCTTTAAATATGGATAATGTTTTTGTAAAAACTTCTTGTAAGTTAATCATATATTGTTCGGGCGTAGGGACTCGAACCCCAATTACCAGGGTCAGAACCTGGCGTCCTACCATTAGACGACCCCCGATCAAAGAAATTAATCTTTTAAATACTTTCTAACAGCAAAAAAGCTAGAAATCAAGCCCAATCCAACACCAATTAACAATTGTAGTGATAGTATTGTAATAATGTTGTTTTTATAAAAACCAAACACATCAAAACCCATAAATAGGGTTTCTAGGTTTGTCTTAAGAGAAACCAATATCAAAAAGAATAAAACAAAACAAAGAATTGCTGCAAAAAATCCACACATTGCCCCTTGAACTAAAAATGGTCCGCGGATAAAACTATTCTTTGCTCCAACAAGTCTCATTATTTCAATTTCTTCTCTTTGAGAATAAATACTAACCCTTAAAGTATTTAGCGTAACAGTTATAGCAATAAAACTTAAAAACAATGTTAAAAATATTCCAATGTTTCTTATTCCATCAGACATTCCTGAAATTCTATCAATTATAGTTCCCCTCTTGTAATCGTCAATCTCGTACACCAAAGATACATATTCATCTTTTTTAAAAAATTCTGAAACTACTTTATATTGTGATGGTTCTTTTGTTTGAACAACTAAAGATGGTAAAAAAGGATTAATCTCTATTGCTTCTAATGATTCTAAGTAAGGATCATTTTGATGTGTTTTTACAAAGTTTTCATATGCTTCTTCTGGAGAAACATAGCTTACCTTGTTTACTTCTTCTAATTTGGCTACTTCTTCTCTAATCTTTAATATCTCTTCTCTTGAAACTTGTTCATTAAAATAAATAGAAACATCTATTTTATCTTTTATAGCATCGGTCATAAAAGAAACCCCACCTTGAAAAATAAATAAAGCTGTTCCCAAAACAACCGCAATAAATATAACGATTGAAGTTGTTAATGTTAAAAAACCTTGTCTTTTTAAGTTAGTCCACCCACTTTTTAAAATTTTACTAATATATTTAATCATAAGAAAAATCTTCCTTTTTCTTCATCTCTTATTATTCTCCCATCTTCAAGAGTAATAACTCTTTTTTTAAGAGCATTAACAATATCTTTACTATGGGTTGATAAAACGATCGTCGAGCCTGCTTCGTTTATTTTTAATAAAACCTTAATAACATCTCTTGAATGATAAGGATCTAAGTTACCTGTTGGTTCATCAGCTAATATTACTTTTGGTCTATGAATCAATGCTCTAGCAATTGAAACTCTTTGTTTTTCTCCTCCTGATAATTCTCTAGGTAAACAATTTAACTTGTCTCCCAGACCAACCAAATCAATTACTTGCATTACCTCCTCTTCTATCTTGTTACCATCAAAATCAAATGCCTCTAAAGCATAAGCAATGTTTTCAAATACTGTTTTATAGGATAAAAGCTTATAATCTTGAAAAATAGAACCAACCTTTTGTCTTAACAAGCATGTTTGTCCCCTTTTAATATCACAAATGTTTTGACTTTCAATCAAAACCTCTCCCGAACTGGGTTTTTCTTCGCAAGAAACCAACTTAAGAATTGTTGTTTTTCCTGCTCCTGATCTTCCACATAAAGTAACAAACTCTCCTTGCTTTATATTAAAAGAAACATCGTCTAGGGCCATTTTTTCCTCTCTTAAAGAGTTGGCAGGATATTTCTTTTTAACATTTTTAAATTCTATCATAATTTAATTTCTTCTTCTATAAATTCTTCTAATTCTCCATCTAATACTTTCTCTGGTTGGGTTGATTCGAAATTAGTTCTTAAGTCTTTAACTAATTTATATGGATGTAAAACATATGAACGGATTTGATTTCCCCAGCTTGCAGAAACCTTATCCCCTTTTATTTTTGATAATTCTTTTTCTTGCTTTTCTTTTTCAAAACTATACAATTTACTCATTAAAACGCTCATTGCTTTTTCTTTGTTTTTACCCTGTAATCTTTCTGATTGACAGGAAACAACAATTCCAGTCGGTATATGTGTAATTCTTACAGCTGAATCTCTCTTATTAACATATTGCCCCCCTGGACCAGATGCCCTATAATAATCAACTCTAATGTCTTCTTCTTTAATTTCTATCTCTTTGTCATCTGTAATCTCTGGCAATACTTCTACTAAAGCAAATGATGTATGTCTAAGCTTTTGAGCTGAAAAAGGAGATATCCTCACTAATCTATGAACTCCTGTTTCTCTTTTTAAAAGCCCAAACGCATATTTACCTTTAATTTCAATCATTACTGACTTTATTCCTTTTCTTTCTTCGTTTCCCTCTCCAAAAGATTCATCTATTACCATTACTTTAAACTTCTTTCTTTCGCAATATCTATTATACATTCTTAAAAGCATTGTTGCCCAATCTTCTGCATCTTGACCTCCTGCTCCTGAAAAAATAGAAAGTAAAGCATTTCCTTTATCATACTTATCACTAAAATATGCTTCTGTTTCCTTCCTCTTTATTCTTTTACTCAAATCATCAATCTTTTCTTCCAATTCTGAATCTTCTTCTATTAAAGAAAGAAGTTCTTTAGTGTCCCCTAGTTCCTGCTTTGTTTCTTCGAACCACTTAATTTCTTCTTCAATATCAGATAATTCTTGACTAATCATAACCGCTCGATTATTATCATTCCAAAAATCAGGTTTTTCTGTTTCTTTTTTCAACTCTTCTTTTCTCTTTAACAAATTGTCAAAGTCAAAGCCGGTCCCCTAAGGAGAGGACTCTAGAAAATAATTCTTCTAATTGTTTTTCATTTTCCATATTTCAAATTATATCAAAAAAAATCAAACAAGGCAAATAAGCCAGAGGCGAGAATCGAACTCGCAGTCTCTTCTTTACGAAAGAATTGCTTTGCCGTTAAGCTACTCTGGCAAGAATCCTTTAAACCAGTCTACTACTTTTTCCATAAACCCTTTATTCTGCTCTTCTTCCTGTTCTATTTCTTCTTGTTTTTTAATTATTACTATTTGTTCTCCTGGTTTTTGTAATCCTAATTCTTCTCTTGCTATTTTTTCTAAATACTCTTCCCCGCTACTTTTTCCTAGTTCAAAATCATATCTTTCTTTTTCTTTGACCTCAACCTCTATCATATCTTCAATCTTTTTTAATTCTTTTTCTGATTTGTTCTTTTCAATAAAAATTCGAATATTCGCATTTAAAAGAACAATAATTAAAAATGCGAAACCAACAATTGAAAGCTTTCTTTTCCAATCATTAATAATGCTCTTCACTTTTTTATTCTTTTTTGCTATCATATTAATATGTCTAAAAAATCTAAAAAAATGTTCAGAATAGTTTGGATTGTGATGGTTTCATTGGTTGCACTTTCAATGATAATCTCTCTTGCATATATTGGTTTCTAAGATCCAAACACTTTAAGAAATACTTCGGGGGGAATACGCACCTCTCCCTTTTCTTTTAATTTCTTTTTACCTTCTTTTTGTTTTTCTAACAACTTTCTCTTTCTAGTAAAATCTCCTCCGTATAAGGGCGCTGTAACGTCTTTTCTTGTTGCAGTAATTGTTTCTCTGCTAATGATTTTGCCACCAATTTTGCCTTGAATAGGAACGCTAAAAGACTGTTTTGGTAAAACATCTTTAAGTTTTTCCACCATTCTTCTTGCCTCATAATTAACCTTACTTTGTGGAAGTATTCTTGAAAATGCTTCTTCTTTGTTACCATTAATCAATATCTCTAATTTAACTAAATCAGCAGACTTATACCCTATTTCTTTAAAAGTAAGCGATGCAAATCCTTGAGTAATATTTAAAAGATTTTCATAAAACTTACCAATAATTTCTCTCAAGGGCATTTCATAAACAATAAAATATCTGTTTTCTCCAAAAGGATAAGAGTCAACATGTTTTCCTTCTAATTCATTTAAAAAATCAAAAACCCTGCCCAAATAAGCAGTACCGATAATAATCTTAACTTCAGCCCAAGGTTCAGAAAAACTCTTAAAACTGTCAGACCAATTAACTGGATTATATATCAATATTTCTTTTCCTTTTGAATCTTCTGCTTTAAACAATACCTGAGGAGAGCTAATTACTAATTCTAAATCAAATTCCCTTTTTAATCTCTCCATTGTTATTTCAGTATGAAGGGATCCTAAAAACCCACAAAGAAACCCTCTGCCAAAAACATGAAAATTTTGTTGCTCAAAAAACAAAGCAGAATCATTTAATTTTAATTTAGATAAAGCAACTTTTAATAATTCAAAATCGTCTTGTGCTTTTGGATATAGTGAAACAAAAATCTTTGGCTCTGGATCCTTGTATCCTTCCAAAGACTTAACCAGTTCCTCGTTGCCAGACAAAACAACAGTATCTCCAATTCTTATCTTTTCTGGATCTTTTATTCCAGTAGCAATATATCCAATTTCTCCTGACTTTAATTCTTTTGATTGAACCATTCCTGGTTTAAACACTCCTAATTCTTTTACCGCTCCTTCTGATTTAGAATTAATGAAATAAATTTTGTCTCCTTGTTTTACAAAACCATCAATAATTCTAACATAAGCAACAATACCTAAAAAAGAATCATACTTTGAATCAAATATTAAAGCTCTTAGAGTTTTTTCTGAATTATCCTCAGCTGTTGGAACTTTTTCAATCACTCTCTCTAAAAGATTTTCAACATTTTCTCCTGTTTTAGCAGAAATGAAAAGAATATCTTCTTCTTTAAAATCAAGAATTTCTTTGATTTCTTTTTTTACCTCATCTATCATTGCTTGAGGAGAGTCTATCTTATTTAATGCAGGAATAATAACAAGTCCTTCTTTTTTAGCTAAATCAAGATTGGTAATGGTTTGAGCTTGAATTCCTTTAGTTGCGTCAACCAAAAGAATTGCTCCTTCAACAGCAGCCAAACTTCTTGAAACCTCATAATTAAAATCAATGTGTCCTGGAGTATCAATTAAGTTTAAGACATAATCTTTGTAATCCATTCTTACTGGAGCCATTTTAATAGTAATCCCCTTTTCTCTTTCTAGATCCATAGAATCTAAATACTGAGGCTTCATCTTATCTTTTTTAATTGTTCCTGTTGTTTCCAAAAGACGATCAGCTAAAGTTGATTTTCCATGATCAATATGACTAATGATAACAAAGTTTTTTATCTTCATCTTTTAAATATTTTCTTAACCTCCTCTATCTTAAATATAAAGCTAAATACAATATATACAATACCAGCAATAAAGCAAGCTAAACAAAACCATAAGAAGTCATTAATAAAAGATAATGATTCGGGCCAAAACTTCAAAACAAAGAAAACCCCAATACTCATTGCAATTGTAGACAATACAATTTTAATAAAATTAATACATATTTCTTTTATTCCAAAGTCCCCCACCTTACGATAAAACAAAAAGAACAAAAGAATAAATTCAATAAATAAACTAAAATTAAAAGCAAGGACTAGTCCTAAAACTTTTACTTGAGACAAATCACTGATTCCAAAAACTGTTTGAGTAAAACTAATAAAATAATTTGGATAAGAAACAAATAAGTAACAAGCAGCTGAATTAAATAAAACAAAAAACAAAGCAACTATTGTTGGTGTTTTTGAGTCTTTTAAACTAAAAAAACCTCTTAAAAACAAGGGTCCTAAACATTGTGCGGTTGTGCTTAAAAAGTATAATCCTAAACAAGCAGAAGTAATAATTACTGCTTCAGAGCCAAAAGAACCTGTTTGAAACACTATTCTTACAATTTGTTCGCGTAATAAAAATATTAAAACACCCACAGGAAAAGAAAAATACAAAACAGACATAAATACTGTCTTAAATTTATTTAAAAACTCTTTTCTGTTTTCCTCTACCCATAGTTTAGACAAGGTAGGAAAAACAGCTGTAGCAAAAGGAATACCAATAACTCCAATTGGTAAATATCTTAAATTATTAGATAAGTTAAAAACTGTAATTGCTCCTGCTCCTATTCCTGAAGCAATTAAAGTAACTATTGCCATACCAAACTGAACAGAAGAAGATGAAATAATTCGTGGCCCAAGCATATCAAAAAAATCTTTTATTGCCTTATGGTTAAAAGAAATAATTGGTTTATACCTATAACCATTACTAATTGCTCCCGGAACTTGAACCAATAGATATAAAAGAGAACCCAAAACAACACCAATCCCTGCTCCAAATATTCCAAAGTACGGGGAAAGAAAAATTATTCCAAATATAATTCCTAAATTATATAAAATAGGGGCTAATGAAAAAGCAAGAAAATTGTTAAAATAATTAAGAATTGCCGCCATCACAGAAGACATTCCAAAAAAGAAAACACTCATAAAAACTAATCTAGTCAAATCAACTGTTGTTGCCTGAGCCGTTAAATCAAAACCAGGAGCTAAATAAGATATTATCTGAGGAGTAAAAATAATAAAAACTACTAAAAACAAAAAATACAACACAAAGAAAATGTTTAAAACATAATTAACTATTTTCCAAGCCTCTTCTTTGTTCTTTTTAAAATACTCTGAAAAAATAGGAAGAAAAGAAACAGTAATCCCTCCAGCAAAAATAATACTATAGACTAAATCAGGAATTCTAAAAGCTGTAAAATATATATCCAAGTCAATTGATGCTCCAAAGTACCCTGCTAAAAAACGATCTCTTAATAATCCCAAGACCCTGCTAATCAAAACCGAGACAACCATTATTAGGGTTGCTTTCTTTATTCCTGACTGCTTTGAATTTAAGATTTCGCTAAAGTCCATGTTGATAAATAAATTGACAAAAAATTAAAAATTGATAAAATAAAAATGGAATTGATACCGTTTCAAATAGTTCCGTTTATCGGAGCGTCCCTTCGGGGTAAGAAGCGGTATTTTATTTTGGCCAAATTTGTAATAAAATTTCTTTCGAATTAATAAATTTATAGTAATCTTTCCAGTCTTTTCTTTTTGAAATTTTCCTATTAACTATTCCGCATATATAATCAGCTAATTGAATTAAATTATTTGAAGATGATTTTTGTTGTTTGATCTTTTTTATCTTTCTTTCTCCATTTTTATTAATTTTTTCTCTTAAATATTTTGCTAACTTGTTTCTAAAATCTGGACTACCTAATTTATCTAAGATAACTATTGCTTGGATAAGATAAGGAGACGCATTTGTAAAAATCATTTGACATGCATACTTATAAAAAGATTCTTTTGTTGTAAATCCAGGTCCCCATAATTTTTTCGGATTTTTGTTTATAGCAATAGCAAAATAAACAAATTGATACGGTTGCACTGCCTTTAAAAACTCTAACTTTATTTTATTTGAATTATTAGAAAAATAAAATTCGTAATCACTTGATAATTTCAATTCTCTTTTTAAAAGATTTATTCTTTGATCACAAGCATTAGCTTCTTCATGATCTTGAAATAAAACCATTGCAACAACAAAATACTCACTTGATCCTTGTTTTATTTTTCTTCCGGTATCACCGGCTTCGTCAATAAAAACCAACATAGTTTTAATTATTATCTCACAATAAACATCATTTTTCAAACCTTGACACAATGACACATATTAGTTAAAATTAATTGCCTTAATAAATCGGGTGATTGCTCCAATTTTGGAGAGGAAAGTCCGAACTGCCATTCCTGATTAAAGGTCTAAAAAGCAGTGGGTAACGCCCACCGTCAAGGTAATACTTGATAGAGATGCGAACAGTGACGCTTTGATTAGAAATAATTAAAGAGTCCCCTTAAAAGGATTAACTTAGAAGTAATTCTAAGAGTGAAACGGCTAAATTCTTGCCGGCAGCAAGAACAAACTCTTTATAGAGAAAAAGTAGTTCGCTTGAGCCAAAGAGAAATCTTTGGCCTTAGATAGATAATCACCTAAAACAGAATTCGGCTTACGGATTTATTGAGGCAAAAAAATACGTCAGAAACATCCTTTTAATCAAGGGTGTTTTTGTTGCTAGTTAAAGTATATTTTAAATCTACAATTCTTTGATGGAATTCTTTTTTACCAATTTCACTATTAATTAATAAATTATTAATCCCAAAATAATAATCTTTATCAATTAACTGTGAGGAAAGAATAGCATGATAAATTCTTAATTCATCAATTTTACCATCTAAACGATAGCTAGAAACGTCCCAAGCGCCAATTCTTAAATTAGCTGAATTTTGTACATCTCCTTGCTGTGCCGATATATTAATTAAATACCCCGATTGTAATTGTCCATCAATATATGACTGCATTGATCCATCTCTATTAAATATTACCACTATATTATACCAAACATTAGCTATAAGTATTCCATTATCTGTTAAATTTCCACTTATATAATTATTTGAACCATCTGTAAACAATCCTTCTAATCTACTTGTACCATTTTGTCTTCTTATCTTATAACCATCCAAATTAAGACCAACTCCATTTACTCCACAGGCAATTAACATTTCTCCTTGCGGAGCTGTTGTATTGTCAAATTTAACCCAAACAGAAATAGTATGATCGTTGATTCCCATTGATAACGAAGGATCATTTCCAAAATCAATAATATCATCTGACCCATCAAAATTATAACAAGAATTTTTAACACAGCCAGAACTAATTAATGTTGCACCAGTAATTGCTCCGGTGTTTATCCCCCAAGAATCATTAGCATCACCGTCTAGCTTCCAATACGAAACCCTATTTAACAATAATGCGTTATCTAAAGAATTAGAAAAAACTTGTAATTTAGCAATATTGGCTGAATTAGTAATTGAGCTCATTCCAACGAGAATAAAACTGGAAAGGATTCCCACCACAACAACAACCACTAATATTTCAATCAAGGTAAATGATTTATTCATATATAATTAAAAAGACGGTATTTCATTGTATATTCTAATATCATCAATAAAACCATTAAACAAATAAGCAGGATTATTATTTCCATTATTAAGACAGCTTCCAATTGTTAGGTTAATTCCATTAGCATCATGTAAAGTATAATCAACCCAAGTATCATCACGAACAATTACAACTGAAGCTTCTTTACCATCAATATATAGTTTTAATGTTCCTCCTCCTGCTCCTCCTCCACTCCAACTAAAACCTACATTGTGCCACTTATTGTCTAAAATAATATCATTGGTATAATATTGTTTTAAATGAGGATTTCCATTGCTTCCATCATTAGAAATAATAACCTCTAACTTATTAAAATTAACATCATCTACTCCTATACTCCAACTTCTGTTTGTATTTCCGTAATCATAATGAGAAATTATCTTTTTATCATCTGTTTGAGAGTTCCCTCTCACCCAAACAAAAACCCCTAATTTTTCACCAAAATTAAAAGCACTGTTGTAAGGAACTGCAACATAATCACTAGCACCATTAAATTCTAAACAATTACCAGAAATACAGTCACTACCAGACCTAACTGTTGGTTGATGTGTTCCTACTCCTCCATCATTTGAAAGCCACGTATCTAAAACGTCATTATCGCTAGCATCAGAACCAACAAAACTTGGCCCATCAAATTTCCATTCTGCAACAACATTTAAAAGAAGATTATTTTTTAATGAATTAGAAAATGCTCTACCCTTTGCAATATTTGCCTCTGAAATAATTGAATTCATTCCAACAACAATAAAACTAGAAAGAATTCCAATAATAACAATTACTACTAGTATCTCAATTAAGGTAAAAGATTTATTCATTAATATAATTATAACTTAAAATAAGCTTTTCTTTGAATTTTCATCCAAAGCATAATTAGCTAAAGCATCTGCTTCTTTATTTTTTTCTCTTGGAACATGGTAAAAAACAACTTTTCCAAATTCTGTTTTAAGGTTCCAGATATTCATAAACTTTTCCTGAAGATGTTTTTCTGTAATTTTATACCTTCCACTCATTTGATTAACCATTAATTCTGAATCAGATCTAATCTCTATTTCTGCTAACTTGGTCTTATCTTTTCCAATCAAGGCTTTTACTTTTTTAAGAGCAATAGCTACTGCCTCATACTCTGCCTCATTATTTGTAACCTTGTCCCCTAAATATTCTCCGTGTTTTTTAACAATTTCTCCTTTTTCATTTGAAATAACTACTCCAACAGCCCCTTTACCAGGATTACCTCTTGAAGCACCGTCTGTATTGATTATTATTTTCATACTTGACAAATATTTTATTGTTTGTTATAATATTAATAGTTGATTATCATGACAACTGAAAAGAAGTACGATGGTCGGCTCATCGATGCCGATCAGGAACGCTATCTGAACGCTATGAAAAAAGCTTCTCATCTCTCATTCAAGAGAGAAGAGGAAGCAAGGCAGGGCAAAAATATACTTGTTGAAGTAGATTAAAGCCCTGTTTTTTATTTCTCAAAATACTCTAATAAACACTGCTCGAACTTCTGAATATTGTCATTTTTAATTGTAAAACCTGCTGCTGGAGCATGCCCCCCAAACGTCTCTAATAACTGGCTGCAACTTTCCATTGCTTTCACTGCATCGTACTTTTTAGGAACTCTCACTGTTCCCCTACTTAACTCATCATATTTCTGATAAATAAAAACTGGTTTTTCAAAATAATTACAAAGCCTAGAAGCAACTGATCCCAAATACTCAACTTCCCACCTTGGAGAACCATCAAAAATAATCTTTAAAGAATTATTTAAAAACTTATTCTTAACCTCATCTGTTAAAGCAGCTATTTCTCTATGCTTAGCTTCTGTTTCTTCTATCAAGTCCTTGGCCATTATTTTGGCTTTTTCTAAATTAGATTCTGTTAAAAGTAAATAAGAATCTATTACGTGATTTTTAATTCTTGCTGAATTTAAAACACTATTAATTTTTGATATCATATCTCTCTTAGAATTAAAACGTCCTAAAAAAGACATTATTGCTTTAATAGCTGGTCTTTCACTTCTTTCAATGTTTGATAATCCCTGGATAATAAACTCTTTATTATCTTCAATTTCAATCATCATGTCCGAAATAGTGGCCAAAGCAGTTAATTCTAAAAAACTCTCTCTTAACATTTTAGACATATTGCCTCCTAAAATCTCTTCTGATAACTTAAACGTAACTCCTGCGTTAGCATATTCTTTAAAAACACTTTCGTCTGATTTTTGCTTTGGATCAACAATAATATCTGCTTCTGGTAGTTTGTCCCCTACTTCTTTATGATGATCAACGATTATAACGTCAAATCCTTTTTTCTTAGCAACTTTTACTTCTTCATAATTAGTAATTCCGCAATCAAGAGTAATTAACAACCCACCATTAAATTCTGATGTAATAATTTCTAAAACATCTTTATTTAATCCATATCCTTCCCTTCTTCTGTCAGGAAAAAGAACTTTTGTTTTTGAATAATTCAAATTATCAATTGTTTCTTTAAGAATAGTTGCCGAAGCAGCTCCATCTAAATCAGAATCAGCAAATAAAATTATCTGTTCATTGTCTTGAACAGCTTTTTTAATTCTTTCACTTGCTTTATCAATATTCTTAATTTTCATAAATCTAAAACTTTTAATCCTGGCAAACCATCATTAGCAATAAAATCTAACATTGCTCCACCACCAGAAGACAAATGATCAAATTTATCATCAAACCCTTCTTTGATTACTATTTCTGTTGTTTCTCCTCCACCAACAACCGTAAAAGCATCTTGACTAGTCATTGCCTTCATTATTCCCAATGTTCCCTCTCTAAATTCTTCTTTTTCAAAATATCCTAATGGACCATTCCAAATTACTGTTTTAGCAGTAGAAATTATTGCTTTGTATTTTTCTAATGTTGCTGGTCCAATATCAAAGATATCTTCTTCTTTTCTTAAACTTCCTACTCCTCCTATTCTTAAATAATTCTCTTCTAAAGAAGACAAAGAAATTACACCATCAATCGGTAAATGTAACTTTGAACTTGTTAAATTTAAATTTTTAAGATCCTCTTTTAATTTAGTATCTTCTTCTGACCAACGATCTCTGATACAAATACCTTTTACGGTTAAAATTGAATTTGCAATTTTTCCTCCAACCAAAACATAATCTGATTTTTCTAAAAGCTTTTCTATTACTCTAGTTTTTGTTAAAACTTTAGCTCCCCCAACAACAGATATAAAGGGCCTTTCAGGAGTAGTCATTACCCAAGATAAAACCTTAATCTCTCTTTCTAATAAAAATCCTGGAAAACTAATTAAATATTTAGGAATACCAACAACTGAAGCGTGTTCTCTATGACAAACCCCAAAACCCTCTTGAACAAAAAAATCTCCTAATTTTGAAAGTTTTTTTGCAAAATCTAAATTATTTTCCTCTTCCTCTTTGTAAAATCTTAAATTTTCTAAAAAAGCAACTTCACCTTCCTTTAAAAGGTTTGTTTGAATTTCAACTTTAGTACCAATTGTTTCGTTTATAAACTTAACTCCACCCATTAATTGCCATAATCTTTCTGCAACGGGCCTTAATGAACATTTTGGATCTTTCTTTCCTTTTGGGTCTCCCAAATGACTTATTAAAACAATTTTTGCTCCCTTGTTTCTTAAATAATTAAGTAAAGGCAATACCTGAATAATTCTAAAATCTTCGGCTACTTTTCCGTTTTCGGTAAGAGGAACGTTTAAATCGCACCTAACTAAAACTCTTTTGCCCTTTATATCAAAATCTTTAATGTTTTTCATTATTTAAATAATAGCCCATTAAAAAGAAAAAGGCAAGAATTGCCTTAATCAAATTTTATTGTTTCTCCTGGATGGATTATCCCTCTTTCTTTCTTTTTTTCTTCTTTCGCTTTTTTTATTACTTCTTTTAATCCAATCAAATCAATCTCTTTTTTATTCGTCTTAACATTCTCTTCTTTAGAATAATGGCTTTTTTTAACTGGCGGAACAAAGTCCTTAGAAGATTCCTTTAGAGAAATTGTTGGTAAAGCGTTAAAAGAATTGTTGTTATTGCTATCCTTGTTCTTTAAGCAGTTCTTACAATAAACTGGTCTTTTACCATCTGGCTTAAATGGTGCTTTAAAACTTTTACCACAATTCTGACAAACAGCATCATGTAATTCAATATTATTGTTTTTCTTAATAATAGGAATAAAAGAATCTATTCCTGACTCTTCTGATATTCTTTTTTCTACAATACTTCTGTCTGTTCCATATCTTCTTTGAGAAAACTCTATAATTTCTTCTTCAAAAGATTTTTCTTGAAGTTTCACTGGTGACAATGTTTCAGCCGAAAAGGGCTTTGAGGTTACTCCATTAATCATTAATTTAACAATTATGTTTTGTTTTGGAAGATTAACCATGTCTTCAATAAAATATTCTGGAGAAAGTTCTTTTTCTAAAAATTCTGCGTCATCAGCTCCAATTCTAAAAATAATCATTGTACCCACGTTTCCAAAAACAGCATCTCTTACTTTTTCTTCCATCTGAGCAATATATTGATGCGCTAAAACTAACGACAATCTATATTTTCTTGCTTCTGATAAAATATTAGCAAAAGAATCAGTTGAAAAGTTTTGAAACTCATCAATATATAAAACAAAGTCTTTTCTTTCTTGTTCAAGAGTATCAACCCTAGACATTGCTGCTAATTGTAACTTTGTAACAAGTAATGCTCCTAATAAACGAGAACTATCTTCTCCAATCTTACCTTTTGAAAGATTCATTATTAAAATCTTTCCATCGTCCATTATTTTCCTCATATCAATGGTTGATTTTTCTTGACCAATAATGTTTCTTATCAATGGTGCAGAAATAAACTGACCAATTTTGTTTTGGATCGCTGCTGTTGCTTCTACTTCGTATCTTTGAGTGTACCTAGCAAATTCTTTTAACCAAAAAGCTTTAACAATTGGATCTTTTAATTGAGCAACAATTCCATCTCTCCATTCTGAATCAGATAAAAGACGATTAACTCCTAATAAAGTAGAACCAGGAATTTCTAATAAAGCAAGAATAGAATTATTAAGAATATACTCCATTCTTGAAGACCAAACATCAGGCCAAATCTTTTTAAATACACCCATTAATCCTCCTGCAATCAAATGTCTGTATTCAGCGCTTACATCTTCCATGATATTAAAAGCAATTGGATTTTCAATGTCAGACGGATTAAAATACACAATGTCTTTAATTCTTTCTTCTGGAATAAACCTTAAAAGCTCTTCTGATGCTTCTCCGTGAGGATCAATAAAGCCAATTCCTTTTCCATTTAAAATATCTTGAACCACCATGTTTTTCAACAATTCTGTTTTTCCCATTCCGGTTTTACCAATGATATAAACATGACGTCTTTTATCATCGTCTTTTATTCCAAACCTTTTCTTTTCTCCACGAAAAGTGGTTTTTCCAAAAAATGTAATGTGTTCTTTTTCCATATATTATTCTTCAATTGGTAATGTTGTTGGTGGCGCACTTCTCTTTGTTTCTATTCTCTTTAATGATTGTGTTGGCGCAACTTCAATTCCTGGGAAGTGAAATATTGTTGCCAATTCCTCTGTGCTCAAAATAAAAGTTCCTCCTGGAAAAGGATCAAAAGCAGAATTCCTATTAACATAATTTTTAAATAAGTTTCTTTTCCTTAAATAAAGGCGTCTCTTGGTAAAAAAATCTGGTGCTTGAACTTTAGTAATTGTTTCTCCCCATGGCTTTAAACCATTTAAATTCTGTGTATTAAATTGCGAAAAAAAACTAGGACCAAAACCCTTAGCTCCTCCAAAAAAAACATCTCTTTTGGCTAAATAAATATATCTTAAGCGAGCACTATAACAAGTTTTTGATATCTTTCTTTCAATTGCTGTAACAACGTCTCTTTCTCCAGAGGTTAAACGCATTTCTGGAGGAAAATCTTTTTCTTTCTTTTCTTCTGTTTCTTCACCAAAGCCCTTACCTGTAAATAAAATGCTTAATGCTTCCATAAACATTGGGTAATCGTTTTTTTCTTTTGGGGGTTCTTTTCTCTTTAATAAAATATCAATTATATCTTTTCCTCTCTTAACATAATTATTTTCCTTAACACTAATGGGCACAACTGTCATTTGAATCCATAATTGTTCTCCTTTTTTTAATGTTGATATTACTTCTAATAAAGAAGATAAAGGATCTAATCTTTTTTCATCTTTAGCTTCTGGGTTTTCTTCAAAAAACTGAGAATATGTTTTTAAAGGATAAACATCTTCTTTTAAGGGCATAAAATCACAACCCCACAAGTCCCATTCTTTATTGGGCATGTTTTCTGGAACATTTCGTGTATAATCAGGCACCTCAATCATTTCGACATCAGGATATTGAGAGTAAATAGCTGATTCAACCATTCTTTTATTTCCTTCTGGAATTCTGATATAAAAATGAGGTTCTCCATCAATACCAACAATTTCAAAAGAAGCACTAACTAAAGTCTTTCCTTCAAAAAATGTTGCTCTCCAATCCTTAGGAGGGTCATACATTGGCCAAATTGCATTAAAGACATTTTCCATTGCTTTAAGTGGTTTTGTCACGTGTTGAGGAATTTTAACTTCAAAAACAATCCTTTTAAAACTCATATTCCATCTTGTTTCTACAAAAAGCACAAAAGCAAACCTTAATGGCTTGTATAACAGAAAAGGCAGGATAAACCAGCCAAATTGCATAAAGAGATTAAAACAAAGGGACATTCCGTCTCCAAGTAAATTTAAAGTTTGAAATATTTGAATAAAAACTTGATCAGACATTAAAATATTTTTAAGCCTCTCGTATTTTGTATTTTCCTTCTTCGTTTTTATCGAAGACTTTTTTATCTTGAAGTCCTAAAAAAATAGTCGACTTCTTTACCATTCTTTGTTTTAAAACTTCTTCTGTTATTTGTTCCTTTGATAATGGCTCATTAGAATTTGCTAAAACCCTCTTAATCACATCTTTTACTCTTCCTGGATTATATCCCCAACCTTTTAATGCATACAATCCTCTTCCCACTAAAACAAACTCTCCACCTCTTATTAATTCGTTATGTACTGTCTGAGGATGCAAACTAAAAGAGCGACTGTCTCTTTTTTCTAAATCTTTATTTAAAGAAAAAATTAAATCTGTTATTTCTCTAAAATGAAGAGGTTTTTTGTTTTCGTTTAAGACTAAAACTATTTTATCCTTAACTGTTTTAGGATTAATTTCAGCAAAATTAACAAGACCTACTTTTTTATCATCAATTGATCTAGAAATTTTTCTTGAAATTTCTAAATAAGAAAAAAATTCTTCTTTTCCTAAGTTTTCTTTTTTCCCAAACTCTTTATAAACATTTTCAATATTATCGGGTTCTTTTCTTTCCTTGAAAGCTTCTACAAATTCATTAACAATTTTTTTAGCCAAAGCTGCTTGCTTTGAATCACTATACCAAAAAGCATAAAAATCATTGTCTGCTTTTTCTCTTTTTAAACTGTCTATTAAATTTAAAACAAAAAGAACTTGATTTTTTGATTGAAACAAGTTTATTTCTGATATCAATTCTTCTTCTTTTTTGACTCCTCCAAATTGCTTTATTTTCTTCTCAAAAATGACTTTTATTTTCTCAAAGTCTTTTTTAAGATCAGAAGAATTGATTATCTTTTTAGTTCTTTTAAAACCATCTCTTTCAATCTGTCTTACTCTTTCTCTGGTAATATTATAACTTTTTCCTATTGCTTCTAAGGTTTCTCCTTTTTCTTTTTTCTCTAAGCCAAATCTGCGGGACATTATTTTCCTTGTTCTTTCAGGAATTTCCTTTAATGTTTTTTGAACAAAATCTTTGTAATCTGTTTCCATACTGAAGATATTTATAACATTTTAATTGAATTTTGTCAAACCTATTTTTTCTTGATTTTAAGCCAATATACCAACAAAGGACTAGCTAAAAATACAGATGAAAATATACCAATAAAAATACCTATTCCAGCAATCAAAGTAAAGTACTTTAACGACTCTTCATTGGCAAAAAAGTAATAAAGTGCTGCCAAGGCAAATAACACGGTTAAGGACGTATTAATACAACGCGTAAGTGTTTCGTTCAAGCTTTTATTAACAATATCCTCATAACTCATTCCTCTGTTTTTTAATAGATTTTCTCTAATTCTATCAAAAACAACCACTGTATTGTTTATACAATAACCAACAATGGTTAAAAGAGCTGTAACCACTGGAATAGTCAATTGCGCACCATATAGATGACCTAAAAAGGCTAAAACCCCTAAAGGAATAATTATGTCGTGGAAAAGCATTAATGTTGAAGAAAAACCATATTGAAAAGAAGTTACTGGTCTAGAAACATTCCTAAAAGCAAAAGCAATATACAAAAGCATTGCTAAAAGAGAAACAATAACTACAACTATTGTTTTTTCTTTAAGTTCTTTTCCAATTAAAGGACTAATTGTTTCTATTCCAGCTGATGATTCTTCGAATTCTCCTGTTTTTTTAAGCTCAGTAATTATATTTTGATAAATTTCGCTAGAAATGTCTTTTTTACTAATCTTAATAGTTGCTCCTGATTTTCCAGCTGGTTGAACTTCAAAACTACTAATACCCTCTACTTGATTTAGAGCATCTTTAATTTGAGAAGTTTCTGGTCTCTCTCCAGTATATTCTATACTTAAAGAGCTTCCTCCTTCAAAATCAATTCCTAATTTTAAACCGAAGTAGAACAAACTAAATAAACTTGCTAATATTAACACTATAGAAATTGCGAAATATATTTTTGAATGTTTTAAGAAGTCCATATATATTATGACCAAATGAATTTTATCTTCCCTAATTTTCCTCTAGCAGATAATTGAAGGAAAATATTAGTTACTACGACCGCTGAAAATAAACTTACTAAAATACCCAATATCAAAGCAAATGCAAATGCTTTAATAAAACTTGTTCCTAAGAAATAAAGAATAAAAGCAACAATTAAAGTTGTAAGGTTTCCGTCTCTAATTGAAGGCCATGCCCTTCTTAATCCTTCCTCAATACTTAATATTACACTTTTATCTTGTTTTAACTCTTCTCTTATTCTTGAAAAAATCAATATGTTTGCATCAACAGCCATACCAATAGAAAGAATTAATCCGCCTATTCCTGCTAAAGTCAAAGTCACTGGTATTAATTTCATTAAGGCAAGTAAAATTAAAATATACAACAAGAGAGCTAATGAAGCTAACAATCCAGGCAATCTGTAAAATAAAATAAGGAAAATAATAATCATTAAAACACCTATTATTCCAGCTCTTACTGCATTTTCTAATGAAACTGCTCCTAGTGTTGGTCCAATTTTCTTTTGGCTAATTGGATCTCCTAATGGAACAGGTAATGCTCCTTGGTTTAATCTTTGAACTAATGTTTTAGCCTCTTGAACATCCATTTTTCCAGAGATCATTGCTTGTCCCCCACTTATTTTCTCATTAACCCTTGGCGCATATAAATCATTACCATCAATTTGATTATCTCCATTAGTGTCAATAATTGAAGCTCCATCTAAAAATATTGCTATTGTTTTCCCGGTGTTTCTTTCTGTTATTTGTTCAAATATTTTAGAACCCTCATCATCGAATTGTAATTCTACTATAGGAGCATAAGTAACTTGATCGTAACCAAGTGTAGCTTTTTTTAAATATCTACCAGTTAATTCTGTTCTTTGATAAGGAATTTGATATGCTAACATCCAATCATCTATTTTTTGTATCTCAGCAAATATTTCTTCTTGGCTCTTATCTTTGTTTTGTTCGTAAACTTCTGATATCTTTTGACTAACTTCATTCATTTTTTGTATTTGATCTGCTGGTAATTCTTCCCAAAACTCAAGCAATGGTGTTTGTCCGATCCATTCAATTGCTTTTTCAATACTATCAACACCAGGCAATTCAACAGCTACCCTATCTTCTCCATATATTTGGACTACTGACTCAGTAACACCAAAAGTATTAACTCTTCTTTCTAAAAGATCTCTTAATCCCTGCATTACTTCTTCTTTTTCTTCATCAGGAATTTCACTTAAATCAGCTTGATATTCTAAATGAACTCCACCCATTAAATCTAATCCTAATTTAAATTCTTTTTCGCTAATTTTAGGTATAGACCAATTATATGAACTATTTACTTTCTCAATAATGCTATTAGGATACTGAGGAAAACAAAATATAGCTGATGCTACAGCTAAGACTATTATTAGTAAAAAAGACGTTAATATTTGTTTGTTTGTCATATTGTTGAAATATAAACCAAAAAAGAATTTTAGTCAAATAATTTTTATTTAAATTTCGAAACTATAAATTCCTTAAAATTAGCAACCATTTCTACTACTTGCGAATCTATCAAAAATGGCTCAACATCCTTAGCTAAACTTTAAAAATTTAAACTTTTACACTTAAAAGATATCATAAAATATCATAAAACCTTTTTTAACCTCTTTTCGTTATTTCAGTAAATTACTATTTTTTGTAATTTACTGAAATGATACCTTTTTATAATAAATTTATCAAGACTAAACACATAAAACGAACACTTAACAATGAACCGTTTTTATCAAAAAATATCTTTAAAAACCAAAAGCCCCCGAAGGGGTTAATGGCGAAGAAGAAGTTTGTTTTCTTCTATGCTGGCCTAGTATCCAATGGATATTAAACCCTGTCAATCGTGTATTTGAATCATACGTTATTAATCAAAAATTGCCAAGCTTTTTGTAAAACAAACATTTTCAATAACCATACAAACCTTTATAAATGAAAGATTAATTTGTTTTCTAAAATCAATATTTTTGTCAAATTTTATCATTTTGAGGGGGTATTAATTGAACCCGACCGGATTTGAACCGGCATTTCACGATTGACAATCGGGTATAATAACCATTATATTACGGGCCCTCGTACCCCCTCAAAAATATAATACTCCTTTTTAACGATAAGTAGTTTACTATTGGGGCCTTATTATTAAAGATTACCAAAAATTAACTCCTTAAAACTAAAAATCTACTTTCTTTACTTCTCTTTCGTTCACAAAATACATTACCCCCCTTCCTAAGGTAACGGGAACCGACGAACTATATCCAAGACCGGTCAATGAAAAAACTTTGTTATTCTCGGGATCTTCATCAATAATTTCTTTTGAATTATATGCCTTAATCTCCCCTCCTTGGTTAAAATAAATATTATTATTAGAGTCTGTTGTAATAAATGAACCCATATATACAGCAGAACCATTAGATGACCAGTGCTTTGTCCAATTTGTTTCTCCCGTTAAAATATTAATGCCATACAAATAAAGATGATACCAAGCATAGCTTCCAGATGGAGTATTTTGTATAAATAATTCATCTTCATTGGCTCCGATTAAAGAACAATATATGTCATCTATTGACCAAATAAATTCTGAAGAAATATTATTTTTATCTAAAGCATATAAAATAGAATGTATCTTTCCTTCTCTGTCTATTCTAGCGCTATTTAAATTAAATAAAAGAGTTCCATTCAAAGATAGTACCAAATCATTAACTGTTCCTATTTTATCTTTATCTCCTTCATATTCTTCATCGTATAATATTTCTATTGCTCTCTCGCCTATTTTTGTAGACCCATTAAATTTAAAAAGGTTATTGTCTGCAAAAAAATACGCATTATTACTTTGATCAATTAAAATCCTTGAAAAAGAACTGTAATCCTTTTCAAAATTATAGGTATTTCTTATTATCTCTTCTCCCCTATCTTCTATTACAATTAAAGAAGGGCTATTAGAAATAAAATAAATTCTTTTACTTGAATCAATAACAACGTCTTGTCTATATATTCCACTAATATATTCTTGCCACTTTAATTTGCCAGAAGGACTTAACGCTGTAAGCTTTTCTTCGCAAAAGAAATAAACAGTGCCATCAGTACCTAAAGATATTTTTTCACTGGAAACGCACTGATAATTCCATTTCTTGTTCCCATTTTTATCAAAAACAAAAACACCCCACAAACCATCCATTCTTCCAGAAACATAGACATTCTCATTCTCATCAATTATTGGTAAAGAAAATTCATCGTTAGCACTTCCTTGATCTTCGCCCTTTATAAAGGTTTCAACCGTCATAGAATTTCCAGTTGGACCAGAAAAAGAACTTTTATTTCTCATACCATAATCAATATAGTAATAAGACTTTACGTGTTCTGCTTTTAGAATAGACTGATTTACGACACTAGAAAGATTAGAATAATTTAATTGAGGATCCTTTACCTTAACGGCAAAATAATAATTAGAATCGTAATATAGGTCATTTATTAAAACAGAAACATTATTTTCTTTTTCCTCAATGATTACACCGACATAATCATCAATCAACTTTAAATCATTCTCATTGATTTCTTTATTTAAAGAATAATATATCTCATAATCTAGGTCTTCTTTATTTGTGTCTGGATCAACAGGATAATTCCAAGACAAAATAACTGAATTTTTTTCTTGTCCTTGCGAAATACTTAAGTCTGTTATTGCTTCTGGAGGATAAGAAGGGTTTGTTTTGATGCTTTGTTTCTGTTTTTCAAAATCATTAATATTATTATTGCTATCAATATATTTTCCTGAATAATATTTTCTTCCCAAAATTTTATTATCAGAAATAACAAAAGCGCTTCCCTCTCTTACTTCTGGCTCATTATCACTTGTTTTTTTCCATGCAATTGCATCAACTTTAAGTGCTTGCGCATATGAAACTTTTTCTTCTTGTGTTTTTTCTTCTTCTCCACCATAAACAGGATTATTTGAAAACAAAGCCAAAGAACCCGAAGAATTGCTCAATTTTTGAGAAGAATATTCACCCACCTTGAAATCTCCTCCACTATTTCCATAGATATCAATTAAGACATAGGAATTGCTTTTGATAATTAATCCATCTTGAAATCGCCAATTATAATTAGGATCATCCCAAGAATGAATAGTCGTTGCGTTAGCATAATACGAAAGATAATAACAATTGTTTTCATCTAAACATAAGTTAATATCTTCTCCTGTTTGATTAAAGATTTCAACATATTCATTATCATCTAAGCTTATCTCTGTAATCAAAAGAGATGATGGAGTAATTGGGTTATCATGTTTTTCTTCTGCTTCTTCTATATTGTCAACTTCTTGATTATTATTTTCTACTATCCTTTCACTATTTTCTTTTTTAGGTGTTCCCCATAAACCACTAACATCGTCTACGCTTAACAAGGAATAAGTGTGCCAATTAACACTATCTCTTTCCATTGTCTTTTTTAAATCTTTATCTCCAGATAGCCAAGATGTTTGAGCAACAACCTCATCAACTAATTGACAGCTTGAATTAAACAATCGTAAAGTTTCATCTTCATCAGACAAAGCACCAGAATATGTTTTATTTGCTTGAATGTTTGGAACACTTAAATCATCTGTTCTTTCTAATAGATATAGCCCATTAGCTGGTATAATATCTGTTGCATCAAAAACAATTTTTATCTGATTATCTTTATCTAATAATTGCCAACCATTCATATTTACTTCTTCTCCCAAAACATTCTTTAATTCTATCCACTCATCGCTTGAACTTAATTCTGTTCCCATCCAAGCCACCTCATTAATAATAACAGGGGCTAAAAGAGCCTGATTTAAACTAGTTTGAGAACAATAGTTTATACTTATTCCTCCACCACCTCCACCGCCACTACTTGTTGTCGTTGTTGTTGTTTTAACAACTGTTTTTGTCGCTGTTTCTATTTCTTCTTTTTTACCCTCACTATTCTCTTGTCTTGGCGTTCCTAATATATCCATATATCCTAAACCATAATAACCATGCCATGCTAAGTCTTTTCCTCTTTCCATTGTTAATCTTTCTTTAGAATCACCAGCAGGCCAGCTAGAATCAGCTGTTACAAAGTCTTCTAAGATACAATTTGAGTTGAATAAATAAAGAGATTCATTTGTATTAGATAAAGCTCCTGTATATATTTTATCGGCCACAACAAAAGAAACAGCACTATCATCTGTTCTTTCAAATAATACAAACCCTTGAGAAGGCACAAATAAATCATTTTCAATTAAAATATTTATTTGCTTCTCTCTGTCATATAAAGCCCATCCCCTAAGATTAACGGTTGTAGAAGAAATATTCTTTAACTCTATCCACTCGTCATTAGCACTATTTTTACTTCCCATCCAAGCAACTTCATTTATTAAAATTGTATCCATTTTAGGATTAGAATTGCTTAATGGACACTCTTTTTTAATTTCTTGTTTTAATTTTACTTCCTCTTTAGGTTCTGGTGTCTTTGTTTCCTGCTTAGAATCTTGTATAGTGTTTTGTGCTTGTATCTCTTGAGTTGTTTTTTCCGCCAATTCTTCTACTTTCTCTACATAATTATTAACCCCATTTAACATATCTTCTGCTTCTTGCTTTGCTTCCTCGTTAGGAGTATTAGATTCTTCAAGATTAATATAGTCTACTGTTTCACTTTTTGAAAAGAATCCTCCTATTGTATTAATAACACTATTAACTGTTTTCTTAATAGGATCAATAATATATTTATCGTACCAAGGAACAGACCTAAAACCAAAATCTGGAACATTGTCTGGAAAATATACTCTTATTTCTGGCTCCCCTTCCCATTGATAATACCATGAAAAATTCTTGTTAGTTATTATTCCTTTAAATTCAACAACAAACGGAGGAAGCTTCTCTCCTGGTTTAAGATCGTTAACCACACCAGTAGATAAGCCATAAGAAGCGCTTGTTTCTGGTGGGTCTAGTTCATAAGGAGAATAAATTCTGACAACTATGTTTCCTTTATTATCATCAATTGGCGTATATGCCATTATGTACTGAAAACTTGTATCTATTTTTGTTTTTCCTGTATCATATTTTACCTTTGTTGCCCCAAAAGCAATTTTAACTTCGTGTTTAAATAATTCTTGCTTTAAATAATCAACAGACACTTTAACGCTATCCCTTTCTAGCTTCTCTATTGCCATCTTCATTACATTATCCGATGTCATTATCTGCACAATTTCTGCTAATGATTTTCCAACCTTAAGAGAAACATCTATCGGCAGATCCTGAAAAAGATAATTCCAAACATCATAATTGATTGCTTGTTTGAGAAAAGAAACTACTGTTTTTTCACGATCATCACTATAGCCATCCACTTTAAGGTCTTTCCATTTATTTAATAATTTATCTGAAAATATTTTTAAAATATTTTTTGCTTGAAATTCAGAAAAAGTTTGAGGATTTTCTTCTTTTGAAAATCCAAAAAGATTAAAATCAGCATAAACCATAGAAGGTATAGCTAAAAAACCAATTAACCCTACCGCTAATATGGCGCTGAAGAGAATATTTTTAAATTTCATTTTGTTTTATTTTATAGAAACTGAGTTAAGAAAAGAATTGAATTCTTCTAAACACTTTTCTTTGTCTTGACCAATTAAATAAGTTTCAAAACTATATACTTTATTTTTTTCAAAAGGTATTTGAATAGAAATACTTTCCCCTTGATCGCTTAAAACATATGTATGCTTTATTGCTTTTAAATTATTCACTTCTATTCTTTCATAAGTAGATTTTTCTGTGTTAGCATCTTCAGCGTAACCATCAATATTTGCTAAATTATAAACATATTTGTAATCAAGACCATCCATAGTATTTATCGAAAAATTAAAATCTATCCAACACCCCTTATCTGCCATAGGAGATCTAGTTACGTCCCCCATAAATGGTTCAAAGTCAAATGTTCGCATTGAAACATTGGCCCAGCTCGTAGTAACGAATTCCCATCCTTGAGGCAAAACAAAACTCAAACCAATGTCTTTGTTTTCTAAAATTGTCTTGCCGTCCATTTTTCTTTCAATAAAATCTTGAATAGTTATAAAATTAAGGTTTTCTTCTTTTTCTTTTTTAAACTCAATTACCTTAAATATTATAAAGGCTAATATTGCAATTATTAATAATACGGATAAAATTATTTTTATCTTTTTATTCATAAAAATTATCATTATTTAATTATACTTCTTGTTCGAAAAACAAGAACCTAAAATAAAAAAAGGCCTGAAATGTACAATATAATGAACGTTCGATGCTATACTATAAAACCCGCTCTAATCTTTTTTAAAATAAAAAATAATGTTCTAGTATTATTATATCTCTTACTAAAATATTTTCAAGATAATCACCCAAAAAAATAACATTAAATAAAATTAAAAAAGATTACAATGATTAAAAATAGTTATTAACGGCAAAATTGAATTGCTCTACAAACAATTCTTTAAAAAATCTTGCGCTATTTTGTTCGTAAAATAAAAGTAAAGCTTTCTTATAGTCTGCTTCGTTTACATTTCTATAAGAAAGAGGACAAACATTATTAGCTAAAAAAATAGCATTACCTATAATTCTAGCAGTTCTCTTGTTGCCATCTTCAAAAGGTTGAATATATGAAATCATTAAAATAGCTATTAAGGCCTTTGAAAAAGGATCCGAAATAGAGTTAATGATACTTATCACTTTATGTAAATAATTAACAATATCCTCCTTATTTTCAATTGGCTTATATTTAGTTCCTATGATTCTGACAGGATGATTTCTTATTTCTTTCTTAATATTCATTCCTCTTGTTAATAGCTCGTGTACATTTTCTATTTGAAATAAGTCTAATTTTTTAAATTCATCCTTATTATTAAAAATATAATCTATTGCATTTTTATGATTTAATATCATTATTGCCTCTTCTTTGCTATGTCCCTTTGCCTCTATTCTTTTCTTTATTAACATTTCTGTGTCTATTAAAGAATATGTATTTCCTTCTATTTGTGAAGACTTCCAACTTAATTCTATGGTAATTCTTTCTACCTCTTTTTTAAGTAAACCTTCGCTCATTTCACTAGTTCTTTTCAAATAATCTTTATTAATCAATTTTAATTCTTGTTTTTCTTCTTCTGAAAAAACTTCAAACAAATAATTAAAAATATCTTTGTTGAAAGATTCAAATCTTAAATTTCTTTCGTCTGGTCCTTTTTTAAAATAATCAACGGGATTAATGTAGTGATTTATTGGATTCATTGAAAATAACCCATATTTAATAGACCTACCCTTTCCTTCTTTTTTAATTATTTTCTTTTCTAACAAAAGGTCTAAATCACGCAAAACAGTAAATCTTGAAATTTTATCATCCAAAAAATCAGTAATTTCTGAATTACTTGCTAATTCTTTACTAAATAAGAATTCTATTATTTTTTGTTGTCTTTTATTTAATTGTTGCATTTTTATAGTTTAATTGTAGCATTTTGCAACATTTTTTGCAACGATTATCTAGTTTAAACTTCGCTAATAACATCGAAACCCTTAAAGCTGCCTATTATTGCCAATCCTATTATTTTGTTTTGACAAATACCTTTTTGTCTTATTTTTTTAGATATTTCGTTAAGGGTTGCTCCAGATCCAATTGCATCATCGATTAAAAGAATATTTGAAAATATTGTGTTTTCCTCTACTGACATTGTTTTCTCAGCATTTTCTATTCTGTCCTCTATTTTTTTCAAACTTTTTTGAGGAATACTAATATTTGTTTTTATCTTTGAAATTTTAACAACTCTTGTTTTAAGTTTTAGGTTCTTTTCAAGTTCTTTCATTAACTGAACCTCTCTTTTAACAGTCGGCGGAACAAAGGCAACGCCATCAATATTAAATTCTTTTATTATTTTTTCTATTTTCGGTTTTATCTCCAAAACTAGCTCTTTAATTAATCTTTTGTCTTGACTATTTTTTGCATAAAAAAGAATTTGCCCTAGTTTAGTTTTGCCAAATCTTTCGATGCTATAAAAATCAAGATAGAACACTTTGTCTAAAAATACCTTCTTAAAAGAATTTTTAAATTTTTCCGTTCCATTAATAAAACCATCTTCTCTATATTTTTCATATTTACTTAAAACATCAACATACTCTTGAGCTGTTTTTTCTATTGGTAAATTATTTTTTTTGCACCAATCAATAAAACCATCTGCCCCCTTTTTTTCTTCTCCGATGGGAGTTATTAGTAAAAAATTATTCTCTATTTTTGTAATATATTCTTTAGGGACAAAAGAGGTTTCTTTTGGTTCTTGCTTTTCTTTTAATGAATAAAAAACCTTAGGAGGTTTACCTCTTTTTTCAATAATTCCAGACTCTAAAAGCTTACTTAAATGATGCTTAAAAAGAGCTTGACGGGTTATTCCAATCTCATCAACCATTTCTTTAGCTGTAACTTGTCCTTTTTGCTTAATAAAATTAATAATTTTTTGAATTGTGTCTATTCCCATATTAATACTATTATACATGGTTGACAGTTGACTGTCAACTGTCAACCGTCAACACAAATAAACAATTACTTGCCAACCATTGATTTTTCAAGCTCCCCCATTCTTTGACCATATTCAACTAATTCCATCTTATTATTAACAAATAACCTATTTAATCCACCATAATAATTATTCTCCACTTGAGAAATTGATAATCCATTATTATATATCTTAATTTCATCTACTATTCCTGCAAATTCACACCCAGCATAACAAGCATCATCAGCAACATAATAAGGGCTATCAAGATAACCATTTTGGGTTGTTATAGTTAATACAGCTTCTCCACCTGCTATTCCATTCAAATAACTCTTTATTACCGTATTAGTTAAACCTGTTGGATGATAATGCGAAACCACAGCATGATACCATTTTTGAGAAGTAAATTCTCCTAAAGCAACGCTTGTATAAATAGCACCATAAACAATGTTACCACTTTGATATATTCCCCATTCTGTACAATTATCAGAGAATATTCTTCCGCTCCCAGAAGATAAAGAGGGCTTAAACCATAATTCTAATGTGCTAGGTCCATGAATAGTACTAAATTTAATATCAGCAAAAGAAATACTATATGATATTCTATTGTCAATTCCATTAAAAGATAAACAGCTTCCAGAAACACAATCAGTGGTTGTTGTTGCTCCTGTTATTGTTCCGTTGTTTTGATTCCAAGAATCATATGATGTTCCAGATGCTTCTTCTAGTTTCCACTCTGAAACTAAATTCATTAACAATGAATTCCTTAAAGAATTAGCAAAAGCTTTTCCCTTGGCAATGTTAGCACCCGAAGTAATTGAACTCATTCCAACGAGAATAAAGCTAGAAAGAATTCCGATTACAACGATTACAACAAGTATTTCGATTAAGGTGAATGATTTATTTTTCATATACCAAATCACTTCTTAATTTTGACAAATTATCTTTATACTCTATTTTATCAGATAAATTTTTCAAAAACAAATTATTCAATCCAGCAAAATAATTGTTTTTTATTGTAGATGCTGGCATCGCAGCACTATAAACATTAAAATCATCTATATTCCCATTAAAAACATAATTTAAACTGCTTGTTCTTCCAATAAATAATGAACCTCCATATACTATTGGTGTACATGAATAAGTTTGATTATCTTTTAACAAACCATTGACGTATAGTTTTAGGTCCACACCATCATAAGACATTACAACGTTGTACCATTTTTCTTTATCGTATTCATATAAAGTGTTAACTCCTCTTCTTGATCCGCCACACTGAATCCAATTAGAAAAAAATCCTTTTCCACCAGATTGGTCTGTTACAAAACCAACCCCATCATTAGTCCAATAAATCCAATGAGGAGATGTTAGTGTACCAGATACCCAAGACCTTGGATAAACCCAAACACTATATGTAATCGTATTATTTTTTAAACTACTATCACTCCCAAAATTAATATAATCATCTGTACCATCAAAAGAATAGCACCCACCTAAAGCGCATTGATTTGAAAAACTTGAAATCAAAGTAGGACATGTTCCTATCCCAGAAGAGCATGTTCCGTCTCCAAGAGTGCCATTATTGTTTTTCCAATAATCAATTGTCGCATTTCCTGTAGCATCATCTAGTTTCCACTCTGAAACTAAATTCATTAACAATGAATTCCTTAAAGAATTAGCAAAAGCTTTTCCCTTGGCAATATTGGCAGAATTAGTAATTGAACTCATTCCAACGAGAATAAAGCTAGAAAGAATTCCAATTACAACAATAACAACTAAAATCTCAATTAAAGTAAAAGACTTTTCTTGCTTCATTAATTGATTATATCAAGAAAAATAAAGAGAATCAAGAAAATATTATTTTCGTATCATTTGTATGCCCTAATCGTATCATATTGATACGATTAATATTCCTATTTCTTAGTCTTAATCTTTGCAACAATAATTTTCCAAACACTATCTAAGAAATCCCCTCCTGCGTAACCAATAATAAAGGCTAAGCCAGTAGAAATGTATTCTACTCCTTCAATTACTAATAAAGAGCTGTCAACAGCAGAAGCAACAAGAACACCCACTACTCCTGACAAAAACATCATTGTAAAAAAGTATGGTAAATTAAAAGGAACACTCTTATACGAATACTGATATTTAAGATAACCAATTAATCCCCTAACAAACCCTCCTCCAAAGCCTGCAATTAATAATTGAAACGTAATCATATATTTATTATTAAATTACTAATTTTCCTTGTAAGATTAGATAAATAATAAGCCTTAAAAGAACACCTAACAGTTCTTCTCTATTCATTTGAGTTAAGGGTTTACTTACTTCAAAAGGTAAGTTAGGGTCTTCATATTCATTGTTATTGGTTTGAGAAGCATAGGTATTAGCTGTTATAGAATAAAAAGCGCCCTGAGAAGAATTCAAATAAATAGGAATTATTATAATCGAAGACTTTTCTTTTCCCATTCCTGTAATAATGATTGTTCCTTTCTTGCTTGAGTCTAAAGTTAGTTCTTTTAATTCATATTTTCCAGAGAAATCTTTAATAATATAAAAAACCTTAAGGTTATTTTGTGCCTTGCCATCAAATTCAATTTTAAGATCACTTCTTGCTCCGCTAAACTTTTGCCAATGACTAGACCAAGGGGACAATGTTTGACTTACAGACAAAGAACTTTCTCCTGATAAAGGCAAAAAGTTATTAAAAGGAATTAACTGTAAATTAGAAAGATTAGCATCTTTAAAACAGTATTTTTGATCCAAAGAGCAATCATTTAAATACACAGCAATAGACCAATCAGTAAATATGTCTTTAACTGTTTTATTCTTCCCTAATTTATTTAAAGCATAATCAATACTTTCTACTCCTATTTTGTTCGTCTTTAATGATTCTGATAAAACCTCTATTCCATAGTTTTCAACTAAATAATGGATAAAAACATTAATTATTCCATAATCATAAAAATCACTATCCCATTGATCCAGTGAATCTGTTGGTCTTTCTAAAAAACTATCTATTCTTTGATCTAAATAACTATCTTCTTTTTTATTATACCCTAAATAAGTGATTAGATACTCTGCCCTTGCTTCATTTAACCATGTATCATCATTAACATCATAAACCCTATCCTTTTGATTAAATTGTATTAAATGAGCAAACTCATGAGCTAAAAACTCATTAAGAAAAGAACTCTTTAGATCCTCTGTACTAAGATAAAGCATTTCTCTTTGATTAGACTGAGGAGCAACTATTTTTTCATACTCATCAATATTTCTAAAATATCCCCTACTGCTTTCTTTCATTGGATAAAACAAAATAGTAATCTTGCTATCTTTGTCTACTCCAGGAATCCATTCTGAGCCATATAAAGAAGTTGTCTTAGGATAAATTACTGAATCAAACTCGTTACCTAGATTAGTTAGTTTTTCATTTATTTCACTTATTTCTTGTGAGCTTAATTTATTCCACCAACTATCATCGAAATAAAAATAGAGTTTTGAAGAAATCTTTTTTAAACTAGCTGAAACCTTAATTTCCTCATTCAAAGAATAGCTTGATTCAACATTAAAATCTACTTTCTGATTTAAGTTATCAGCATAAACTCCGGTTATGGGAAATAAACAGAATAAGAATATTAAAAAATATAATGGTTTCTTCATTTTTGTTCCTTTATTTTATCATATAATAAAAAAAAGGCAAATAAATGCCAATACACTTTTTATTCTTGTTAATTATACAACTCGCTATGTTTACCTAATAAAACAAAACAAGAATATTCTTTGTTTTTTGATTCTTTAAATATCGCCCGCCAATCTCCCGTTATATTTATACTTCTATATCCTTTTAGCCTCCCCTTTAAAGGATGATTATTAAGAACTTCGTCATATTTGTTTTTTAAAAATATATTTAACTTTTCTTCGAATTTGTTTTGAATTTGTACTGATGCAGAACTGTATTGCTTTTCAAATCTTTTAGTAAAGATTATTTTCATTTTTTTCTATTAAGCCAATTAATGGCTTCTTTTGCATTATCAAACTCAGGAGAAACATCTCCTTCTTCTATATTCTTTTCTGACTCAGAAAGCTCTTTAAGCATATAAGAGGAGGGTTCTTCGAGGCTAATATTTAACTCTTTGTCACGAATAAAATTCCTTAAACAAATATTTAAAACATCGCTTAAATTAAGTCCCATTTGTTGAGCAATCTTTTGAGCATCTTGCTTTACTTTTTCTTCAGTTTTGAAATTAATAATACTCATATTTGTTGTATATATATTATATATACACTGTATATTATATCTCTAGTATTGTCAAGCTGTTAATATATTATTTATTAACTAAACTATTTTTAAGCCCTGCGATTCTTTGATTAAATTCATTTAAACTAATTCCTTGATTTTTAAACAATCTATTTATTCCAGAATAATACTTTCCTTGTATTTGAGAACTTGAAATTGCTTTATTATACAAAGAAGCATAGTCTATATCTCCAACAAAGAATCCTGCAGGCGATCCAGAGGCAAAGAAAGAACCAACACTTATTGAAGCATTTGAATTATGTATTGTAGTAAAAGAATCATTATAAACTACATCATTTTCTATTACACCATCTACATAAACATTCAATGTTCCGTTATTCCAAGTAAAACCAACATAATGCCATCTATTATCAAGAATAGATGTAAAACTCTTGTAGCTCTTTCTTGCTGTTAATCCATCTCCAAAATTGTCTATTATTACCTCTAGCTTAGAATTCGTTATACCACATGGTCTAATTGCCCAAGCTCTTTCAGCAATACCCACTCCATAATTAAATTGTGTAAACAATCCCCTACTATCTTGTTGAACAGATCCTTTGACCCATAAAAACGCTGTCATCTGTGTTTGAAAATTAAAAAGAGCATCATCATCAGCTATATACACATAATCAGAAGAACCATTAAGCTCATAACAAGAGTCCTCTACACAATCACTAATTGGTGTTGGAGCTCCTCCTATTGTTCCATTGTTTTGATTCCATGAATCATTAGCATTATTATTCAACCTCCATTCAAAAACAATACTAGTTAATAATGAATTTCTAAGCGAATTAGCAAATGCTCTTATCTTAGCAATTCTAGCATCATCTGTAATTGAGTTTATTCCAACAAGAATAAAAGAAGAAAGGATTCCAATTACAACAATTACTACTAAAATCTCAATTAAAGTAAAAGACTTTTCTTGTTTCATGAATTGATTATATCAAGAAAAATACTTAAGGGCAAGAATAAAAAAAGAAGAGACCCAATTAAGAGTCTCTCCTTTCCGATTTGTGCTATCGGGAAACTAAATTCTAGTTAAGTCTATTGACCTTGAACAGTTTGTGCATCAGTTGCTAAGTTCTTTACTAAGTAGTCTGTTGCCCAATCAGCAGTCACAATTGAATGTGATAGAGCAGATAGATCTGACCAAATAAATGAACCTGTTGGAGCAACTGGTGTACCAGTCAAAGCTATGCCGAAATCAGAATCAGTTGCAACAACAACGTCACCTGTAGCATAATCTGTTGCTTCTTTAGTTATAACAATAACTAAACCTGGATTGCTTGTGTTTGCACCAGTATCGTTAGCAACTGTTATTCCTGAAATTTTTAAGCTCTTTCCAGTACCAGTACATCCTACAGATTGAATTGCGCTAAATTGTGTAACTTGTGTAGTTACTGCACCAGTTTGAGCTATTCCAGTATAAGGAGTACATGTCAAACCAGTAGCACCAGCACCGGTTACAGTAAGTGTTGCACCATTAATTACGTTATCTGTAGTCCATTCTGGCAATGTCAAAGTAATATCACCTGTAATTCCGTATGCTTCTGTAATCTTTGCAGCAGAATTATGTCCTGTTACATCTGCAGCTGCTACTACATCAACTGTTGTAAATTTAGGAACAGCTGTTTGTCTAATATCATTAGCAGCAACAGTAGCACCAGCAGCATAATATCTTAATGTTGTTGGGGTTGTACCGTATCTAGCAAATGGAGCTGAAGCTGTCTTTGTTACAGATGGGTTAGTAATGCTTGTAGAAATGTAGTGACCAGCAGTTACTGTACCAGAAACATTAGTTGCCTTCAATTCATATGTTTTTGAAGTACCAACACCAACTTGCTCTTCATTGTCTGGAATAAATTTAACAGTAATTGTGTTTGCACCAGCAGCAGTTAAATTACCACTAGCATACATTGTACCAGGAACCTCTACTCCACCTTGGTAAAGTTTAAGACCTGTACATACTGCTCCATTACAATTGTCGATTGTTGGACCATTTGATCTTGTAAGGCTGAACATTACTTGTTTCCAGTTTGTTGTGCTTGTAGCACTACCAACTGTGAATTTTTGTAATGTTTTTGTACCAGCTGTTAAAAGAGTAGATGGTAATGTTTCAAGGGTAATTGTTGGAACTCCCTTGTAAACATAAATTGCATTACCGTCAGCAGGAGCTGTGCCAGCGTAAGCAGCAGCAGTACCTGTTGAAACTGGTCTTATTAAAGCGCTAGTAAATGTTGTTGTTACGTTAGCACCAGTAACACCCATACCAAATCCAATACTTCCTAATGTTAATTCAACATCCAAAACTTTTGGAGTGTTAGCATAAACATTGAATGGAATGCTAAAGGTTACTGCTGTAGAAACTCCTGTTATTGTTTGAATAACAGTAGATCCTTCTTTTAAGCTAGCAGAAACAACTGATGTAGCGTCGCTAATACCAATAATAAATTGTAAAACATTGTAGTCATCATTCAATGATTCAAGCTTGTAAGATACTGTTTTAACAGCACCGTTTCCAGAAACTAATGCAGCTGCTGGAGTTGAAGCATCTCTTGATATTGTTAAAGAAGCTGCTTTAGAAACAATTTCTTGACCTGCAGCAGGACTACCAGTAACAGCAGCAGCTACTCCAGATTGAGCACCAGTACCAGTTACTGTTAAAGTAGCTCTTACTGAATCATCAACATCAACAGCACCAGATAATAAGCTAGAGTATAACTCAATAGTTGCTGTTTGTGTCTTTCCTAATTCAAAACTTACTGGGAAGTCATTTGAAGCAATAGGAGTTGGTCTTGTTGATGATGTTACATTGCTACCACCAGCTACTGAATAAACAACATACATGTCTGACATGTCAGCTTCGTCAAACTGAGTAGCTCCAGCACCTGCAACTTCAGCAATAACAAAGTTAAGATTATTAACATTGATATTTTCTGTTGTACCAGCTGTTAGTGTCCATGAACCAATCTTGAAAGCTGTTCTTGGAAGAACTGTGTTTTGTGTTCCATAGCTTGGTGTTGTTACCAATGTTGCTCCAGCAGAACCAACAGTAATTAAACTTGAAGGAGCGCCTGTTATTTGAGCAGCTGTTGGAACACCAATAGTTCCTAGTGATGTTTGTTTTGTAGCATTAGCTGTTCCAGCAACAAGTTTAACAGTAATAGTGTCAGTTGGAGCAATAGCTGCACCAGATGCTTCACTGTTGTAAATGTCAGCATATAATTCAACTACTGTTTCAACTCCTGGTTGGAATGTGTAGTTAATAGTATAAGCTGTTCCAGTTACAGCAGAACTTAATCCTGTTGTGCTACCATATTGAACTCCATCAATCATGATTTTGCCGTTTCTTAAAACTGGCACACCACCAATACCTGTTTCGTCAAATTCTGCTGTTAAAGTTTCTACTTTTACAGCTTCACCTGTAGCTTTAAATTTCCATTTTCCGATTAAAACGTTTGAAGCGTTATTAGCAACTGTTACTGGCAATGAAGTATTGTCAGCTGTAATTGTAAATACACCTTCGTTAACGCTTAATGGGTTTGCTGTAGCAGGAGCACCTGTTACAGAAACATTAACATTGTATTCAGAATCTTTAACATCAATATCAGCTTTGTTTCTTAAAGACATTTGAATTTGTCTTGAAGAACCACCATTAATATCAGCTAAAACTTTTACATTTCTTGTTCCTGTTTGAAGAACTTTTTCGAATGTAAATGTTACATAACCATTAGCATCAAGAGAAGCAACTGTAGCAACTTCTGCTCCGTCAACTACCAATTTAAAGTTAGCAACGTCAGAAGAGTTAATAGAGTTAATTTGTCTTAATGATAATTTTGTGAAATTAACGTTTCTGTTATTAACAGTAAATGTTGATTCCCAAATTCTAACACCAGCGATTGGGTCAGTTGGTGTAGCAACAACTGGGCTAGTTAAAGTTGGCAATGGAGCGCCAACAGCAACTGTTGCTAATGTAGCACTAGCAATTGTATGTAGATTTCCATTAATTGGAAGTGTTCCACTCAAGGTTGTGCTAGCTGTAACACCAGATACTGCGATACCAATTGTTTGACCACTTGATGAAGCAGCTATATCAGATTTTACTGAAATTGTTTTTGAACTGTTAGCAGGAATAGTAATAACACCGTTTGCGTTGTTAAATGTAACTTTTCCTGAAGAAACAGTACCAGCATCAGTTAATCTGCTTGCACCTTCAAACAAGTAAACACTTGATAATGTTGCATCAGCAGAAACACCTAGTCTTGTTAATTCAATTGCTGTGATTTTAACTTCACTGCTTGTTCCGTTAGAAACTAAGAAATGCATTAAATCAGCAGCTGCTTGAGTTTCAACTAATGTTCCTGAAGCTGGATTGTCAGAAGCTAAAGTAACACTAAATGCTCCTGATACTGGAGTTGTGCCTGTTGTTGAGTCACATTTTTGTCCAGTTGTTGGGCTGTATCCAGCAGTTGATGTACAACCTGCAGGAAGAGTTACTGATGAACCTCCTGAACATGGTAGTCCAGTTACTGTGCTAAATCCTGAAGTTGATGTACAACCTGCAGGAAATTCAGCTACTGGGCTTGTACCAGCAACGATTATTTCGTTAGCTTTTGTTCTTGAAGTTGTTCCAAAGTATCCAGTTCCTGTGGTTAACCCATAAGGAGCTAAAACTTCAGAAGCGTATTTGTTTTGAAACTTGATAACAGCAGCTTTTGTAGCTGGTCCAAAGTATGTGGTCTCATTTCCAGGAGAACCAGCACCTGAGATAGCTACTTGAGTGTTGCCGTCAGCATTTAATAGAATCTGTAAATATTTTACATCGTTTCCAGTAGAACCTTGGCTTAAGTTAGTAGCAAATTGGAAACCAGCTGGAATACCAGTGATTACCCCTGTTGTTCCAGTTGGAGTACTAGATCCACCTAGTAGACCTTGAATCAAGGCTACTAACTGTTCGTTAGTACATTGGCTTGGATTTTGTAAATCACAAGCAGCAATAACTGGAGTTACTGCAACTACTAAAGCAAAGAATACACCGGCTACGATACCTAATTTTTTTGTACTCATTGTATAATTTGATTCGATTATTTCTTTATTGTTTGAGAATTTTAAGGTGAGGTGTTATAAAATTCGAATTAAAGAAATAATCTTTTTTTGCTTTATTTTAATATTAATTTTTTAATGGCTGCCTGCCGACCTAATTTTATCGACTGCCCTAATTGTCTTGTCACTCTTCTCTAGTTATAAACCAGAGAAGAATGACGAGTAAGGCAATCGACTTGATCAAGGAAACCTCTATCAACAATCCTTGTCGTGTCTTGAGGCTCAACCTCAAAATTAAAAAATTAATTCTGAAGTTGAACCTGACATCAAGGACTGCGTCTAATTATTTGGTTGTATTTCGTAAATCATTTCAAGTGCTTCTGAATATTTTTCTTCTAAAAACAATTCTTTAACTTTATTGAATATTTCTAATTGTTCTTCGCTTAAACTTTCTTGTCTTAATTCAATTTCTTTAATTTCATTTTCAACAAAAAACTTATAAAGCGCCTGATATTCTTTATCTGTATCCATTATAGCAGCATTTGTCTTTTTTTCAATAGCTGTGATCTGGTTAACAATTTGACCTACTAATTCAGCTTTTTGAGATTCTGGAACCTTAGCTAAGTCTTTGGTTGCTTTATTTAGGGCTTGTTTAGTCTCTTTAATACCAGCAGCTAGTTTATATCCTTGATTTTCGCTTTGTTCTGTAATTCTGTCAAGTTCTCCTAGTTTAACTTGAACTTGCTCTAATTGAGCCACTGATTTGTCTGATTGGAAAGCATACTTTACTGTCTCCCCTATTTTCTTAAAAGTATATAGTTTTTCACCTGGTAAAGAGTTTTGAGCAAAGATAAAAGGAGTAACAGCAAACACCACTAAAAATGATGCAAAAGCAGGAACTAGCTTTGGTTGTTTTAAATAATCAAAAAAAGAAAATGTCTGTTTCTCAAAGTTTTGAGACAAAATCCTTGATTTAGTCAAATCAGCCCAATTAGCATCTGGTTTACTCGCTTTAAGTGATTCTAGTTTTTTTATTAAAGTAAATTCTTCCATGGTTTGTTATACTGATGACGCAAAAACAGGGTTTTTATTACACCTATGCTTCTAGTATCTTTTTTAAGTGTTTCATTCCCCTATGTATTATTACTCTGGTGTTATTTGGTGACTTGCCTAAAGACTTGGCTACTTCAGTAATTGGCTCTCCTTCAACATAGTACATGAATACTGCTTGACGATATTCATCATTTAATTGAGCCATGGCATTTTCAATTGTTCTCATATCATCAGCAATCATTGCTTTCTTTTCTATGTCCTGGTTGTGATCTTTGACCATATAGGCCATATTGTCCAGATTAACTGGACTCTTGTCCTTGTTTCTATAGTGGTCAACAAGAAGATTTCTAGCAGTTTTAAACAAAAAGCCAGAAGGATTTTTAATTTCAATGTCCAGGTAGATTTGTTTCCATAATTTAGTGAATACTTCAGAGGTTATGTCTTTAGCAATATCCTCTGTTCCAACTTTAAAGTAAACAAAGCGGTAAACTCTGTCTATATGATCATCATATATCTGAGAAAAAAATTGTTCTTTATATTCGTGAGGTTGCATTTATATTGTCTTTATTTTTGTCCACATTTTTGTCCACTTGTCCACATCATGTCCACATTAACCACTATATTTCACTGTTTTGTCCGCGTTGGCCACATTATGTCCGCATTCTGTCCGCTTTGTCCGCATTCAATTATATTCATTTATTTCGTAAAAGGTTGATTTTCCTCCCCCCGTAGAATTAATAATGTTCTTTTCTCTTAATTCTTTTAATTCTCTTCTTACTGATCTAGGGCTTAATTGAGGAAAATATGTATTAATTTCAAAAGGCCTTAATTGCCCCTTGTTTTGAAGAACCTCTAAGAGCTTTAATTGAATATCTGATAACTTTTCATACTCAATACTCTTGTTGGTTATTTCAAACTTTTCTGGTTCTTTTTTAGGTTCTTTTTCCACAACTGGTTTCTTAGGAGCTACTTCTTTTTTAATAGTTATTCTTTCTTTCAAAAACTCCCCTACTTTATTATATTCTCTTTCAAGAATGTCAAAGTTCTTTTCATTGATCCAATTTTGCTTTCTAGAAACCTCAAAACATGTTTCTAAAATTTTAATACTTGCTAAAGAATCCTCTTTGTTCTTAGGATTAAAATCTTTGAGAAATAGAACTGAGAAAAACAAAATATTCAAGGCCTCTTTTCTAATAGCCATCTTAAGAGGTTCTTTTGGCGGTAAAAGTTCAGTAACTTTGTAAACCGCATTTGTCAGCTTAATGATTTCCTCAGCGTTCATATGAGGCCATTATATGGAATATTTTTACAAAAGTCAACGAATATTATTTATACAAAAAACAAGCCATAAAATGCTTGTTTTTCATCTAATTAAAATAATGAATTACATCTTTCTATACCTTGTACTTCTACCCAATCCAATCATCTCAATCTTTTTTAACTTTAAAAGCTTACTTAGTGCCTGATTAACGGTTGGTCTTGCAATTTTTGTTTGTTTAGCAATTTCCCCAGGAGAGGTTTCTTTTGCTGTTTGAATGTATTTCCAAACAGCAAGTTGTTTTATTGATAAAATCTTTTCTATATTTTCTTTAGATAATAAATCTATAGCCATTTGAGATTGCTTCAAGAAGATGGAAGAAAAAAAATCTAACCACGAAACAATATTTTCTTCTTTTGTTTTAAATGTCTTCTGACTTTTTCTTAAAACCACATAATAATCAGGCTTATTATCTTCAATTAATTTTTCATGAGAAACATAAGGTACGTATAAATATCCAGCCTTAAGTAAAAGAAAATTAGTAAGAATTCTAGAAAGACGTCCATTTCCATCAGAAAAAGGATGAATATTTAAAAACTCAACAATAAAAATTGCTATAACAAGAAATGGATGATATTTATTTTCATTAAGAGTTTCCTGCGTCCATTCAACTAATTCTTGCATCTCTTTTGGCGTAAGATATGCTGGTGTAGTATCAAAAAGAATGCCAATCGATTCCCCTGCCTCATTTATCATTTCAACCTTGTTTTCTCTCTTCTTGTAATCTCCTCTATGTAATTCATCTTTTGAAACATATTTTAAAAGCTCTTTATGAAAATGTTTAATTGCATTTTCAGAAAAATTAATAGACTTCCATGAGTTAAAAACATTTTCTAATAATTCAAAATATCCTTTTACTTCTTGTTTATCTCGATCATTAAACTTTTGGATATTAATTCCTTTCATTATTTTTTCAACATCTTCATCAGACAATCTAGCTCCCTCAATACGAGTTGAGGAACCAGAAGAAGTAATCAAAACAGACCTCTTTAAACGACTCAAAACCTGAGGGTTTAATTGAGCCCCAGCAATCCATTGTCCATTTAAGCTATCTATTTGTGTGATTTTTGACCAAATTTCAGATGGAATATTATTTAATCTTTTATTGAAACGGTTATTTTTTATCATATTTTAATCTTATATTATGGATATATAAGATTATATAAGATTAATTAAAAACAGTCAAATACATTACCTTTTATACATGAATCGTTAAAGCCTTAAACAATATATAAAAACAAGGAAGATTAATTAATCTTCCTTTATCTTATATCTTCCATTTGGAACAAAGATTTCAAACCTTGCCCCTTTTCCTGGTTTACCATTTTCACAAATAGTAATATCAGTAATTGAAAGTATTTCTCGGATTAAAAACAATCCATGCTTACCAGATCCACGTATAAAAAGTTTTGCTTTTTTATCTTTTGAGATTCCCCTACCATTGTCTCTCCAAATAATAGTAATCCCTTGTTCAGACACACTATAAGATACACAAACTCTTGATGCGGTTGAATGACGAATAGTATTATCCATAAGATTAAAGAAAACCTTTTCAAGCATTGAATCAGCAAAAACAAAAAGATTAGAACATTTATCCTGAAGAGAAATCTCTTCTTTTTTATTCTTTGACAACAAACTTGAAATGTTTTGCCATTTTGGCTCATTAATACCAACACTCTCGTATTCTTGCGAAAAAATAATCTGACAATTGATCATATTTGTTGTTTCTCTTATCTTATCTAGATATTTTTTCTGAATATCATTTATTTCAGTGTCAGATAAAAGTTCCGTATATTCGAACAGACCCATTAAATAATTACGAATATCATGGCAAGTAATACTCGATACAGTCTGCATCTTTTTATTAGAAAGAATTAAAGCATTTTCCAATTTCTTGCTTTGGGTAATATCACTAGCGCTACCTTGAAAAGCAAAAATATTATTATTCTCATCTATTAATGGTGTTGCATTAGTATGATGCCACATATATTCACCATTTATATGTTTAACTCTGTACTCAGCGCTTCTTCTTTCTCTTTTTTCTTCTTTTAAAAGTTTTTCACACTTTTCAATATCTTCATGATGGACAAAACATTTAAAAGATTTTCCAACTACATTTTCCGTTGAGTGACCAAGAAGAGTTTTCCAAGCAGAAGAAACAAAAACAATTATTCCTTTTTTGTCTATTATATAAATAATGTCGTGGCTATTTTCAACCAATAATTTGTATTTTTTTGCTTCTGTTTGAAAGCGTTTCTCTGCTTTTTTCTTTAAAAAAATAAAGACTATTTGTTTTGCTATTTCTTCAACTTGTGCCCTAAAGTTTCCTCCTTTTAAAAAATACGAGTCAATTCCTTTGTTTATAGCCTCAATGGCTAATTCTTCAGAACTTTTACCAGTAAAAATAATAAATGGTGTTTTAATGTTCCTAGCTCTTATTTTTTGAAAAAAATCTATACCAGTCATTTTGGGCATAAAATAATCAGAAACAATAACATCAAACTCTTTTTCTTCTAGCAATACCATCGCCTTATCTGGGCTTGTTATCTTAATTATGCTTATTTCTTTTTCCTTGAGGAAAAGATCGCATAATTCTAAGATATCTGGATCATCATCAATCCAAAGAACTTTAATTTGATTGTCAAAGATCATAATAACTCCTCAAGGCAAAAACACCTTAGTAAAAGGATTATATAATAAAAGGGTTGTTTGTCAAGCAAAAACAGATTGATATTATCTCTCTGTTTTTTAATGTTGTTCTATGATTTTAATAAGTCGTTCCCTATTCCTACCATTTTCCCTCCTGCATATATAATAAAGAAGGCAAACATAATCCATGAAGATAAATTTAATAAATCTGATACTGAATTTGCTGGCATCATACTTCCTAGCTGTTCTTTGATAATGCTACCAGCTAATTCTTGAGGATCTAGTGTACCTGTAGCAGAACTACTGCTTTCTATTTTTGGTTCTGCAAAAATCTGAGGAAACTCTTTTTGAGCACTAAAATAATAATAGGATGTAGAAATATCCCAAACAATTAAACCTAAACCAAAAAATATTAAGACCCAGGCCAATACACTTTTGAATGTAATAGTCATATTTTATTAAATATTTATTATATTATTTATATTATATTGTAAAATATTCTTTTTGACAATTAAACTAGGAAGAATTAATATAAAACAATATGGCTTATATATTTTTAGATGAAAGCGGACAATTTACCAAACACAACAATGAAGAATATTTTGTTGTTGGAACCTTTATAATTGGTGATCCAAAACGTACCGAAAAAGCATTTAAATCTTGGCACAAAAATTTTCCTAAAAAAATGAGGCACCTTAATGAAATTAAATGGTCAACTACATCAATAGACAATAAATTAAGAATTAAAACATATATCAAAATTAGACGTAAGAATTAAATATTCATATCTTTTAAGAAAAAATATACCCAAAGAATATAAGCACAAAGGAAAGATAAAAAGTGGCCTACTTTATACAAATGTAATAGGAGAAACTCTTGATATGTATTTACCTATTAATGAAAAAGAACTTAAAATATTTTGTGACAGAAGATATTTAAAGGGATTAAAAGAATCTGACTTTAAAAGTATTTTAAAAGCAAGATTGTTGCCTCAACTTCCAAGTAATACAATTATTGAAATTAGAATGATAGACTCTTCTACTAGTACAAATATACAAATAGCGGATTGGATAGCTGGAGCACTTTTTAAATACTTAGAAAAAAGAGACCATGGGAAAGAATATTTTTCTATTTTAAAAAATAACATACTAGGAGAAGGAAAAGAGTTGTTTAAAAAATAAAAAAAGCGTTTTACGCTTTCTTTATTAGAAGCAACATCTTAGAGGGTAGTTTATCTGCGGCTTAAGTCCTAAATTATTCTAGGGGAACACCACAGCGCCCAATAAGTTATTAATGTATGCTTCTAAAATAAGAATATTATAAATATATATTCCTGTCAAGACCTTATAATCCAACAAATTCCCTAATAATAGAAACTGGAATAACAGAAATAAAGCCGTTCTTATCTATTTCTGCTAATCCTATTATTTTATTATCTAAGCTAAGCACAGGACTTCCACTTATTGGCTGTGTTTCTCTAATATTTGTTTTAACACTATCCTCAACACTCTTTATTATCCCTTCGTTAACAGAATTAATTGAAAGAACATATATTCTTTTACCCATCTCAATATCTAAATTATAAAAACCCAAGGTAGAAAGCTTATCTTTTTCAATCTTAATTAAGGCTAAGTTTTCATTTAGATTTCTCTTTAATATCTGACAACTAACATCTTCTCCATTAATGTTACAAGTTATTGGGTTTTTGTTTAAATTGCTAGATAAGGTTACGGCTAATCCATCTGATGTTAAAATTAAGCCATAAAAAGACAGCGATCCTTGTTTAACAGCAAATACTGCTTTTTTTGTTTCTTTAATACTATCAACCAAAGCAGTATTCTCTTCTATATATATCTTATCTTGTTGTTGATTAATAATAGTAGGTGAAACAAAGAAATTATTATTAAAAGAAAAATACAAGGCTAATAATCCTCCAAAAACTCCGAGCACAATCATTAAAATTAAGTTTAAAAAGTCTTGTTTTTTCATTTTTTAGCTAAAGCTTTCTTAGAATAAGTTTTTACCACTACTTGGCCTTTTTCAACGTCAACATTAATTCTCATTCCGTCCTTTATTTCCCCTGTCACCACTTTTAAAGCCATTGGATCTAAAATTAGCTTCTGAATCAGTCTTTTTAATGGTCTTGCTCCATAATTAGTATCAAATCCTTTTTCAGCTAAATAGTCTTTAGCTTTTTCAGTAACTGATATCTTAATGTCTTTTTTCTTTAATCTTTTTTGTACTTTATTCAATTCTAAATCAACTATTTGTTTAATCTCATTAGCTCCCAAGTAATCAAAGATAACAATTTCATCAATTCTATTAATAAACTCTGGTTTAAACTTTTCTTTTAAAGCACTTTGTACTTTTTCTTTTAAACCTTCTTTTTGGCTTACTTTTCCATCGTCAACAAAGCCCAAAGGAGCTTCTTTAGCAATAATATCAGAACCAATGTTTGAAGTCATAATCAAAATTGCGTTCTTGAAAGAAGCAACTCTTCCTTTGGCATCAGTCAATCTTCCATCTTCTAAGACTTGTAATAAAATATTAAATACCTCTGGATTAGCTTTTTCTATTTCATCTAATAGAATAACACTGTATGGTCTTCTTCTTACTTTTTCTGTTAATTGTCCCCCTTCATCATAACCAACATAACCAGGAGGGCTACCAATCATTTTAGAAACATCAAACTTTTCCATATATTCAGACATATCAACTCTAATCAAGGCATTTTCATCGTTAAACAAAAATTCAGCTAAAGCCTTGGCTGTTTCTGTTTTACCTACTCCGGTTGGTCCCAAGAAAAGAAATGATCCTAATGGTCTTGATTCTTCTGAAATACCAGCACGAGACCTTCTAATAGCATTAGAAACAGCTTTTATTGCTTCTTCTTGATCAACAATTCTTTTAGACAACATTTCTTCCATGTTTTCAAGTTTCTTTGCTTCTGATTCTAATAAACTAGTTACTGGAATACCTGTCCAGCGAGAAACAACCCTGGCTATTTCATCTGGCCCTATTTCTTGCTTTAAAATTGGGTTTTCTTTTTGTAATCTTACTAGTTTATTTTCTTGTTTCCTTAATTTAGAGAACAAATCAGGTAATACTCCATACTTAATCTCAGCTACCTTCTGTAAATCACCATCTTTTAATAATCTTTCTAATTCGTACTTATCTTTATCAATTTCTTCTTTTAATTGTTTAATATTGTTAATTGTTTCTTTCTCGGTTTTCCAACGTACTGAAAAAGCATTAGCTTTTTCTTTCAATTCAGCTAATTGTCTATTAATTACTTTTTCTCTTTTAATATATTGTGGTGTTCCTGCTTCTTTTTTAATTGCTTCTTTCTCAATCTCTAATTTCTGAATCTCTTTATTTAAATTCTCTATTTCGGTTGGATTAGATTCAATCTCTAGCCTTAAAGCTGAAGAAGCTTCATCCATTAAATCAACTGCTTTATCTGGTAAAAATCTATCAGGAATGTATCTGGCTGATAATTCAGCAGCAGCTACTAAAGATGAGTCTTTAATTTTAAGACCATGATGCATTTCGTATTTTTCTTTAATTCCTCTTAATATAGAAACAGTATCTTCAACACTTGGTTCTGTAACATAAATTGGCTGAAATCTTCTTTCTAAAGCTGGGTCTGATTCAATATGTTTTTGGTATTCTTTTAAGGTGGTAGCTCCAATTGCTTTTAATTCTCCCCTAGATAGGGCTGGTTTTAATAGATTAGAAGCATCAATTGCACCTTCAGCTGAACCAGCTCCAATTAAGGTGTGCAATTCATCAATAAACAATAAATATCTTCCTTCTGCTTTTTTAACTTCTTTTAACAATGATTTAATTCTTTCTTCAAATTCTCCCCTATACCTTGTTCCTGCAATCAAAGCACCTAAATCTAAACTAATTACTTCTTTATCTTTTAAAGATTCTGGTACTTCTCCTTTAACAATCTTTTGAGCTAGTCCTTCAACAATAGCTGTTTTTCCTACTCCTGCTTCACCAATTAAAACAGGGTTATTCTTTGTTCTACGAGACAATATTTGCATTAATCTTCTAGTTTCATCTTCTCTACCCACTATTGGATCTAACTTTCCTTGTTTAGCTAAATTAGTTAAATTACGAGAATAATTCTCAATAATCTTATACTTTGACTCAGGATTAGGGCTAGTTACTCTTTCCCCTCCTCTTAATTGAGTAAATATCTTTAAAGCAGTATCATAATCAAGTTTTGGTGCTGATGCTTCTTCTCCGAAACTAGTTGTTTGTTTTAAATAATGAACCTTATCTAAAACTTCTTTTGCTAAAGCATCTGTTCCAAGAATAGCTAAAAACAAATGTTCCAAAGAAACAAATTCGTCTGTTAGCATCATTGCCTCTTCTTTGGCTCTTTCTAAAACCTTAACCATATCTTGGGTTAAATAGAATTGGCCAGGTGGTTGATTTTTAGGTGCTTCGGGTACTTGATTTAGTCCTACTTTTGTTTTTCTTATCAAGTCCTCTATATTAATATTCAACCTATTTAAAAGGCTTGTAACAATATTTTCTGAATCAGAAACAATGACTAATAATAAATGAAGAGCATCTATTTGTTGATGTCCCATTGATCCAGCAAGATTCTGGGCTTGCATCATCATTTTCTGAGCTTTATTTGTAAAATTTATTCCATCCATATATTTAATCTTATATCAAATTAAAGAGAAAATCAATATTTAAAAAAACCCGTTAAATAACGGGCATTGTTCTTCTGTGTATTCTCTTCCTCATTCCATATAGTCTTGTCATGTATTCTTCTTTTTGTTTTTTTGTTGTACCAATCATTGCATATGGATCTAGATTAAAAAGCCAGTGAAACTCATCGTTTCCGATTCTTGAATAGAAATCTGCTATCCAAACCAGAATTCTTCTGTTCCAAATAGCTCTTTTTATTTTTACTAAACAAGATTGGCAATCCATCAGCATCTCAGCAATCCTTTCTTGATCAACAAAGCTTTTAAGGAGCATGCTTAAATTATACAATAATCAAAAAAATAATCAATCTCTGCTATTTTTTAATTTAAAAATTTTCATTGATTATTAACAGCTTCTCTTAATATTGGAGAATCAAGATATATTGCTGCCATTTTTCCATCTTCTTCAAATGTTACCCTAATACTCACCCCTGATTCTTTTTCAAAATCAGCTTGATAAAAAAGAACCGTTCTATTTTCTCCCCCATCTAAAATTTGGGGATCTTTCAAGTTAATCAATTCTCCTAAATTATCAAAAAGTATTTGTCTTAAATTATACATTTGTTCTTCTGTTAATTCACTAAGTAATTGATCTGTAAAGCTTTTTGATAGTTTTTGATAATCAGTTTCTTTTAAAGCATCAAAAAAGCTGACTACTTTTTCTTCATTACTTTGTTCTTCTTCGAAAACAATATTGTTTTCTTCTTCAAAAATTGAAACATTTTCTAAACTTTTGCTCTTTTCATAAGCAAAACCCAAAAGACACAAAGCAATTATTATGATTATAATTATAAGAATTTGTTTGTTTTTCATATATGTTTATTAAATTATTATTAAAACCAATTAAAAATCTTTGCTAAAAATAAAACATAAATTGATAAATAAAATGCACCTTCCCACATGTGAATTCTCTTAGAAATACCAGAAATAACGAATAACAGCGTTACTAGTGCCATTGTAGGAATACCAATATTAAAGGTTTGACTATCAACCACTAAAACTGAAAACAATCCTGGCACACTTGTTACCATTAAGGTATTAAAAACATTTGACCCAAAGATATTACCCAAAGCAACTTCTGGCTTTTTTTGACTAGCTGCTTTAACAGAAACTATTAATTCTGGTAAAGAAGTTCCGATAGCTAAAGCAGTAATTGATATTACACCTGTAGCTAAATTAAGTATTGTTGATAACTCTATTAATGCTTCAATAAGATATTTTGCTCCGAAAACTAATCCTAAAATACCCAAAACAAGAAAAACAAAATCTTTTATTGTTAGTTTCGGACGAATAATTTTCTCATCTTCTGTATCTTTATTTAAAATAGTATAAAATAAATAAACAATATAGGTTATAAGCATTAAAATAGATTCCCCTAAAGTAATTTGCTTGTCCCAAACAACACCAAGAAACAAAACAGTGCTTATTGCTAGCAAAGGTAAATCTAGATCAATTAAACTCTTATCAACCACTAATTTTTTAGCTACTATGGCTGAAGTACCAATAATAAGGAGAATGTTGGCAATATTTGAACCAACTGTATTAGCAACTACTACATCTGTCACACCCCTAAAAACTGCTGCCAAAGAAGAAACAAGCTCAGGAGAAGAAGTACCAATACCAACAATAGTAACCCCAACAATAAAAGGAGATAAACCAAAAGCAAGTCCAATTTTCTCTGCACTATTAATTAACCAATCAGCTCCTTTAATGAGTACAATTAATGACACTATAAATATGATAATCCAAAGTATAAGCATGGTTTTATGCGGAGGAGACAGGACTCGAACCTGCAAGCCCTTGCGAGCGCACGCTTTCCAAGCGTGTTCCTTACCATTCGGAGCACCCCTCCTCTTAAGCCAAGTATAGTATAAAAAATATAAAAAGAAAAGCCGAATTAACGGCCTATAAATTATTTCGAAAAAATCTCATAATATGATCTTCTATCTAGGGCTTTTGTTATTCCCAACTTATTAAGCAAAACCTTTGCTTCTTTGACTTTCTTTACCCTCATCTCAAGAAAATAAAGATCTTTTCCATCAAGAACAATCCGATCAAGAGAGAAAATAATGCCATTAAAAAAGAATATGTCTCTTATCTTGATAATGGTCATCTTTTCTTCAAACAAAGATTCTATCTTTTCTCTTTCTTTTTCTGAAATCGGAAATTCAAACTTGTTCTTTATTTTCAAATCATCACTTGCTACTGGTGCTTTATAGGTAAAAATCAAATTACCTTGCTCTCTTCTTATTCTGACAATTTCTCCCTCAAGTTGTCCAGAACCAATAAAATAATGGTCTTCTTGAATTGAATGAGCAATAAATTCTGCTCCAATTCTCTGAATTTCCTCAATTGAAAGAGAATTATCAAGTAATGCTTTGACTTGTTTTTCTTTAAAGCATCCTGCCTGGTCTGGCTCAATTAATGGATCATAAGGATTATTTATAACAACATCTGCCTGATTTTCCTGGCAATCAATGTAATTATTATGCATTGGCTCAACAATGGAAACAAAATAACCAAGAATCTCTTTTTGGTTCCAAATTGTCCTCTTTGAATCTCTCATAATCCTTCTAACAAGCCGACCATGACAATTGGTCTTTACAAAAATACTTAAATCTGCACACCGAACAAGTCTTGGGCTAAGAGTAAAAAGACCTTCAACTATTATAATAGGACAAGGAACAACTTCCTGATATCCAATTCTTTTTCCTCCTCCTTCAATAAAACTATAAAGGGGCTTCTGAATTGTTTTTCCTATTTTTAAGTCTTCGATATTTTCCCTAAATAACGGGATATCGATTGATTGAGGTTGGTCAAAATTAAAACCATTTTCTTCTGAATATTTACGGCCAATATAGTAATCGTCCATAGATATTGTTATTACTTCTGGAAATTGTTTTGCTAGATTATTAGCAAAGGTTGTTTTGCCTGAAGCAGAACCTCCAGCAATAAAAATAATAACAGGAAAATCATTAATCATTAACTCTTTTATTTTTTCCATTACAACAACTAATCCTTGTTCTACGGAAAAAGGTTTAATGGGCGTAACGCCTCCAAGATAAGATCTGTACATTTTTTCACCTGTTAATGAGCTTGATTGGGTTTAAAAATAAGCTAAACCCATAGAATTATATACCCAAAAAACATTTTGTCAAACCTTATTTAACAATTTGAGAAAAAATATTGTTTCTTTTTTTAGTCTTTCTTTCACCCATGCTTTTTGCTTACTATTCAACAATTCTCCCAAACCATCTAAAATATTATGATCATTAAAATTTTCTAAATCAAAAATTACTATTTCTATTAATTTTTTAAAAGAAATTCCTGCTCTTTTTTCCACTATATCTCTATTAATCAACCAGTTATTCTTAGCAAAAAACCAAACATCATAGATATCTCTATTTGTTTTTCCTAATCTATCGTGCATTGCCATTAATTTATGAGCAAACATATCTTCTTTAACCATTACCAACATTGAGATACCCATATATGATTTTAATTCATATCTTGAATCAAATTGTCTAAGATTAATCTCAATTTTCACGTTCTGAGCTGTTTCAATTTTATTATCGTATGATAAGATAAACAACAAACTAAATCTTTTTTTATTTGAATCTTTAACTGTGCCGTATCTTTCTAATATCTTATTAATTCCATCAAAAATATATTCTTCTTTTGTCTCATCTAATAAATCAAAATCTAAATCAACTGAAAAGCGGTCAAGTCCATAAAAAAGATAAGCAGCTGTCCCCCCCTTAAAACCCAAAACAGGACCAATTGTTTTGTCTTCATAAATATCCATTAAGATTTTAAGTAAAATATTCTTATGTATTGCTGCATCTAACATAATTATTTGTTTGATTTATAATATTCATAGTATTCATTAACTTTTCTTTCCATTTTCTTGTTTTCATATATTGGCAATATTTCAAAAACCTTGTCCCAATTTAAAGGCGATAAATTATCAAAATGATAATCTTTACTTCTATAGATTGTATCTAAAAAGGCTCTTTCTTTTGTGGCAATTGAATACTCCTTGCTCTGATCAATTCCTAATGGATTTATTAAAATACTTTTTTTAATTCTCCTAAAAGAATATTTTTGATTATCACAAATAATTTCTCTTTTGATATAAGAAGCAACAAATATTTGTTCGTAATACTGAAAAGTAATTCCGCTTTGGCCTAAAACAGATTCAAAGCTTACATAAGAAGGCTTTATTAATTTTATTGCTAGTTCGTATTTATCATAATTTTTATCTTTAGCATAAAGACCCCTATAAAGGCGAATAAGTTTTTTATTTCTTACATAATAACTCAATCTTACTTTGATTGCTTCAATATTAGTTTCTCTCCATAACAAAACTATATCTTTTACTGAAAAGACTGTTTTCTTTGATTTTAATAGAATATTTACATATTCTCCTTTTTTTGCTTTATTTTCCATATATTTGTACTAGAGGTAAGCTTAAAACTAACCTTTGGTACAATTATACACTATATCACAATAAATGCAAGCCTTAAGACAGTTCCATTCCCATTAAGGCTTGTATTCTTTCTTCTACTGGCGGATGGGTCATAAACAATTTAGTAAACCAGTCAACATGTCCATTCTTTTGTCTAAAAGGGGAAGAAATAAATAAATGGGCATTAGAAGCATTAGCTTTAATCATTGGACTTTGATCAGATGATATTTTCCTTAAAGCACTAGCCAATCCTTCTGGATACCTAGTAATTAATGCTCCCGAAGCATCAGCTAAAAATTCTCTTTGCCTTGAAAGTGATGCTTTAATAATTTGAGCAATGATTGGAGCAAGAATTGCTACTAATATACCAAGAATAAAAAATAATGCATTGCCTCCCCTACTATCATCATTCCTTCTAAATCCTGCTCTTAAAAATATATCAGAAAGAAAAACAATCACTCCAACCAAAACAACAATTACTGCTTGTAATAATGTATCTTTGTTTTTAATATGAGCTAATTCATGAGCAATAACTCCTTCTATCTCACTCTTTTCTAATTTATTTAATAATCCTTGGGTTAAAGCAATAACAGCGTGTTTTTCGTCTCTTCCGGTGGCAAAAGCATTGGGCTGTAATTCATTTTCTAAAATATATATTTGTGGTAATGGCATTCCAGTTGTAATACAAAGATTTTCAACTAATCTATATATTTCAGGATTATCTTTCATTTCAACTAATTTAGCATTAATGGTTGATAAAATAATCTTATCGGAAAACCAATAAGAAGAAACACTCATTATAATACTTATAATTATAGCTATATACAAAATAATAGTAGAATCAAAAATATAGCTAAAAAGCCATCCAATAAGAATAACGATGACGAAAAACATGGTAATTAAAAACCATGTTCTTCTGACATTTGATTCAGCTTGAGAATATAGCGTCGCCATATTACTTCTTTAAAATACCCAACCTTCTTTGATCTCTTTCACTTAATTTTTTACCAAGCTTTTTTCTTGCTTGCTTTCTTTGCTTGATTATAACCTTCTTAATATTCAACATATCTTTTATTTATTAAAGTCTACCTTGGGAACAACTTTTTCTCCTTCTTCTATTTCAAAGAATTCAGCTAGTTTGAATCCAAACATATTAGCAATAATATTGGTAGGAACTGTTTCTATTTTATTATTCAATTCAATAACATTACCGTTATAAAATCTTCTTGCAGCCTGAATCTTGTTTTCTGTATCACTTAATTCCCTTTGCAATTCTAAGAAATTAACTGATGCTTTTAGCTCAGGATAATTCTCTGACAAAGCAAATATTGACTTTAATGCTCCAGCTAAAACATTTTCTGCTTCTCCTTTTTGTTTAACACCTTGAGCATTCATAGCCATATTTCTGGCTTGAATTACTTTTTCAAATGTTTGTTGTTCATGAGAAGCATATCCTTTGACTGTTTCAACTAAATTAGGAATTAAATCATATCTTCTTTTTAATTGAACATCTATATCTGACCAAGCTTCTTTAACTCTATTTTTTAATACAATTAAAGAGTTATAGGCTAAAACAACCCATAAAACAACAATTGCTAAGAAACCTAATATAATTATTAATAAATCCATATTTTTATATTTTATTTTTTCTTTTTAATTTTGACCTTTACTCTTTTTTCTTCAACTACTTCTTCCTTTGTTTTCTTTTCTTTTTTAAAAAACATTACTATATTTAACCACAAACTTTTAAAAGAGTCCATTCCTATTTCTATTTCTTTCAAATCTTCTTTTATCCTTTTGGCTAAATCAGAATGGTTACCAATTGACTCAAAAATAGAATCGGCAATAGAAGATATTTTATTACTCAAGGATTTTCTTTCTTTCAATCCTTTTGTATTTTTAATACTCTCTACTGTTTCTTTTATTTTTGATTCAATAACTTTACTTAGCTTAGCGTATTTCTTTACTTCTTCAATAAATTTAAGAAATAATTGTATTTTCTTCTCTAAATAATCTTCGAATTCTTGCTTTGCTTTTTTAGTTTGATTCTTTGTTCTATGGAATAAATAAAAAATATTAATAATTAGGATTATAAAAATACTTACTATTAATAATAATACATTATTTTCCATTGAATTGATTATAGCAAAATAATAATAAAATTCAAGACTTATTTTAACAAAAAACAGGGCAATTAAGCCCTGCCCTATTAATACATTCCTGGCATTCCTCCTCCCATTTCTGGCTTATCTTCTTTTTCTTCTGGTTTGTCCACCACAATACATTCTGTGGTTAAAAGCATTGAAGCAGCAGAAACTGCATTTTCAATACAAGATCTAACTACTTTAGCTGGATCTACTATTCCTGTTTCCATAAAGTCTTCAAACTTATCGTCAAACGCATTATACCCTTGTGTTTCTGGTAACTTCTTTACTTCTGCAGCAATAACAGCTCCATCTTTACCAGCATTTTGAGCAATCCTTCTAATAGGTTCTTCTAAAGCTCTTTCAAGAATATCCACTGCAATCCTTTCTTCACCTTCAATTTTAGAGTCTTTAAGTACTTTTTGACATCTTAATAAAGCAACTCCTCCTCCTGGAACAATACCCTCTTCAATAGCTGCCCTAGTTGCAGCTAAAGCATCTTCAGTTTTGTGCTTTCTTGCTTTTTGCTCTATTTCAGTAGCTGCACCAACCTTAATTACTGCTACTCCACCAGATAGCTTAGCTAATCTTTCTTGAAACTTTTCTTTGTCAAAGTCAGATTCTTCATTGTCAATTTGTGATCTCAATTGAGCAATTCTTTTATCAATCTCTGCTTTATCACCTTTTCCTTCAACAATTATTGTTTTTTCTTTAGTAGCAATTATTTTTCTTGCTCTTCCTAATTGAATTAACTCAGTATTTTCCATTTTCATTCCTAATTCTTCAGAAATTACTTGTCCACCAGTAACAATAGCAATATCTTCCATTATTTGCTTTTTTCTATCTCCATAACCAGGAGCTTTAACAGCTAAAACATTAAACACTCCTCTTAATTTATTAACAATTAAAGTAGTTAATGCTTCTCCATCAACATCTTCAGCAATAATTACAATGTTTTTTTCTCCCGTTGCTACTATTTTTTCTAAAACAGGAACTATTTCTTGAATTAAAGAAATCTTTTTATCAGTAATCAAAATATATGGATCTTCTAACTTAGCTTCCATTCTTTCTACATCACTTACCATGTATGGAGAGATATATCCTTGATCAAATTCAAGACCTTTAACAATTTCTTTCTCAATGCCTAATGTTTTTGATTCTTCAATAGTAATAACTCCATCTTTACCTACTTCGGTAATTGTCTTGGCAATTAAAGTTCCTAATTCTTTATCTTCTGCTGAAATTGTAGCTACTCTAGCATAATCTTCTTCTGAAGATATTGGCTTAGCCATTTTCTTAATTTCTTCAACTACTAACTCAGCTCCTTTTTCTAGTCCTCTTCTAATGGCTAATGGATTTGCTCCAGCGGTTACATTTTTTAATCCTTCTCTAATTAATGATTGAGCTAATAGTGTGGCGGTTGTTGTACCATCTCCAGCTGCATCGTTAGCTCTTTCGGCTACTTGTTTTACTATTTCAGCACCAATATTTTCTGCTTTATCTTCTAATTCAATTTCCTTAGCAATTGTTACTCCATCATTGGTTATTGTTGGAGAACCAAACTTTTCTCCCAAAACAACATTTCTTCCTTTGGGCCCTAAAGTAACCGTAACAGCATTAGCTAATTTATCCACACCTGCCTTAAGTTTAGATCTTGCTTCTTCTCCATAAAATATTTGTTTAGCCATATTTTTATTCAATTATTGCCAAAATATCATCTTGACCGGCAACTAAATATTCTTTATCTTTGACCTTGATTTCTTGGGGACCGTACTTAGTAAATATTACCTTATCCCCTGTTTTTACCTCCATTGGAATAACTTTTCCAGAAGAAGTTGTTTTACCAGGACCAACAGCAACAACTGTTCCTTGTTCTGGTTTCTCTTTTCCAGCTGTATGAGGAAGAAGAATTCCTCCTTTTGTCTTTTCTTCTTCTTTTGCTGGCTCGATTATAATATGATCTGAAATTGGTTTTAGTTTCATAAAATTAATAAATTAAAAATATTAGCAATTATGACCTTTGATTGCTAATATCATTCTAATCAAGTTAAGGTTTTTGTCAATCTTTAATTATTCTCCTTTTTAAATTCAAAATACGAATAAACGAATAAGTAAATTGAAAAAACAATAATTGGAACAAAAAAAAGACAAAATGCATACTGAGAAAAGAAAACAGAAATCAAAGCAAAAAGTCCTGCTATTTTAAATAATTTACCTCCCAATTTATGTGTCTTTTCCCATACCTTATCAGAGGCTAAAGTCCATGGAGTTTTAATGCCAATAAAATAGTTTCTTTTTGTTTTTTCTAAAAGAATACCTATATAATAAAATAATATAGCAAGGGCTGGCATCAAAACCATATTCATGTTAAATACTGTCCCCATGTTCCATAATAATGTTAAAACATAAACATAAAAGAAAAATACAGTAAAAAAGACAATAAACATCTCGTAGCTTTCTTTAAACTTCTCTATATTCTTCTTTAGTGGATCTATTTTAGGAATAAACAAAAGAAGTAAAGCTAAAAACAACAAAAAACAAGGAAAGAAAAATACTCCAAACCCTTTTGACACATAACCATCAACTTGACCTTGTGCATTCCAATGCGAAGCCATTCTTTCTGGCATTAAGTAGTAAGAATAAAGCCCTACAACAAAAGAAAGAAATATAATTATGTAAACAAATATTTTTTTATTCATATTTTACTAAATTATTATTTAAATCTGTTAATCTTTGATTATATTCTTCTTTGGTTATTTGATCACTGGCCAACAATTTCTCTAACCCAGAACAATATATTTGATTAATTCGAGAAATTGGTAACGTTGCATTAAAAATTTTAACTTCATCAATTCTTCCTTTAAATTTTCTATCAGAACGACCTGCAATAGATATCAAAGATTGACTTGATCCACCAGAGGTGACAGTATCTTTCCAACTCAAAGAACCATTAATATAATGACTAATCACAGAACCATTCCATGTTGTTACAATATGGGTCCATCTCTCATATGGTATAGTATTACTTGCGTTACACCTCCAGTAATCATCATCAAAATCATAAGAAAAATAACAAATTTGAGTTCCGACAATCTCCCAATATTCTCTTAATATAGAGTGTCTCGTGTCTCCTCCTGATTGATTATATATCCAAACAGATAAAGTAAAATTAGCCATTGACGCTATATCGACTATATCAACCGTATCATTATCTATTCCATCAAAATACAAACACGAACCAGAAATACAATTATTTTCAGAATAAATTATTGGTTCATATCCAGGAGTTATCGTTCCATCATAAGCTCCACATGTATCTTTTACATCATCTGTTGTTGCAGGAGAGCCAGTCGCCGTTGGTCCATCAAATTTCCATTCTGCAATAAGGTTCATTGGCAAAGAAGTAATAAGAGACAAACTAAATGCTTTCCCTCTTGAAATTTCTGCTGCTACATTAGAGTCTTGAAATTTAACTAAAATGAAACTAGCCAAAATACCAATTATTACTATTACCCCCAATGTTTCAATTAACGTAAATGATTTATTGTTTTCCATGTTTTTAAATATTATACCCTAAAATATTAAATTAGCAAAGTGTTGACTTTATTCTCTTTTCTGTTATCATTATGTCTAATGAGTGCTTTCTTATCTAAAATCATTTCCGGCATTATCGGAACAGCTTTATCCTTGTATTTTATCCCTGGAGTTATATCTGACGGACAGATAACTACTGTAATTATAGTAGGATTCACCATTGGTCTTTTAATGGCTATTATAAGACCAATTCTTAACGCTATTACTTTCCCGTTAAGAATTATTACTTTAAATCTTTTTTCCTTTGTAATAATAATGTTTTTAATTTGGATGGTAGATTGTATATTTCCAAGCACTATGTTTGAAATTCAGGGTATTACCAACCTATTCTGGATGTCTTTAATAGTTTTGGGGTTTGAATTACTATTCTCAATTAACAAAAATGAATAATATTGCTTTAATAGCTCAATCAGTTATTTCGGTAGCATTGGTTGTTCTTATTCTTCTTCAACAAAGAGGAACTGCTTTAGGTTCTGCTTTTGGAGGAGGAGGAGAATCCTACAGTACAAGAAGAGGTGCTCAGAAAAATATTTATTTGATAACTATTATTTTATCTGTAATTTTTCTAGGTCTTTCTTTGTATAACCTAATGAAATAATGTTTTCACGAAAAAAACACAAAATGCCCAGTGTTAAACAATGGGCCCAATTTTTCAAGGTTTTAAGTTTAAAAGAAAAGGTTCTTTTCTTGTTTTTGCTTGGTATAACCATATTTTCTTTTTCTTTGGTTTTTTCAAAATTCATTGATAATCATACTGACTTAGTTCCTGCTCAAGGAGGAGAAATAAAAGAAGGAAAAATAGGTCAACCTCAATTTATTAATCCCCTTTATGCTTATTCTTCTCAAATTGATAAAGAAATAATAGAATTGGTTTTTTCTGGTTTAATGAATTATGATTCAGAAGGAAATATTGTTCCTGATTTAATCAAAGACTATCAAATAAGCAATGACGGAAAAAGCATTGAATTCTCTATCAAAGAAAATGTTAAGTGGCATGATAATCAATCCTTAACCATTGATGATGTAATCTTTACTTTTAATTTAGTTCAAGATCCTAATTACTTAAGCCCTCTAAGAGCTAACTTTCAAGGCATAGAAATTGAAAAAATGAGTGACTACAAGGCCTTAATAAGATTAAAACAAAAATACGCTGGATTCTTTGACAACTTGGTTAATTTAAAAATACTACCTCAACACATCTGGAAAGATATTGCTGCTTCTAAAATGATGAGTAATGAGAAATTAAATCTATTGTCCCCTATTGGTTCCGGAGCATACATGATTAAAACAGTTGATCAAGATAAAGATAAACAGGTTAAATCAATAACATTAGAAATAAATAAAAGATACTACAACGACAAACCCAACATTCAAAACATTAAATTTGTTTTCTTTGATAAAAAAGAAGACTTTGTTAATGCTCTTAAAAAAGGTGTAATTGATGCAGGAGTACTAGACACTGCTGGTGAGTATGATTTAGAAGATTTTAAAAATTCAAATATAACCTTACTTAAAACTCCTAATTACTTTACTTTATTCTACAACAATAGCAAAACCCCTCTTAATGATAAGGAAATAAGAAAAGCACTGGACCTTGTAATAAACAAACAAGAAGTTTTAGAAAAAGGACTTAATAATCAGGGAGAAATTGTTTCATCCCCTATTGTTCCATTCTTCTATGGATTTAATGAGCCAGAAATCATTGTAACAGATGACCCAATAACAATATTAGAAGAACAAGGATTTGAAGAAAAAGATGGTATAATGACAAAAACAATTAAAAAAACTTCTGGATTTGAATTTAAAAAAGTATTAAAAATTGGTAGCACTGGAGCTGATGTTACTAAACTTCAAGAATGTTTAGCTGAAGATCCTGAAGTATATACTGGTGAAGCTAGTGGATACTTTGGAAGCCAAACCAAAGAAGCAGTAATTCGCTTCCAAGAAAAATACAAAGAAGACATATTAACTCCTAGTGGATTATCTGAAGGAAACGGAAGCGTTAGCACAAGTACAATTAAAAAGCTAAATGAAGTATGTTTTAAGGTTCCTGATGAAAACATACAACTTTCTTTTACTATTAAAACAACCGAAAACCCTTCTTTAATTAAAACAGCTGAAAATATTAAAGAGCAATGGGAAAAAATAGGAATAAAAGTAGAAATCAAACAATTAAATTCAACGGAAATTAAAAAAACAATAAGAGATAGGGATTTTGATATTCTTCTTTTTGGAGAAAAACTAGGTGGTATTCCTGATCCTCTTCCTTTCTGGCACTCATCTCAAGTTATTGATCCATGCCTAAACATTTCAATTTATAAAAACGAACAAGTAGATGGATTACTAGAAAAAGCAAGAATGTACACAGACTTTAAATCAATTGACAGAAAAATGGCTTTAGAAGATTTTCAAGACACTCTAATTGAAGACTATCCTGCTACTTTTCTCTACTCTTCTTACGGTGCATATGTAACGAATAAAAAAATAAAGGGTATTACATTGGATAAACTACCCGACCTAGAAAAAAGATTTATCGATGTATATAATTGGTATATAAGTGAAAAAAGAATATGGAAATAGAACCAGACATTAGGTATTTTAAAGACATGGGAAATGTTTTTATGGACAATAAGGAATTACCTGACAATCCCCCTCTTTACTATATGTATCGAGGAATTAAAGAAGAAGATGGATTAAGATATGATATTACTGTTATTCCTCCCAGAATAATAAATAATGAATTTGCAAAAACAAAAGGACATTATCATTCAACTAATCATGGAGAATTGTATATTGTCTTAAAAGGACAAGGAATATTTTTAATGCAAAACGAAAATGATGCCTATTTTGTTAAAGCAAAACAAGGGCAAGCAGTAATAATTGAACCAGGATATGCGCATATTACAATTAATCCTTGTAACGAAACACTAGAAATGGCTAATTGGGTTAGTGTTAACTGTAAATCAGATTATAAATCAATACAAGAAAATAAAGGTGCTTACTATTATTACACTTTAAAAGGTTGGGTTAAAAACCAAAATTATAAACAGGTTCCCGAACTCAAAGAAAAGGAACCACTAAACGAGATTCCAAAAGATCTCACGTTTCTAAAATAATAAATATATGGAAAAAAAAGAATTTACTAAAAGACCGCGGACATTTGTTAGAAAAGCTCCCGGCAAAGAAAACCTAAAGATAATACCTTTAGGCGGCTTAAGCGAAGTAGGCCGAAACATGACAATTTTTGAATACAAAAATCAAATATTAATTGTTGATATTGGATTTCGAATGCCAGAAGAAGACATGCCTGGAATTGATTATATCATTCCTGATATTTCTTACCTTACGCAAAATAATAAATACAAAAACATTGTTGGTGTTTTGATTACTCATGGTCACTATGATCACATTGGAGCAATCCCCTATATTGCTCACAGAATTGGTAATCCACCAATATTTGCTGCTCCTTTAGCCAGAGGAATTATAATGAAAAGACAAGAAGAATTTAGAGATAGACCTAAATTAGATTTAAATGAAATTAACGATGGAACAAAAATAAAATTAGGCGTATTTCAAATTGAATTTTTCAGACAAAATCATAATATTCCTGATAACATGGGAATATTCATTAAAACGCCTATAGGAAACATTGTTCATACTTCTGATTTTAAATTTGATGACTTCCCAGTTAATGAGAAACCAACTGACTTTAAAAAACTAGCTGAAATAGGAAAAAGAGGTATTACTCTTTTAATGTCTGATTCAACTGGAGCTGAAGAAGAAGGACACTCTTTATCAGAAAAACAAATATTTGAAAATCTTGAAAGAGTATTCAAAGAAGCCAAAGGAAGAATTATTCTTGCTACTTTTTCATCACTAGTTAATAGAGTTCAACAAGCAATTACATTGTCTGAAAAATACAATAGAAAAGTAGGATTCATTGGACATAGCATGAAAAGCAACGTAGAAATGTCTAAAAAAATGGGATATTTAAAATCTCAAAAAGGAACTCTTCTTAAAAAGGTTGCTGATGCAAATAGTTTACCAGACAATCAAGTAACTATTCTTTGTACTGGTGCTCAAGGAGAAGAATCAGCTGGATTAATGAAAATTGCTACTAAAGAACATCCTTCAATTACAATTAAACCAGGAGACACTATTGTGTTTTCTTCATCAGTTATTCCTGGAAATGAAAGAACAGTTCAAATGCTTAAAGATGATTTAATGAGACAAAAAGCTAATGTTTATCACTATAAGATGATGGATATTCATGCTGGAGGACACGCTCAGAGAGAAGAATTAAGAGAAATGATTTCTTTAATGAAACCTAAATTCTTTATGCCTATTCACGGCCAATTCTCTATGATGTACGCTAATGCTAAATTAGCTGAAGATTGCGGCATTAAAGAACAAAATATTATTCTTACTGATAATGGAAAAGTAATAGACTTAACTCCTGAAAAGTTTACTATTGAAAAGAAAGAAGTTCCTTCTGACTATATTATGGTTGATGGATTAGGAGTCGGAGATGTTGGAGAAGTAGTCTTAAGAGACAGACAAATGCTTTCTAAAGATGGTATCTTTGTAGTTATTGCTGTGGTTAATAGAAAAACTGGAAAAGTTCAAGATTCTCCTGATATTATTTCAAGAGGTTTTGTTTACTTAAGAGAATCAAAAGACCTATTATACGAAACAAGGAAAAAAGTAATTCAAACCATTGAAAAAGCTACTGCATCAGGCCACGTAGTTAACTGGACATACATAAAAGATAATGTTAAAAATACATTAGGTGACTTTCTTTTTGAAAAAACTCAAAGAAGGCCAATGGTATTACCAGTAATTATTGAAGTTTAATTATATGAAAATATTTAGTGGCATTAGACCAACAGGAGACATACACCTAGGTAATTACTTAGGAGCAGTTAAGCAATGGATAGAACTTCAAGAAAAAGATGATTGCTTGTTCTGTGTTGTTGATTGGCATGCTATTACTACTCCTTACGATGAAAAAACACTACAAGATAAAATCTTTGACTTGTCTTGTAGCTATTTAGCCGCTGGATTAGATCCAAAAAAGTGTTCTCTTTTTGTTCAATCACAAGTAAAAGAACATGCTGAACTAGCATGGCTTTTAGGAACAATTGTTCCTTTGGGAGAATTAAAAAGAATGACCCAGTTTAAGGATAAATCCCAAAAACACTCTGAATATATTAATGCTGGATTATTAAACTACCCTATTTTAATGGCAGCTGACATATTATTATACAAAACTGAAGCTGTACCAATTGGTAAAGATCAAGTTCAACATTTAGAATTAACTAGAAATGTTGCTGAAAAGTTTAATAAAAAATATGGTAAAACCTTTACTGTGCCAAAACCAATGTTACCAAAACAAGGAGCTGTAATAATGTCTTTGACTGATCCTAAGAAAAAAATGTCTAAATCAGATGATGGAAAGGGATGTATTGGATTATTTGAAGACCCTAAAGAAATAGAAAAGAAAATAATGTCAGCCACAACTGATTCAGATAATGAAATAAAGTATGATCTAGAAAAGAAGCCAGGCGTTTCTAATCTTTTAACTATATATTCCCTATTCTCTAATCAAACAATCAAAGAGATTGAAAAAGAATTCAAAGGCAAGGGTTATGGCGATTTCAAAAAATCTTTATCTCAATTGTTAATTGAAAAATTAGAACCATTAAGAATTAAAAAACAGGATTTAATGAAAAATCCTGATATGGTTTATTCTATTCTTGAAAAAGGAGCCAAAGAAGCTAGAAAAATAGCTGAACAAACAATGCTTGAAGCGAGAAGTAAAATGGGATTGAAATAAAAAAAGACCTAGGAGGCATTGGGTATTCCAAGCACTTCTAGGTATTTGAGGCACATATATGCCTCGGTTCTGGGACCTGAGTCCCAAGTTGCTCCTCTTGTCCAGAGGAAGTTGTCTATCTGCTGTTCAGCTTCGAGGCTTCTTTCAACCTCATTCATTTCCTGTTCAAAACGGAAATTATATTTTCTTGGTAAGAATACTATCATTAGTCCTCCATTTTGGATACATATATTATACAATGCTAAAATAATCTTGTCAAGTCTTCTATTTTACTCTTCATTAATTCTTCTGTTTTAGCTTCAACAATCAATCTAATTAATGGTTCTGTATTAGAAGCTCTCACCAAAAACCACCAATCTGGAAAATCGACTCTTAAGCCGTCTACTTCTGTTACTATCCCCTCCTTGTAATTCTCTTTGATTTGTTTTATCTTTTCTTCTTTGTTTTCAACTTTAAAATTAATCTCTCCAGAATGAAAATACTTTTTAAAAGGTTTCATCAGTTGAGACATTTTTACTTTTTCTGTTTTTAATATCTTTAAAATTGTAAACAAAACGAAATATGGACATTCTGTGAAATAATGATTTTTTGAAAAGAAGTGTCCAGAATATTCTCCTCCAAAAACAATATCTTCTTGTTTCATTTTTTCTTTAATAAAAGAATGCCCTACTCTACTCAAAACAGCAATTCCCCCAAGACCATCTATAAGCTCTTTGACGATATTACTCGAACGAACATCATAAAGTATTTTTTCTTTATCTTTAATTATCGAAACTACCATTAAAGCTAAAATTAAATCAGAAGGAATCGCACTTCCTTTTTCATCTAAAAAGAATATTCTATCTCCATCTCCGTCAAAAGCAACCCCTAAATCAGCTTTTTGTTTAATTATTTCTTTTTTTAAATCTTCTGTATTTTCTTTCTTCAAAGGATCTGGTTCATGATTAGGAAAACTACCATCTAAATATTCGAAAATATGTATTGCTCTTGGTAAAAAATTAGGAACAACTATCCCTGAAACACTATTAGCTGTATCAACTACAATCTTAAGACCACTAAAATCATCGTCAAAAGAATTAAAAGAAACATATTCATCAATAAATGAGTTCTTTTCTTCTTTTCCTGGGCTTTTCTTTTCAAAAACATTCTTTTTAACTAATTCTTTTATTTCTAACAATCCGTTTGTTTCGCTAATTGGCTCTGCTTTCGGCCCAACAACCTTAAAACCATTATATTCCTTGGGATTATGTGATGCTGTCACAATTATTCCCCCATCATAATTAAAATGTGCTACCGAGAAATAGAACAAAGGCGTAGTAGATAAACCAATATCAATAACATTAACACTTTGAGATAAAATTCCTCTTTTAATAAAACTAAATAATGAATTAGAAGAAGAGCGATTATCTTTTCCCAAAACAACTGTTAATTCTTCTTTGTTTAATTTTTTCTTTAAAAATAAAGCAAAAGCCTCCCCTATTTTAAAGGCAGCGTCTTCATTTAAATCCTTTCCATATATTCCTCTAATATCGTATGCTTTAAATATGTTATTCATTTTCAGCCAACTTAATTCTTTCTGAATAATCTCCTTTACTAATTTGATTATTAATTAAAAGTTTATTTAATCCTGAATAATACTTTTCTTTAATTCTTGTCGCGGTAAAAGTTTGACTATAAAGATTAATTTCATCAACATAACCCTTAAACCATGGTTGACTAGAATTAAAATAATTACCAATACGAGAATAACTACTTGTCTTTAGTTTGTTCGTTGATCCTCCAGCAAAACTTAATTCTGTAGATTGTTTGACACCATTAATATATATTTTCATTTTTCCATCACCAACAATTAAATTACTCCATGTTGCAACAATATGAATCCATTGATTAAAGGGCAATGCCGATCCCCAACCAAGATAACCACTGGCTGTTCCATCTTCCCCAACCAAATAAAATCCTGCCCCCCTAAAGTGTAAAAGAATTGCATTGCCATAAGATTTAAATAAGTTAGCTGATTGTTCTCCTTTGGCCCATATAGAAAGAGTAACAGCACTTAATCCACCCGTCAAATCTTTTTCTATATTAACATAATCATCAATACCGTCAAAATTTAAACAGCTACCAGAAATACAGTCTCCTTTATTATTAGACCAACTTGCACTAATTATTGCTCCTGTATTTGCATTTAAGCTTGAATCAAAAACACTTGAACCTGTTCCTTCGTTAAAATCCCATTGAGCAACAAGGTTTTCTACTAAAGAGTTATTAAGCTTTTCAGAAAACATTAAAATCTTTGCAAAATCAGCTCTTTCTCTAGCTCCATTAGAAGCTACATAAATAATTGAAGATAAAATACTGATCGTTAAAACAACGATCAAAATTTCAATCAAAGTAAAAGATTTATTCATTTTTTGCTAAATTAATTCTATTGACATACTCATCTTTTTGAACAGAATTACCTACCAATAATCTATTAACATCAGCATAGTATTTTTCTTCAACTTGGGCGCTAGATAAAAATTGATCATATATTCTTACTTCGTCCATCTGAGCTTCTGTGGAACTCCAAGACGTGCTCCCCGCTCTTTCAGAACCAATGCTAACACCATAATTATTTGTAGACCAACGACTAAAATCTGCTGGCGGATCATAACTTGAAAGAAGTTTACTATCTAAATATATTTTTGTTGTTCCGGTTCCAGTTCTTGTTATTAATATGTGATACCATTTTCCAACACTAAGATTAGAAATACCTGGCCATGCATAATAAGTACTTACTACTTCTGAAGTTGTTACATAATGAGAATACCAGCGAAAATAGCCAACAGAATCTCCACTGTTTCTATAAAGCATCCACCCTGTAGTACTGCTTCTTTTTCCCAGAAAAGCGATAGATGCCCACGTGCTAGTTGTTTTTTTAAACCAGCCAGAAAATGTCATTGATTCAGAAAGATTTGTCAAATTATTAACATATACTCTTCCCAAACTAAAAGTTAAACAACTACCAGAAATACAATTTCCTTTTTCTGTTTCCCATGAATATATTCCGCTCAATGTTCCATTATTTCCACTTCCACTTGAATCATAAGCATTACTTCCTGTTGCTTCATCAAGAGACCAATTTCCAATAACATTTTCAGCTAAAGAACTATCAATTTTTTCTGAAAACATTAAAATCTTTGCAAAATCAGCTCTTTCTCTAGCTCCATTAGAAGCTACATAAATAATTGAAGATAAAACGCTGATCGTTAAAACAACGATCAAAATTTCAATTAAAGTAAAAGATTTTGTATTCATATGTTAAATTATACTAAAAATAAGATGAAAAGGCAACAACCTTGACCAAAGACCTAAAAAGTGATACATTGCAGATACAAATTGCCTTCGCTAAAGGATAATTAAAACATTAAATTATGCATTTTTACGAAATAAACATATTAATATCTCCTAATCTTTCCCATGAAGAAGCTATTTCTTTTATATCTAAACTAGAAAATGAGCTTCAAGACTTAGGAAAAATCATCAGCGAAACTAAAGCTGAAAGAAAAAAATTAGCCTATACTATTGAAAAAGAAGAAGAAGCTTGGTTGTCTTATTTTAGCTTTTTCCCTAATTTAGAAAAAGACTTAAAAGAATCTCTTGATTTAATTGAAAAGAAATTAAAAGAAGATCAAAACATTTTAAGACACTTGATTATAAAGAAAGAGGAGCAAAAAGCTATAAAAAAGACAAGAAAAGCACCTGAACATATTTCAACAGAAGAGGTTAAAAAAGAAGAACCAGCTCCTAAACAAGAAGTTGAACTAAAAGACGTCGAAGAAAAAATAAATGAACTATTAGAAGAATAAATATAAATTTATGAACTTCAATAAAGTAGTTTTATTAGGCCGCATTGCTTCTGACATTGAAATGAGAAGCACAGCTGCTGGCCAAAGCGTTTGTACTTTTAGATTAGCAACAAATAGAGTATGGAAAGACAAAAACGGGGAAAGAAAAGAAGATTCTCAGTTCCATAATATTGTTTTATGGGGAAAACAAGCTGAAAATGCTTCTCAATTTCTAACTAAAGGTTCTTTAGTTTTAATTGAAGGTAGATTACAAAACAGGTCATGGGAAGATAAATCTGGAAATAAAAGATATACAACTGAAATAATCGGTGAAAACTTTCAAATGGGTCCAAGAAGCGGAGAATCATCAAGAGCTCCTATTCAACAAAAAGATAAAGAAACTGACGAAGATATTCCTGTTATCGAAGACGGAGACGAAATCGATATAAAGGATATTCCTTTTTAAAAAATATGTATTGTTTTTTCTGCAAAAAGAATATACAAGAAATTAACTTCAGAAACACGGAAGTGCTTGAAAGATTAGTTTCAAGGTCAGGCAAAATAAAGTCAAGAAAGAAAACTGGACTTTGTGCCTCACATCAAAGAGAAGCTTCTAGAGCGATCAAAAGAGCTAGAATCATGGGTTTACTTCCCTTTGTTGCAAAATAATATTAGCATCCGGGTTGAGCAAAAAACCACTCTCCTTTGAGAATGGTTTTTTGTTTACTCGTTATACTTTGTAGTAATTTCTTTTTGTAATTCTTTTAGTATCTTAGGGTTTGCTTTAAGAAATTCTTTTGCTTTCTCCATTCCTACTCCTAATTTTTCTTCATTATAAACAAAAGTAGATCCTGACTTAGTCACTACTCCTAGTTTAGACCCTAGATTAATTGCTTCTGATGCTCTAGAAATCCCTTCATTGTAATAAATATCAAACTCAGCTGTTTTAAATGGAGCTGCTACTTTATTCTTAACAATCTTTGCTTTAACCCTAGAACCAATAATGTTTTCTCCTTGCTTGATTTGGGCTAATCTTCTTAATTCAATTCTTACCGAACTGTAGAATTTTAAAGCTAATCCTCCTGGTGTTGTTTCAGGATTCCCGAACATTATTCCAATCTTCATTCTTGTTTGGTTTAAAAATATCAATACTGTTTTTGTTTTAGAAACAATACTAGATAATTTTCTTAATGCTTGAGACATCAATCTTGCTTGTAAACCAATCTGCAATTCCCCCATTTCACCAGCTACTTCTGTTTTAGGAACCAATGCAGCTACTGAATCAACAACAATAACATCAACTTCTCCTGATCTAACCAAGCTTTCAACAATTTGCAATGCTTGCTCAGCTGAATCAGGTTGAGAGATTAATAAGTCATCTGTATTAACTCCAATCTTTTTAGCATAATCAGGATCAAGTGCATGCTCAGCATCAATAAAAGCAGCCACACCTCCTGATTTTTGAGCCTCAGCTAAAACATTTAAAGCAAGAGTTGTTTTTCCTGTACTCTCTCCCCCATATATTTCAATAATTCTTCCCCTTGGAACACCATTAACCCCTAAAGCTAAATCAATAGTTAAAGAACCTGTTGAAATTGTATCAACATTAGACTTCCGTGCATCTTTTAGCTTCATTATTGCTCCCTCTCCAAACTTCTCTTGAATCTCAGAAATTGCTTCAGCTAAATTAATCTTTTCTTTTTCTTCTATTTTTTTCCTTGCCATATATTAATATATTATCACAAATTATTATTTTGTGCCATATTGTTTTTCAATTCAGTCAATCTATTTATATATTCCACATTATTAATTCCATTATTAACAATTAAATTGTTTAAACCAGAATAATAGTTTTGTTGAACTTGAGAAGCAGAAATAGCTTCACCATACAAATGAATATCATCTATATTTCCTAAAAAACTAGAGGTAGACTTACCAATAGTAAGGTTTCCCGAATTAATAAAAATGTTTCTACCAACAGCATTGCCTGTGTCTGTTTGTACTACAGAATCAATATACATCTTCAATAATGTTCCATCTGAAGTCACAACAACAGAATGCCAATTTGTATCCCACGAACCACTATTGGAACCAGCGTTTTCTATGTTGTCTGATAAAAAATAAAACAGCATTGACGATGACGAAGAAAAATAAAAATTTGCCGGTCCTCCACCCATAAGATGTTTTTGTGATGGCTGGGAACCAGAAAAAGCAGCTGCAGACTTAAACCACATGGAAATCGTTCCCCTACTACTCAATTGCAAAATAATATTATTTCCACAATCTACATTGTCATTAGTAGAATCAAAAATCAAGCATTTTCCAGAAACACAATTAGAATCAGCTCACGTAGGATTATTTGGAATTGTGCCCAATGTGCCAAGACTTACTCCCCACGAATCACTGGTTGTTGTTCCTGCTCCCTCGTCTAATTTCCAATACGCCACCCTAGACGTTAACAATGAATTGTCTATTGAATTAATGAATACTTGAGATTTTGCAATATTTGCTTTTGAAGATATTGAACTCATTCCAACTAGAATAAACGCAGAGAGGACTCCGATTACTACAATGACTACCAATATTTCGATTAGAGTGAATGATTTACTCATTGTTGGCTATATTATTTTTTAATTCTACGATTCTTTGATTGAATTCATTCGAACTAATTCCATTATTTTTAAATAATTTATTTATTCCTACAAAATAGTTTTGTTGAATTTCTGACGTTGAAATTGCTTGGTTATATATACGAGCATCGTCGATTAAACCCTGAAATGTTCTATTCGTTGGAACATACCCATCATCACCTATTCTTAAGTGTTCATCTGTTACTACTATTGGTCCTGCTGCGTTAGTAACTTGAATTGCATTTTTACTACCATTAACATATAAATCCATTATAGATGTTCCGTCTGTAACATATTTGTAAGTTCCAACAACATGATACCAAATATTAAGAGAGATATAAGCCGAAAAAGATGGTATTGATTTATAAGATATGCCGCTTTTAAAAATAATAAAATAAAAATTATTATTGGGATCTATATAAAGAGAATATTGTCTTTTGGTGCCAACATTATCTTTTGAAATTATTATATCCGTATCACTTAACTTTCCCGTTCTCTTTATCCAAGCACTTACCGTTATTTCATTAGTAGGATTTAGATTAGTCGAATCCAATACGTCCACGTAATCATCTGTCCCGTCAAACAACAAACAATTTCCCGAGACACATCCCGTTGTTTGAAATTGAGGTACCGTAGCACCACCCGAAAGAGTTCCTGTGTTTGTTCCCCAGGAATCAACAGCTATTGTGCTCCCCGCTACTTCATTAAACTTCCATTGTGATATCCTGGCTAATAATAATGAGTTGTCTAAAGAATTAATAAATGCTTGTACTTTAGCAATATTAGCTTTATCGTTAATCGAACTCATTCCAACCAAAATGAAGCTAGAAAGGATTCCAATGACAACGATAACAACGAGAATCTCAATTAGTGTGAATGATTTGTTCATTCCTCAATTATACAATACTAAAGATTATTCTTCAATGTCAGAATCATTAACAAGTATTTCTCTTGGTTTTGCTCCTTCTGAAGGACCAACAATTCCCCTTTCTTCTAGAATATCCAGTAGTCTAGCTGCTCTAGCATAACCAACACCTAATCTTCTCTGCAATAAAGATGCTGAAGCTTTTTTAGAATTAATAACCATTCTTTTGGCTTCTTCGTACAATGGATCTTCTTTAGAAAAGAAACTGTCCATTTGCACTTCTTTTGTTTCCATTGATCTTGCTAGTTCTTTTGATAAAGAGTTTTCTTCTTCGTCTTCTTTTGTTTCAATAAATCCTTCTTCTTCTTTTCCTTCCTCTATTTCTTCATTAGAATGAATAAAGGTTGCTACTTTTTTAATTTCTTGTTCTGAAATATATGGACTTTGAATTCTTCTTGGTTTAGCATGTTCTTTAGTTAATAAAAGCATGTCTCCTTTTCCTAAAAGCTTTTCTGCACCAGAAGAATCAAGAATCGTCCTAGAGTCAATTAATGACCCCACCTTAAGCGCAATTCTTGAAGTGATATTTGCCTTAATCAAACCAGTAATAACCTCCACAGAAGGCCTCTGAGTGGCTAAAATGAGATGTATTCCTGTTGCTCTACTCATTTGAGCTAACCTTACAACATATGACTCAATTTCTTTACCTTTAACGCTCATTAAATCAGCCAATTCATCAATAACCAAAACAATATATGGAAGCTTATCTTCTCCTTTTTTCTCCATTTTAGAATTATAGCTACCAATATCTCTACTATTAGCAGCAGCCAATACTGTAAACCTTCTTTCCATTTCTCCTACTAACCACTTTAAAGCAACTAAAGTTTGTTGAGCATCATAAATAACAGGACATAATAAATGAGGGAGAGATGAATAAACTGGAAACTCTACTCTTTTTGGATCAATTAAAATTAATTTCATTTCTTCAGGGCTGTTTCTGTATAAAAAGCTAAGAATAATTGAATTAAGACAAATTGTTTTTCCAGACCCAGTTGTTCCACCAACAAGCAAGTGAGGCATTTCTGCTAAATCAGCAAATGCGGAAACTCCCCTTACGTCTTTTCCTAGTGCCATTAATAATGAATGAGGAGATTGTTTAAACTCTTCTGTATCCAATGCTTCTCTCAATCCTACTACTGCTCTTTTTTTATTAGGAATCTCGACTCCAACCAAAGATCTTCCTGGAATAGGAGCTTCAATTCTAATAGTTGAGCTAGCCAAAGCTAAAGCTAAATCACTCTGAAGAGTTGTAATTTTAGACAATTTAATTCCTTCTGCTGGTTTTAAAGTATATTGAGTAACAGTAGGACCAATATTAACTTCAGACATTTCAACTGGAATACCAAATGTTTGCAGAGTTCTTTTAATGATCGATGAATTATATTCAATGTCCCCTCCTTCAGCTACTCCTTTTTTAGAAGACAACAAATCAAGAGATGGATAATTATATTGTGGATTTTCTTTTTTCTTTTCTTCAAATGCTTTTAATTTTTTATTCAGTCCAAACATTTCTGAAACAGGATTTTCTTCTTCTTTTCTTTTAGGCATTGGTGGAACTTCTTTTACTAAATCAACCAAAGTTTTTCCTTTTTTCTTAGATTCCTCCTCTTCTTCGTCCTCTTCCTCTTCTTCGTCCTCTTCCTCTTCTTCTTTTCTCTTCAAAATTGGACCCAATAAAATAACCATTGAAAAAGACATAATAATTACTAATACACAAAAAGATACCCAAAAATCAAAACCTTTAAGCATTGGCCATGAAATAATATATCCTAACCATCCACCAGCTCCAGCATGAGTAATTTCAAACCCTGCTTCACTATTCTTTAATTCTCCTAAACCAAACATTGCTGATGCTGCTAAAAGAAAAGCAATAGTTGACAAAATCAAAGCATTTTTTGCTGCTCTAAAGGCTTCTTCTTCTTTTAAAAGCATTATTCCTGATACAACTAAAAGAATAGGAGTAATGTAATAAACATTTCCCATTAAAAAGAAAAAGAATTTCTTAAGTCCCCCTCCAATAAAACCGGCCTGATTAGTAAAAGAAAAAGCAAAAACAATTGCTAACAGAAAACAAAGCGAAGACAATACATATTTCTTCACTTCGTCACTTAAAGTAATGTTGAATTTGGGTTTTTCAATTAAAGGTTTTTCAGATTTTTTTTTCTTGTAAACTGGTTTTTTCTTTTTTTTCATGATTCAAAAGAATTTAATTCTTTTTAATTCCTGTTCCTATTGGTACCAGTTTACCAATAATTACGTTTTCCTTCAAGCCCCTTAATTTATCTTCTTCTCCTCTTAATGAAGCCTCTATTAAAACTCTTGAAGTTTCTTGGAAGGATGCTGCTGATAAGAAACTATCAGTATTTAGGGCAACTTTAGAAATTCCTAATATAACATCTTCAAATTCAATTGGTTTTTTCTTTTGTGCTTCTAGCTCTTCATTTTCTTCTAATAATCTTGCTTTTGAAGACATTTCTTCTGGAGCAAAACAACTATCTCCTGGATCTTTAATTTTTACTCTTGAAAACATTTGTCTTACAATAACTTCAACGTGTTTATCGTGGATAGAAACACCTTGAGAAATATATACTTTTTGAATTTCTTCAATAATATATTTTTGTGTAGTTCTTGTTCCAACAAGCTTAAATAATTTCTTCAAATCAAGAGAACCAGCTGTTAATGGGTCTCCTTTTTTAACCATATCCCATTCTTTAACTAATATTTCAATATTAGAAGAAACCTTGTACTCTAATGCTTCTTCTGCTTTCTTTTTAGAATCATCATCAGAAAATATTTTAATTAATCCTTCTTTTTCGTTAACACTAATAACTTTTCCATCTTTAAGACAAATTTCTGCTTCACCTTTAGGGGCTCTTTTTTCGAAAACCTCTTCAACTCTTGGAAGACCTCTGGTAATATCAGCTTCTCCTGCTACACCTCCAGTATGGAAAGTTCTCATGGTTAACTGTGTTCCTGGTTCTCCAATTGCTTGAGCTGCAACTACTCCCACTGCTTCGCCAATATTAACCATTCTCTTCCATCCTAAATCAAGGCCATAACATTTTTGACAAATTCCTCTTTTACATTTGCAAGTCAAAGGAGATCTTACCTTAATTTCAGGAATATTTAATTCTTTAATTTTTAAAGCTTTCTTTAAATCAATTGCTTCTCCTGATTTAACAACTACTTCATTAGTTTCTGGATCAACAATCTTTTCCATTGAAATCCTACCAAATATTTTGTGAACAAAATCTTGATTAATTTCTTCTGCTTGTTTTCTAGACAATATTAAACCTTCTTTGTCTCCACAATCTTCTTCTTTAACAATAACATCGTGAGCAACATCAACAAGTCTTCTAGTTAAATATCCTGATGTTGATGTTCTTAACGCTGTATCAGCAGTACCTTTTCTGGCACCATGAGTAGAAATAAAATATTCAAGAACATCAAAACCTTCTTTAAATGAATTCTTAATAGCCAATTCAATAATTCTTCCAGCTGGATTAGCTACCAAACCTTTCATACCAGCCATTTGTACTGGTTGAGACCAAGAACCACGGGAGCCAGAATCAACAATTGAAAATACTGGACTTTGAGAAGATATAGCCAAAGGAACTAATTTTTCAATTTCATTTTTAACTTTTTTCCAAACTTCAATTACTTGATTAGCTTTTTCATCACGAGACAAAAGTCCTTTTTCGTAATAGTCTTCTATTACTCTAATTTTTTCCTCTGCTTGTTTTATCAATTCTTTCTTTTCAACTGGAACAGTTAAATCATCCATTCCCCAAGTAATTCCTGATTTTGTAGCAAATTTAAATCCTAAATTTTTAATCTTATCTAATGTTTCCGATGCTTTATCTCCATAAATATCAACAATCTTGTTAATCATTTTTTTAACATTCTTTGAATCCATTGTTTCGTTCTGAAAATCAAAACCTTCTGGCAAAACTTCGTTAAATAAAATTCTTCCAACACTAGTTTCTACAAATTCATTATTAATCCTTATTTTTACATTTGCTCTAATGTCAATCTTCTTTAAATCATAAGCAATTAAAGCGTCTTTAGGAGAACTAAACACTTTTCCTTCTCCTTTAGCTCCTGAAGCAAGTTTAGTTAAATAATAACAACCTAAAATCATGTCCTTAGTTGGAATCATGATTGGATCTCCAGTTGAGGGTTTCAACAAATTAACACTTGAAAGCATTCTTTCTTTTGCTTCTGCTTGAGCTTCCTCTGATAATGGTACATGTATAGCCATTTGATCTCCGTCAAAGTCAGCATTAAAGGCAGTACAAACCAAAGGATGCAATCTAATAGCGTCTCCTTCAATTAAAACAGGATAAAATGCTTGAACTCCTAAACGATGTAGGGTTGGAGCACGATTCAATAATACTAATTTTTCTCTTACTACCTCTTCTAAACAACCCCAAATTTCATCTGTTTCTTCTTCGATTAATCTTGATGCTCCCCTAACATTAAAAGCCCATTCTTTTTCTAGAATCTTTTTAATTACAAATGGTTTAAATAACTCTAAAGCCATTTTCTTTGGAACACCACATTGATCTAATCTCAAATTAGGACCAACCACAATTACACTTCTACCAGAATAGTCAACTCTTTTTCCTAATAAATTTTGCCTAAATCTTCCTTGTTTTCCTTGAAGCATGTCAGACAAACTCTTTAACAATCTTTTTCCTCCTGTACTAGCTAAAGTTGTTGTTCCCTTTCTCATCTTATTGTCAATCAAAGCATCAACTGCTTCCTGAAGCATTCTCTTTTCATTTCTAACAATAACATCAGGTGCTCCAATTTCTAATAAATATTTTAATCTATTGTTTCTATTAATTACTCTTCTGTATAAATCATTTAAATCAGAAGATGCGTATCTTCCTCCATCTAACTGAACCATTGGTCTTAAGTCAGGAGGCAATACCGGTAAAACATCAATAAACATCCATTCTGGTCTTACTCCAGAATGTTTCATTTCTTGGAAAAGTTTTAATCTTCTCAAAATGTTTTTCTTTTCTTCTGTTATTTTCTTTTCTTTTAGTTTTTCTTTAATTTTTTCAATCTCATCATCAATTTTAACTTTTTCAAATAATTCTTTGATTACTTCTGCGCCTGTTCCTGCTTCAAACATTTCACCATATTTTAAAGATAAACGATGATAATCAATCTCACTCAAAACTGCTAAATCTTTTATTGAAGAAACTTCTTGCTTAGCTCTTTCTTTTGATTGTTTTAATTCCTCTAAAGCATCTTTGTCAGATTTTAATTCTTTACTTTTGCTTTTAAATTCTTCTTCAATTTCTTCTAAGATTTTTTCTCTTAAGTCTTCATTAACTTTTGTTACAATGTATGAAATAAAGTAAATTACTTCTTCTACTTTATTCAAAGAAATACCTAAAACCATTCCAATTTTTGATGGAATGCCTTTAAGAAACCAAATATGAGAAACTGGCGTAGCTAATTTAATGTGCCCCATTCTTTCACGTCTTACAGATGATTTAGTAACTTCAACTCCGCAACGATCACAAATAATACCCTTATATCTTATTCTTTTATACTTTCCACAAAAACATTCGTAGTCTTTAGTAGGACCAAAAATCTTTTCGCAAAACAAACCATCTTTTTCTGGTCTTTGGGTCCTGTAATTTATTGTTTCAGGCTTAGTTATTTCTCCGTATGACCAATCCAAAATATCCTGAGAAGAAGCTAACTTTATTTTTATTGATTCTAAATCAGAGACAAACATATTTGATTTTTTAAATTAATAATTTATTCTTCTTCAATCTTTCCCTTAATAATTACATTTAGAGAAAGTGCTTTTAATTCTGCTAATAAAAGGTTAAAAGATGCTGGAATATTTGGATTCTTTATCTTTTCCCCTTTAAGGATTGATTCATAAGTAGCAGCACGACCTAAAACATCGTCTGACTTAATGGTTAACATTTCTTGTAAAGTATATGCTGCACCATACCCTTCAAGTGCCCAGACTTCCATCTCACCAAATCTTTGTCCTCCAAATTGAGCTTTTCCTCCTAAAGGTTGTTGGGTAATCAATGAGTATGGTCCAATTGAACGCATATGGATCTTGTCTTCAACCATATGAGCTAATTTCATCATGTAAATATATCCAACAGTAATTTTAGCTGGGAATGGCTCCCCTGTTTCAGGATCCATTAAAGTTAATTTTCCATCTTCTGGATAACCTGCTTCCTTTAATTGTTCTTTAATATCTTTTTCAACAGCACCAGATAATGAAGGTGTGGCTGCATTGTATCCTAATTTCTTTACTGCTAAACCAAAATGTGTTTCTAGAATTTGCCCTAAGTTCATTCTTGATGCAACTGATAATGGATTTAAAATAATATCCATTGGTGTTCCATCTTCCAAAAATGGCATTTCTTCTGGTGGAAGAATTTTAGCAATAATACCTTTGTTTCCGTGTCTTCCTGCTAATTTATCTCCTACTTGAATTTTTCTTACCTCAGAAACTCTAACTCTTATCTTTTTAATTACGCCTGGATCTAAACTATATCCTTCAGCTCTTGAAAAAACTCTAACATCTGTAATCCTTCCTCTTTTACCGTGCTCTAAACGTAGAGAAGTATCTTTTACTTCTTTTGCTTTTTCTCCAAAAATTGCTCTCAATAATCTTTCTTCTGCACTTAATTCAGCTTCACCTTTAGGAGAAATCTTTCCTACTAAAATATCGTTTGGGCCAACCTCTGCTCCAATTCTAATAATCCCTTCCTCATCAAGATCTTTTAGTTTGTCTTCTCCTACATTAGGAATATCTGATGTTGTTAGTTCGGGTCCAAGTTTTGTTTCTCTAACATCACAAAAAAAGTCTTCAATATGAACTGATGTAAAAACATCTTCTTTTACTAATCTTTCTGATAAAACAATAGCGTCTTCAAAAGTATTTCCTCTCCAAGAAATAAAGGAAACTAACAAGTTTCTTCCCAAACTTAACATTCCATTAGAAATAGATCCTCCTTCTGCTAAAATATCCCCTTTCTTAACTTTGTCCCCCTTGTTTGCGACTGCTTTTTGATGAAAACTACTGTATTGATTTGTTCTATCAAAAATTCTCAAAGGATATGTTTTTGTTCCTGATTCACTCTTAACTTTAATTTCTCTCGCATCAAGTTTAACAATCTCTCCTGTTTCTTCCGCAATAATTAATTGTCCTGAATCTTTAGCAACAGATGATTCCATTCCTGTTCCAACCAATGGTGCTTCTGGATTAACCAAAGGCACTGCTTGTCTTTGCATGTTTGAACCCATCTGAGCTCTGTTAGCATCATCATTTTGTAAAAATGGTATTAATGAGGTTGCTACTGATGTAAATTGTTGTGGAGATACATCAATGTAGTCAATCTTTTCTCTTTCAATTTCTCCTGCTTCTCCTCTTATTCTTGCCTCAACTCTTTCATTTATCATTCTTCCTTCCCCGTCTAAAGCAACGCTAGCTGGTGCAATATTATACCTTTCTTCAGCATTAGCATCTAAATAATATATTTCTTTAGTAACTTTTCCATCTTCTACTTTAAAATATGGTGTTTCTAAAAATCCATAAGGATTAATTCTTGCGTATAAAGCTAAGTGAGTTACTAATCCTACATTTGGACCTTCTGGAGTTTGAATAGGACAAATCTTACCATAGTGAGATGGTTGTACGTCTCTAACGTCAAAACCTGCTCTTTCTCTAGTTAAACCTCCAGGACCAGTAGCTGTTAATCTTCTTTTGTGCTCTAATTCAGACAAAGGATTAACATTGTCCATGAATTGAGAAAATTGACTAGCAGTAAAGAATTGTGTTGCTTGAGCAGTAAAAGGTCTTGGATTTACTAATTGTCCAGGACTGATATTCTCAAATTCCAATGTAGACATTCTATCTTTAATAATTCTTGCCATTCTAGCCAAACCTACTCTTAATTTACTAGATAGCAACTCTGAAAAGTTTCTAACTCTTCTGTTTCCCAAATGATCAATTTGATCTGGATGAGAAGTGGGATTATTATTTAATTTAATAATTTCTCTTAAAACAACAATAATATCTTCTATAGATAAAACTCTATCTTCTTTTTTAATTTCTCTATCTTTTCCTGGTTTTAATTCTGGGAGACGTGACCACATTTTGTACCTTCCTACTTTAGATAAGTCATATCTCTCAAAATTAAAGAACATGTTAAAGATTAATTCTCTGGCTGCATCAGGATTTACCATTTCTCCTGATCTTAATCTTTGATAGATTTCTAATAATGCATCTTCTTGATTTTTTGAAGGATCTTTTTTAAGCGTTTCTTCAATATACTTTGTTTCTCCTTGATCATATGGAACAAACATATCTAAGATATCATTATCAGAATAACCCCCCAATGCTTTCAATATAGTCGTTGCTGGAACCTTTCTTTTTCTATCAATTTTAATACTAATAACTCCAGTATGTTCTGTTTCAAATTCTAGCCAAGAACCACGATTAGGAATAATCTTTGCCCCAAAGCATCTCTTTCCCCTATTAATACTCAATGGAAAGAAAACACCAGGAGAACGAATCAATTGAGAAACAACTACTCTTTCTACTCCGTTCAAAACAAAGGTTCCCCTTTCAGTTAAAAGAGGAAAATTACCAAAGAATATCTCTTGTTCTTGAGCTTTTTTTGTTTTTAGGTTAACTAATTTAGTTCTTACTCTTAAAGGAGCAACATATGAGTCATTATTTTCTTTTGCATCAAAACCAGAATCATAATTAGGATTACCAAGTTTGTAATCCAAAAAATAAAGCTCTAGCTCTTTTCCTGTATAATCCTTTACCGGTGAAATCTCAGCAAACAAATCTTTTAGCTCTTCTTCCCAAAATTGTCTTCCGCTTTCTTGTTGCAAAAAGATTAAACTTGGCAATGGATAAGAAACTTGACTTTTTGAAAAGTCCTTGACTTTATTTTTCATATGCTTGTAAAAAACTAATTTAAGGCATTACAACAAAAAAATGCCCTATTTTTAAATTTTTAAGGGTAAACTTGTTTTTAATTTAATTGCAAAAAAATTCTTTAGTCAAGATATTAAAGTAATCTTTATTAAAAAGTATTATTACACTATCAATAAATGATTAAATTGTCAAGGGTTGACAGAAAGAAATTCTTTCAAGGAGGAAATTTTATCCACAACGCTATCTCAATATAAAAACCTAAAGCCTTTACCTGTATATCTTATGACTCTGTAATCTTCATATTCTGTAAG
>JBFZBB010000017.1:0-13029 GCA_041308625.1 bacterium | reverse complement strand
AAATTGGCTGAGATTTTAACTATGCATGCTTTTGAAGTAGAATCGTTTGAAAGAAAAAAGAATGATTGGATTTTAAATATCGATGTTTTACCAGATAGAGCAGGGGATTCATTGTCTCATTTAGGAATTGCTAGAGAGTGTGCAGCTATTCTTAATTTAAAAATGGTTTATCCTGCTTCAAAGATAAAAGAAGATGGAGGAAAAATTAAAGATCTTTTAAGTGTTGAAATTAAAGACAAAAATTGTAAAAGATATACCGCTAGAATGATATCTAATGTAAAAATTGGTCCTTCTCCAAAATGGATCGAAGATAAGTTAGTTAATTGCGGAATTAATCCTATTAACAATGTTGTTGATGCTACTAATTATGTAATGCTAGAATTAGGACAACCTTTACATGCGTTTGATTATGATAAAATAGAAGGACACAAAATTATTGTTAAACATGCTAAGCCAGGAGAGAAAATATTATTATTAAATAATACAGAATGTGTTTTAGATAAAAAAGTTATGATGATCGCTGATGAAAAGAGATCATTGGCTATTGCTGGAATAAAAGGAGGCAAACATGCTGAAGTTAGTTGTGACACTAATACAATTATTTTAGAGTCTGCTAATTTTGATCCTAAGGTTACTGGGCAAACAGCTAGAAGGCTTAATATTCGAACAGATGCTTCTGCTAGATTTGAACACAACCTAGATCCAAATCTTACAGAAATAGCCTTAGACAGGGTTTGTTCAATAATTAAAGACATTGCAGGAGGAGAAATACAAACAGGAATGATTGATTTTTATGAAGAAAAAATTAAACCAAAAAGAATTAAGCTAGATTTAGAATTAGTCAATAAAATACTAGGAATTAATATTTCTTCAAGCGAAATAACAAGTATTTTAAATAAATTGGGAATTAAGGTTGTTTCTAAAAATCTATTATTAGAAATTCCTACCTTTAGGCAAGATTTATTGATCCCTGAAAACATTATTGAAGAAATTGGAAGAATAAATGGTTATGATAAGGTTCCCTCTGTTCTTCCTTGTTCATTTTTAGCACCAGCTCAAAGAAACAATGAATTATTTTTTATAAACAAAATAAAGGATGTTTTTAAAGAATTAAAATACACAGAAACATATAATTATTCCTTTATTTCTGATAAAGAAATTAAAGAATTTAATTTAAAAGTAGAACCAATTAATAATCCTGTTAGTAGTTTTTTCAAATATTTAAGACCAAGCTTAATTCCTCAAATTGTTAATAATATTGAAGAAAATTTGAAGACATATAAAGAGGTTCAAATATTTGAGATTAACAAGGTTTTCATTCCAGAAGAAAAGAAAATTGTAGAAAAGTTAATGGTTGCTGGTGGAGTATCCTCTCTTGATTTACCAAAATTAAAAGGAGATTTATTATGTGTATTAGATAATATTGGAATTAAAGCATTGTTTAAAAACTTAGAATTAAAATTTGAAGGAGAGAAGCTAGGGGAAATCAAACAAATTAAAAATATATTTGTTTTTGAATTATATTTTGATGTTTTAATGGAATATGCTAACGAAGACAAAGAATACAAAGAAATTTTATGCCACCCAAAAGCAATAAGAGATATTTCAGGGATAATTGATGATGAAATTAATGAATTGCAAGTATTTGAAGCAATACAAGGTTCTTTAAGTCTACCTGTTCAAGGAGAATTTAAAGTAACTGATATATATAAAGGAAAATTACCACAAGGTAAAAAGAGCATAACCGTTAATATATCGCTTCAGCACCCTGAAAGAACTTTAAACACACAAGAAATTAATAAAATTATTAATGATATAATTAAAAATCTTTCCGAAAAAATAGACTGGGAAGAAAGAAAATAATCATATGGCAAAAGAAAAAGCATCATCATATAGTGCAAAGGATATTTATGTCTTGGAAGGTCTTGATCCAGTAAGGAAAAGGCCTGGTATGTATATTGGTTCAACTGGACCTCAAGGTTTACATCATTTGATTTACGAAGTAATTGATAATTCTTTAGATGAAGCATTAGGAGGCTACTGTGATAAAATTGAAGTATCTTTACTTCCTAATAATCAAGTTAAAGTTGTTGATAATGGAAGAGGTATTCCTGTTGACAAACATGAAAAAACAAAGAAATCAGCCTTAGAAACCATTATGACTACTTTACATGCTGGTGGAAAGTTTGGCTCTGGAGCATACAAAATTTCTGGTGGATTACATGGAGTAGGAATTTCAGTTGTTTGTGCTTTATCAAAAAACATGACTGCTGAGGTTTGCAGAGAGGGTGAGCTATATTCTCAAAGCTATAAACAAGGAAAACCAGTTGCAGCAGTTAAAAAAACAGGAACATGTAAAAAAACAGGAACAACAATTATTTTTGAACCAGATCAAGAAATATTTAAAGAAATATATTTTGAGAGAAAGAAAATTTTAAATCATTTAAGACAACAAGCATACCTAACCAAGGGAGTAAAAGTTGATTTTTATGATTTAAGAGATGAAAAGAATTCATTTGAATATCATTTTTACTTTGAAGGTGGAGTTAAATCATATTTAAAACATTTAACTAAAAATGCTGATACATTACACAATAATCCTTTTTATGGAATAGGAGAAAAAGAAGAAATAGTTGTAGAAGCTGCTTTAATATATACTGATGATTATGAAACATATGAAGAGAGTTTTACTAATAATATTTTTACTCCTGAAGGAGGAATGCATTTAACTGGATTTAGAGCAGCCTTAACTCGTTTAATCAATGATTATGCTAGAAAAGGAGGTTTTCTTAAAGAATCTGAACCTAATTTAACGGGTGACGATATTAGAGAAGGATTAACAGCTGTTGTATCAATTAAAATTAAAGAACCTCAATTTGAAGGACAAACAAAAGCAAAACTTGGTAACCCTGAAGCAAGAACTGCTACGGAAGCTGTTGTTTCAGAGGCCTTATCAGATTATTTAGAAAAGTCCCCACAAGACACAAAGATAATTATTGAAAAAGCTGTTTTATCATACAAAGCAAGAAAGGCAGCCAAAGCAGCTAAAGAAACTGTTTTAAGAAAAGGCGTACTAGAAGGACTATCTTTGCCTGGTAAATTATCTGATTGTACATCAAGAAAACCAGAAGAATCAGAATTATATATTGTGGAGGGAGAATCCGCTGGTGGCTCAAGTAGGCAAGCCAGAGATAGAAGATTTCAAGCAATTCTTCCTTTAAAAGGAAAGATTCTTAACGTAGAAAGAGTTAGATTAGATAAAATGTTGTCTTCTGTTGAAGTTAAATCATTGATTGTTGCTCTTGGAGCTGCAATTGCTGATGACTTTGATATGGAGAAGTTAAGATATCATAGAATTATTATCATGTGTGATGCTGATTCTGATGGAAACCACATTAAAACATTGTTAATGACATTATTCTTTAGACACTTTAAACCAATAATCGATAATGGTTACCTATATGTTGCTCAACCACCATTGTATAAGATACAGACAGGAAAAGAGATTCATTATTGTTATTCTGAAGATGAAAAAGAAAAATATCTAGCTTCTCTTAAAGATAAGACAAGAATGAATATTCAAAGGTATAAAGGTTTGGGAGAAATGAATCCTGAACAACTATGGGAAACAACAATGGATCCTTCTCAAAGAATATTGCTTCAAGTAGGAGTTGATGATGTTAAAGAAGCAGATGATACTTTCGATATGCTTATGGGAAAAGAAGTTCTTCCAAGAAAAAGATTTATTCAAGGATCAGCTAAAAGTGTTAGAAATCTTGATGTTTAATTTTTAAAAAGCTATAATACTTTTAATGAAACAAAAATCATTTACTTTAATTGAAATATTGGTGGTCATTGTTGTTATCGGAGTCCTTTCTGCGTTTATTCTGGTTGGAATGAGTTCAATTTCTAATTCTGCTAATATTGCTAAATCAAAAGCATTTGCAAATTCTTTAAGGAATTCGTTATTAATAAATTTAATTGCAGAATGGAAGTTTAATGGCCCAACCAATATTGATCAAACTGTTTTAGCAGATGATGTTAAGGATAGTTGGGGTAATAATAATTGTACCGTTTATAATGCTCCAAAAGTAAAAGGTGGTAATGATTGTGTTTCAGGAAAATGTATAAGTTTTAATGGAACATCAGACTATCTTGATTGCGGAAATAATGTTTCAATTGGTTATAATAGTTTTACGTTTAGTTTATGGGCAAAAACATCAAGAAATAATACTATACAAACTGCTGTTCAAAGGATAGTGGCAATAGCTGGATATGAATTACAAATACAAATACCTCGTTCGATAAGTGCAAATGCTTTATTTATAGCTACTAATGGATCTTATTCTGGAGATTGGGCGTTTAGATATGTTGATCCTTACAATAATAACAGCAATACTACAGACAATAAATGGCATTATTATGTGGGTATTTGCGATAGAACCAAACATGCACCACCAGACTTTTATTTTGATGGAATCTATCAAGTTTTAAATGCTGCACCATATGGTTATTGTGATCAAATAACGGACAATATTCCAGCTGGTGCCTTTAGGATTGGAACCGGTTCTGGATACTTTCAAGGGTTAATTGATGAAGTTGCTTTTTACAATGCAGCTATTTCAACATCTCAAATCCAACAAAATTATTATATTGGAATTAATAAATTATTAAAAAATAACGAAATTAGTTTTGAAGAATTTAACCAAAGATTAACCGAATTAAGAAACAATTTAGCTAATAATTGACATTTAGCCTGTCTTTTGCTAATCTATAGCCAGTATGAAAATATCAAATCTTTTGAAAGATGCGGGTTCAGAGATCAAGAAAATCACTTGGCCAACTCGTAATGAAACAATCAAATATACTTTAATTGTAATCGGCATGTCTGTTTTTGTTGCCGCTGTTTTAGGGTTTTTTGATTTTATTTTCGTTGGATTTATGGAAAGATTTATCTTTTAATATATGGCAAAACAGCAATTATCAACTGAAAAAAGATGGTATGTGTTGCACACTTATTCTGGTTACGAAGATGCAGTTGCAAAAAGCTTAAAACAAAGAGTTGAGTCTTTGGGTATGGATGATAAGATTTTTGATGTTATGGTGCCTAAAGAAAAAAAGATAAAAATTAAGAATGGAAAAAAGAAAGTAGTAGAAGAAAAATTATACCCTGGATATGTTTTAGTGGAAATGATTGTAACCGATGATTCATGGTATGTTGTTAGAAATACTCCTAACGTAACTGGATTCGTTGGTTCAGGAACAATACCATTGCCAGTATCTTTAGAGGAAATGAATATATTGAATAAAAAGGTAGAAGTTGAAGAACCAAAATACAATATTGAATTTAAGAAAGGAGATTTAGTTAAAATTACTGATGGTCCTTTTAAGGATTCTGAAGGAAAGGTTTCGGGGATAGACAAAGAAAAAGGAAAGGTTAAGATTATGATAAACATGTTTGGTCGCGATACATCGCTAGAACTAGACTCATTACAAATTAAGAAATTATAATATGGCAAAAGAAGTAAAGAAAGTAATTAAATTACATATTAAAGCAGGAAAAGCTAATCCAGCACCTCCTGTTGGTCCAGCATTAGCACAATATCAAGTAAATATTGCTGAATTTTGTCAAAGATTTAATGATGCAACAAGAGAATTGGGTGATTTTAAAATTCCAGTTGATATTACAGTTTATACTGATCGTACTTATGATTTAAAATTACATCAACCACCAGCAGCTCAATTGATTAAAAAAGCAGTTGGTTTAGAAAAAGGATCAGGAGAACCAAATAAAAAGAAAGTGGGCAAAATCACTAGAGCTCAATTAGAAGAAATAGCAAAACAAAAAATGGTTGACCTTAATACTACTGATATGGATCAAGCCATAAAAGTATTAGAAGGTACAGCTAGATCATTAGGAATTGATGTTGAAAAATGATTTTATCAGATAAAGACATCGAAAAGCTAATAAACGAAGATGTTATTCAGATAACACCAAAGCCAAATTTAGCAGAACAATTAGGTTCTGCTTCTTTAGATTTAAGACTAAGTGATGAGTTTATGGTTTTTAATCATGCTAAAAAGGCTTTTATTGACACTAGAGATGCTGAAAGCTTTAAGGATATGACCACACTTGTTAAACTTGGTAAAGATGAATCTTTTGTTTTTCACCCAGGTGAATTTGTTTTAGGGGTTACCTTAGAAGAAGTATTCTTGCCAGATGATGTTTGCGCTAGAATAGATGGTAGGTCAAGTTTAGGAAGATTGGGAATTATTATTCACTCAACAGCAGGACACATTGATCCAGGATTTAAAGGTAAAATTGTATTAGAAATGCAAAACATTGGCATGATTCCAATTCTTCTTTATCCAGGAACCAGAGTTTGTCAGTTAGTATTTGAAAAAATGTTAACTCCAACCTCTAAACCATATTTTAAAAAACAAGGAGCTAAGTATGTTAATGCTCAGCACCCTCAAGAAAGTAAATTAGAACAATCATAATGCAAAAAGGTAAATTCATCATTATAGAGGGTATTGATGGATGCGGAGGAGAAACTCAGACACGTCTTTTGTCTGAGTTTTTACTAAAACAAGGAAAAGAAGTAAAGGAACTGACATACCCTCAATATGATAAACCAATAGGACAATTAATTCATAATTTTCTTTATGAAAAATATGATCTTTCTCCAGATGTTCAGGCTTTGATATATTTCAGCGAATTTGTTAAAGATAGAGAAGAAATTGGAAAAGACCTTAATGAAGGGAAAATATTAATTAGTGATAGATATTTTACATCAACTTTAGTTTATCAAGGATTAAGAGGTGTTGAGTTAGGAAAACTAACCTCTTTATCTAATTTATTTAATATTATTAAACCAGATTTATGTATATATTTAAAAATATCTCCAGAAACATCAAAGAAAAGAAAATCACAAGAAAAACAAGGAGACTTAGATAGAAACGAAAAAGATTTAGATTTATTGAAGAATCTTGCTAATATGTATGATAAGGTTGCTAAAGACAATCTATTTTGTAAATGGGAAATAATTGATGGAGAAAAGTCAATCGAAGAAGTACATAATCAAATAATTAAATTAATATGAAACAAAAAGGTAATATTTTAATAGGAATAATAATTGGTATTGGTTTGTGTTTAATAGCTTATCTTATTTATACGGATGTAATCTATAAGGAAACAAAAGAGATAACGGATGAGACAGCTAATTGGAATGTTTATAAAAATGAAAATTATGATTTTGAAATAAAATATCCAGAAAATTGGAAAGTTGCAAAAAACATTTTCACGCCCCTTTCTTACGATCCTTTAGTTTTTTGTCCTGATAGTTTACTTGAACCAGATCCAGATATTATCTGTAAAATTAAAGAAGGAGGTCCTGGATTCAAACCAAGCTATGAAGATGGTATGATTTATTTATTTACATATGATGCTAAAGAAATAAAACTTGCTAATAATGGTTATTATTATTTGGGTACCGACAAAGCAAGGGGAATTAGTTATTATCTTGTTTCGTCAGATAGCGAAAACAAACCCGTGATTGATTTAATGGTGTCTACTTTTAAAATTTATACTAATCAAGATGTTAATTTAAAAAAAGTTGGAGAAGAATTATTTAGTGATTATCTAAACCAATATTTATCAGAAGAATTAGTTTCTGATAATGATTTAAAAAGTTATAAGATAAATAATATAGATGTTTACGGTGTTAAAGATCAGTGTTTTATTTTCGGAGCAGATTTTTCGGTTGAACCGTTTAATATATATGCTTGGGAGCCTGGCAACGGAATTGTAGAAGGCGATTGGGTCGCGAACAAATATCTTTATGTTGATGTTGTAAAAGAAAACAATAATTATGTTATTAAAAAAGTTATTGGTACAGGCAGTTCTGGTAACGATTGCGATAAATATTAAATAAGATGAATAAAAAAAATATATTATTTACATTAATCATTTTAATTCTAATATTAATTGAATGTTTTTATGTGTTTAATAAACAAGATTCAAGAAATTATCAGTATTTTAAAAATGATTTAGCTGGTTTTGAATTTAAATATCCAAACGCTATTGAATTAGGAAAAGATTTAACGGTTTCGGTTATTAAAATTAGTTCTTTTCCTGAAACACAAGGATTACTTGGTTTTGATCAAGAGATCTTAAATAAATACAAAGATGATTTAGAGCAAGGAACCTTAAGCGAACAATCAATTGACTGGGGAGAATATGGAAAATTAGTTAAACTTTCAAATCAAATATATGGACAAGAAGAATATATATTAGCAAGGTTTGATGTTTGTAGTATTTTATTTGAAAAAAGATTAATTTTCTTTAAAAATGATCTTATTATCATAATCACTCTAAAGGCAGACCCTGAATTAATGATTAATGAGAACCAAGAATACTTTAAAGATTATGATGGTTGTATGGGTTGGAAGGAAAACGCTATGCTTGATTTTTGTGAGAATATAAACAATAATAAAGGTGCACTAACTAACCAGTGGATAAATAACTTCGATTACATTATAAACAGTATAACTTTTGAATAATTATGAAAAAACCAATTAATAAATACGTAGATCATACCAATATTAAGTTAGATGCTAAAAAAGAAGATATTATTAAAACTTGTAATGAAGCTAAAGAATATGAGTTTAGGGGTGTTTGTATAAGGCCCAAATGGGTTAAAACAGTGGCTAAAGAGTTACAGGACACTGACATTGACGTTGTTGTGTTAATTGATGATCCAATAGGGGACAGTGATCATAAAATAAGAGTTAGTATGTGTAAAAAAGCAAAAGAAGATGGAGCTGATGATCTTGATATCGTTGTTTCAATACCAGACATTAAACATGAAAGGTGGGAAAAAATAGAAAAGGATTTAAAAGAGATATGTAAAATTGGTTCAACTAAGGTTATTATCGCCTCGGGAATGTTAACTGATGACGAAATTGCTAAGGTTTCTTCAATTATTAAAACCTCTGGAGCAATATGTGTTAAAACAGCTACAGAAAAAGATCCTTTAGAGAATAGGGAATTAGAAGAAAAAGCAAGACACTTAAAAATAATGAGGAAAAATGCTCCTGGATTATTGATTAAAGCTTCTGGAAAGATTCAAACCCTAAAAGATGTTAATAAGATGATTAAGGCTGGAGCTGATATTATTGGTTCAAGCAATGGAGTTAAAATAATGAAAGAAGCAAAGAAATATGTATAAAGCAACAATTGGTTTAGAGATACACTTTGAATCAAAAACCAAATCTAAGATGTTCTGTTCTTGTCCTAATGAAGAATGGAACTCTTTAGAAGAAAAACCAAATACTAATATTTGTCCTATTTGTACTGGTCAACCAGGAACATTACCAACCATTAATGAAGAAGCGATTAATAAGATAATAATGACTGGGTTAGCTTTGAATTGTGAAATTGCTAAAGAGTCAAAATTTGATAGAAAGAACTATTTTTATCCTGATTTACCTAAAGGATATCAAATATCTCAATATGACATGCCTTTTTGTACAAACGGATACTTAGATATTACTTTAGATAAGGGAGAGACTAGAAAAATTAGAATTACCAGAATACACATGGAAGAAGATACTGGAAAACTACACCATTTAAAAGGAAAAACCTTGGTTGATTTTAATAGAGCAGGGGTTCCTTTAATGGAATTAGTGACAGAGCCAGATATTCATTCAGGGGAAGAAGCAAAAAAGTTTTGTCAAGAATTACAATTAATATTAAAATATTTAGATGTTTCAGCAGCTAACATGGAAAAAGGACAGATGCGTTGCGAAGTAAATATTTCAATTAGCAAAGATGATACTTTAGGAACAAAAGTAGAAATTAAAAATCTAAACTCTTTTAAAGCAGTAGAAAAGTCAATTGAATATGAGATTAAAAGACAAACAAAGGTATTAGAAAAAGGAGAAAAAATAATTCAAGAAACAAGAGGTTGGAATGATGTTAAAGGAGAAACATATTCTCAAAGAGAAAAAGAAAGCGCCCATGAGTACAGATATTTTCCTGAGCCAGATTTACCAATGATTACTATTGATAGAAAAAAAATAGAAGAAATACAAAGAAAAATGCCAGAATTACCCAATCAGAAGAGAAAAAGATTTAAAGAAGAATATAATTTAGACGATAAAACAATAGAATTCTTTGTTAGAGATAATGTTTTAGATGATTATCTTGAGAAAGCAGCTTCTGAATCAAGTTGCTGGGCTAAAGAAAAATCATGTGAAAAGAGTAATAAAGAAATTATTAAGCTTTGTGCTAATTATTTAACAACTGATTTACAGTATCTTTTGAAAAATGCTTCTGAAGATATTAAAATTGAAGAAAGAATTACTCCTGAAAACTTTGGAGAATTCATCTGCCTTATTAGCCAAGGAAAAATATCTAGTAAAATTGCTAAGATTGTATTAGAAGAAATGTTTAATACAGGCAAAGATCCTTCACATATTATTAAAGATAAAGGATTAACTCAAATTGAAGATGAAGGAGAAATCGAAAAGATTATTAAAGAAATTTTAGAAAACAATCAAAAAGCAGTTGAAGATTACAAAAAAGGAAAAGAGAATAGTTTTACATTTCTTATTGGTCAAATAATGGCTAAAACAAAAGGAAAAGCTAATCCGCAGAAAGTAGGGGAATTACTAAGAAAAGAGTTGGGGAAATGAAAAATCAATTACCATACCAAGAACAATTAGATAGAATAAAACGCTTAAAAGAAGACTTTGAGCGTTTTTCTATTGCTACTGATGATAATTTTGAAAAAGCAATAGATGCTTTTACTTCTTTTTTTATACAATGCTATCATTTAAGAGATTGGTTAATGGAAAGCCGTTATGACAGAAGAGATATTGATATCTTTATTTCAAAAAGCGCTTGGTTATCTCTTTGTAGAGATATAGCTAATAAACAGAAGCATAAAAAAATAGATTTGTACGAACCACAAAATCATTTAGTTGAACATAAGGTTTCTGGTATTTCAACATCAATTATTAGCTATTACGATCCTTATAGAGAAAAGAATAGATATGGTGTTGATGTTGAAGAATTCGGAACACTAATAGATGTTATTGATTTAGCTGAAAAATGCATTAAAGAATGGGAGAGATTTCTATACGTTTATTCAATCTAATCTTGTTATTTCTCTCTATTCATAGTAAAATTAGATCATGAATAAAAGTTTCACTTTAATAGAAATATTAGTTGTAATTGTTGTCATCGGAGTTCTTTCTGCGTTTATTCTTGTTGGAATGAGTTCGATTACTTCTTCTGCAAACATTGCTAAGGGTCAAGCACATACTAATTCAATAAGAAACTCGTTATTATTAAATCTAATTTCTGAATGGAAGTTTGATACAAATGCCAACGATTCATGGAAAGCAAACAACGGAACAGTCAGTGGAGCAGCTCTTGTTGGCTCTAATTGTATTAAAGGTTCTTGTTATAATTTTGATGGAGTAGATGATTATATCCAGGTTTCCGATAATTCTCAATTAAGAATGATTGCTGGTGGAACTATTTCAGCTTGGATTTATCCAAGAACCTCAGGAGAAGGAACGCTAGGAAGAATAATAGATAAAAGTACGGGTACGGCTGCTCATAACGGATACAGACTTTTAACATTTGAAAACAATACTTTATATTTTCAAATTAATTCAGGAACAGCTTTGATTACCAGTAATAATTCAACGGTGTATAATCGATGGCAATTAATAACAGTTACTTTTAATAGTTCCGGTAGGAAGATATATGTTAATGGAATTGATAAAACGTCTACTGGAGGAGGAGAAACGGCCCTGCCTCCTGATTTTGCTGGAGTTATTACTATTGGCAATAGAGCCAGCAACACAGACTATACTTACGATGGATATATTGATGAATTTACAATGTATGATGCTGTATTTTCTACATCTCAAATTCAACAAAACTATTTCATTGGACTAAACAATCTATACAAGAATAAGGGATTAACTCAAATAGAATACAATCAAAGAATCGTAGAATTAAAATCTATCACAGTGGGGGATTATTAGTCTAGGACAACTCTTAGTCTTGACAGATTGATTCCGATAATATACAATTAGTGTATATTATGAGAAACGACATTGAAAGCAAAAAAACAATAGAACTAATCTCTAATTTGCCGTATTTTAAAACAACAGATCTGTTTTCTATTACAAAGAAAAAAGTGTATCTTAAAATAATAGTTTCTCGTTATTTTAAAAAAGGGTTGATTGTAAGACTAAAGAAAGGAACCTATGTTGCAAAAGGATATCTTAATCTTGTTGAAAAGAAGGGGGAGTATGGAAATTATAGCGAATTTTTAGCTAACACATTATATAAGCCATCGTATTTAAGCTTAGAGTATGTTCTTGCAGAATACAACATTATTACAGAATTACCTAAGAATATTACTTCTGTTTCTTTGAATAAGACTAACAAGTTTTTAAATGCAATTAATGTTTTTTCATATTGTAAGATTAAAAAAGAATTATTTTTAGGATTTAAAACTATTAAAAAAGGTAATTTCGTTATTTATAAAGCTACAAAAGCAAAAGCATTATTTGATTTCATTTATTTAAGAAAGAACTTGTTGGTTGACAAGAAAGCATTTTTAGAAACAAGACTTAATTTAGATAATCTATCATCAGGAGACCTAAGAGAGCTTAAGAAATACATTAATTTAGAAGGGTCGGAGAAAATGAAGCGTATTTTTAATTATTTTTCAAAGTAGTATGGAATACATAAAACCATTTTTAGAAAACATTTTATCTGAATCAAAGACGAGTAATGACATATTTAAAAGGAACCTAATAAAAGAATATTTACAGATAACGGTTTTAGAGTTTATTTATGCCCATCCAAAATACAGTCAGTTGTTCTTTTATGGCGGTTCGTGTCTTGCTCATTGTTTCGGTTTGCCTCGCCTTTCTGAAGATTTAGATTTTGTTGACAAAGAAAAAAAGATAAATATGGACGAATTAGCAAATGATTTAGAA
>JBFZBB010000016.1:0-3130 GCA_041308625.1 bacterium | reverse complement strand
CACCATGATTCTTAAGATATTCTTGTTGTTGTTTGGAAAGTCTTCCTGATGATCCTGATGCCCAATATTCTATTGTACCATCAGGCATTCTAACCTCTGCAATAGAAACTGTTGACATATTCTTACGAATTTGATGTTTTACTATATAGCTCCGCCAAAATATTTAACAATATCTTCAAACACTTAAAAGCATAACCTTTTTTTAATTTTGTTAACTTCATATTTAATTGAACAAAGAAAGTTTACAACAGCTCTTTTAATTTCAAAGGTATTCTTAAAGAAGTTATTGTAAACTACCGTTTCTTTTAACCACTTCCATAAACCTTCGATTCGATTTAAATTGGGTGAATATGGTGGTAAAAATATAAATGTAATTTTATTCTCATTATCTTTTTTAAACTTATCTAGTGAATGAGCATGATGAATTTTACTGTTATCTAAGATCATATAAATATGTTTATCAGGATAAGCTGGTAATACTTTTTCATTCATAAATTTTTCGAATTCTTGAGTATTTAATTGTTCTGCAGTGTCACAAAAAACACGTCCGTTTATATAGTCTAAAACACCAAATAATCCCACTCCAATATGTTTTCCATAAGTTTTTATTTTTTTCTGTTGACCTCTTAGAAACCATATTGGACCAATTGCTTGGTAATCTCTAATGTAACTTTCATCCTCAAATAAAATGACTTCTTTTGAGTAATCTATTTTTTTTTAAGTCATTAAATTTTTCTTCAAATTCTTGTTGTTTTTTTTCATCGGCTTTAGCAAGAGTGTATGTTGGTCTTGTATAAGAAAAACCCATTTTAGCTAACATTCTTTGAATAGTTGATCTATGCAACTCTTTACCAAATTCCTCTTTGATAAAATCTTGCATAATTCGAGAATTCCAATTTACATCAATTGCAAAGTCAATTTCTTCTGGGCTTAAAGAAAACATTTCCTTACAAAACTCTTGTTCCTGCTCGCTAAGTTTTGAGGGTCTTCCAGGCGATTTGTTGTAATTTAGTAATTTTTCAAGTCCACCCTCATTAAAATTGTGGATGTACTTAGTTACAGTATGAATATCTAATTCAAGATCTTTAGATATTTCGAGAGCACTTTTTCCTTTCCAACACATCATTATAACAGTAATTTTAACGTAAGCTTTTTTAGCTTTATTTTTATTCCGTTCTCTACGTAAAAATTGTATCGTTTGACCATGTGTGTTAGTGATTTCTAATTGATTTTTCATTTACTTCTTCCTAATGTTTTTGCTTTATTATATCATACTTTTACATATTTTGGTATTTATTTTCGCGGAGCTATATATATTGATCTTTTCACTTGATAAAACGAAAGATTTTTACCAAAAAATATTTAATATTACTATCTCTTTCCAAATAATTTAATATTTAAAACACTTAAAAGGACTGTCCTAAAAGTATAACCTTTAAGACAGTCCCGCAATTTTTTTGTAGTTATAATTTTATTGACCGTAAATCTCGCACTCGTACATTACATAATTAGATGAGTTTGGAGTAGTACAATTGACGCTAATTGTTCTACCTGAAAATGGAGCATCAAACTTAATTTCATCCATATTACCGTCACTGGAAACAGTTTTAATACTAACCCATCTGCTACCATCCCAGCTATAGATTGTATATCTTTTTGGATAGTTAGTTAAACTCCATTTAATCCGCATGGAACTAATATTATAATTCTTTGAGAGATCCACGGTAACCCATTGATTGCTATAAGCATTTTTGGCTGCCCAACGTGTATTACTATCTCCATCAAAAGCTTTCTTAGGTGCATACTCACTACTATAATAAGAAGAAGCAGTTGCTGATTTATTAAGTGCTAAATTGGTACCATTAGGCACTGAAGTTGGATTTGCTGATGGCACTGGGGTTGGTTTTACCGATGGTACTGGTGTTGGTTTTACTGATGGCTCTGGGGTTGGATCTGTATTATGTTTATTATCTTGCATTACATAGCCCTTAATTTTTAAATCCTGCATTAACTTATATGATATATATCCGTAACCATTAATCCCCCAATTGGTTCCCCAAGAATTAATTAATTTAAAGGCTTGTTGATTATCATCATACCCTACTAAACAGATTGCATGAGCACCTCTACTAGAACCTGAAGTATTGTCGTATATTGGATTGGATGATGAAATTTTGCTAAAGTCATCATAAACTGGAATTCCTACCACAATAGCATTCCCAGCTGCTAACTGTGTTTTAAATTCATCAACATTACCACTACTCACTGTTCCCCAACTAGCAGATTTAAATTTTGCTGCCTCAGCTTTTTGCGTACTATTTGGTTGTGTAGTATAATCTCGATAATTATAAGGCATTGTTGCCAGAGAACATACTCCTTGTTTTACAATTAAATCTAAAGCAGTACTAATGCCAGAACCTTCATCCCTACCACCATTGATTTGATTATAAACATAAGCTGGACTGAATTGATGTTCTTTTTGATTTTGATCCCAACCAAAGTCTACTTTTTCTAAATAGCTCTTCAGTGCGTATGCAGTTGCCCAAGCCGTACAGCTACCTTGCGCTCCTTGACTTCCTGGTGTGGGAAATTTATCAGATAAATCTACACTAGATGGATTCGCTCCAAATTTTTCAATTTTGGCTTTGGGAAAAGTGGCAAACTTTTCGTCTGAATCCAGAATGCATCCCATACCATATTCAGTCGTTGTAATATTATTGTTGTCATTGGTATCATTAGTATTATTACTTCCACATCCCCCAAAGATTAAAGCCACTCCAAGCATGAAAATCGCGATTTTGTAATTGCTTTTCTTCATAAGTTTACTCCCCCTAAAAAAAATTGTATTTATTCCCATATATGTATTATAAATCCTTTCGTCGTTATTGTCAATATTATCGTATAGTTTAATTTATAAGTTAATTAATTTAATTACTTTAACCGTAATAAAAAAATATAATTTTTATGCTAATTGATAATATAAAAACTAATATGCGATTTTTTATAAATTGCTCTTGCAGTACCTAAATTTTAGAGTGAAATTTTACTATATTTCAAAATTATACTAAATATTTCATAATTAATAACTAAAATTTATATTTATTTTTTAGAATTAGTAAATTTAATTTAT
>JBFZBB010000015.1:0-9897 GCA_041308625.1 bacterium | reverse complement strand
CTCCAATAGGTTCAGTTGTCCTCATTGAAAGTTGTTTTTCTGCATGACAAGCGTTAAATCTGCCAGAGACACCATTATCTCCCATATGAGGAGTTAGTTGATGACCAATTTTTTTACAATGAGGAAACATTTCTTCAGGTTCAACTCGTGAACATTCTGGAGGAGGAGGTTCATTTTTTTCTCCAGTGTATCCACTCATCATCATTTTTCCATTTGATGCAAAAGTCTTTCTATGGTTTGAACTTTTAATTGCTGCATAGTTTTTATAAAAAAGAGTAGCCTTTTTTTCAGCTGCATCTGCTTTTATTAATTCTTCTTTATATTTCTCTCTTAGTTCCTGTTTTTCTTGTTCAGAAATTTGTTTTAAATTTGGTTCAGGTTCAATTAATTGTTCTTTATTTTCTATTTTAGATTCAGTTCTATTCCATTCTTTTTTTGTTGGTTCAGCTGCTTCAGGCTTTTCATAAAAAATTTTTGATTCAGATTTATTTCTTTTTATATCTGTGTTTTTCCCCGTACTACAGTCATGAGAAAATCCAGTAAAATCACTCAATCCATCCACCGCCTAGCGTGTAAAAATATGTTGATAGATTTAGGCTTAATTAGCTCTCTGTCTCTTCTTGCTTTAGAGTTTCTTTGGTTTCTGATTTTTTACTTTGAATTTCGCTTAATTTTTTTTGTGCCTGTGCTTTTAGACGCTCGTAAAATTCCGCGTTATTGGTTAGAGTTTGCGCCCAAGCCTCCGCAGATTCTAAGCTTTCAATTTCGAGATATTTTTCAAAAATAGCCCCAACTTGGATTAATCTTCGCGTTCGTTTTTTTCGTTCTTCTTTTTGTTCGCGTTGGAGAATTGCCTGTTTTTGTGCCTTTAGCTTTGCGATCTGCTCATCAATTTTAGATAATTTTTGATTACTCAAAATTAAATCGACCTCCTTTTTTTACCACTTTATCAGATATTTTTATAAACTGCAATAGCCTTTTAATAGTTATTTTGTGGTCGTTTGATAAAATTTACTTGCCAAAAATTGAGTGACTAGGCTATAATTATGTCAGAATTATAGCCTAAAACAAGGAGCGCGTTGTCTGTCAGTTTCGCTGAAACGACATCACGCGCCAAAAGGCAAGTGCGCACTTACGTGTTGCCTTCGGCAACACTGTGCGCTCTGCGAGGCGAAAACCAAAACCAAAAAACCAAAAACGAAAAAAGCAAACTAGGAGTAATCATGGCAATCTATCACTTATCAGTATCACGTATAAGCAGAGGCTCAGGGCGGTCGGCTGTTGCAGCCGCCGCCTATCGCGCTGGGGAAAAACTGATCAATGAACGTGATGGATTGACCCATGATTACACCCATAAAAAAGAAGTTGACCATAGTGAAATTTTAGCCCCAGACCATGCCCCAGAATGGGCACGAGATAGGGAGAAATTATGGAACGAAGTAGAAAGATCAGAGAATAGAAAAGACGCGAACACAGCGCGAGAAATAGAAGTAGCTCTGCCGAAAGAACTAAGTAGAGAAAATCAAATTGAATTAGTCCGCGAATATGTAAGAGAAAATTTTGTAAGTATGAATATGGTCGCAGATGTGGCGATACATGAAAAACGAGAAAACCCACATGCTCATATTATGGTTACTACTCGCGCCATTGATGAGGACGGATTTAGCTTAAAAAAAATAGATGGATTAGATAAAAAAGAGAACGTGGAACGCTGGCGCGAATCATGGGCAAACCATGCTAATTTAAAATTGGAACGTGAAGGAATCAATCAGCGAATTGATCATCGAAGCTATCAAGAACAAGGGATTGAAAAAATCCCTCAACTACACCTTGGCGCAGCCCACAAAATGGAGGCGCGAGGAATTGAAACAGAACTAGGAAATAAGAATCGGGAGATTGAAGGAAAAAATAAAAATCTTGAGATAATTAATAAGCAAGAAAGAGAATTACAACAGGAACAATATAAGCTAAAACGCGAACAAGAAAAGGCAGCCGAGAAAGCAGCCCAAGAGCGTCGCTTTGACCTTGAACATAAAAAGACCCCACTTACACAAGATGAAGCTAAAGAGCTTGCTATAGATCGGTATTTAGAACGAGCAACTGAAAGTAAACAAACAGAGTTAGAGCAAGTAAAGATAGAAAAGATTGATTATATCCAAGAGCTTCGCGAAGTTCAAAATAATTTAAACAAGAATATTTTTGAAGCTGAAGAACTGAAACGTCTTAAACGTGAAGATAAAGACTTAAAGATTAAATTAAAAGATTTGAAAGTTAGAGAGATTGATCTTAAAAAAGAGATTGAGAGAGAAAAAGAAAGCTTGTTAAATCAAGAAAAGGTTAAACAAGAGATCGAAAAGCAAACAAAAGAAATTTGGCGTGAATCTTTTTTGCGCACTGCTAATGAAAGACAGATCAATACTAGACTAAATAAAATCCATGAGAGAATTAGAGATATAAACGACAAACAAACAGAGTTAGAAAAAAAATTATATAGTGATAAAAAAATAGAAGGAATTGCTCAAGCCATTTACACCAATGGTGAAACCACCAAATTAATTAAGGAACGATCAGCATTAAATAAAGAAAAAGAAAATCTAGAAAAATCAATCAAGAAATATTTAGAACAACCGAAACCAAAACTTTTTGATTTTGCAGCAAAAAAAGAAAGAGAACAAGAAGAAGAGAGGTTAAAAGCTTGGGATAAAGATTTAGGACAGAGAAGAGAAGAAAATAGTATTAGAGTTAATGAATTAAAACAAAAATTAGGCACTCCAGAAGTACAAAAAGAACTATCAGAAATAAGGGAGAGGTTTACTTTAGAAAGAGATGTAAATCAGCAAAGAGTAAACCAAATGGATAATCAATTAAAAAGCTTAAGAGAAGAATGTAAACAGTTAATTTTAAAACAGGTAGAGTTAGAAAGAGGGAGAGAGAGAGATCAAGGTCTTGGGCTTGAGATTGGTTTTGAAAGATAGCTTCTCCGGCTGATCGGTCGCTGGGGAAAATGTGGCTTCGGGTTAATTCCGTCTAGTTAGGTTTTAACACTCCTTCGCACAAAGTCAAGGGGGTAGGATTTTTTTAATTTTTTTCTAGGCCAGAAAGTCACTGGACCAGAAAAAAATTAAAAAAACGCTTCGCGCCCCTTGACTTTGATGCTTGAGGGAGAGTGTTAATTTATAGTCAAGACGGAATTAACCCCCAGAGTCACAACCTAACCATTAATGATACAATGTTTTATAATAATTTTTAAAAAAGTCTCTTTTAATTCAAAATTAAACTTGAAAAATAAGGTTTTATAGTGATAAAATGGTAATAGATTAAGTTTTATTTTTATTAATTAGGAGGATTTATAGTGAGGAAATTAAGAATGTTAATTCTAGTTAGTCTATTAATAATTTCCGTTTTATTAGGAGCGGGTTGTAATGGAAGTGGCACTACAGCAATTACAAACAAAAAAATTAAGGAATTAATAGTTTATGGTGACCCTGAAATGAGTTGTCTAGCTAGTAGTAATTCATTTCTAGGTAATTCAGTTAAAAATACAAATAATATTAATATGAATTATTTTTGTATTGGAAACACTTATATGCCACCTTATAAAATAGGAATGGCTACAATTCCTGAACAATTTGTGCATGATTATGCTTTTTTTCAATTCTCTTTAAAATTATTAATAGATAATGGTATTAATTCAAAAAATTTACAATCTGTAACATTAATGTTACATAACTGTGGAAAAAGTGGTACTCCAGGAAATTTTGGAGATCTAATGGTCGATATGGTAGATTATAAAATTTTAGACTCATCTCTTTTAAAAATACCAAATAACAATTTAAAAAAATTAGAAGTCGAAGGTGCTCTATCAACAAATGATTTCTATTATAACGCAGACTATTCATCAGAGGTAAAATCATTATTAGATAATAAACAGCAATACATTCAATTTCGCCTTAAACACTCTATAGATTATGGTCAAACAAAATCTAATGGATCTGAGTATATAAACAACAGCAAGGCTGATGATAAATATGCTCCAAAGTTAATTATAGAGTATGAGGTTTATGAATGAAGAGAAAAGAATCATTCATCAATTTGAGGGAGGTCTTTTTTTGAAATTAATTAATTTAGTTTTAGTAATAAACTAAAAATATTATTATAATTATTGCTATATAAAAATAGGAGGAAAATAATGAAAAAAATAATTCTTGTAACATTAACTTCATTGCTTGTATTAACTGTAATGGGATGTAATGGAGGAGGAAAAGATCAAACACAAACTGAAATTAAAAGTATAACTACTTCATCTGAATATACTGGTTATATTACTTTTATTAATCAAATTGATGATAAATTAACCATTAAAAAAGATGAAGAGCTTTTAAAATCTGGTTCAGAAATTAAAGATCAGGTTATTAAAAATTATCAGTTTTATTTAACATTTGAACTTAAAGATTTAAAAATTATTCCATTAGAAAATATTCAATCAGCAGAGATTAGTCTATTAAGAAAAACTATCTCAGATGAACCAGAGAAGCTTGGAAATTTGTATATTAATGAATGTATTTATGGTGAACTTGATACCTACGATAAAAAACCAAATATAATATCTTATAAAGAATTGAATAAAAAAGAAAGTACGAATATTTTTTCTGCTGAATTTACTTCTGAATTAAAAGAATTTTTAAAAGAACAAAACAGTGTAGAAAATCCTTTATTTCAATTTTTCATTAAAAGAGAAAATAGTAATGTTTCAGGATTAGATTATTTTCAAATAGATGAATGTAAGTTAATTATTACATATAAAAAATAACCATTTAAAAGCAACAATATATAAAATCTAATAGAAAATATAATAGAAAAAAACATATGTACGCACGAACTTTCGTGCGTACATATGTTTTAAAATAGACATACAAAACAATAAAAACCTAATAGTGACAAGGGTTTTTATTGATAAATGTAATATTTTATGATATAATTAAAACATTGGGAACAGAGTTTGGCGTTTTGCAAACTTCCTTTTGAGGTGTAACCAGCTCATTTGAAATATAGTGAGCTGATCTCACCTCGAAAGGAGGTGACAGGGATGCATGACGTTTTGAAAATGGTTGGGGAGATTCTTGGAGTATTAAAAACTGCCGTGGGGCTGATAGTACTTGTTAAAGAAAATTTCTTTAAACCAAAACAAAACGAAAAGCGGCTACCTTCCACAGCACGCCGCTCTTACCCAAAACGGAAGAAGTAATTCTTCCACCCTGAGAGATTCTCATCTCTTGGGGTTTTATTTATTATATTATACTCCATTTTTACAAAAAAATAAACCCCTAGCGAAAAAATCTTTATGAAAACAAGGGAATAGATAGAAAATAGAGAATTTATTAATAAAATGAACGACCTCTTTTAAGCTCCAACTTAAAAGAGGTCTAGCCTGAACGATTTCGTCCAATCGTGACAGACGTATAAAAACTATAACAAAAATTGTTATAGTTATCAATACTTTGTCACTAAACTTTTGAATCATCAGGCTTCAAAAGTTTTTTATTTTATGTGACAAAGGAGTAGATTTGATGACTGAAGAACAAAAAATAGCAGAAATGATAGAAAGATGTAAAGAAAGAGCTGGAAATATTGAGCAGCCAGAGATTGGAGCAAAGTACAATCTACCTTTTTGGAATGAGCAAAGTCGAGCAATTCCAAACCACCTAACAAGAACTTGTTTGTTTGCACCAATTGCTAAGGGTAGAAGAAAGATTCATGATTGGACTGTTTTGGCGAGTAGAGTAGATGTAAAAATAACTTTTTTTGGCAAACAGTTAGATGAGGCAGATAGAGATGTATTTCTTCAAGCCCTACATGAAGCACGAAAAGTGTCTTTAGGTGAAGCTGTGGTAATCAATCGAGCTGATTTTTTAAAAAATATTGGTAGAAATACTGGGAAAACTCAATATGATTGGTTAGAGGAATCATTTTTAAGGTTGACATCTGGAACTCTGCTTATTGAGACTAAAAGATATAAGATTGGTGAAATCATTGACTTAGAGGAGTTGGAACGACAAAAAAAATTAAAAAATAAGATTCCAAAGCGTTCAGCTTTACACTTAGTTTCTGGATATGATTATTATCCAGAAGAGGGTGTATATAAGCTAAGTATTGATCCGAGAATTTTGACCCTTTTTCGTAATCATGAATTTGCCTTAGTGGATTGGGAAAAGCGAATGATGATTTCAAAAAAAGTTGATATGGTTAAATGGTTACAGTGTTTAATTGCGTCTAATGAAAAAGGATTGCAAAAATACAGTCTAGATGATTTAATGCAATGGATGGATTATAATGCACCAATAAGAAAATTTAGAGAAGCTCTTCTGGAAGCAATTAAAGAGCTAATGAGGTTGAAAATAATTTCAGAAGGGAAAGTTAGTTTAAATAGCAAACAAAAAGAGCAAGTTTCTTGGATTAGACTTTAATAATCATCGGCATAGCATTCCACTATAAACCTATACAAATCCATATCAATATTGGTTTTGTATAGGTTTTAGCTTTTTAAGAAATATCTAGTAAATCCCTTGTTTGACAAGTGTTTTGGCAATAATAGCAGCTCAAAAGGTTGTAGTTTACATAATATAAATTTGTAGATATTTTTATTAAATATCGGCATAGCATTCCGCTATATCGGCATAGCATTCCGCTTTCATCGGCATAGCATTCCGCCCCCCTCTCTGGAAACTCAATAATGACAAAGGTTTCAGAGGTTGATTTTGCCTATAACCAAGATCTTTAACCATATATAACCCTATATATGTTACTTATATGCTAATAGCCCCCAAAGGTAATCTGTGGATAACTTTTAAAATCGGCTGACTAAAATAAATTTAAAAAGGCAGTTTTTAGCCACGTTTAAAACCTAATACATTATTTTACCACTCAAATAAAAAAATCGTTTCTAAGACAAAATAGACCGCTTAAAAATAATTCTAGCAAGTGACTAAACTTAAAAAATTAAACTAAAAACTCAAATAAAACAATCCACAATAAAAGACCAGCTTAAAACAATTTTAAATTTTAAGGCATCTAAAAGACATTTTAAGACGTGTTAAGGTTGATTTAATAAAAGTATCCATACCCATCCCCTCTCTACGTTCTTAGAGGTGTTTTTGTGCGATTTTGACCTATTAGAAAAGTAAGTCAATACCCTAAAAAATAATTAATCAAAAATCAAATAAATTTTCACCGTTTTTTACCTGTAAAAAATAATTTTATTGAACATTAGTTCGCGCGGTGTCGCGTCCGTACGGGTGTTTGTTTTTATATAAATTTTTGTAGATACTGTTAAAACAACGTGTTTACAGATAGATTAAAAAAATAATATCATATAAACATCATGTTTTTAACGTGTTTACAAAATGACAGTTGACTTTTTAATTAAAAAATGATATTGTAAACATGTATAAAACACATATAAAACACTTTGAAAACAAACACAACCATATAAACAACATGTTTACAAAGTAAACGGTATGTTTTTAACGTGTTTACAATTAGAAATATTAAGGAGTGATTTTTTTGAAAACTACCTGCTTACACTTGCAAAAGGGTGGTGTCGGTAAAACCTCAATTTCTGGATCGCTGGCTTGTGAGCTGACCAAACGAGGCAAAACAATTTTAATTGATGTTGACCCACAGGGAAACAGCTCATCATGGTTCCTAACCGAAGCACCTAAGCATGAACTTGCGGAAGTATTACAAGGCAAAATTGAGCTTGATCAGGCAATTGTAAAAGCTGGAGAGCTTGATTTGATACCTACTTTTGGGCTGGATGGAGAACTTAAACTTTATGGAGAATCAAAACTAGCCGATGAGCCATTTATTTTCTGCGATCTAGTTGAGGAGTTAGAAAAATTAGGTTATGATTTTGTAATTTTGGATCTATCTCCTGGCATCGGTCGCTTAGAAAAATCTGCGATCTTGTCAGCTGATGAAGTGATTACCCCACTTACTCCAGATACCTTTTCACTTGATGGGCTTGAAATTTTTGCCCATGAACTACAAAAATTACTTAAATCTTTCCGGAAAAGTGTCAGACACAACAAATTAGTTATTAATGCTTATGATGGGCGCATTAAGCAACATCAAGAAATTTTGGAACAAGCAAAAAAAACTGTTGGATATGAGAAATTTGTGGTACCAGTTGACCCAGCTTTCCGAAAAGCTCAATCTGCCCATTTGCCGATCCAAGATCTAAAGGGTTCGGAAATGGCTAAAAATGAAACATTAACAGCAATAAAAAAACTTGCAGAGGTGATTTAAATGGCTTTGAAAAAATCGTCCGAGGAGCGTCCCAGTGCCTCTAATAACTCCAATGTATCAAATAAGGCGAATGATGTATTCGGGGAGTTAGCCAAGCGCAGAGAGCGCGGAGAGATTAATAAAACAGTAACTGTTAGTTTTCGATTGGTTGATTCTGAACGAGAAAGAATTGAGGAGATCTTGAGAAAGAATGGGTACAATAATTTAGCCTCTGGCGCGAAAGACGCGCTTTATAAGTTGGTAAGGCAATTGGAAAAATAAAATGAAAACACCACATAAACATAATGAAAACTACGTGTTTACACATCATAAAGGAAATTTGAAACAAAAAGAGAACTATACGCAAGAAGAGAATTTGAGGAGTGGTTGAAGTGGAAGAAGTTTTAAAGCAGATACTTGAGAAGCTTTCTAGTTTAGAAGAGGGACAAAAAGAGTTTAAAGCAGACATATCTAGACTAGAAAAAAAGTTAGATACAATCTATACTCAAACAGCAACTTTGACTGAGAATGATGTTCAAATACAAAAAGACATCCAACAAATCAAGAAAGATGTTTCAACCATTGAAAAAGTAACAGCTAGCAATTATTCTGACATAGCAAATCTAAAAGCAGCAAAGTAAGTAAATAAGCTACCACCTAAAATATGTTTTAGGTGGTTTTTGCTTGGTAATTTTATCATCGATAATATCGATAATATCTATGATCTATAATATCGATATTATCGATAAGCATTATATGCTTCTGGTACAGCTTTATCTAGATACCAGTTCCAGAATTGTCTTCTACGTTCCACGCTTGCTCCTTTAATCCATTTAAAGCCAGCGACTGCACCAGAAATATAAAAAGAAGCATCCCAGCCATAAGGATCAAAATCGCCATCTAAGTTATCTGGATATTCATCTTGTTCTCCAAATTCTGTATCAAGTCTTGCGATGCCTAGGGTATCAATTGCAGCATAACCAATTAAAGAAGCCATTTGATATTTTGGATGAGAGTTGCCAAGGTCATCCATTTCCGTCCAATAAGTATTGCCTTTATCCATTAACTCTTCCCAAGAAATCTTGCCTTCATAGCAATCGAAAAGATAATTTAATAGTATTAATGGACTTAAAACTGATGGTTGCACATAATCCCAAACTGGCATAGCATATTTGATACAAAGAATATTTAATTGCGTTCTTCGTTTTTTCCCTTCTTCGGAACGATACTCTCCCATCTCAGCCCAGATTTTTTTTCTAATCGGTAATATGAGTTCTCCATCAGGATTATTTTTTAATTCTTGTTTAGCTTCTTCAATTACCTTTTTTAAATTTTCAGGTATCATTCTTTGTTCCCCCTTTAAAGTTCTACAAATGTTTCATCAGGAAAAAAAATTCTTGTTGCTTGAGGATCTTTCACAATTAAAGCTTTCCCCTGATATTTTGATTGCTTTTGAAAATAATTTTTACAATTTTTACACATTGGTCTTGATACTCCAATAGGTTCAGTTGTCCTCATTGAAAGTTGTTTTTCTGCATGACAAGCGTTAAATCTGCCAGAGACACCATTATCTCCCATATGAGGAGTTAGTTGATGACCAATTTTTTTACAATG
>JBFZBB010000014.1:0-55044 GCA_041308625.1 bacterium | reverse complement strand
TAAGTCGTTGCTTGGGGGTAAAGAGTCTTTGTATTATGATATGTCTTTTAAATATTATCTTCAAGGTATTGTTCCTGCAAGAGATGAAGGATTTACAATTACAAGAAACTTTTACTCTTTAGATGATAGTAAAAATGAAAAACCACTTGAATCTGTTAAAACAGGAGATGTGTTTAGAGAGCACATAGAAATTATTGTTTCAAAGACAAGTAGGAATGTAGCGATTGAAGATTTTATTCCTGCTGGAATTGAAATTATAGATTTAAGTTTGGCTACAGAACAAAAATCATTAAAGTTTACAGAGATAGAAGTTGATAATAGGATGCTTAGACCAGACTTTAAGGAGTTAAGAGACGATAGGGCATTTTTATACAAAGAATACTTATCACCAGGAGTTTACGAATTTGATTATTATGTTAGAGCTTTGGTTAAAGGAAAGTATATTCAATTGCCGGGGATTGTTTCTGAATTTTATGAACCAGAAAATTTTGGAAGAACAAGTAGTAGTTACTTTGAAGTTAAATAATCTTTAAAAAGAATACTAATTGTTTCTGTTTGATTTAAAGAGGAGGCTTGAATTTTATATTCACCTCCTTTTTCTGGTTTAAAAAAAAGTTCTTTTCCTTTTCCTAAGTATTGATTATTTATTTCCCAAGAGCATTCTTCTTTGGCTTTAAGTAAAATAGACGATGGTTTTTCGTATAAAAAGACATCTCCATTATGCGGATTTATAATTAAAGTTGTGTCATTTTTTTGAATGATATCTTGAGCTTCTTCAAAATTGTCTTCTGCTAAGCCCCACTCTAATCCATTATCTGTTTTATAGTCAGATATAAAAGAAAAATCAAAATTCGTATTGTAATTATATTCGGAACTATACATTAATTCCATTATATCTCGCCAGATATTTCCAGCCCCTTTTTGTCCAGAAATTCCGTCTGTAGCAGATTGGTCTGCATTTCCAACCCAAACACCAACCAAAAAGTCTGGCGTATATCCAATAACCCAACTATCTTTAAAGTCATGAGAGGTTCCAGTTTTAAGAGCATAATTTTCAAAAGGAAGATTTAAAGAGCTAACCATTCCGAATTGATCCATCCCAGTTTTTCTGTCATTTAGAATTTTATTTATTAATTGTATATAGGGCTCTTCAATTATTTTTTTATCCAATTCTTTAAAGTAAGTACCGTTAATATCGTTTTTTTTAAAAAGTTTAACATTTTTTAAATTTCCTTTATTAGGAAAAATACTAAAATATTGAGAAAGGTGAAGCAGATCCATTTCTAATGTTCCCATTGCAATTCCTAGTTGATATTGATTAATATCTTGGGGAGGGTCAAACTCTAAATCATTAGTTAAAAAAGACTGAAAGTTGCTTAATCCAACAAATTCTAATGTTTTTAAAGCAGGAACATTTATGCTATTACTTAAGGCATAGTGTGCAGTTATTTCACCGCGATAATTAAAATCATAGTTTTGAGGATAAAAAGGGTAGTAGCTGTCTATTAGATATTTATATTCTCTATCATCTATTAATGTGTATGACCTCATTCCATTTTCAAATCCTTTAAGATAAATAAATGGTTTTATTGTTGAACCAATTTGTCTTGGTTGTTCTGCCATATTAATTTGATACCCGTCTTTATAAAGTTTTGGATCAGGAGAACCAATAATAGAGATTATTTCATTTTGAGGCAAAAGCATTACAATCGCTGCGGCATTTTTAGCTTTTTTTAATTGTAAAAAATCAATATTTGTTTTTACAATGTTTCTTATTTGTTCGTTTATATCCTTATCTATAGTTGTTTTTGTTAAAGCGTTAGTATTGTTAAGATAATTTGTAAGCTCAAAAACATTTTTATTATTTTCAAAATAATTAGATAAATTGTTTTTTATTTGTTTCGGGTCTATAAAATTTTGTTCTTCAAAATTTAATTTTAAATTTTGAGCAATGATTTTAGCTTTTTCAATGTTTGATTCAGAAAGAGGATTGTCGTTTGTTGGGCTATTGATTGTTGTCAGCAATTGGAGGCATTGTTCGGTGGTCAATAAACTTGAAGAGGTGTTAAAGTATCCTTGACTTGCTGATTCTATTCCTTGTAATTGATTACCGAAAAAAACAGAATTAATATACATTGTTATTATTTTTTCTTTTGAATTATTTAATTCTAAAGAAATTACATATATTGATTCTATTAATTTGTTTTTCCAGTTTCTTTCGGTTTCTTTATTTAATAATATTTTAGTTAATTGTTGGCTGATTGTACTTGAACCCTCTCTGGAAACAAATCCTATTTTATCCCCCAAGGCCTTAATAATGCTTATTGGATTAAATCCTTTATGCCAATAAAAATATTTATCTTCTTTTTGAATGAGAAGATTTTTAAATTTAGCGGGTGGAGAGTCTAAATATTGGGAATAGTAACCCTTGTTGTTTGTTTTTTTAAATAGTAAAACTTCTTTTCTGTCTAATATTTGAATAGATTCATTGATTGAGTAATTGTTAACAATCTCTTTGTTTATTTTTTGGCAAATAATTAAAAAACAAATAATAAAGAGAGCAATAATCAGTGTTTTTTTCTTAAGATTCATTAATTTCTTTTACTCTAATTTAAGATATTGGTCAAGAATATTATTCTTGCCAAATATTTAAAAAGGGTATATTGTTATGGGTGAAGAATATAATAAAACGCAAGGATTATGTGGTTTAAATCAAAGAAAAGTTTAATTATAACAGGCATAATAATATTAGTTTTAATAGGCGGTGGTTTTATGGTTTTTGGTGGTAAAAAGGCCTCTTTATATGAAACAGTTAAAGTGGAAAAAGGAAACCTTATTCAAACAGTTGATGCTAGTGGAAAATTAAGTTCAGCTCAGGATTTGTCTTTACATTTTGAAACAATGGGTAAAGTTTCTAGTGTTTATGTTAAAGAAGGAGACGAGGTTAAGGCTGGGCAATGGCTAGCAAATCTTTCTTTGATAGAGCTTAATGCAGCAGTTGCTCAAGCTGAAGCAACCCTAAATCAAAAAATAGCTGGAGCAACGCCAGAACAAATTGTTGTTGTTCAAAAACAAGTTGATTCAGCACAAGTTGCACTAGATCAAGCAAAGAAAACACTAATCGAAACAACGGATCTTTCTCAAAAAAGTTTAAGCGCTAAATATTCATACGCACAAAGTTCCTTGGATGATGCGTATATAAAAATATATAATTCATACAATACCGTTAACTCAATTCAAAAAACATATTTTGCCGGAAACACTCAAGAAAGTTTAAAAGTAAAATATGAGCTTAGGTATAATATTGAGTATCCAATGAATAATATAAAAATAGATATTGATAATGCTAAAAGCACGGGGAGTGTTACAGATATTGAATTAGCTGTATCTAAAATGGTTGAAACTTTAAATCAGGTTTTAGATTCTTTAACAGTTGTTAGAGAAATATGTAATAATTCTTATTATGATTTAATTATATCTTCAACAGATAAAACAAATTTAGATCTTCAGAAATCATATATTTCTACTTCTCAAACTACAATATCTTCTCTTGAAAGTGATATTGATATTTTAAAAACTCAAAATCAAAAAAGTATTTCTACAGCAGAATCAGCAGTAGCCACAGCAGAAGCTTCTTTAGAAATTCAACAAGCAAATTATAATTCTTTGACTGCTGAAACAAGAGAGGTTGATTTAGCTTTTTCTAGAGCTGCTTTAGATCAAGCTAAGGCTAATAGAAATAAAGCAATAATTTATGCTCCAATTAGCGGAATAGTAACTAAAATCAACAAGAAGCCTGGAGAATCAATTACTAGTGCAGAAACAATGATTGAAATGCTTTCTCCTCATTATGAGATTGACGTTGATGTTCCAGAAACAGATGTAGTTAAAATTTCATTAAATGACGAAGGAGAAATTACTTTAGATGCTTTAGGAAAAGATGTTAAGTTTGTAGGCAAGGTAATTAATATTGATCCAGCATCAACAGATATTCAGGGGGTTGTTTATTATAAGGTGAAGGTAAGCTTAGACGATAATAATGATGAAAGAGTGAAACCAGGCATGACTACTAATGTTTTAATTAAAACAGATTATAAAGAAAATGTTTTATATGTTCAAAATAGAGCAGTGCTTTCTAAGGACGGAGATCAAAAATATGTAAGAGTTTTAGAAGGAGACACTGTTGTTGAAAAGGATGTAGTTTTAGGAATAAAGGGGGACAGTGGACTAGTAGAAATTATTTCAGGAGTAAACGAGGGAGATGAAATAGTTTTAAAAGCATTAAAATAATATGTTAATTTCAATTAAAGATCTTAAAAAAGAATTTAAAATAGAAGATGTTGTTACGAAAGTTTTAAACGGAGTAAGCTTTGATATTAAAAAAGGAGAGTTTGTTTCTATTATGGGACCATCTGGATCTGGTAAATCAACATTAATGTATATTTTAAGTTTTTTAGACAAGCCAAGTTCTGGACAATATTTATTCGAAGGAAAAGACGTTAGTAGCTTAGACGATGATAAGTTAGCAGAAATGAGAAATAATAAAGTGGGTTTTGTTTTTCAATCATTTAATTTGCTCAACAGGACTTCTGTCTTGGAAAACGTAATGCTTCCTTTGGTTTATACTGACATGCCCAAAAAAGAAAGAATCAGAAAAGCAAAAAATATCTTAGAGCAGGTAGGATTAAGTCATAGATTAGATTATACTCCTAATCGTTTATCTGGAGGAGAAAAACAAAGAGTAGCAATAGCTAGAGCCTTGATTAACAATCCAGAGGTGATATTTGCTGATGAACCAACAGGAAATCTTGATTCAAAATCAGGATTGCAAGTAATGAAATTGTTAGAAGATTTAAATGATAAAGGAAATACTATTGTTTTAGTTACTCATGAAAAATATACAGCTGAATATGCTCAAAGAATTATATATATTAAAGATGGATTAATAATGAGTGATTCTTTAGTAGAAAAAAGGCAAACAGCTAAAAACAACAATGAGTTGTTAAAATAATATGGACATTTTTGAAGCTATTAATAATTCTTGGAAAATGATATTTAAGAACAAGATGCGTTCTTTTTTGACAATGCTCGGAATTATTATTGGTGTAATGGCAGTAATTGTGGTTATGTCTGTTGGTTCAGGAGCAGAGAGTCTAATTTTAAATGAAGTTAAAAGTGTTGGTTCTAACTTAGTTAGTGTTATTCCTGGAAAATCTGAAGAAAGTGGGCCTCCTTCTTCAGCTTTTGGTGTTGTTGTCACAAGTTTAAAATATGAAGATGGAAAAGATTTATTAGAAAGTAGTTATTCTTCTATTGATTCATTATCAATGTATGTTAAGGGAAACGACAGAATTTCATGGGAGGATAAAAAAGCAGATATTAATTTTAATGGAGTAAGTGCAGAATATTTAGATGTGGAGAATGCAGAAATTGATAAAGGAAGATTTTTTACTGATGAAGAAGAACTTTCTCAAACTAAAGTAGTAGTCTTGGGTTATAAGATTGCTGATAAATTATTCGGTGATCAGAATCCAATTGGAGAAAAAATTAAAGTTAAAAAAAGTAATTTTTTAATTATAGGAGTTCTTAAAGAAAAAGGAGGAGGATTAACTCAAAATCAAGATGAAGAAGTTTTTGTTCCAATCAAAACAGCACAAAATATTTTATTAGGTGTTGATTATATTAGTTTATTAAGAATTAAAGTTGATAAAACAGAAAACATTGACAAAACAATCAGTTACGTTGAGGATTTTTTAAGAGATAAACACAATATTGATGATCCCAAAGATGATGACTTTACTGTTCGTTCTGTGCAAGAAGCTTTGAATGCTTTAGGAACAGTAACAATGGCAATTAGATTTTTCTTAATTGCTGTTTCGGCAATATCTTTAATTGTAGGAGGTTTTGGAATAATGAATATTATGCTTGCTACAGTTGAGGAGAGAGTTAATGAAATAGGATTAAGAAAAGCAGTAGGAGCCAAAAACTATCACATTACAATGCAATTTTTATTAGAAACAGTTACCATTACTTTTATTAGCGGAATAATTGGAATTGTTCTTGGTTTAATTATTTCTATTTTGGTTGCTATTATTGCACAATCATTGGGTTATAAATGGGACCTTGTTATTTCAATTCCATCAATTGTTGTTGCTTCTCTTGTTTCTATTTCAGTTGGTATTATATTTGGACTATCTCCAGCGAAAAAGGCTAGTCATTTAAATCCTATTGAAGCTTTACGTTATGAATAATAATATATTAAATTATTTTAGAGTTGCTATTGAGAGCTTGAGTAAACAAAAATCAAGAGCAGTTTTGACAATGATTGCTGTGGCAATTGGTATTGCTTCATTAATAGTAATGCTTGCATCAGGAGACAGTTTAAAACAATTAATTTTGGGTCAGATTGATATGTATGGATCTGATGTTGTTAATGTTGAAGCTAGGGTTCCTGGTCGTGGATCTTCAGGGTCAGCAACAGATATGGCCACAGGAGTAAGTATTACAACTTTTAAAAATAGCGATGTTGAAGCAATATCTAAATTAAACAATGTAGAAGCATCTTATTCTTATGTTACTAGTCAAGAGATTTTAAAATATCAAGGAGAAACAAAAACATGTATTGTTTTTGGATACGGAGCCTTAGCTCCAGAAGTTGAAAAAATTACTATTACAGAAGGAAGATTCTATACTCCTGACGAAGAAGATTCTTTAAGTTCTGTTATTGTTTTAGGTTACGCAGTTAAAGAGCAGTTGTTCGGAGATAATAATGCAGTAGGAGAAAATGTATACATTAGAGGAAAACCATTTAGAGTAACAGGAGTTTTAGAAAAAAGAGGAGCAATGCTTTTCTTTGATATGGACTCGATTATATATATTCCAACTAAAACAGTACAAAAAAGATTATTGGGTACGGATTATGTTATTGGAGTTTCTGTTAAGGTTAAAGATATGGATAAAATAGATCAAACTAAAGACGATTTAATTTATCTAATGAGAGACAGGCACGATATTGATGATCCAGAAAGAGATGATTTTGAAGTGATGACAATGGTTGAAGCAAAAGAGATGACAGAAACAGTAACCAATGGAATTACTATTCTTTTAGTTGCTTTAGCAGCAATATCTCTTGTTGTTGGAGGAGTAGGGATTACTAATATAATGTATGTTAGTGTTGTAGAAAGAACTTTTGAGATAGGATTAAGAAGATCAATTGGAGCAAAAAGAAAAGATATTCTTTATCAATTTTTAACCGAAGCAGTAATTTTAACTTTCTTTGGGGGCGTTTTAGGTATTATTGCAGCTATGTCTTTGGTTTTCTTGATCTATGTAGTAGCTAATTCTTATGGTTTAAGTTGGCCATTTTCCATTTCTCTTGGTTCCATTATTTTTTCAATATTTTTCTCTGTTATGGTTGGATTATTTTTTGGAGTTTATCCTGCTAGAGAAGCATCTAATGTCGATCCAATAGAAGCCTTAAGAAAAGAATAATAATGTTTTACTCTAATTTTTTTGATAATCTTTTAATAAGTGTTAGGAAAAAGGTTTTAGAAATATCTGACATTCAAAAACAAGACAGAGTTCTTGATGTTTGTTGCGGAACAGGAGATCAAGCAACTTTATTTTCTAATTATAGTGATTTTGTATATGGAATAGATTTAGATTCAAGAATGATAGAATTTGCGATTAATAGAAAAAGCAATGTTAGATTTGGTGTTGCTTATGCAGAGCATATTCCTTTTCCTGATGAATATTTTGATATTGTTTCGATTTCTTTAGCTTTACATGAAAAAGATGAAAACCTAAGAAAATTAGTTTTTTCAGAGATTAAAAGAGTTGTTAAAAAACAAGGAAAGATTATAATTGCTGATTATAATTATCCCTTACCCTTTAATTTTATTTCTTTTTTGATTATAATAATAGAAAGAATGGCAGGAGAATATCATTTTAATTCTTTTAAGAATTATTTATCTTTAGGAGGACTAAATAATTTAACTAAAGAATTAAAAATAGAAAAACAAGATTTTGCAATTAGAAAAATAATTAAAATAATAAAAATAAAAAATGATTAAGTATTTAATTTTTATACTGGCAAACGTATTGTTTATAATTATTTCTATTTCAGAAATATCATGGGGAGATAAAGAGCAAGTAATTTATGATTTAATTGTTCCATGGTATGCTATAATTAATTTATTGGTTTTATTTTTTTGGATCAAAATAAAAAATATCAAAATAAAAAAAATAATTTCTTGGTTTAACATAGTACTAAATTCCTTAATAATTTTTCTTTCAATAGGAGGGTCAATGGTTATGCTGATTGATGATTCCAAAAAGAACATAAATCTTATATTTTTTTTAGTTTTTATTATTCCTATAACAAGTATAGCTATTTTTAAAGATATCAATAAAAAATAATATGCATAAAAATTTATTTGTATCGCTTAATGTTTTATTTATCGTAACATTAATAGGGTGTCTTTATTTAAACCCAGACTTCAATTTTCAGCTTAATATTTTGTTTATTCTTTTAATTACATTTTCTATTTTTGATGTGATAGCATTTCTATTGAATAAAAAAATTAAAACCAATAAAACAAAAATTAGTTTTCTTTTTATAGCTTTAATTTTTAATATAATTTTTTTAGTATGCGCGACTTTATTTTCTATTTTAATAATAGCTCCTTCTTTTTTTGCGGTGTTTATTAATGGATCGTATTTTTATTTAATGCTTACTGGTTTTTTCATAATGTTAATATTTTTATTTAACACTTTTTATTATTTAGGTGAGATTTTAAAAATAAAAGAAAATAAAAGTATTTTTTTATTATTTAAATACTTTATTTTTATTTGTATTTGTTTGGGGGTAATTGTTTTTCCAATTGTCAATTATAATAGTTGTGTTGGTTTTGGAGCGTTTTCATTATTAGTGTTATTGTTTACATTAAATAAGGTTCGACATTTATTAGAAAATAAAAATAAATAATATAAAAAGTAAAAATATGAAAATAAATTATATTGTTATTTCTTTGATTACTATTGCTGTTGCTTATTTCGGAGGAATTATTACTACTAGTGGTTTAACTTGGTATTATGGTCTTAATCTACCAAGTATTGCTCCAGCAGGATCTTTTATTGGTTCAGCTTGGACGATAATATACATATTAACAACTATTTCAGCTTTAATTGTTTGGAATAAGCTTAAAAAAGACAAAGACTTTAAATTAATTGTTGGTTTGTTTATTTTAAATGCATTTTTGAATTGGTTTTGGACTTATCTTTTCTTTGGCCTTAATTTTATCTACACTGCTTTGTTAGAAATGATTGTTTTAAACATTGTTAATTTGTATTTAATATTAATTTTAAGAAAAAAGAACTTAACAGCTTCTGTTTTACTTATTCCATATTTTCTTTGGGTTTGTTTTGCAACCTATCTTACTTATTTAATTTTGACTCTTAATGTAAATTAAAGTATAATGTGCTAATGAAGAAGGTTCTTACATTGTGTTTAATTGTTGATGAGAATAAAGTTCTTTTAGGAATGAAGAAGAGAGGTTTTGGAGAAGGAAGGTGGAATGGTTTTGGTGGAAAAGTTGAAGAAGGGGAAACTATTGAAGAGGCAGCAAAGAGAGAAGTTCTAGAAGAAGCTGGAATTAATGTCAAAGACTTAAATAAAAAAGGAGTTATTGATTTTGAGTTTTTAAATGATGGAAGCCTTTTAGAGGTTCATATATTTAAAGCTTGTAATTATTCGGGCTGTCCAATCGAAACAGAAGAAATGAAACCACAATGGTTTGACATATTAGATATTCCTTTCTCAGAAATGTGGCCAGATGATTTGCATTGGCTACCTTTATTTTTAAAAGATAAAAATTTTAAAGGTAGGTTTATTTTTGAAGATTCAAATAAGATTATTAGTCATGAATTAGAAATTCTAAATGATTGAAATATACTTTAAAGATATTAAAAAAGAAAAACTAGAAAAAATTAAAGACGTTAAAGACGGATGCTGGGTTAATATTGAAAATGCTAAAGAAGAAGACTTAGAATATGTTGCAAAACTTACAGGATTAGATATGCCTGATTTAGATGATGTTTTAGATCCCTATGAATTACCTCGTATAGAAAGAGAAGGAGAAAACATTATTATTTTTGTGAGAGATGCACAAGAAGAAAATAAGGAAGATATTTATACTAGTCTTTTAACTTTAATTGTTACGCCAAGGTATTTTTTTACAATTTCTCCATCTAAGAACAAGATAATTAATTCCATGATCGACAAAGGAATTAGTTCTTCAACAACCCAGAGAAGTAAAATGTTAATATCTATTCTTCTTTTAATTTCTAAAAACTTTACAAAACAAATTAAGAAAATTAGAACAAGCGTTTTTTATCAAAAGAAAAAAATTGATGATGTAGAAAGTTTGGATATTGTAGAATTAATTAAAAACGAAGAAATAGTTAATCAATATATTTCTGTTTTGGTTCCAATGAAAAACGTTTTTGAGACCATAGGAAGCGGAGGATATGTTCATCTTTATTCTTATGACACAGATTTATTAGAAGATATGATTATTAGTATTAAGCAATCAGCTGATATTTGTAGTGTTAATGAAAAAAGCATTAGAAGTTTAAGAGAGTCTTACCAAGCTATTTTTACTAATAGACTAAACAAAACAATTAGATTTTTAACTTCTTTTACTATTATTTTAACAATTCCAACAATTATTGCTAGTATTTATGGAATGAACATTGGTCTTCCTTTCCAAGAAAGCCCATTAGCATTTTTATTCGTTTTAGCTTCTATATTTTTAATTTCATCGGTTTTCTTTATAATTTTTTATGTTAATAAGTGGTTATGAATGAATTAGCAAAATTTTTATCAGGTTTTTTCTTCGCTTTAATTTTATTAAATATTTGTATTCTTTTAAGCGGATGGCTTCCTGTTAATTTTATGGGTATTGTTTTTGATATGAACATGTGGACAAGTGCTTTAATTATACTTTTATTTTTTTCAATGGTTTTTGCTTTTTTAGGGTGGGGAATTTCAAAAGGGAAAAAAGCATCAAGTTCTTTGTTTATAGTTTTCCTTTTGTGTGTTTTGGGTGCAACTTTTTATTTATTTGAAAATCCTAAAGAGTATGAAAAAGCATCTTTAGTAGAAATAGCTAAAGAGGAATTTAAAGTTTTAGAAATCAGCCCAGAAGATGTTGAGCTTAATGATAAAGAATTTACAATAAGTATTGGTAATGGAAAAAATGATTCAGGAACATCCATAATTATTGATAACGATGAAAATATTATCACTGCTGGTTATTTTCAAGGAACAATTGATTTAGATCCGGGAACAGGTGTTATGGAAAGAACTTCTTTAGGAGGATCAATTAACGATAATGCTATAGATATTTATTTAGCAAAATATACTCAAGGAGGTAGATTAATTTGGGGATTTTCTTTGGGCTCTGTTGGTGCAGATATAGTTAATTCTCTTAAATCAGATAAAGAAGGTAATATTTATTTAACTGGATATTTTGGTGGACAAATGGACGTTGATCCAACAGCACAAGAAAAGTTAATTAATAGTTCAACAGGAAGAGATGCTTTTTTGATTAAATATAATAAGGATGGAAAGTTTATGTGGGTAAAATCTTTTGGTAACCCCGAAACCATTCCTTTCTCTTTAACTGATAATAGGTTTGAAGAAGGAATGGATATTGATATTGATGATAATGGTAATGTGTATTTAATTGGGGTTTATGATGATATAATTGATTTAGATGATTCTGATGGAAATAAATTTTCAGACACTTTTACTGCTTATGATAGAGATACTTTTGTTGCTAAGTTTGATTTGCAAGGTAACTTTATTAAAGCAATTTCTTTGTCTGGAAAAGGAATTACTCAGGGACAAGCAATAAAAGTAGACGAAGATGGAAATATATATATATCAGGATTTTTTGATGGAAAGATTAGTCTTGACAGTAATACAACTTTAACCTCAGCTGGTTCTTTTGATTCTTTTATAGCTAAATACAACAAAGATCTTTCGCTTGTTTTTTCAAAAAGATGGGGAAGTTCTCAATCAGACAAGGTTAATATTGGAGCTATTGATTTAGATCAGAGTAATAATGTTTATGTTTCAGGAGAATTTAATGGGTCTGTATATTTAGGAGATTTTAAAATTACCAGTAAAGGAGGTACGGATATTTTCTTTACTAAGTTTGATAATCAAGGAAAGGTTATTTTTGCTAAGAGTATAGGTGGAGCATACAGTGATTCTTGTTTTAAAATTAAAACAGATAAAGAAAATAATATATTACTTACAGGGTATTTTAAGGACACGGTTGATTTTGATGCTAGCAAGGGAGTATATTTTTTACAACCAAATAGTTTTGGAGAAGCAAGTGATGTGTTTTTAACAAAGTATTCTTCTGACGGCAACTTTATTTGGGCTAGAAACTTTGGAGGATATGTTTCTTTAGCTGATGAAATTCAGTCAGGGTATGGATTAGATGTAGACTCAAACAATAGTCCAATAATTGTAGGAAAATTTTACGATCAAATTGATTTTCATTCAACAGAAGATTTGAATATAAAAAGCGCTGGAAAAGGAGATGCTTTTCTGGTGAAGTATAATCAAGATGGAGAGATTGAATAAAAAAAATAAGTCTTTTACTTTAATTGAAATATTGGTAGTAATAGTTGTAATTGGAATTCTTTCCAGTTTTATTTTGGTTGGTATGAGTTCTATTAGTCAAAAAGCAAATTTTGCTAAAGGGCAAGCATTTTTTAATTCAATAGATAATTCATTGTTGCTTGGAAGAGTTTCTTTGTGGAAATTAGATCAAGTAAGTGGTACCAATCCAGCCACTACAATAGACGCGTGGAATTCAAACACAGGCACTTTTCATGATGGAGTGAGTACGGCGTGTGTTTTTAGTAGCGGTTCTACTGTGTGCCCTCAACTAATTATTTCTGGAGAATGTCCTTCTGGTAATTGTTTATCTTTTGATGGGGTAAATGATTATGTTAATTATGGGAGCGGAAGTAATTTAAGTATTACTAATTATATTACGATTTGTGGGTGGATAAAATCTTATGATGTGTCTTCAAGGAGAGACATTTTAACAAAAGGTAATGCTGATTATCTTTTGTCTGTTTATGGCCATGTAGGAACAGGAATGCTTGCGTTTAGATTTAACATAGGAGGTTCTTATTATGGTCCACAGGGAAATATAAATGATGTCCAGATTAATACATGGAATTATATTGTAGGAACATATAATGGTTCTATTGCTAATACTTATTCAAATGGAGTCATTAAAAGCAGTATTGACGTAACGGGTAATATTAGTACGAGCGTAAGTGATTTAAATTTAGGCCTTTATTCTACTTATTATTTCGGTTTAATAGATGATGTCCGTATATATGATCAAGCCCTTTCTTCTTCTCAAATCCAACAAAATTATTATATTGGTATTAATAAATTATTTAAAAATAGTGGAATTGCTTTAGATGATTTTAATCAAAGATTATCAGAATTTAAATTTTCTTTGGGAGAAAAATAGTTGACCAGAAGCTATTTTTATTGTATGTTTTAATCAATAGAATAATCTCTTAAAACAATGGAAGAATTAAGAATTCACAATATTCAAGAAGCAAAAAAAGAAAAGCCAAAAAGTAAAAAGAAAACTATTTTATGGTTATTTTTAGTAATAATTTTAGTTATTGTTGGTTTTTGGTTTTTTCAAAATAGTGCATCTGGAAATATAAGTAAAATATTTAATTCATCTGAATTTATTCAGTTTGCTGTTGCCGATAAAAGCTATGTTTATTCTTATTACGATCAAGGTAGTTGGTATGTTAATGTTAAAGGAAAGATAATTGGACCATATGATAGTAGTATTATTTATTTAGCTGTTTCTAATTCTAATTATGGTTTTAGTTATTTTAAAGATGGAAAAGCATATGTTAATATAAAAGGAAAAGTTCTTGGACCTTATAGTGACATAATGTCATTATATGTCTCTGACAAAGGATATATTTTTTCATATTTTGATCAAGGAAAAAGATATGTTCAAACAAAAGACAAAACATACGGTCCTTATGAAAACGTTTCTGCTTTAGCCATTTCTAATAAAAGTTTTGGTTTTGTTTATTCTCAATCAGAAAGTACTTGGTATGTAAATATTTCTGGAGAAGAGTATGGACCATATACTGATCCTATATTTTATTTGTCTGTTTCTGATACGAATTATGGTTTTAGTTATTTTAAAGACGGAAAAATGGAGATAAAAACAAAAGACAAAACATACGGTCCTTATGATGATGTAAGTAGGATTTCTGTTTCTAATAAAAGCACTGGCTTTTCGTACTTTGATAGAAGCGCCAATCAATGGATTGTTAATGTTGATGATAAAGATATCGGTTCTTTTGATACAATTAGTGAGCTTATGGTTTCCGATTCTAACTATGGTTTTATTTACCAAAAGCAAGGCTTATGGAATGTACAAATAAAAGATAGTGATTATGGTCCTTATAATATAGCCAATAGACTGTTTGTTTTCAATAACAATATTGGATTTGCCTATCAAAAAGATGGAGAGTTTTATTTCTCTCTTAATCCTAAAGAATAATATAACGCAAATCGTTGTCATCAAATTTTAATTTTTACATGGATTACCTTGGTTACTTGACAGTAATCATTTTTTGGATTATACAATACGTTATCAACCTAGTTCCTTTAAAAGAGGGGGTTGTGGAGGTAATGTAAGTGAGAAAAATTTTGGTAATAACCATTATTGGCATTTTACTTGTATGTATTTGCCTTAGCGGATGTATAGACCAAGAGAAAAAAGCTCAAGAAGAAGCAAATCAAAAGATGGCTCAAGAAGCTGCCGCAAGAGCAAAGGCTATTGAAGACCAGAGGATAGCCCAAGAAGCTGCCGCAAAAGCAAAAGAACAAGCGGCCATTGAAGCAGTAAAGTTCGTTGCTAATGGAAAAGGAGTTTTAGAGGCTTCTCCCTATGTTAAGGGTGGGGGAATACATCCGATAATTATTATCGACACTTCTGGCAGTGTTAATTCTTGGAATGGTGAACTGCCTAAAGAGTGGCGGCCTAAATCAATAAGTGAGACACAACTTGTTGCAGTTGTTACCAAGGGAACAAAAAGCATTCAGATTTGTGACTATTGGACCGGACCAGATGTTACAAGATATCAACATTATGTCAAGATTGATTTGAGGGGAGCTAAGACAGGAAGCATTATTCAAACAAATACTCTCTATGGTTCTGCCCCCATTCAATGCAGACAATCAGAAATATACTCAGTTACATCTTTGTATGGAAATCAGGTAGAATTTAGTCAGGTTAAATCTTGGCTACAGGGTTATGTTGTTTCTTAAAAGGATCAACATATGGTTTAGGAAAATCCTAAACCTTTTTTAAATTCCAAAAAGTAATTGTTTAATTCTGTACGATTAGTTTCTTTTTGTTTTTCATGGTATAATAATATATATGAAAAACAAAATTTTAATTATTATTTTATTACTTGTTATTGGTTTCGGTGTTTGGTTTTTATTAAAAGAGAAACCATTAGAGCAAAATAATATACCAGAAGAAAAAACAATAGAAGTTATTAATAATAGTATAAAAGAAGAAGATGAAGAAAGAATTATTTCTGCTTCTTATCCATCTTTAGGAATTGAAGAAATAGATAATGAAATCAAAGATTTTGTTGAATCGCAGGTTAGCCAGTTTAAAGAATTAGAATATGTTTCTTTTAGCGGAGCACCATACTCTCTTGATATTGGTTATTTCTTTACAACATACAATAAAGATATAATTAGTTTTAAATTAAACGTTTCAGAGTATACTGGAGGTGCGCATGGCAATCATTATGTAACTTGTTTTACGTATGATCTTAAAGAAAAGAAAAAGATGAGTTTAGGAGAATTTTTTAATGGCGATTTTTATTTAGAAAAAATATCTAGTTATTCTATTGATGATTTAATGAAAGATGAATATGCTGCTGAAGAATGGATTAATGAAGGCGCTGGACCAAAGATAGAAAACTTTGAAAGGTTTATTGTTACTGAAAATGCTTTTATTTTTTATTTCCCTCCTTATCAAGTTGCTCCATATGCAGCAGGAGAAAAACAAACAATTATTCTTTTTAATGAGCTTAAGGATTATTTAAATAATGATATTTTTGGAAATTATGATTTTTCAATTAATAAAGGAATATATGTTTTGTCTCCAGTGAAAGGAGAAACAATAGAACAGTCTCCAACAATTCAGGGAGATCTTAAATATTTTTTAAGAGTAGAAGGGTATCTTAATGGTGATAATTGGGCTCCTTTTGAAGCTGTTGCTGGAAGAGTTGAATTATTAGATGAGAATAATAATGTTTTAGCTTCTTCTAGTTTAGAAATAACCGAATACTGGATGAAAATACCAGTTTATTTTAGATCTTATTTATTTTTTAATGCAAATGGAGCAAAAAAAGGAACTCTTGTTTTTCATAATGACAATGCTAGTGGCTTAGAAGAAAACGAAAGAACCTTTTCTTTGTCAGTTAATTTTAAATAAAGCATGGAAGAGTTTATTAAAAGTGCCCTTAAAGAGGCAGAAAAAGGCTTAAAAGAAGGGGGAATCCCCATTGGTGCTGTTTTGGTCAAGAATGGAAAAATCATTGGAAGGGGACGTAATAAGAGGGTTCAAGAAAAAGATCCAATTGCTCATGCTGAAATTGATTGCTTGAGAAATGCTGGAAGAATTGGGAGCTATAAAGATACTGTTCTTTATTCTACGTTAATGCCTTGTTATTTGTGTGCTGGTGCGGTTGTAGAATTTAAAATTAAAAAAGTTGTTGTCGGAGAGTCGTTTAATTTTCAAGGAGCAAGAAAATTTATGGAAGATAATGGAGTAGAAGTAATTGATTTAGATCTAAAAGAAGCTAAAGATTTAATGTCAGAATTTATTAAAAATAATCGAGATCTTTGGCTTGAGGATATAGGAGAATTATAAGTTGATAATATTAATAAGTAGTGGTAAAATTTAAAAATAATAATAAAATATTTTATTATGAATAATAAAAAAATATATCGTTCAAGCAAAAACAAAATTATATTTGGAGTTTGTGGGGGATTAGCTGAGTATTTTGAGGTTGATCCATTATTAATTAGAATTTTATTTCTTGTAATTTCTTTTCCTGGCCCTGGAGTATTTTTATATCTAGTTCTTGCTATTTTAATGCCATCAGAAAATAATAAAACAGACTTAAACAGAGATAATATTCAAGAAGAAACAAAAAAAAGAACAAAGCAACTAGCCAAAGAAGTAAAGGGAAATGGAAATTGGCCAAAAGACATGAGAAATATTGTTGGTATAATAGTAATTATCTTTGGTTTAAATATTCTTTTTTCTAATTTATTAAAAATTGATATTTTAGGTTGGATTGGTTGGAGTGTTCTTTGGTCATTGGTTATAATCTTTATTGGTATTAAAATAATTAAAAACTAAAATGGAAAACAAAAAGAAGAAATTTGAAGAATGTAAAGGCGTTGATTTTGACTTAATGAGAACCTTTGCTGGATTGATGGCAATTCTAATAGGTTTTGCTTATTTTTTAAAAGCTTTAGGTCTTATTGTTTTTAATTTTAATATTTTCAGTTTATGGCCTTTGATCATAATCTTTTTTGGACTGTCTCTTTTATCTAAAAGAAATATTGTTTCTGATGTGGTGGGAATTGTAACAATGTTATTAGTTTTGTTTGTTATTTTTTTCTCAATGTTTTCTGTTCAGATTAATGATATTACCACCAAAACAACACCTATAGATGTTGGTATTGATCAAGGTGTAATTAAAGCAAAAATAGGAATAACTACTGGAGCTGGCAATATTGATATTTCTGGAGAAGAAAATATTAGACTTGTTTCTGGCAATTTGGTTAGTAATATAATGGACCTAACAGTTTCTTCTAAAACAGAAGAAAATATTCAATCAGTTCTCATTGTTCCTTTTGAAAAACAAAGTTTTTTAAAAGACGATCCTCGCAATGATTTTTCTTTAAATATAAACAATACACTGCCTATTGATTTTGTTTTTCAAGGAGGAGCAGCTAATTTGAATTTTGATTTAAGGAAAGTTTTAGCAGAAAATATTAATATTGACACAGGAGCATCTAAACTTGATTTAAAATTAGGAAATATTGTTTCTTCTAATGTAAAAATTAATGCTGGGGCAAGTTCAATTAACATTACTTTACCAAAAGATGTTGGTGTAATGTTAACCATTGAATCTGGTTTATCCTCTAAAACATTAAACGGATTAGTAATGGAAAACGAGAAAGTATATAAAACACCTGACTACGATTTGAAAGATAAAAAAATTAACATTGATATTTCCATGGGTATGACGAGTCTAAATATTGATTGGGAAGAAATGGAAGTACCTAGAAAAGAAGTTCAATTATATTATTATAATCAACTAGAAGACAAAGAAACTAGTTGCGGTATTGATTATGTTTTACCAGTTAAGAGAGAGGTTGACTTAAGTCAAACACCAATTCAAGATACTATTAATTTGTTAATTAAGGGAGAAATAACAGAGCAAGAAAAAAAAGAAGGTTTTACAACAGAGTTTCCTAATAAAGATTTTAAATTAATTGGTGCTAATTTAGATAACGGAACCTTATTTTTAGAATTTACAGAAGTCCCTGGATTTACTGTTGGTGGTTCTTGTAGGGTATCAATATTAGCTAATCAAATAATTAAAACAGCTAAACAATTTTCTGGTGTTAATGATGTTATACTTTTGCCAGATTCAATTTTTCAGCCTTAATTATGAAAATATCTTTCCATGGTGCATGTAGAGAAGTAACGGGGTCTTGTATTTTAGTTGAAACAGAAAAAACAAAGTTTCTAGTTGATTGCGGAATGTTTCAAGATAATGAAACATATTTTAAAAATGAAACATTTTCATTTAATCCTTCTGATATTGATTTTGTTTTGTTAACCCATTCACATATTGATCATTGTGGAAGGATACCAAAATTATTTAAAGAAGGGTTTACTGGTAATATATATTTAACAGAACCAACAAAACAGATTGCCGAAGCAATGCTTTTGGATTCAGCCAAAGTTTTTTTAAAAGAAAAAGAACATTTTCCTTTGTATTTTGAAAAAGATGTTTTAGAAGCAATTAATCATTTTTTTTCTTTAAAATGTAATAAAGAAAAAATGGTTTCTTCTGATGTAAAAATCAAATTAAAAGATGCTGGTCATGTATTGGGTTCTTGTATCTTTGAGATTTTTACAGAGGGAAAAAAGATTGTTTTTTCAGGTGACTTAGGAAACAATGCTTCTCCAATTGTTAAAAATCCTGAAATTATTGATGGTGCTGATGTTCTTTTTATAGAGTCAACTTATGGAGCAACTTTTCATGATTCAAGAGAATCAGGAAGAGAAGCATTAAAACAAGCAATTAACGAAGTTGTTAAAAATAATGGAGTGTTGATGATTCCTGTGTTTGCTTTAGAAAGAAGTCAGGAAATAATATTTGAATTAAAGAGTCTTTTGGTAAAAGGACAAATTCCTTCTATTCCGGTTTTTCTTGATAGTCCTTTAGCAATTAAGATAACGGATATTTATAGGAATTTTGCTAATTCTTTTGACGAACAAGCCTTTGAATTAATGAAAAGAGGGGAAGACATATTTGATTTTAGAGGACTTAAATACGTTAGAAAGCCAAATCAGTCTAAAAAAATCAGTGCCATAAAAGGAGCAAAAATAATTTTAGCTGGAAGCGGGATGTGTAATGGCGGAAGAATTGGAGGTTATCTAAAAAAGCATTTAACTAATTCAAAAAATAAATTATTGTTAGTTTCTTTTCAGGTAGAAGGAACTCTTGGAAGGTTTTTAGCTGATGGAGCTAAAGCAGTAACAGTAGACAAGCAAAAAGTAATAGTAAGAGCAGGGGTTTCTTCTCTTCATTCTTTTTCTTCTCACGCTGATCAAGGACAGATTATTAATTGGATTTCCGAAATAAAAAAACCAAAACCCAAAACGGTTTTTATTGTTCATGGAGAAGAAGAATCTAGTTTGGTTTTAGAGCAAAAAATTAAAGAGAAATTAAATTTGAATTGTGTTGTTCCTTTTTCCAATAAGGTTTATGAAGTCTAAAGATTAGCTTTTTCCTTTTTCCATAAATTAACAAAGTATTTAAATTTTTCAGAGATTTGTTTTATTGCTTTTTCTTTCTCGATTTTTTTATTGTAATAATCTTTTATTGTTTTAAGGAATATTGTTCTTCCAATTGCAAAACCAATTATTTCTTTGTTTGGAGTAGCATTTTTAATCCATTTTTCAATCATTTTTACGTTTTCTCCTCTACCAAGCATTATGATGCGAGAGTTTTTATTGATCGATTGAATTACTTTTGACCAATTGTTATCTCCTTCAAGCTTCCAAATATCTGGTTGAATAGATTGTTTTATTTCTTCTATTATTTTGTCTGTTTTTTTATGGTCCTTGACTAATAATTCAAAAATTATTTTATAATTATTTTCTTTGCAGAATTTGTTTAATTTATCGAATTTAGATAATTGTTTTTTATTGTTTTGAGTAATATCATATCTAGCAAGAATTTTAACGAAATCAGGATTAATTTTTTTAATATGTTCTTTGAATTTATTTCCATATTCAAAATCAAACTCTTGTTTTCCGCTTTTTTCTACAGAGACTGAAATAATTGTGTTTTCTTTTTTGGCTTTTTTAATAATGTCTTTTCCATATTCTTCATCTATAAGGATTCCAAAATTCTTTTTATTTTTTGCAAAATCAAGAAAACCGTAAAAAATAGTTTCTTTAAGGTCGGAAACAATTATTTTTTGTTTTTTATTTGGTTTACCCTCTAAATTAAGAACATCTTTAATAAAAGAAGATCGATGATCAAAGGGAAGAATAAATAATTCATTTTTCATATAGGTATATCATACTATTTTTAGTATCATTTGGCAATTATTGTATTTTTGAGGTTTTTTATGATATAATTTAGGCATTATGAAATTTAATATTTTAATTGGTAATCATTAAAAAATGGCTAAAGATATCATTTTAAAACTTAAAGAATTCAATTTATTGGGTCGTGGAGGAGCAGGTTTTCCCACTTGGATGAAGTGGGATTTAGTTAAAAAAGCCAAGGGAGACCAGAAATATGTAATTTGTAATGCTTCTGAAGGAGAGCCATGTGTTTTTAAGGATGGGCATATTATTAAAAACCATCCCGAAGAACTTATTGATGGAATAGTTTTAGCCATGGAAGCAGTTAATGCTTCTGAGGCGTGGATTTATTTGAATAAAGATTATTATTCAAAACATTCTAATAAGCTTAAAAAAATTATTGGAAAAAAGAAAATAAATCTTTTTAAAAAAACAGGAGGATATATTGGTGGAGAAGAAAGCGCTTTATGTGAATCAATAGAAGGGAATAGAGTTGAGCCAAGACTTAAACCACCCTATTTATCTGAAAAAGGATTGTTCGGTTGTCCCACCCTAGTTAATAACGTAGAAACTTTTTATTATGCAAGCAAAATTAATAAAGGGGAATATAATCAAACAAGATTTTATTCGATTAATGGAGATGTTTTAAATTCAGGAGTATATGAACTAGAAGAGTCTTTAACCATGGAACAAGTTTTGAAAAAAACAGAAAATTATCCTGGCTTTGATTTTTTTGTTCAAGCAGGAGGAGGAGCAGCAGGAGAAATATTTTTAAGAGAAGAATTAAAAATTCCTTGTGTTGGCGCTGGTTCAATTACAGTTTATAACAAGCTTAAAACAGATCCCTTCAAGTTGATGGAAAAATGGATTGAATTTTTTGCTTGCGGTAATTGTGATAAGTGTTTACCTTGCAGAGAAGGAACATATCGTTTAATAGAAATGATAAAGAGAAGAAAACTTAACGAAGAAATAATGGAGCAAATATTGTTTTCTTTGGGAGAAACAAGCTTTTGTGCTTTAGGAAGAGGAATACCAGTTCCTTTTAGAAGTTTTTTAAAGAAAGTAATGGAAATTGATTTATGAAAAAAATAAAAATAATAATTGACAACAAGGATATTGTTTGCGACGAAGGAGAATTAATTTTAGAAGTTGCTAAAAAAAACGGAATAGATATTCCTAGCCTTTGTTATCATTCTGATCTTAGCCCAGCTGGTGGATGTCGTTTATGTTTAATTTCAATTAAAGGGAAAAAAGGATTTTTTACTTCTTGTTCAACTAAAGCTGAAGAAGGAATGGAAATAACAACTGAATCAGAAGACATAACAAGATTAAGAAAAATTAATTTAGAATTGCTTTTTGCTCAACACGTTGAACATTGTAACGATTGTATGAGAAATTATAATTGCAAACTTTTTTCTTTAGCTAGAAAATATGGCATTGATTTAAGAAAATTTGAAGATAGAAAAAAAGAATATCCAATGACGCAATTTGGGCCAGCAATTTTATATAAAAGTGCTAAGTGTATAGATTGTGGTAACTGTATAGAGATTTGTAAAAAACAAGGAGTGGGATTTTTGGAAAAAGAAGAAAAGGGTTGTTTTTTTGAGATTACTCCTTCTAAAGATAAAAACAAAGATTGTGTTTATTGTGGTCAATGTGTTGTTCATTGCCCAGCTGCTGCTTTTGAAGAAGTTGATTCAATAGAAGATGTAGAAGAAGCTTTTAAAAAGAAGTATGTAATATTTCAATTTGCACCTTCAATAAGAACAAGTATTGGCGAAGAATTTGGAATGCCTTATGGAAGCGTTGTTACAGATAAATTAGTTGGAGCAATAAAACAATTAGGAGCAAAAAAAGTATTTGATGTTTCCACAGCAGCTGATATTACAACAATAGAAGAAGCAGGAGAATTAATTGAAAGAATACAAAGTAAAAAGAAATTGCCAATGTTTACTTCTTGTTGTCCTGCTTGGGTTAAGTTTGTAGAGTTTTATTACCCTAAGTTTATTCCTCAATTGACATCAGTAAGATCTCCACAGATTATAATGGGAGGAGTGATTAAAGAATATGTTTCTAAAAAAGAAAACATCAATCCCAAAGATATTTTTGTTGTCTCTGTAATGCCTTGCACTTCAAAGAAATATGAAATTACAAGAAAAGAATTAAAAGTTAAAGGATTAAATCCTGTTGATCGCGTTTTAACAACTCATGAATTAGCTTGCATGTTTAAGAAGAATAATATTAATTTGAATTTTGTTAAAAAAGAACAAGTAGATCATATTTTAGGAGAACCAAGCGGTGCGGGTATAATTTATGGAGCTAGTGGCGGAGTAACTGAATCAGCCCTAAGAACAGCAATCAGAAAATTAACAGGAGACAAAAAAGCAGATATTAATTTCCAACAAGTTAGAGGCATGGAAGAAGTTAAAGAAGCAACAGTAAAGATAGGAGATGTTTCTTTAAAAGTAGCTGTTGTTAATGGGTTAGGTAATGCTAAAAATATTTTAGAAGAATTAAAAAAGAACCCTAATAAATATGATTATGTTGAGGTGATGGCATGTTTTGGAGGATGTATTGGCGGAGGAGGACAACCAGTTCCTGCTGATAAAGAAATAAGAAAAGAAAGAGCACAGTCATTATATAGTATTGATGAAAAAAAAGATATTCGTTTAGCTGATGATAATAAAATTGTTCAAAAATTATACGAAGAGTTTTTAAATAATAAAGAAACTGTTCATAGAATTTGTCATACAAAGTATTCAAAAAAGAAAAAAGAAGAAGTTAAAATAATAAAAAAAAATGGAAAAAACAATAAGTAAAATAGATTCATTATTTTTAGCTAAAGTATTTGTTTTAGCTAGTATTTTAGTTTTTGCTCCTTTATTAAAAAATCAAATAATTACTGGCCCTCTAGTAAACTTTATTCTTTTTATTTCAGTTGTTTTATTGGGAAGAAACGCAGCTTTATCTTTATGTGTTTTTCCAAGTATTATTTCTTTATTAACAGGATTTCTTCCTATTGTTATGGCGCCAGTAATCCCATTTGTTATTGTTAGTAATATGATTTTAGTTTTAGTTTTTGATTACCTAAGAAAGAATCAGTATTTAGCAGTTTTATCATCTGCAATGATTAAGTTTTTGTTTTTATGGGGAACAAGTTCTTTTGTAGTAAGTATGTTTGCTAAACCAGTAGCACAGAAGGTGGCTACAATGTTTAGTTATCCACAATTTTTTACTGCATTAGCAGGGGGAGCATTAGCAATATTAGTTTTAAAGATAATAAATAATAATAAAAAAAATGACATTTAAAGAATATCAAGAAGAAGCAAGAAAAACAGCTATTTATCCTAATTTAGGAAATAATTTTATTTATCCTACTCTTGGCTTGGCTGGGGAAGCAGGTGAAGTAGCAGAAAAAATTAAAAAAGTAATAAGAGATAATAATGGTGAGGTGAGTGAAGAAAAAAGACAAGAACTAACAAAAGAGCTAGGAGATGTTTTATGGTATATTGCTAATCTTTCTGCAGAATTAAATCTTTCAATGGAAGATGTTGCTTTAAAGAATTTAGAAAAACTTAAATCACGCCAAGAAAGAAATGAGCTTCATGGTAGTGGAGATAATAGATAGATATGGAATTAATTTTAATTTTAGGGCCAATGAAAAGTGGAAAATCTTTTGAGCTGATTAGTTATTTCATGCCTTTGAAATATACAAATATTAAATTTAATTTATATCAGCCAATCAAGAACAAAAGAGATGAAGATGTTTGGTCAAGAAATGGAGTTTCAATAAAATCAAACAAGATAAGATCTTTAAAAGAAACATTGGATAAAAAAGACAAAGTAATAGGAATTGACGAGATTCATATGTTTTCTGAAAAAGAAGCAGAAGTAATTGATGAATTACTTAAAAAAGGTAAAAAAATAATTGTGTCTGGGCTTGACTTAGATTATAAAGGAAAAATGTTTCCTATAATAAAAAGATTATTTGAACTAGCCCCAAGAAAAGTAAAATATAAAAGAGCGGTTTGTGAAATGTGCAGAAACCCAGAAGCAATTTATACGCAAATATTTAAAAATAATAAACCAGTACTTAAGGGTTTACCGTCAATTGTTCCCGAAGATGGTAAATTTACTTATGTGCCAGTGTGTCGAGATTGTTTTATTAATAATAAATAACATAAATATATGGAAAAAAAAGATTTCTTTGTAATATCAATTATTGATAATTACGTAAAAGACCTAAGCGGTAATTGGGTTAGTATTTTTATAATAGGGTTACTTTTAATTATTTTTAGTTTAGTGTTCTTCTTTTTTCCTAACGAAACATTAGTTTTTATAGTGTATATATTAGGAACAATGCTATTCTTTGTTGGTTTGGGAGTATTGGGTATGGCAATGAAGGTTAAGAGAATAGAAAGCAATTATCAAAAAATAAAGAAAAATATTGAAAAAAAGTTTTTTGAATAAATATGGCTTCTTCAATTAATGTAATAAATGTTCAAGGAGAACGAGAACCTTTTTCTTTAAAGAAAGTTTATAGGTCTGTTTTGAGGTCTGGTGGATCTAAAGAACTGGCTCATAAGATTAGTAACGAAATTGAAACAATTATTTATCCTGATATTTCCACAAAAGAGATTTTTAAAAACATTAAAAGTAAATTAAAAAAAGAAAACCTTGAAACAGCAATTAGATTTAGTTTAAAAGAAGGGATAAGGAAGTTAGGACCTACTGGATTTTTGTTTGAAAAATATATAGGAGATTTATTTAGAGAACATGGTTATACTGTTAAAACCAACAAGTGGCTCAAAGGAAGATGTATTGATTATGAAACAGATGTTTTATTAGAAAAAGACAATGTTATTTTAATTGGAGAATGTAAGTACAGAAATCATTCAGGAGAAAGAATTGATGTTAGTGTCTGTTTGAAAGTTTATGCATCTTTTCTTGATATTCAAAATGGAAACGGATTTAAAAAAGAAATTAAGCCAATGGTCATAACTAATACTAAATTTACAAGTAAAGCAATAAAATATGCAGAATGTCAGGGAGTAGAATTATTGGGTTGGAATTATCCAGTAGATAATGGTTTAGAGCGTTTAATTGAAAGTAAAAACCTTTATCCAATTACTGTTTTGCCTTCTTTTAATCAAAGTTTTGTAGAGTATTTTTCTAACAATGAAATAATGACCGTAAAAGATGTGTTATTAATAGATGTTGCAAAATTATCGAAAAAAGCTAAGATACCAGCAGGTCAATTAGAAAAATTAAAAAAAGAAGCACAAATATTATGCCGTTAAGAATAGGAATTGTTGGTCTTCCCAATGTAGGAAAATCAACTTTGTTTCAAGCAATTACTCAAAAGCAAGTAGATAGAGCTAATTATCCTTTTTGTACAATAGATCCCAATGTTGGGGTTGTTGCTGTTCCAGATGAAAGAGTTGAAAAATTAGCAGAATTAACAAATTCTCAAAAGAAAATATATACAACAATAGAATTTGTTGATATTGCTGGACTTGTTGAGGGGGCTAGTAAAGGAGAAGGTTTGGGCAACAAGTTTTTAGCTAATATTAGAGAAGTAGATGCAATTCTATATGTTTTAAGGTGTTTTAAAAAAGAAGACGTTGTTAATGTTCGTTCTGAAATTAATCCAATAAAAGATAAAGAAATTCTTGATATGGAATTAATTTTAAAAGACCTAGAAACAGTTGAAAAAAGAATTAATTCTTTAGAAAGAGAGGTTAAGTCTGGAGATAAGAAAGCAATAAAAGAAATGGAAGTTTTAAAGAAAGTATATGAATTACTTAAAAAAGGAAACCTTATCTGTGAATCTGATTGGACAGAAGAAGAAACAAAGATTATTAGATCATATCAATTGCTTTCTTTTAAGCCAAGAATATATCTTTTAAATGGATCAAAAGAAGAGGTAGATCAATTCAAAGACTCTTTTAATAATTATGTATCTACGGACGTTTTAGGAGAATCAGATATGGCTGAATTAAGTGAAGAAGATAAAATAGATTTAGGAGTTAAAGAAGAGTCAAGGCTTAATGAGTTAATAAAAGAAAGCTATAGAACTCTTAATTTAATTACTTTTTTAACAACAGGTCCTGACGAAACAAGAGCTTGGACAATTAAAAAAGGAGATAAAGCTCCTCAAGCAGGAGGAGCAATTCATAGTGATTTTGAAGAAACCTTTATTAAGGCAGAAGTAATTAATTGGAAAGATTTAATTGATTGTGGGGGATTTGCAAAAGCAAGAGAAAAAGGAATGATAAGAACAGAAGGAAAAGAATATGTTGTTCAAGATGGAGATGTAATTGAAATAAAGAGCGGGAAATAATTGACTCGCTTCTTTTAATTTTGTATACTTATTTTAATGAGGAAAAGTTTTACTTTAATAGAAATATTAGTTGTGATTGTTGTAATTGGAATCCTTTCCAGTTTTATTCTAGTTGGAATGAGTTCAATTACCAACTCAGCCAATATCGCCAAAGGAAAAACATTTGCAAGCTCTCTTAGAAATTCTTTACTAACAAACATTGTTTCTGAGTGGAAATTAGACGAAACGGGAACAGACACCAATTCAAATGATTCTTGGGGAACCAATAACGGAACATTAGCTAATTTTATTTTTACTGAGACTAATTCTGGGTGGAGAACGGGATCACAGTGTGTTTCTGGTGGATGTCTTTCTTTTGATGGAACAAATGATTATATTAATTATGGAAATAAAAGCGATTTAAACACAAAAAGTCAAATGACTTTTAGTATGTGGGTTTACCCAACAGAAGAAACAGCTTTAAATCCTAGGATATTAGGAAAATACGAAGACGATAATAATAATTATTTAATTCATAGTAAAGGATTAAATGGTGTTTCTTTTGGAGCAAGAGTTATTTATAATGGGGTAGACTATCAAAATCAAGCATCAATGGTTTTTGACTGGAATAAATGGTATCATCTTGTTGTTATTTTTAATGTAAATTCTTTAAGTTTTTATGTTGATGGGCAATTAAAATCTAATATTGCAGGAATGGGAGGAAGCTTTTCTACCGTTACGAGTTTTTATATTGGAACAAGGGGAGGTAGTTATTTTAATGGTTTACTTGATGAGATAATAATATATAATCAAGTATTGTCTCAGTCTAAAATTAGAAATGATTATTTTGTTGGTATCAATAAATTAAATATAAATAATGGAATTTCCTTAGAAGAACATAATCAGAGAATGGTTGAATTGAAAAATAGTTTGGCTAGTGATAATATATGAGTATGACACAATTAAGTCAAATATATAAATGTAATATTTGTGGCAATATTGTTGAGGTTATTCATAATGGTGCAGGACAACTAGTTTGCTGTGGAGAACCTATGGAATTATTAGAAGAAAAGATAATAGAAGAAGGTAAAGAAAAACATGTTCCTGTAATAGAAAAAAGAGGAAGTGAATTAATAATTAGAGTTGGAGAAATTCCACATCCAATGGAAGAAAATCATTATATTGAGTGGATTGAAGTATTGTGCGACAAAGGTTGCTTTAAGAAAATATTAAAACCAGGAGATAAGTCAGAAGCTTTATTTAATATTGACTGTGATAATTATATCGTGAGAATATATTGTAATATTCATGGCTTGTGGAAATCAAAATAATATTGTATGATTAATTTTGAAGAATTTAAAAATATAGACTTAAGAGTCGCAAAAATTATCAATGTTTCAAGAATTGAAGAATCAGAGAAATTATTGAAAATAGAGGTTGAATTAGGAGAAGAGAAAAGAATAATTGTTGCAGGAATTGCTAATTATTATTCTCCAGATGAATTGATTAATAAAAACGTTGTGATTGTTGCTAATCTTGAACCAAGAATAATGTTTGGAATAGAGAGCCAGGGAATGATATTAGCAGTTAAAGATGAAGATAAATTATCTGTTCTTGTTCCTGAAAAGGAAGTTAAGAGCGGTTTAAAAATAACATAAAGATAATAATATATTTATATGAAAAAACTTATTAATTTGTTTTTAACGATCATTGTTGTTATTTTTTCAGCATTATTTATTGTTTGGATACTATCTGATTTTTCAAACACAAAAGAAATAATAGAAATTTTTAAGAAAACATTTTTAGTAACAGTGGTTATGTTTATCGGTGTCAGTGTTATTAATTTGTTTTCAAAGAGATAATAATAAATAAAAATAGTATTATGGTAAAAGAATTAAAAAATTGTGGAATTCTTTGCAAAATAATAGGAATTCTATTTATTGTTTTTATATTAGTTCTTATTGGTTATTATTCAGCTGCAACAACTGAAAAATTAAAACAAGCTGATTATGTTGGTAGAGATAATAATGTAATAGCGGTTTCTAAAAAAGGAACGGTTTATGCTACACCTAATTTAGTTCAAGTATCTCTTTCTGTTATAACAGAAGAAAAGAAGGTAGGAGATGCTTTAAAGGGTAATTCTGAAAAATCAAGCGCAATTATTGAATTTTTAAAAGAACAAGGAATAAGTGAGACAGATATTAAAACAACATATTTTAATGTTTCTCCTTTGTATGAGTGGCACAAAGATACTCTTGATGTTTATTCTACGGGAACTAGAGTTTTGGTTGGTTATGAAGCAAACCAAACAATAGAGGTTAAAATTAGAGATATTGAAAAGGTAAGCAGTATAATTGAAGGATCTGTTGATGTTGGCGCTAATGAAGTAAGTGATTTAAGATTTATTGTTGAAAATGAAGAAGCATTTAAAACCCAAGCTAGAACAAAAGCTATCATTGATGCAAAAGCAGAAGCTTCTCAAACAGCTCAGACATTAGGAGTAAAATTAGGAGATATTGTTAGTTTTACAGAAAGTAGCTATATTCCTGTTTCATATGATTTAAAATCATCTGTGATTGGCATGGGAGAAGTAGCAGCTCCTTCTGTGGCTTTAGGAGAGAATAAAATAGAAGTAACGGTTAATATTGTTTTTGAAATAAAGTAACATGAATAAGTCAGAGATAATTATTTTAATAATTTTTTTCGTTTTGGTTTGTGGTTTTTTTTACTTTTTACTTAATATGGGCTCACAAGAAAGTAGTGCTTCATTGAGTGATTCTATTGTGGTACAGCAAAGTAATGAAGAATCAAAGCCGGAACTAAAAATAGAAACAATGGAACAAGGACAAGGACAAGAAGTTAAAAGGGGAGATTTTATCACTGTTCACTATACAGGATATTTAGAAGACGGAACTAAATTTGACTCCAGCGTAGATAGAGGGCAACCTTTTGAATTGCAAATTGGTGTTGGTCAGGTTATTCAAGGATGGGATCAGGGCATTATTGGAATGAAAGTTGGAGAAAAGAGAAAATTAACAATTCCACCTGAGCTTGGTTATGGTTCAGCTGGAGCTGGTGGAGTTATTCCCCCTAATGCGACCCTAATCTTTGAAGTTGAGTTATTAGAAATTAAATGAAGACTCTATTCAAATTTTTATTAGTTCCCATTATTCTTTGGGGAATATTTTTTGGAAATGTTAATGCTGCACAAACTCAAACCGTTGAGATTGATTTATTTTATTTGCCCACTTGTTCTCATTGCCATGAAGAAATGGATTTTCTTGATGAATTAAAAGCAGATTATCCAGAAATAAAAGTTAATAAATATTCTATAACCGAAGGAGGTAATACAGAACTGATGTTGAAAAAATATAAAGACTATAATGTCCCTCAAGATGTTTGGGGATTAGTACCAGTTACTTTTTTTGAAAAAGGAATATACATAATAGGTTTTGAAAGAAAAAGCACTGGACCACAAATAGAGTCATATATTAATCAAATCATTGAAAACAAAAAAGATGTAGAAATCAATCCTCCTCCTGAAAAAGAAGACATTGAAGATAAAACCAGTATTATCGATGACAAGAGAAAAATAAATATTCCATTTTTAGGAGAAATTGATACTTTAAATTATCCACCTCTTGCCTTGTCTATAATTTTAGGAATAATTGATGGTTTTAATCCTTGTGCTATGACTGCCTTGTGCTTTTTATTGGCATCTTTGATTGCGTCTGGTACAAGAAAAAGAATATTATTGATTGGTGGCACATTTATTTTTGTTTCAGGAGTAGTGTATTTTCTATTTATAGCAGCTTGGTTTAAATTATTTTTAGCGCTAGCATATATTAAGATTATTACTACTGTGGTTGGTGTCATGGCTATTTTCTTTGCCTTTACCATTTTAAAAGAATATTATTCAGGAGTAATTTGTAAGCTTTGTGAAGCAGAGGCAAAAAAAGACTTTTTTTCTGAAGCACAGAAGAAGCTTTTATTAAAAATGGAGAAAATGACCAGAGCAGAAGTACCAATAATTGTTAGTTTGTTAAGTGTAGCTGTTATTGCTGCTGGAGTAAATATGGTAGAGCTTTTTTGTTCAATGGGTTTTCCAGCTGTTTTTACAAAAACATTAGTCGAACTTAATCTAAGCACTGTTTCTTATTATTTTTATTTATTAGTATATATATTTTTCTATATGCTTGATGATTTAATAATTTTTTTGATTGCAACAGCCACTTTAAGAATCACTCAATCATCACAAAAATACTTAGGAATTATTAAGCTTATTTCAGGAATATTACTTTTATTAATGGGAATCATTCTTTTGGTAAAGCCAGAATTAATAAGTCTTGTTTAAATGTTTATTAAAGTAAAAACACATCCTTTATCTAAGAAAGAAGAGATTATTAAAAAGAACGAAGATTCTTTTGAAATAAAAATTAAAGAAAAAGCAGAAAGAGGAGAAGCAAATAAAAAAGTTAAAGAATTGCTATCTAAACATTTTAATATTCCCTTGGGAAAGGTTGCTTTAAGAAAAGGAGCAAAACAAAAGAATAAAATATTTGATATTAAATTATGACCAATATTATTGTTTCAATACTTTCAAACCAAACGCTTTTTGCTAGTGTGTTAGCTTGGTTTTTGGCACAAACTATAAAAGCCATTGTTTTAGCTGTTAAACAAGGAAAATTTAATTTTAACTTATATGCTTTACCAGGAGGATTTCCTTCATCGCACAGTGCTACTGTTTCAGCTATGGCTTGTTCTGTGGGATTAAACTATGGCTTTGATTCTGGTTTGTTTGCAGTGGCCATTGTTTTTGCTTTCTTTATTATTTATGATGCAAGAGTGATCCGTGGCGCAGCTGGTAAACAAGCTCAATCATTGAATAAAGTAATAGAGTCTCTTAATTTAAGAGAAACTAAAGATTTAGGAAAACTTAAAGAAGTGCTAGGACATAGTCTTTTTGAAATATCTTGCGGAGCAATAATTGGTATTGCTTGTTCTTTATTTTTCTATAATTAATATGGAAATACCAGAAGATTACAAAAAAGGATACAAAGAATTTTTAGGAGCAAAAATTGATTTAAGTAAAAGACCCTTTATTCCCAGAGAAGAAACAAGTTATTGGGTTTCTTTGGCAATTGAAGAGATAAAAAAAGATTCAAATTGTTTAGATCTTTTTTCTGGTTCAGGTTGTGTTGGAATAGCTGTTCTTAAAAAAAATAATTGTTATTGTGATTTTGGAGAAAAGGAAGATTGTTTTTTAGAACAGATTAAAACCAACTTAGATTTAAATAAAATTGATAATAATAGATATTCATTGATCAAAACAGATGTTTTTTCAAATATTAAAAAACAATATGATTTTATTTTAGCTAACCCTCCTTACGTTGCTTTAAATAGAATGAATGAGGTTGGTGATGATGTTAAAGAATTTGAGCCTCATATTGCTTTATTTTCCGGACCAGATGGGTTAGATGTAATTAAAGAGTTTTTATCAAAAGCAATGTCATTTCTAAAAGACAAAGGAGTTATTTTCATGGAGTTTGATGAAAGGCAATTAAAGGAAATAAAAGAAATTATTAAAAGAAATTATTCTAAGTGTGAATTTTTTAAAGATCAATTTGATAAATATCGTTTTGTTAAAATAGAGAAATAATATGTGGGAATATATTTTATTAGGTATAATTCAGGGAATATTTGAGTGGATTCCTATTTCAAGTGAAGGAGTTTTAACACTGGCTTCTAGTTTTTTAGTTAAAGATTTGAATGCTTTAGATCTAGCAATATTCCTTCATTTAGGAACATTGCTTGCTGTTTTGGTTTATTTCTATAAAGATTGGATTGATTTGATTTTAATAAAAGATAAGGAGTTTTTTAAGTTTTTTATAATTGTTACTATTTTTTCTGGATCAATTGGTTATATTTTTTATCAAATTTCAGGTAGTATAATTATGGGGTCGGGATTGTTATTTCTTATGGGAATTGGACTTCTTTTTACATCTTTTGTACAGGGAAATAAAATTAATATAGGAATTAATAAAACTTACTCAGCAATTATAGTGGGGATTCTTCAGGGTTTATCAGCTATTCCAGGAGTTTCTCGTTCTGGCTCTACTATTTTTGGTCTTTCTTTGTCTGAGAAAGACCCAGAAACAATACTTAAGCAGTCTTATTTAATTTCTGTTCCTGTTGTTTTAGGTTCTTCTTTATACTTATTTATTAAAAATCCTTCTTTGATTTCACAAGGTTGGATTGCTTTATTATTTAGTTTTGTTTTTGGTTTTATTTCTTTGAAAATTATATTAAGTTGGGCAAAGAAAATTAATTTTTCAATGTTTACTCTTGTATTTGGAATTATTTGTTTGATCGGAGCAATAATTTCTTTTTATTTTAAATTATGATTGAATTAATAAAAAAAGAATTAAATAATAAAGCAAGCAAGGAAAAAGCCAAGATATTGGCTCGTTTTTTCAAAACAGGAAAAGGGGAATATGGAGAAGGAGATTTTTTTATTGGAGTTAAGGTTCCTGAACAAAGAGAGGTGGCAAAAAAGTTTAAAGAAGCTTCATTTGAAGATTTAAAAGTATTAATTAAAAGCGAGGTTCACGAATATAGGTTAACAACTCTACTTATTTTAATTTTTAAATATAAAACAGAGAAGAAAAAAGTTTTTAATTTTTACATTAAAAATACTAAACAAATTAATAATTGGGATTTGGTTGATTTGTCAGCTCCTAATATTGTCGGAGACTATTTGATAGATAAAGACAGGGATATTCTTTATGATTTTGCTAAATCAGAAGATTTGTGGAAAAAAAGAATTGCCATTATTTCTACGTTTACTTTTATTAGAAACAATGATTTTAAAGATACGTTAAAAATATCAGAAATACTTTTAAACGATAAGCATGACTTAATTCATAAAGCAGTAGGCTGGATGTTAAGAGAAATAGGGAAGAGGAATATTAAAGTTGAAAAATATTTTTTAAATAAATATTATAAAAAAATGCCAAGAACAATGTTAAGATATGCTATTGAAAAGTTCCCAGAAGAAGAAAGAAGGGTTATTTTAAGGTCTTGACAAGGCCCTTGAATAGTTTTATCCTATAAAAGGTGAGAAATGAAGTACATTGACATCGCTAAGACTCTTCGTCTTGAGGAATATTTTCCTTTAGGGCAAGTTTTGTTTGATAACTTCAACGAAGTTATCTTGGTAGAAGAAAAAAAAGAAATAAATTTTTCTTTTAAAGAAAAAGAAAGGATCCAAAAAGAATGGCAAGAGCATTTATTAGAAAACCCTAATGATTTCGATGGAAATGTCGGAAGCGTTATGGAAATAATTGAGAACGATAAAATTCTCAAAATTATTTTCAGGAGGGGTAAATTTTCTCAATTCTATTCAACTCAAAAGAAAAGAAAAGAGAAGATTAATCTTTTTGATGTTCCCCTAGACAAGGGAGCTTGTCTGCCTATTTCTTTTGGAGCAGTAACCACTACTAAATCAAGCTCTGAAAATCCTCATGGTTGTATAATATTTGCTAAAAGAGGGAAAACAGCTTTTGATTCCGAGGTTATTACTCTTCTTCCTGGAGGATACTTTGATCCAGAAAAAGATTTTTCTTTGTTTCAGTCTGTAGATAGTTATTCTATATTATCTACGGTTTCTAGGGAATTTTTTGAAGAAACAGGAATTGTTATGGATAGCATCAAGGTTGATTATCTTGGTATTGTTTATAATAGTCTTGGTTCTAGACAACCATTGATTGCATGTCATCTAGATATTCCTTTTTCGAAAGAGGAATTAAAAATAAGGACCGATGAAGAATCAAAGGAGATATTTTTTATCAATAATGATATTAACTCTGTTAAAGAGTTTATCAAAGATAAGGAAATGGCCGTGCATGATGCATGGAAATTAATCCTTTATTTTAATAAAATACTAAATAATTAGTATTTTTTTTATTTCACTCTTGCTCTTATTTTATGGTTTATGGTATACTAATTTAATGAACTTGTTTTTGGATTTTCAAGAATACGGTTATATTATAATAGGACTATCTGTTTTAGTGTTTTTTATAATTGCATTTTGGATTTTTTTCTCAAAGATTTTTGAAAGCAAAAGAATTAAGGCGTCAACATCTTTCACGTTATTTTCTGTTAGAATTCCTCCTAAAACAGAAGAAGAGTTGAGACAGTCTGGTAAACAGGAAAAAGATTGGATTAGATTAATGGAAGATTTTTATGCAAGTTTAATTTCCTTTAAAAAGCCATCCTTTATGGGTATTTTGCCCTGGATTACATTAGAAATTGCTAAGGTAAAAGATGAAATAGGTTTTTATGTTTCTGTACCTAAAGAATTCGAGACTTTTATTGAAAAAAAGATATATAGTATTTTTCCAGATGCTCAAATAGACAAGAGTGATGATTTTAATATTTTTGGAGAAAAAGAAGAAATAAATTGTGGATATTTAAAGCTTAAAAAATCATTATATCTTCCCATAAGAACATATAATTATTTAGAAACAGACCCTTTATCTATCATTACCAATGTTTTGACTAAATTAGAAGAAAGAGAAGAAGCAGTTGTGCAGATAGTATTAAGAAATACTTCAAATTCTTGGCACGTTAGAGCAAAAGAAATAATAAATGAAGTTAACAAGGGAAAGAGCTTTGGAAGTGCTTTGATGGAAACAAGTGTTTTTAATTTTTTTAAATCTCCAGAGAAAAAAGAAAATCAGAAACAAGTTAAAATAGATGAAGATTTATTGAAACACCTTGAAGAGAAGATAAGTAAACAAAGCTTCGAAGCAAATATTAGGATCGTTGTTTCGATTAAAGATAAACAAAAAAGTGATGATGTTTTTTCTCAAATTATTAATGCTTTTGATCAGTTTTCTTCTACTAACCTTAATGATTTTTCAGTTGTTAGATTAGGAAAATCAGGATTAAAAGATTTTCTTTATCATTATAGTTTTCGTTTGTTTAGTCCTCGTCAAAGCATTATATTAAATACAGAAGAATTGACTAGTGTTTTTCATTTTCCAACACCTTTTCTTAAAACACCAAACATTAAAGGATTAAAATCAAGAACATCTCCTCCACCAGCTAATATTCCTAAAGAAGGGATTTTATTGGGTTTTAATCAGTACAGAGAAGAAAAAAAAGAAATAAGGATTAAGAGAGAAGACAGAAGAAGGCACGCATATATTATTGGACAAACAGGAACAGGTAAATCTTCTTTGCTTTCTAACTTAATAGAGCAAGATATTTTATGCAAAGAAGGTGTTGGAGTTTTAGATCCACATGGAGATTTAATTGAAGATATTTTAGGAAAAATTCCCAAAGAAAGAATTGATGATGTTATCATTTTTGATCCAGCTTCTTTAAAAAGAGCTGTTGGTCTTAATATGCTTGAGTATGATTCTCGTTTTCCAGAACAAAAAACATTTATCATTAATGAGTTAATTGGTATTTTTGATAAGCTTTATGATTTAAAGCAAACTGGTGGACCAATGTTTGAACAGTATACGAGAAATGCTTTAATGCTTTTAATGGATGATCCTTCTGAGACATATACTTTATTAGAGGTGCCTAAGGTTTTTACAGATGATAGTTTTAGAAAATATCTTGTTTCTAAATGTAAGAATTCTTTGGTTAGAGAATTTTGGACAGAACAAGCAGAAAAAGTAGGAGGAGAAACTTCTTTAAAAAATATGGGACCATATATTACCTCTAAGTTTGATACTTTTATTCAAAACGATTTCCTAAGACCAATATTGGGACAAGTTAAAAGTACTTTTAATTTTAGAGAGATTCTTGATGGAAAAAAGATTTTTCTTGTTAATTTAAGCAAGGGACGTATCGGAGAAACAAACAGTTCTTTATTGGGTTTAATCATTGCCAGTAAATTAGCCATGGCTGCTTTTTCAAGAATTGATGTTGAAGAAGAAAAAAGAAACGATTTTTATTTATACATTGATGAATTCCATAATTTTGCTACAGAGAGTATTTCTACTATTTTATCAGAAGCTAGAAAATACCGTCTTTGTTTAACTGTTTCTCATCAGTTTATTGGACAATTAATACCAAAGATAAGAGAAAGTGTTTTTGGTAACGTTGGAACAATTATTTCTTTTAGGATAGGAGCTGAGGATGCAGAATTCGTAAAGAAAGAATTCGAGCCAATTTTTTCAATAATTGATTTGATTAATATAGATAATTTTAATTTTTATATCCGTCCAATAATTGACGGTCAAACAACAAAACCATTTAATGTCAAAACTTATCCACCGTCTCAAGGAGACAAAGAAAGGGCTTGGGATATAAAAGAGTACTATTCTTTGACCTATGGAAGAGATAGGGAGTTGGTTGATGAAGAAATTAACAAAAGAATCATTGTTTTAAAGGAAAAAATAAACTATAATCTTAAGTGATATGCCTGACACTCAAGAAAATCTTAATGAAGTGGTTAAAAAGATGAAAGGTGAAGACCAGTTTTTAGAATTTAGAGACGAATATAAAGAAAAAGACAAAGTAAAGCTAAGAGAATCATATTTTGGTGAAGATCTTTCTCAAAAAGAAATACAAAGATATTTACTTGTTAAGGAGAGACTTAATAGATTTTTGGCACAAAAAAAAGAACAACAAGGGTTTATGTATGTTCTTCATTTAAAAAATAAGAATTTAAATATTGATGAGGAAATAAAAGAAACAGGAGATGAATATTCTGATTTACTAGCTAAAATAAGAGGAAAAACAGGCTATTCTAACGATCAAGTAGAAGAATTTATAGAAGGAAGAAGAGTTAAAAAAATAAGATATTGTTTAATTCAATTAAACAGAGAAAATGACGAAGAAATAAAAGACAAAAGTGAAGGAAAACGAAATTTATTTTTAATTTTTAAAGATAAAGCAAAAGAAAAAAGAACACAATCTTTAATAGGGGTGGGTCTTATTGGTCTACCTATAAATGTTCCTTATAATGGAATGACTAGTGTTTTAGTTTCTGGGCTGCGTTCAGAATTTTTTACAATTCCTTTTGATTTAAAAGATAAAAATGCTAATTTTTTTCTTTTAAAAACAGCTCTCATCGAAAGAAAAACTTTACAAGTTAAGGGGGATAAGATTTCTTTTGAGGTCAGTGATTATTCTCCAAAAGAATTTGAATTAAGAAATACTAAGATTGAAACTCTTGATTTAGATAAAACAAGCGAACAAATTAAAAAAGAGCAAGAATTAAATGAAAAAAAGATGAAACCATTTGAAGGCATAGATAATAGTTCAATAATTGAGATAAAAAAAGAAGAAAAAAATGATTTTATTGTAGAGAATTTTAGCGCTCGTACGCAAATTGATAATAAGGGATAGGGTGTTGACCTAGTGATAATAAAGTATTATTATATATTTAATATAATAAATATAAAAAAATGGAAAATAATATTAGAGAAAATATAGAAAAAAGCCAGGAAATAAAGGAAAAAATGCTTGAAAAGAACAAAGATTCTTTTCAGCAAGAAATTCCCGAGGAAAAAATAGAAAAATTGCTAAATACGAAAAATAAGGCACTAGAAATAAAAGAACAACTTAAAGAACAGCAAGGACTGTCTTTTAAGCTTGGTCTTAAGAAAAGAAATACTACTTTGATTGATGAATTTGATGCGTTGCATGAAGAATATAAAGAAACATTAAAAAGTTTAGAAGACTATGGTTTTAGCAGAGAGTTAATAGCTGAAAAAGAATTAGAGTTAAACCTTAATAGAAAAAAAGAAGAAGCAGAAAAATTAGTTCAAGAATTGACACCCAAAAAAATAAAATTGTTTGAAAAACTTAAAAACGTATTAGGTTTAAATAAAAATAATATTGAAAATAAGTTTGATATACCAGACAAGATACCGTTAAATTTAGAAGAAGAAAGAAACAATATTATTAATTCTGGAGTAGCAGATGAATTTTTAAAAGATTACAAAGATAGATTTCCTCAAGACCCTAAAAACAATAATGGAAAAGTTTCAAAGGGAGATACTTTAAATGAAAGACTAAGAAGCTTTAACGAAGAACAAAAAGAAGAATTAGATCTTTTTGAAGAAGACAATAAAGAAGTGGATATAGAGGAAGATGTTTCTATAGATGCTAATTTAGCTGGAAGGTATAGAAATTTTGATGAAGATCAGATTAATAAGAAAAAAGAAGAAATGGAAAACGAAATAGACTTAAAAACAGAATCGTTTAACACGAGAGATATTCCAAGTGAAGAAGAGATAAAAAAGAAACACGAAAAAATAAAAGAAGAAGAGGAGGAAGAAAAAGAAAAAATAGAAGAATCAATGGATAGACCAAGCATATAAATAATAAAAAATTATGATAACAAAAGAAAAAGTAGAAATACATTGCAAAGACCTGATTAAAGAATTAAATCTTGATTATTTATCTTTAGAGAAACAAGAAGAAATAATTGACGAAATGAGTAATGTTGTTTACGATAGGATCATTCTTAGAGTTTTAGGAATGTTGACCGAAGAAGATGCTGTAAATTTAACAAAACTAATTGAAGATGGAAAAGAATTTGAAGCAACAGACATTCTTTCAAAAAAAGTTTCTGATTTTGACAATATTTTAAGAAGAGAGCTGCTGGATTTTCAACATGAGATAATTCAATCTGTAAAATAATTTATGGAAGAAGATAAAAAAATAGAAGAACTGCTTTTAATAGCATTTAACGAAGGCGTTGAAAAAGCAATAAAAATAGCTAAAGAAAAACACGACCCTTATTTATTAGATGAATTTCATGATAGACTAATAGAAGAGATTAAGAAAAGAAAACAATAACTGAATTTAAAACATGCTTTTAGGGGCATGTTTTTTGATTTTATTCTTTTTTTAGAATATACTTACTTTATGGAATTATCTAATTTAAACAAAGAACAAAAAGAGGCTGTATGCTTTGGAAATGGTCCCCTTTTGGTTATAGCTGGGGCTGGAACAGGAAAAACTACTGTTTTAACCAATCGTATTGCTTATTTAATCCAAGAAAAGGGGATTAGGCCAGATGAAATTTTAGCTACAACCTTTACCGAAAAAGCAGCTAGAGAAATGGAGGAAAGAGTAGAAAGCATATTACCTTTTGATTATTATGATTTTTGGATATCAACCTTTCATTCTTTTTGTGATAGGGTTTTGAAAAATCATGGTCTTTTAATAGGATTACCCACTAATTACAAGCTTTTGGATAGACCAGCTCAATGGATATTAATTAAAAAGAATTTTGATAAATTTTATTTTTTAAAACATTATCGTCCAATGGGTAATCCAACCAAGTTTATTCATGCTTTGCTTGATCATTTTTCGGACTGTAAGAACGAAGGAATTTATCCAGAAAATTATTTAGAATACATTGACACTCTTAAAAAAGATTTAAATGATATAGAAGAAGACGAAAGATTAAAAGAGATTGCCGAAGCTTATCATCTTTATCAAAAATTATTACTTGATAATAGTTCATTAGACTTCGGTGATTTAATTAATTACACAATAAAACTTTTTGAAAAAAGGAAAGATGTTCTAGAAAAGTTTAGAAAACAATTTAAATATATTTTAATTGATGAGTTTCAGGATACTAATTGGGTGCAATACGAATTAATGCAGAAAATAGCTTCGCCGAGGAATAATATTAATGTATTATTAGACGATGATCAAAGTATATTTTCTTTTTGCGGAACATCTTTTAATAATGTTTTAAGGTTTAAAAAAGATTATCCAGAAGCAAAAGAAGTTGTTTTGATTGAGAATTACAGGTCTTCACAAAATATTCTTGATTTGGCATATAATTTCATTCAAAATAATAATCCTAATCGTTTAGAGTATCAATTAAACGAAATAAAGGAATTAAATGTTCAGGCCAAGAAAAAGGGCATTGATTTAAAGAGGTTTACAAAAATAAACAAAAAACTTAAAAGTAATCTAAAAGAAGAGGGAATGATAGAGCTTCTCTGTTTTGATTCAGGAGACGAAGAAATAACAGGGGTAATTAATAAAATATGGGAAATCAAAGAAATTGATTTGGATGCTAAGTTTTCAGATTTTGTGATTCTTTGCAGAACTAATGATTCAGCCAATAAGTTTAGTAGGGGGCTTGAAAGAGCTGGTATTCCATTTTTATTTTTTTCTTCCAAGGGTTTATATACTAATCCCTTAATTCTCGACTTTATTTCATATTTCCGAGTTATTATTAATCTTTATGATTCAATGAGTTTTTATAGGATTTTAAGAATGTCACCCTTTAATTTAGAGCCAGAAGAAGTGTCTTTGATTACTCATTTTGCTGATAAAAAAGGTATTCCCTTATACGAAGCAATTCAAAGTCAGTTTTTAATGAATAAGTTTACTGCTGAAACAAGAGAGAAAATAAGGAAATTGGGTGAATTATTAAAGAAGCATTATGAATTAGCAAAAGATAAGAGTGTGGGAGAGGTTTTTATTCATATAATTAATGATTTGAATTATGCTAAGCATTTAGATAAGGCAGATGAAGAAACTTTAAAGAAGTGGGAGATTATTTATCAGTTTTATGAAAAAGCTAGAGAATTTGAACAAACACAAAATGATTCTCGTTTAATTTCTTTTATTGAACAAATACAAATGGAAATTGATGCTGGAGAAGAGGGCTCTTTTAAAACTAGCTTGGATGATAAATTTGATGCAGTGAAAATAATGACAATTCATTCAGCCAAAGGATTAGAATTTAAATATGTTTTTGTTGTTAATTTAGTAAGAAGAAAGTTTCCTACTGACGAGAGAAAGTCTCCAATTGAAATTCCAGAAGATTTGATCAAAGAGGTATTGCCTCAAGGAGACTTTCACATTCAAGAAGAAAGAAGATTGTTTTACGTTGCTTTAACTAGAGCTAAAAAAGGACTATTTTTAACTTGGGGATTGGACTATGGCGGAAAAGAGACAAAAAAGCCTTCCCCATTTTTAATAGAATCTAATTTAATTAATAAAGAAGTGGCTGAAAAGAAAAGTTCTTCCAAATTTTGTTTTAGAAAATCATTAAATAATGGTTTTAAACTGGAATCAAATGAAACTAATGTATCAGGAAAGACAATAAAAAACTTTCTACCTGATCATTTTTCTTTTTCACAAATAACAGCTTTTAAAAATTGTCCTTTACAGTACAAGTTTTCACATATATTAAAAATACCATCTAGGGGTAAATCAATTTTTACCTTTGGAAAAACCATGCATAGTACCTTGCATAAGTTTATTGCTTTAGCGGTTAAAGATAGAGAAATTGAGCAAAAAGGATTATTTGGTAAGGGAGAAAAAACAAAGAAAGAAAATCACATACCTTCTTTGGACGAATTAATTGATATTTATAATAAAGAATGGTCTGATGATTGGTACGAGTCAGAGAAAATAAGAAAAGAATTTTATAATAAAGGTAAAAAATCATTAAAATTGTTTTATGAAAATTTTAAAGAAAATGGTTTAAATCTTGCTTTTATTAATGATGAACCAGCTTTAGAAAAAACATTTGGATTAAAGTTAAATGGAGATCAATTTGTCGGAGCAATAGACAGAATAGATAATTTAGGAGATGGCTCTGTGGAGATTATTGATTATAAAACAGGGAATCCTAAGAAAACAGCAAGCAAAGACGAAAAATTACAATTATTAATATATCAATTGGCCTTAGAAAAAGTTTATGGTCTTAAGGCAGAAAAATTAACCTATTTTTATTTAGAAGATGGATCTTCTTTGTCTTTTTGTGCTAAAGAAGGAGAAATAGAGAAAATAGAAGAAGAATTGAAAGAAACGATTAATAGAATAAAGAGAAGTAATTTTAAACCAACACCAGGATGGCAATGTAATTACTGTGACTTTAAAGATATTTGTGCTCACAGAAAGTTCTAGACAATGCTAAATGTAAAAGGTATAATATATTTATGAAAAAACAAAATATTACAATATTAGGAGATGGGGCTTGGGGAACAACATTAGCTATTCTTCTTTCAGAAAACGGGCACAATGTTTCTATTTGGAGTGCTTTTCCTGAATATTTGAAAGAATTAGATAAAAAAAGAGAGAATAAGAAATATTTAAATGGAATCAAGATTCCCCAGGATATTGTCTTTGAAAAAGATTTAAGTATTGCTATTGAAAAATCAGATTGGATAATTTTTGCTATTCCTTCAAAGTTTTTTAGGAGTGTTGCCAAGCAAGTTAAAGAAACAAAAGTTTCTTTAAAGGGAAAAGTTTTTATTAATGTTGCTAAAGGATTAGAACAAAAAACATTTAAAAGAATGACAGAGGTGTTAAAAGATGAATTAGGAAGCGTTCAAGTCGCTGTATTATCTGGTCCAACTATTGCTATTGAAGTAGCAAAGAAAATGCCAACCATAGTTGTTGCAGCTTCAAAAAGCAAGAAAATAGGAAAAGATGTGCAAGAAATATTTTCTAGCAACTATTTTAGAGTATATACTAGTAGTGATGTAGTGGGAGTAGAAATCAGCGGACCATTAAAGAATATTATTGCAGTAGTGGCTGGTATTTCTGATGGATTAGGGTTTGGAGCTAATGCTAAAGCTGCTATTTTGACCAGAGGAATTGTAGAGATTCAAAGATTGGGACAAAAATTAGGAGCAAAAAGAAAGACATTTTCGGGAATAGCTGGTTTAGGAGATCTTTCTACAACATGTATTAGTCCCGAAAGTAGAAACAGAACATTTGGAGAAAGAATTGCTAGGGGAGAGAAATTAAAGAAGATATTGGATACAACTGATGGAATAATTGAAGGAGCAACAACAACAGAAGCTGTTTATGGATTGGCTAAGGAATACAAAGTTGATATGCCTTTAACTAAAAAAGTCTATGAAATCATTTATCATAATAAATCTCCCAAAGAAGCAGTCAAAGAGTTAATGGAAAGAAAGAGAAAGGCAGAATAATATATATGAATAAGTCTTTTACTTTAATTGAAATATTGGTAGTAACAATTATCATCGGGGTTCTTTCTGCATTTATTTTGGTTGGAATGAGTTCGATTACTAGTAGTGCTAATCTTGCTAAAGGTAAAGCTTTTTCTAACTCTTTAAGAAATTCGTTGTTGATGAATTTAGTTTTGGAGTGGAAATTTGATAATATTACTGATTATAATACAACAACAAAAGTAATTGGAGCAACAGCAGGAAATATTTCTGATTCTTGGGGAACAAACAATGGAACTGCTGTGGATGGACCATTACTAAAGGATGGAAACGATTGTGTTTCTGGAAAGTGTGTTTATTTCAATGGAACCAATGAAATATTATCACCATCTTTAATTTTTGGATCAAATAATTGGACTGTTTCTGCATGGGTGAAAATATATGATCTTGCAACAGATTATAGTAATATTTTTACTAATTCAATAACCCAAATAAATTTTGCATGTAAAATAGATAGAACAACGTATGGTTCTGAGGTATATTTTTATTCTACCGCAACAGGATTAATACCTGGTGCCACTAGTTTAAAAGAAAATAATTGGTATCATTTGGTTTATTGTAGAAAAGATAACTTAATATACGTTTATGTTAATGGAAAAATGGATGGAAGTGGAAGCGCAGGAGCTTTAAATGTTGCTAGTTCAACATATCTTGTAGGGTCTCGAGGCACAGAAGAACATACAAGAGGAACAGTTGATGAAGTTTTGTTGTTTAATAATGCCCTTTCTTCCTCTGAAATAAATCAAAACTATTATATCGGTATCAATAAATTATTTAAGAATAACGGAATCACTTTAAAAGAATTTAATCAAAGAATAGTAGAATTAAAAACTAATTTAGCAAACAATGAATAAATCCTTTACCCTAATAGAAATATTGGTAGTAATCGTTGTTATCGGAGTCCTCTCTTCGTTTATTTTTATTGGAATGAGTTCTATATCTCAAAAAGCAAACTTTGCAAAAGGACAAGTATTTCTTAATTTAACGGATAATGCATTATTAATAGGAAGAGTATCGCAGTGGAAGTTAGACCAAGTAAATGGTACTAATTTAGCCACCACATTAGATGCATGGGGTTCAAACACGGGTACTCTTTATGATGGAGCAAGTACTGCTTGTTTTTTTGGTGGTAGCTCTACTGTATGTCCTCAACCTGTTACTTCTGGGTGTCCCTCTGGCAATTGTTTATCTTTTGATGGAAGTAATGATTATGTGAATTGTGGGAGTGATACAAGTTTAAATTTGTCAGATAATATATTTACTATTTCTGCATGGATTAAAACAAACAATTCTGGTAGTTGGAAGTGGATTTATCAATTTGGAGAACATAGTAGCAACAAAGATAGATCTTTAACGATTAATTCTAGCAATAAAGCAACACTATATGTGTACGGCAATAATGCTGTTGGAATAACATCTGTTACCGACAATGTCTGGTATTATATTGTTGGTACCTCAAATGGAACAACCATAAGAATTTACGTTAATGGAAATTCAGAAAATACTGCAACTCCAACATTTTCTGCTTATGCTTATCTTGGAACCAGAATTGGAAGAAATGGAGACGGAAGCTATTCCTTTAACGGCCTTATCGATGATGTCCGTATATATAACCAAGCAATTCCAACATCAGAAATCCAACAAAACTATTTTATTGGAATAAACAATCTATACAAAAACAACGGAATAACTTTAAATGAATTCAATCAAAGATTGGTTGAATTGAAGAATAATATCGGTAGTATTGACTAATAATATTTTTAAGATAAGATTAGAAATATAATAAATTAATTAAAAAGTGTATGAAAATCAATGTTTTTATAGAAATTCCTAAGGGGAGTCGCAATAAATACGAACTTGATAAAGAAACCAATAGAATAATGTTGGATAGAACCCTTTATTCTTCTCAATGTTTTCCTTTTGAATATGGTTTTGTTGAAAACACATTGGCTGATGATGGAGATCCATTAGATGTTGTTGTTTTGGCAACAAATCCTACTTTTCCTGGTTGCGTTGTTCCTGTTAAAATTATTGGAATGCTAAACATGGAAGATGAATCAGGTCTTGATTACAAGATTATTGCTGTGCCAGATGATAAAATTGATCCAAGATTTAAAAATATTAATAGTATCGATGATGTAGACGAACATATTAAAAAGGAAATACAAGATTTTTTTGAAACCTATAAAAGATTAGAGCCAAATAAATGGGTAAAAGTTTCTGGCTTTGAACCAAAAGAAAAAGCAGAAGAAATAATCGAAAAATCTAAAAAATAACTATATGAAAGAATATACAATAAATAAAGAAAAGTGTGTTGGCTGTGGTACTTGTGCAGCTATTTGTCCAGAAGGCTCTGAAATGGAGGGGGACAAAGCAAAGATAATTAGTTCGGCTAAAGTTGAAGAGTGCGGAGGAGAAGAATTATGTCCTTATGAAGCAATTGAGCAAATAAACGGAGTAGAATTAGAAGAAGATAATGATGAATAAATAAAAATTAACCCAAGTAATATTGGGTTAATTTTATAAAATGGCAAAAGTAATTTTAGCAATGTCAGGAGGAATAGATTCAGGAATGGCAGCAAGCATTTTAAAAGACCAAGGATTTGAAGTTGTTGGTGTTTTTATGCGCTTAGATAATTCTATAGAGCAATTAGAAAAAGCAAAGAAAATTGCTAAAATATTAAATATTGATTTTAAAACCATTGACGTAAGGAAAGAATTTAAAAAATTAATTATTAATTGTTTTTTAGAAGAGCTTAAAAAAGGAAACACTCCTAATCCATGTGTAATATGTAATGAATTGATTAAATTTGGATTGTTTGTTGAGAAAACAAAAAAATTTAAACCAGATTTTGTAGCTACTGGTCATTATGCTAGGATTAAAAACAATAGGATTTTTAAAGCAAAAGATGAGAAAAAAGATCAAACATATTTTTTATGGAGAATTAAAAATTTAAATAATGTGTTATTTCCTTTGGGAGACTCACTTAAGGAAGATTTAATAAAGCAAGCCAAAAAGAAAAAGTTTCCAGTTTTTCCATATAAAGAGTCTCAAGAAATATGTTTTATCTCTGGAAATATTGAAGATTTTTTAAAAAAGAAAATAAAGTCCATTAAAGGGGACATAGTTAATGAAAAAGGAAAGGTATTGGGTAAACACAATGGTTTGTTTCTTTATACTATTGGACAAAGAAAAGGAATTGGTTTGAGTGGTGGGCCATATTATGTAATTAAAAAAGACTTTAAAAAGAATCGCTTAGTTGTCAGTATCGATGAAAAGCTTTTATTAAAATCAGAAGTTAAATTGAAAGACATTAAGTGGATTAATAAACAAAAATTACTAATAAAGATTAAAGCCAAAGTTAGGTATGGACAAAAAGAAGTAGAAGCGATATTATCTAAAAATAAGGTTTTAAAGTTTAAAAAACCACAAAGAGCAATAACACCAGGCCAATCAGCAGTATTCTATAAGGGAAAAGAATTGCTTGGTGGGGGAATAATAATATGAAAATAACAAGAAAAACAAAATTAGATAAATTGTTGGGAGATAAGAAGAAAGAGAAGGTTCTTCTTGATTTTGGGCTACCCTGTGTTACTTGTCCTTTTGCTCAATATGAGATGAAACAATTAGAATTAGGTGATGTTTGTGACAGATACGGTATTGATTCTAAAAAATTAATTGCTGAGTTAAATAAAAAATGAATAAAAAAGTATGGGGCATAATTTTATGCCTTTTCTTTTTGAATATTTTATCTTTTGGTATTGTTTATTATTTCTCTCAAAGCTATCTAGAGGTTACTTTTTTTGATGTTGGACAGGGAGATGCAATATTCATTGAAACTTCTTTAAAGCAACAAATCCTAATTGATGGTGGACCCAATAGAGAAAAGATAATAGAAAATTTATCAAAAGAAATGCCTTTTTGGGATAAGACTATTGATTTAATAGTTTTAACTCACACTGACAAGGATCATATTACTGGCCTTTTGCAGGTTTTAAAAGAATATGAAATTGAAAATATTTTATGGACTGGCGTTGGTGACAACGAAGAATGGGAAGAGCTAATAGAAAAAGAAGGATCAAGAATTTTAAATTTAAGAAAAGATTCCAAATTAATTTTTTCTAATGTTTTTTTTGAGATTTTGTATCCAGAAGAAGGAGATAATTTTTCGTCATCTAATGATTCTTCCCTTGTTTTAAGGATGGATTATGATAAAAGTTCGTTTCTGTTTACGGGAGATATTACCTCTGAGAAAGAAAGTATTATTGGTGTTGATATAGATGTTTTAAAAGTTGCTCATCATGGTTCTAAATATTCTACCTCTCTAAGCTTTTTAGAGGATACTTCTCCAGAATTAGCAATTATTCAAGTGGGGAATAATTCGTATGGGCACCCATCAGAAGATGTTTTGACAAGGCTTGATAATTTTGGTATTAAAACATTAAGAACAGACATTAACGGAAGTATTAAAGTTGTTTCTGATGGTAAAAAATTAAAAATAATAAGTAAATAAACATATGGCAGATTTTAAAAAAGAAAGAACTTTTGTGATAATTAAACCAGACGGAGTACAACGTTCTCTTGTGGGAGACATTATTCAACGTTTTGAGAAAACTGGATTAAAATTAGTAGCCATGAAGTTTGCTTTTGCAACAGAAGAGCAATGTGAAAAACATTATAGTAAAGATGATGTTTGGTGTGAAAGTAAGGGTCAGATTAGAATTAAGGATATAGAAAATTCAGGATTATCTGTAGAAAAGACGGCCATTGAATACGGAAGAGATATTATTAGAGCAATATATGCGTACATGACAGCTGGACCAGTTGTTTTAATGGTTTGGGAGGGCAATAAAGCCGTAGGAATAGTTAAAAAAATAGTTGGAGGAACTGAGCCATTAACATCTGATGTTGGAACTATTAGAGGAGATTTAACCGTTGATTCATATGATATTGCTAATCTTGATCAAAGAGCAGTAAGAAATCTTATCCATTGTTCTGATAAGCCAGAAGAAGCTGAAAGAGAAATTAAGATTTGGTTTGATGATAGTGAATTATTAAAATATAGACTTATTAGCGATGAAATACTTTACGATATTAATTTAGATGGTATTAAAGAGTAACTTGTAGAAATTTTTAAATTATAGTAAGGTGAATATGGCCCTATCGTTCAAAAAATTCCGAACACCTTTCAATTTGGGAGCTATAATCTTTAATTGCTGTGGCAATTGAATGAGGCACCCACGTTAGGAATCTACGGATTCTTTTTGAAAGGGATAGGGCCATTAGCTAATAAATTTTAACACCCTTTGCGGGTGTTTTTTACATGTGTTGCTATTGATTTTTTTTATCACTTTATGGTAAAATAAATTAAATAAATATGCTTAAAAAAATATTAATTTATTTTTTATTAATTCTTTTTTTTCCTGTTTTTGCTAATGCTGCTACTTTATATTTTTATCCAAGTTCTGGATCATATTATATTGGTAATTTAATTTCAGTTGGAATTTATGTTTCTAGTCCTTCTGAGGCTATGAATGCTGCCTCTGGATTAATTATTTTTTCAACAGATAAATTAGAAGTAGTTTCTTTATCTAAAGCCGATTCAATTTTTTCTTTATGGGTTCAAGAGCCAACTTTTTCTAATTCCTTAGGAACAATTAATTTTGAAGGGGTTGTCTTTAATCCAGGATTTATTGGTAACTCTGGTAAAATAATAACAATTAATTTTAGGGTTAAAAAATCTGGAAATGGAGACTTAAGCTTTTCGTCAGGATCTATATTAGCCAATGATGGTAATGGAACGAACATTATTTCAAGCACCAACACGGCTCAGTTTTTTTTAAAAGAAATTAAGACTTCAGAAGAAACAGTAAAAACTATAGTTTCTGGACCAGATTCGCCAAATGTTATTTCTTCAACTCATCCCGATTCGAATAAGTGGTATAGTTCAAACATTGTAAATATTTCTTGGGAAATTAAAGGTAATATTAGTGGAACAAGAACTCTTTTGAATAAGAATTCAAATTCTACGCCATCAGTCACATATGAACCAGCTATTAGCGAAAAAGAATTAACTGGTTTAAACGATGGTGTTTGGTATTTCCATAGTCAATTAAGAAATGTTAATGGATGGGGAGATATCAATCATTTTAAAATTCAAATTGATACTCATTCTCCACAACAATTTAGTATAGGCTTAATTGACGGAAAAGAAGTAGAAACTCCACAGCCTAAAATTTCTTTTAAAGCCATAGATGCTTTATCGGGAATTGATTATTATAATATTAAGATAGATGATTTAACGATAAAAGTTACTGAAGATGAACTAGAAGATGGTGTATATAAATTGCCAATTCTTTCTCCAGGAGTTAAAACAATAATAGTTCAAGCTTTTGATAGAGCTGGAAATTACACTTCGGCAGTAGAAGAAATAACAATTAAGCCATTAGATGCCCCAATAATTATTGGTTATCCAAAAGAATTAATAAGCGATGAAATATTAATTATTGAAGGAGAAACCGACTATCCTGAATCTCAAATAAATATTTATTTAGAGAAAAATAAAGAAATTATCTTAACCAAAAACATCAATGCGGATTTATCAGGAAAATTTTCTTTTGTTTATGAAGGAAAATTAATGGAAGGAGTTTATAAACTTTGGGCAGAGGTTATTGATAATAATGGATCAAAAAGCCTTCCTAGTCAAAGCGTAGATATTGTTATTAATAAACCAGATTTTATAAAAATAAGCTCTAGGTTAATAGAATTTTTAGCAGTAATCGTTCCTTTAGTAGTTCTTATAATGTTTTTTATCTTTATTGTCTGTCAGGGATACTATAAACTTATTTCTTTAAAAAGAAGATTAAGAAAAGAAGTATTTGAGGTGGAACGAACAATAAAAGAATCTTTCGATTTCTTGAGAGAAGACTTGAATAACCAAATTCAATTATTGGGAAAAACTAAAAGTAAAAGAGATTTGACCAAAGAAGAGGAAAAGATAGTAAAAAATTTAAAAAAAGACGTTAATTATTTAGAAAAGTTAATGAAAAAAGAAATAGAAGATATTAAAAAAGAAATAAAATGATACCTTGTAAAAAAATAATTCTTATAGTATTTTTTATCTTTTTAATATTATTTTTAATTGTTAATTTAAAAGCAGAATTAATTATTAATGATTTTTCTTTTAAGGTTGACTTGGCTTTATTGTCTAGCGAAAAAAATAGAGGATTGAGGGGAACAGATTCGTTAAAAGAAGATCAAGGCATGCTCTTTTTTTATTTCAATGATGATATTAGATATTTTTGGATGAAAGATATGAATTTTCCAATAGATGTTTTATGGATAAAAGACAATAAAGTGGTTAATATTTCTGAAAATGTTTCTATTTCTGAAAATGAAATTACAAAAATGAATTCTGTTTATCCAGCAGATAAGGTTTTGGAGTTAAAAGCTGGAACAATTTTAAAGCATAATATTAAAATTAACGATAAAGTAGTAATAACAAGGTATTTTTTAATAGATTTATAATATAGCTTGACATTAATAAAAGTAATTAAGTTTGGGGGTTGCAAGTTTTATTTTTATCGAATATAATTTATTTAAACATTGTTTGATTTTTTTAAAAAGATCATATTGGGTCGATAAAAGATGGAAAACAATAAATTTAAAAAATAATTAAAATATATGAATAAAATTAATAGAAAACCTATTATTGGTTTTTTTATAGCATTTTCAATTTTTATAAACATTACAGGGGAAGCAATTGCTGCTGCAAATGATGCTACTCAAGAAGCAACAACTGCTCAAGCAACTACTATAAATATTGTGGGTAAAGCAGCCGATACCACTATTACTACGATTACTTTTCCTGAGAGTGCTCCTAGTTCTACAATTTCTACTCCTTATAACAATGTAGATACTTCAGGTGATCCTCAAGTATTAGCTTCATCGGATAGTGAACCAGTAGTAAGACTTAAAAATACTCACAGCGGAACTCTTCAGGTTTGGCTTGAGATAACCACTTGGTCAAATGGTATTGTATCATCAGAAGACTATGAGTTAGTAGATACTACAACAACTAACATTGATGAGGTTAATGATGTATTGTCTAGTGATGGTAATGCTAATAGTGTTGATACTGCAATAACAATGGGTACAGGAACCTACAAGGCTCTTTATTTAGAATTAGTTTTAAGTAGTGTGGCTGGACAAACAGGAAACTCAACTATTACCGTATTAGGAGAAACCCCTTAATTTGTTTTAAGGGGCTTTTGATACGATTAAGATAACTTTATGATAAAAAATTATACCAAACGCAACAAGAGGAATGTATTGTTTATTTTATTATTTGGACTATTATTTATTACTAATTCGATTGTGCTAGCAACAGCAGTTGATAGAATGGCTTTTTGTGATCTTGAAGGTTATCCTGGTAAGACTATAATATTTAAAATAACATTAGAAGGTACTGATCCAGAAGAAAAGTCTGGTTTTTGGTATACTCATTATAAAAAAGTAGAAGGAGATAGTGATAGAATGGATATTACTTCTTGGGTTACGATTGAACCAAAAGATTACACTATTAAAGAAGGAGAAACTAAGGTTTTTACAGTTAAAATAAACATTCCAAAAGATGCAGAGTCTGGATTATGGGGAGCGATTTCTAAGGGCGCAGATAAAGAAGGGCATTCAGGAGAAAGAAGAACCTATGTTGTTTTTAAAGATGCTCTTGGAGATGGAAATGTTTATTCTGGTCTTTTAATACCAATTTCAGTGAATGTTTTACCAAATCAAGATTCATGGGCGCCAATTATTAATTTTATTAAAAAGAATATAGTAACAATTATATTAGTTCTTGTTATTATAATATTATTAATACCATTTTTAAGAAAAAAGAAAACCAAAAGAAGAAGACGTAAATAGTTATGTTCTTAAATCAAGAAAAAAAAACAAAACAACAAATTCCATTTAAATTTGTAATATTATTATTAATAATTACTAATTTTATAACAGGAGGATTTTTGATTTACGAGAAATTTTTTAAAATTTCTTTTAAAGATCAGTATCCATTACTTGATTTTTCTCGAAATTTTATTGCTCAAGAGCATTATATTGTTAATCTTCAACAACTTCGTGAAAAAATACGTGAAATGGCAAATGAATTTGGTAATGATTCAGTTTCAGTTTATATTGAATATTTAAATACCGGTGCTAATATTTCTATAAATCCTGATATATATATATGGCCAGCTAGTTTAACAAAAGTACCATTAGCAATGGCTGTTGTTAAAAAAATAGAAAAAGGGGAATGGGAGTTTTATAATGAATTAGTGTTGATGCCAGGTGATGCTAATGATAAATCGGGCGATAATACAAATCTTTTATCTAGCTATCCAATTGGAACTAGATTTACAATAGAAAAGCTTTTAGAGGAGCTTTTAGTTAATTCTGATAATACAGCCTATTATATTTTATTACGTAATTTACATCAAGACGACCTAAAGGCCGTTATTCAAGAAATAGGTATGGAGGCTTTATTTACCCAAGAGGGAAAGATTTCATCTAAAGAATATTCTAGAATTTTACGCTCTCTTTATACTGCTAGTTTTCTTTCTTGTGAGAATTCAGAGAAAATTTTAGAATGGCTTGGTTCTTCAAAATTTAATGGATTTTTATCAAAAGGTATTGGTGAAAATGTTCTTTTTGCTCATAAGTATGGCGAAGAAGATCAACTTAGGGCATACTCTGATTCAGGTATAGTTTATATTTCGGATAGACCATATATTATATCAGTAATGGTTCAGGGAGATGAAGATAAATCATTTGAACAAGAACAAGAAAGAGCAGCAATTTTTATGGAGAATGTTTCTAAAGAAGCTTATGAATATTTTTCTCAATTTAAAAATTAAACAAGGTAAAAGAATTAAAAGAATAAGTAGAAGTTGTTTTATTGTTTTTTTAATTTTCAATTTATTTGTTTCAAACATATTATTAGGAACAATAGAATATTTTTCAGAAAAGTGGAGCGAAAGAAACATAGTTGATGTTTTATGGAAAGCGCAAAATAGTTGTTCTGTTGTAGATTCTTTTAAGCCGCAAACTGTTCAAGCAGCGGAAATTTTAGTAGAAGATGCTATTCTTGACGCTACTGACGAGTTTGGTCCTTCTCCAACAGTTGTTTTCACCTCTAATCAAAGCGGATATATATTTTATATTGATGCAACTTCGCAGGATTTAGCTTATAAAAAAACAATTAACGGAGGAGTAAATTGGAGTACTCCTGTTGTTATTGATACTAGCGTCACTGGTTGGACCAATGTATCGGTTTGGTATGATCAATGGACACCAGGAGATGATAGCGGTACTAAAATTCACATTGCTGCTTCAGATGATACTTCAGATGATATTTATTATACATACCTAGATACTAATGGTGATAGTTTGCGAGAAAGCTTGACACCCGCTCTTTTGGGGCTTGTTTTTACTGAAGCTGTTAATGTTGCTCCCAGTATTACTAAAAACAGCGAAGGAAACTTATTTATTGCATCTAATTTTGATAGTGTGTCTGGATCTGCTGGTGGGTTGATTGAGAAATCTTCTGACGGGGGAAGTTCTTGGTCTGATATTACGCCGCCTTCTGGTTGGAGTACGGTTGCAATTGATCAAATTCAGCTTTTACCACTTAAAACCAGCAATGATATTATTGCCATCAAAGCTCAAACCGCTGACAAT
>JBFZBB010000013.1:0-37070 GCA_041308625.1 bacterium | reverse complement strand
TTTTTAAAACAAAGAATCCGAATAATAAAGACAATGTAGAGATTAAATTAAATTTTAATCAATGAGAGGGTTTTTAAGAGTAGTAATAGATAATATTATATTTAACTGGCTTAATCCCTTGACCAAAATGAAAAATTCTGATAATGTTTTATTATCTCAAAATTAAACAATGAAAAATGACGATAAAATAAAGAAGGAGGGGACAGTAACAGAAAGTCTGCCAGATGGTTTTTTTAGAGTTAAAATTGATGAAGACGATTCTGAAATTTTAGCTCATTTGGCTGGAAAATTAAGGATATACAAAATTAAAATCCTTGCAGGAGACAGGGTTACTGTTGAAATGACTCCTTATGATAAAAGAAGAGGAAGAATCATTTTTAGAAAAAAATAATCATGAAAGTTAGACCTTCGGTTAAAAAAATTTGTAAAGATTGTAAAATTGTCAAAAGAGAGGGTCGTATTTATGTAATTTGTAAGAAAAACCCTAAGCATAAACAAAGACAGGGTTCGTAATAATATTAAATTTATGGCAAGAGTCGTAGGTGTAAACATACCAGATGAAAAAGCAGTATATATTGGTCTCACATATATTTATGGGATTGGTTTAACTAGTAGTAAAAAAATATTAGAACAATTAAAGATTGATCAAAGAAAAAAAGTTAAAGATTTAACTCCTGATGATTTAAATGCTTTAAAACAAATTATTGAAAAGAATTACAGAGTGGAAGGAGAATTAAAAAGAGACATAATGACCAATGTTAAAAGATTGAAAGATATTTCTTCTTGGAGAGGATCTAGACACGCTAAAGGTTTACCAGTAAGAGGACAAACAACAAGAATTAATAATAGAACAGTAAGGGGCAATGTAAGAAAAACTGTTGGTTCAGGAAGAAAAGCTCCACCTTCACCTAAATAATAATTACTATGGGGAAAAAACACGTTATTGCAAAAACTGAAGAAGAGATGATCAAAGAAGGCGAGGCAGTTGAGAAAGCTATGGGTAAGGATGTAAAGATTTCAAAGACTTCTGGAAAAGAAGGTAAGTTTTATGTCTTTAGTTCATACAATAATACAATTGTTACTCTAACTGATGAAAATGGAAATGTATTAGCATCTCGTTCTGCTGGAAGAATTGGATTTAAAGGAACAAAGAAATCAACTCCTTTTGCTGCTTCAAAAACAGCTGAAGCAGTTGGTCAAATTGCTGAAAAAATGGGAATCAAGAGAGTTCACATAGTTGTTAAAGGTATTGGATCTGGAAGAGATTCAGCCATAAGATCAATCGCTGGTCAAGGTTTTGAAGTGTTCTCGATTAAAGACACTACACCTGTACCACATAATGGATGTCGCCCTAAAAAACCAAGAAGATTATAGTATTATGGAAACAAAAAATTGTAAAATTTGTAGAAGGTTAGGAGAAAAGCTTTTCTTAAAAGGAGAAAGATGCATGTCAGCTAAATGTGCAATGGTTAAGAGACCTTTTCCACCAGGACAAAAAGCCAAAAAAAGAAGAGGCTCTCTTTCTGAATATGGAAAAGAATTGAAAGAAAAGCAAAAAATGAAAAGATGGTATGGTTTAAGTGAATCACAAATGGAAAAGTATGTTAATGAAGTAGCTGAAAAAAGAGCTAAGATTGAAAATGTAGCTGATGCTTTAATTCAAAAAATTGAAAGTAGATTAGATAATATTATTTTCCGTTTAGGTTGGGCTAAATCAAGAGCCCAAGCAGCTAAGCTTGTATCTCATGGGCACTTTATGGTTAATGGAAGAAAAGCTGATATCCCCTCATATGAAATTAAAATTGGAGACATTATTTCAATAAGACCAGGTTCAAGAAAGAAAGAACCATTAAAAGATTTAGATGCTTTAATGAAGAATTATAAGTTGCCAGGATGGCTTAATTTTGATAAAGATAAAGGAGAGGGCAAATTTGTTAAAAAACCTATTGCAGCTGATATTCAGTTGCCAGTAGAAATTGCTACTCTTTTTGAGCATTATTCAAGATAATAATATAAATATATTTATGATTCCATTACCAACAGCAATCAAAAGTAAAAATCTAAGGGATAACTGTGAAGTTTTTGAAATAGAATCACTATACCCTGGTTATGGTGTAACCATTGGTAATGCCCTAAGAAGGGTTCTTTTGTCATCTTTAAATGGTGCAGCTGTAACAGAGGTTAAAATTAAAGATGCTCCTCATGAATTTTCAACTTTACCAGGAGTAAAAGAAGATATCTTGCATATTTTAATGAACTTGAAACAATTAAGATTTAAGATTTTTAGTGATGAGCCACAAGTTGCTACACTTAAAATTAAAGGGGAAAAAGAAGTAAAGGGTAGTGACTTTGAATTGTCTTCTGAATTGAAATTAGCAAACCCCGATCTATACATTGCTCAAACAACTGACAAGAGTTCTGAACTAGAGATTGAAATTAAAATAGAGAAAGGAGTTGGTTATGTTTTTCAAGAAGAAAACGATGGAAAGAAAGGAATTGGTGTGATTGGTTTAGATGCTGCTTTTACTCCAATTGTAAAAGCTAACTATATCGTTGAAAATATGAGAGTTGGACAAAGAACTGATTTTGAAAAGATTTCATTAGAAATTGAAACCGATGGAACCATTTCTCCTTCAGAAGCTTTGAAAGAATCATTAAGCATTTTAATTTCACATTTCAACTTTTTAGATAGTGAGCTTAAGGTTGAAGAAACAGTAGAAGAAGAACCAAAGAAAAAGAAGACAACCAAGAAAAAATAATTATGAATAAGCAGAAAAAAGGAAGAAAATTTAATAGGAAAAGAGATCAAAGAAAAGCATTGTTAAAAACAATGGCTACTTCTTTAATTCTAAGAGGAAAGATTAAAACAACCGAAGCAAAGGCAAAAGAACTTTCTCCATATATTGAAAAGAAAATCACTAAAGCTAAGAAAGACAGTGTAGCTACTTTGAGATATTTAAGAACATATTTTTCAGAAAGAACAGCTAAGAAATTGATGCAAGAAGTTGCACCTAAATACAAAGAAAGAAACGGGGGATATACTAAAGTTATCAAATTAGGACAAAGAAAATCTGATAGCGCTAATATGGCAATAATTGAATTAATATAAAATTATGGAAAAAACAGATACAAAAAAAGAATACACTATTGATGCAAAAGGAAAAGTTTTAGGTAGGTTAGCATCAGAAATAGCATTGATCTTACAAGGAAAGAGAAGGGTTGACTATATGCCAAATAAAGACTTTGAGGATTTTGTAATAATTCAAAATATTGAAAAATTAAAAGTTACTGGTAAAAAAATGGAAGATAAGATATATTTCAGTCACTCAGGATATTTAGGTGGAGACAAATACACGCCAATGAAAGTTATTTTCGATAAAAAGCCAGGAGATATTTTAATTAAGGCTGTTTCAGGAATGCTTCCAAAAAATAGATTAAGAGCAAGAAGAATAAAAAGAATAAAGTTTGAGTAGTATGGTAAAAGAAAAAGAAGAAACAATTAAAAAGAAAGCTCCTGCTAAGAAAAGAGTAGTTAAGAAAAAGGAAGAAGAAGTATTAATTGAAACCCCCGAAGAGGTTGAAGTTGTAGAAGAAAAGATTCCAGAAAGAAGTAGCTCTGAATATTGTCAAGGAGTAGGAAGAAGAAAAACTTCTGTAGCTAGAGTTAGATTGTACAGCAAAAAGAATGGCTTGGTTTCTGTTAATGGAAAGAAATTAGAACAATATTTTACCACAGAAACATTACAAAAGACTGTTATGTCTCCGCTAGACAAGATGAAATCTTTAGATAAATTCGAAATTAAAGTAATTGTTAAAGGAGGAGGAATTAATTCTCAAGCAGAAGCAATAAGGCATGGAATATCAAGAGCCTTAGTTGTCTTTAATGAAGAATACAAGAAAAGATTAAGAAAAGCAGGATTGTTGACTAGAGATTCAAGAATGAAAGAAAGAAAGAAGTTTGGATTGAAGAGAGCGAGAAGAGCTCCACAATGGTCAAAACGTTAAAAACAGGACAATGTCCTGTTTTTTTATGGATTAAATTTGCTTGATGAATATACTTTATCGTCACTTAAAAGATAAAGTATTTTTTCATTAAACCACATTTTTGCTATTGGTAGATTGGACAATTGAACAGTGTTCATATTATCTCTATTATCTATTTCACTTACAAAAACATTGTTATTATTGGTATAGAAGAAATAATCATTATTAAACCATGTTACATTTTCTATTTTTGAAGAAAACCTTGATAAAAAGATTAAAGAATCTGCTTTTTTGAAAAACGGACTTTCAAAGTCTCTTAAAAGAAGAAGCCATAATTCTGAGCCAGTATTAAAGATTATTTTATCAGGCAAAACATCGTAAGCTAGTTCAGGTGTTTTTAAGAATAATTCAAATTCTTTTTTGTAGTCATTGAAAAGGTACAGAGAAGTATTATCATAAGCAAAGACTTTTCCTGATATTATGTGTAGTTTGTAGTTTTTAATTGTGATTTCTTTTTGTGAAAGTATGGATTCTTTATTGTTGCTTATTTTTAAAAGAATGTTATTTTCAACAGAGTAAATTGTGTCATCTTTAAATGTAAACACATCAACCTCTTTTCTTATAGTGTTTGCTAGTTTGGTGCTTAAAGAATAGGTGATAATGTCTTGATTTTTTTGATATATAATATGGTCTTTGGTTAAGTAAAAATTTATTGCTGTTTCTAAAAAGGTTAATTTGTTTAGAACATTGATTTTGGTTAAATCAAGATAATAGTAATTATCTTGATTGATGCTATTTTTTCCTTTAATTAATATTAGTTTAGATTCAGGGAAAAATTCAATATTTTCAATGTTTTTAAAGTATTTTTTAGAATTAGTCGAATTAAGAACAATATTATCGTTAAATAATATTTCTTGATTGTTGGTTAAATAGATAATATTTTGCTTATCTTCTGATAAAAAGAAGTTACTAATATTTTCTTTTTTTAATTCAAAAGGAATATTCTTTTGAAATAAGTATATGCTTTCTGCTTTTGTTACCTTTTGACCTTCTACTTTTAATGTTTTTTCCCAAGGATAATAATTTTCTTTTTCTACTCTAATATTATATTCTTCTGGGATTAGTTTTTGAATTAAAATATCCTTTGAAAAGGTATTGGTTTTTCCTTTGTATTCATTGTTAATAAAAACATTAACACTAGAAGTTAATGATTTAATGTTAATACCACCCACCTTAACAAATTGTTTGGTTTTAAAATTAAAACCAATTCCTTGAGCATCAATTAATAGTATTGTAGCAATAACAAAAAAAGCTATTAATAAAACAAAAAAAGCTATTTTTTTAACCAAAAACTTGTTCATTTTTCTATTGTTATACAAATTTGATTAAAAAGCAAGCTGTTGACAAATTGTTATAAATATTGTAATAAGTAAGAGCCAAATGGTGGCAGGAGATCATTGAAATGGATTTAATTGTTTTTCCAGGCAACAGGTTTAAATTTAATGTTTACGAGGGACTGCCTCCAAGCATTATATACACGCCAACCAAGGAAACAGAGCTTCAATTAAAAGCTGCTGTAGCTTTGGGAAAAAAGTATCCAAAAGCTAAGTTTCTGGTTATGGGGGGTCATAATTTCTTTGTTAAATATGATCCTGAAAAAATTATCGAAACCAATTTTAGTTTCGAAAAAATGATTAAGGGGCAAACTTATGCCTCGGAAGCAGAAATAATCTCTAGTATAGTGCAAGAGAAGGGAATTAACCCCTCAAGAATTTTAAAAGAAGAGGTTTCTGCTACCTTAGAAGAAAAAAAGGAAATACTCAAACTTTTTATTAAAAGAGGAACTTTCAAGGAAATGAAAACAATTGGTCTTATTGTGACTGATAAGTTTTTCCACGAAGAATTTATTTCTTTTTCAAAGGATTTTCCAGACATTATTCCGTTTATAGCGGAAGACATAGTGGTCTAAATTAAATTTTAGGCCATTTTTTTAAGACTTGCCAATTTACGTTTTATTGGTTAGAATGACATATATGAAAATTGGAATTGATTTAGGAACTAAAAATTCACTAGTTTTTATACCACACAAAGGCGTGGTTTTAAACGAACCATCGGTAGTGGCTGTTTCTTTAACAGAGAACAAGGTTTTAGCTGTTGGAAAAGAAGCAAAAGAAATGATTGGAAGAACACCTGACACTATTAAAGTATATAGACCATTAAGGGATGGAGTGATTGCTGATTATAGGACAACACAAGCAATGCTTAAGTATTTTATTGATAAAGTTAATACTGGTTTTAATAGATTTTTTAAACCAGAACTTTTGATTGGTGTTCCAGCAGGAATAACTTCTACTGAAAAAAGAGCTGTTGTTGAATCGGGAATGCTTGCTGGAGCAAAAGAAGTATTTTTAGCCAAGGAACCAATTTTATCAGCTATTGGAGCAGGTATTCCAATTAATTCTTCTTCTGGTCACTTAATTATTGATATTGGAGGAGGAACAACAGAAGTAGCTGTTATTTCTTTGGGGGGAATAGTAACTTTTCAATCTTTAAGGGTCGCTGGAGATAAACTTGATCAAGCTATTGCTGATTATATTAAAGAAAAACATAATTTAGCTGTTGGAGAACAAACATCAGAAGAAATTAAAATGAAAATTGGAACAGCTGTAAATGAAAAAGAACCAAAAGTATTAGAGATAAGAGGAAGAGATTTGGTTTTGGGGTTACCAAAAACAATTAAAATTACTTCGAATGAGATTTGTGTAGCAATTACAGAGCCATTAAAAGAAATTATGCAGTGTGTTAAAAACGTTTTAAGAGAAACTCCACCAGAGCTATCAGCTGATATTATGGACAAGGGTATGGTTATTGCAGGAGGAGGAGCTTACTTGAGAAACATTGCATCATTGGTTTCAATTTCAACTGGGGTTCCTTGTTTTATAGCTGATGATCCATTAAGTTGTGTTGCCAAAGGAACAGGAGTTGTTTTAGACAATCTTGATGTTTACAAGAAAAGTGTTATGTCTAAGAAATAATTATGGAAGAAGAAAAATTAGTCATTTTTGGTAAAAAAAAGATCGAAGGAGAGATTTCTGCTTTTGGAGCAAAAAACGCTGCTTTTCCAGTTCTTGTTTCCACATTATTAACAGACAAAGATTGTGTTATTGATAACGTTCCTTTGATTGAAGATGTTTTTCGTTTATTGGAAATATTTGAAAGCATGAAAGTTAAGGTTGAATGGATTGGAAACAGAAAAGTTAAAATTAATGCTAAAGATTTAGATTCTTCAAAAATTAATTATGACATTGTTTTAAAATTTAGAGGAGCTGTTCTATTGTTGGGAGTATTGTTAGCTAGATTTGGAAAAGCATCTTTACCTCAGCCAGGAGGATGTATTATTGGAGTAAGACCAATTAATACACACTTAGATGCTTTTGCTCAATTAGGAGTAAAAATTGAAGAAAAGAATAAAAAGTTTAAATTAACTGCTTCGGAGAAAATAAAAGATAATATTGTTATTTTAGATGAACTTAGTGTAACCACTACTTCTAATATTATGCTTTATGCTAGTAGGGTTAATGAAGAAATAACAATAAAAGTTGCAGATGGAGATTATCCTAATCAAGAATTAGCTAAAATATTAAAGAAAATGGGAGTTAAAATTTCTGGTGTAGGACAGCACACATTAAAAATTAAAGGGACAAAGAATTTAAAAGGATTTAAACACTTTTTAATGTATGATCCTATTGAGGCAGGAACTTTTATAATTTTAGCGTTATCTACACAAGGAAATGTTTTAGTGAAGAATGTAGAATATCTTTTTTTAGAGTTTCCATTAAAAAAATTAGAAGATTGTGGAGCTAAATTTGAAATTAAAAATAAAAAAGGAAATAGAGTTGATGTTCAGGTCTATCCTTCTAAAAACATGAAGATTAAAAAAATTCAGAGTTTACCGTATCCTGGTTTTCCATCCGATTTGTTGTCTGTTTTAGGAGTACTAGCAACACAAACCAAGGGAGTAACCTTAATTCACGATCCTTTGTACGAAGGAAGATTAAAGTATTTGGATGGTTTAACTAAAATGGGAGCAGATGTTTTCTTTTCAGATCCACACAGAGCAACAATTAATGGTATAACAAAGCTTTATGGAGCAGATTTAGGTTCGTTTGATTTAAGGGGTGGAGCAGCATTAATTATTGCGGGGCTTATCGCGGAAGGAAAAACCACCATTAAAAATGTTTATCAAATAGATAGGGGATACGAAAAGATAGAAGAAAGATTAAGTAAAATAGGAGCAGATATTAAAAGAGTAAAATAATGAATATTATTGGTCACGAAAAACAAAGAGAGGTACTAGAAAAGCTTATTGAAAATGGAAATATTCCACACGCACTTCTTTTTTCAGGACCAGAAAAAATAGGGAAAAAAGAAATAGCTATTGAATTTGGTAAAAAGCTTTTGGGGGGAGACAATACTACAGATTTTTTTATTCTTTCTTCAGAGGAAAATATTATCACAATAGAAGAAGTAAGAAATTTACAAGAAAAGCTATCTTTAAAGCCATATAATCATGATTTTAAAGTAGTTATTATAGATAATATTCATTTAATGAAAAAAGAAGCTCAAAATGCTTTTTTGAAAACATTAGAAGAACCAAAAGGAAATTCTATTTTAATTCTTATTACTTCTTATCCTTCAATGCTTTTAAAAACCATATTTTCAAGGATTCAAGAATTAAAATTTTCATTGGTTTCCAAAGAAGAAATAGAGAAACATTTAATTGAATTAGGGGCAAATAAAGAAAAAGCAAAAGAGATTTCTTTAATATCTTCAGGGCAAATTGGAAAAGCAATAGATTATTTTAACAATCCTGAGAAAGTAGAAATTTTTAATCAAGCAATTAAAGATATTTCCACAATGCCCAACATGAATTATTTCCAAAGATTTAATTATGCTAAGAAAATGTCTGAAACAGAAAACATAGATGAAATAATGGACATCTGGCAGAGGTATTTTAGAAGAGAGATGATTATAACAATAAATAAAGGAGAAAACTTATTAAAAAACATAGAACTAATTAAAAATATTGACAAAACAAGATATTTAATTAATTCTACTAATGCTAATAAAAGGTTACTTTTAGAAAATTTATTATTAAAAATATAAATATATGCAAGAAGAAATAATTAAAAAAATAGAACCAGAAATAGAAAAAGCAGTTGATTTTGTTCAAAAGAAATTATCATCAGTTAGAACTGGAAGAGCTTCACCAACATTAGTTGAAGATATTAAGGCTGATTGTTTTGGAGATATGTTACCAATTAAGCAATTGGGAGCAATTTCTATTCCTTCTTCTAGGCAAATTATGATTCAGCCATGGGATAGATCATACATTGAAGCAATTGAAAAAGCTTTATCAAGAGAAGCATCGGGATTATCTCCAATCGTTGAGGGTCCCAATATTATTATTAATCTTCCTTCTATGTCAGAAGAATTAAGAAAAGAGCTTGCCAAGGTGATTTCTCAAACAGAAGAAGGAGCAAAACAAACTATTAGAAAGTTTAGAGATACAGCTTGGTCAGAAATACAAGAAAAAACAAGGGAAGGATTGATTAGAGAAGATGATAAGTTTAGAGCAAAAGATAAATTACAAGAAGTAGTTGATAAATATAACAAGAAGATTGATGAGCTTGTAGAAAGAAAGAAAAAAGAATTAGAAGTATAATTATATGTTAATTTTTGATTTAATCATATTTGCAATAGTTCTAAGCAGTGTAGTAATAGTGCATGAATTTGGTCACTTCTTTTTTGCTAAAAAAACAGGGGTAAGAGTTGAGGAATTTGGAATTGGTTTTCCTCCTAAGATTTGGAAAAAAGTAAAAAATGGAACAGAATATTTTATTGGAGCAATTCCTTTTGGAGGATTGAATAAAATATATGGCATGGATGAATTTGATGATGAAAAAGACAAAGATCCTCAAAGTTATGAATCTAAGGGACCAATAGCAAAATCATTGATTTGTTTGGGAGGAGTATTCATGAACTTAATATTTGCTTTCATTCTATTCTACATCCTAATAATTTCTTCGTCTTTTCAAATGTCACAAAACATGATTTTGAGTGATTATTCTTTTCCTTTTGGAAAACAAGAAAATTACACATATATAACTAAAGTATATGACAATACTCCAGCTCAAGAATCGGGAATAAGTGTTAAAGATGCTATAGTTTCTTTGAATGGAGAAAAAATATTAAATTCAGAAGAATTTGATAAAAAAATCGATGAAAATATTGGCCAAAATATTGTTTTAGGAGTGATGGATATTAAAACAAGGCAAGTAAAAGATGTTAATATTTCATTATCAGGGGACGAAGAAACGCCCCTAGGAGTAGCTTTTGGTCAGGTAACTCTTCTTGATTATAGTAAAGATAAATTATTTTGTGGCATAGAGCATTCTATTAATATTTTAGATTATTCTTTTAATGTTCTTGGTAATTTAATTTCTTATTCTTTTAAGAATAAAACAGCAGAACCATTAAGTTATTCAATGACTGGCCCAGTTGGTATTTATGCTGTAACTAAAGTTATGGCTCAAGATGGATTATTTCAAATAATTAATTTGATTGCTATATTATCTTTAGCTTTGGCTTTGTCTAATCTTTTGCCTTTACCAGCATTAGATGGAGCTAAGTTTTTATTTATAATTTTAGCAACAATTAATAGAAAAGTATTTTCTAAGAAACTAGAAATAGCAATAGAAAGTTTTGGAATGTATTTTCTTATTGGTTTAGCCATAGTAATTGTTTTTAAAGATTTTATTCAATTTAAAGATATTATTTTTAAATAAATATGAAACAATCAAACCTTTTCACAAAGACAGTTAAAGAAAACCCAAAAGATGAAAAAAGTTTAAATGCCCAATTATTAATTAGGGCTGGTTTTGTTGATAAATTATCTTCTGGTGTTTATACTTTTCTTCCTTTGGGGTTAAGGGTAATTAAAAATATTGAAAAGATCGTAAGGGAAGAAATGGATAATATTGGAGCTCAAGAAATATTAATGCCTAGTTTGCACCCAAAGGAAAATTGGGAAATAACCGGAAGGTGGGGAGTTGAAGAAATGTTTAAAATTAAAGATGAAGAAATGGGATTAGGCTGGACCCACGAAGAAATAATAACTCCTTTAATGAAAAAACACATTTTATCTTCTAAGGATTTACCAAAATATGTTTATCAAATTCAAGCCAAGTTTAGAAATGAGCCTAGAGCAAAATCAGGACTATTAAGAGGGAGGGAGTTTATAATGAAAGATTTATATTCTTTTCATGAAAATGAAAATGATTTAGATGATTATTATGAAAAAGTAAAAAAAGCATATTTTAGAGTTTATGAAAGGTGTGAATTGAAAACATATTTAACCTTAGCTTCTGGCGGGACTTTTTCAGAATATTCTCATGAATTTCAAACAATTACTTCTGCTGGAGAAGATACAATATATATATGTGATAAATGTGGATTGGCTATAAATAAAGAAATTAAAAAAGATATTTGTCCTAATTGTCAGAGCGATAAATTTAAAGAAGAAAAAGCAATTGAAGTAGGAAACATTTTTAAGTTAAAAACAAAATATTCAGAACCATTTCAAATGAAAAATGTGTTAATGGGTTGTTATGGTTTAGGAATCACGAGGCTAATGGGATCGATAGTAGAAGTATGTAATGACGAAAAAGGAATGATTTGGCCAAATAGCATTGCTCCTTTTTCAATTCACTTAATTGATTTAGAAAATTCTAAAAAAGCAGAAGAAATTTACAAGATTTTACAAAATCAAAATTATGAAGTATTATACGATGACAGAGTAGAAAAAACAGCAGGAGAAAAGTTTAATGACTGTGATTTAATAGGGATTCCTTTAAGGATAGTTGTTAGCAAGAAAACAGGAGAAGATATGGTAGAAATCAAGAAAAGAGGAGAAGACCAAACCCAATTAATAAATATTAAAGACTTAATAAAAAATGTTGAAAGATTACTTCAATAAATTTGTTTCAGGATTATCTCAAGATATTGCGATTGACTTAGGTACAGCCAACTGTCTTGTTTATGTTAAGGGTAGGGGAATTATTTTATCTGAACCATCAGTAGTTGCGGTTAATAAAAAAACTAATCAGGTTTTAGCTATTGGTAGAGAAGCTGAAAAAATGGTTGGTAGAACTCCTGGACACATAGTTGCTATTAAACCTTTAGTTTCTGGTGTAATTTCTGATTTTGAAGTAACAGAACAAATGTTAAGATATTTAATTCAAAGAGCTCAATCAGAAAAAATGTATTTATTAAAGCCTAGGGTAATTGTTGGTATTCCTTCTGGAGTAACTGAAGTAGAAAAAAAGGCAGTCATTGACGCAACAAAGTCAGCTGGAGCAAGAGAGGTGTTTTTGATTGATGAACCAATGGCAGCAGCAATTGGAGCAAGAATGCCAATTCATGAACCAGCAGGTAATTTTATGGTTGATATTGGTGGAGGAACAACAGAAGTAGCTGTTATTTCTTTAGGTGGAATTGTTGTTGCAAAAAGTTTAAGAATTGCTGGTAATAAATTAAACCAAGATATTATTAATTACGCACAAGAAAAGTATAAGTTATTAATAGGAGAAAGAACAGCTGAAAGAATAAAAATTAGTATTGGAGTTGTATATTTCGATAAAGAACCAAACAAAAGTGAAATTAAAGAGATGCCAATGAGGGGAAGAAATTTAGTAACAGGTTTACCAGAAGAAGTGATAATTAATCAAATAGATGCGAAAAAAGCAATGGAAAGATCTATTAGTCAAATTATCACTGAAATTAAAAATACAATAGAAGTTACTCCTCCGGAATTATTATCAGATATCATGAAAAGAGGAATATGTCTTGCTGGAGGAGGGGCATTATTGAGAGGGCTTGATAGTTATATTACCAAGGAAACAAAAATGCCTTGCTATATCATGGAAGACCCTATGACTGCTGTGGCAAGAGGGGCCGGATTAGTACTAGAAAATCTAGATGAATATCACGATGTATTAGTTGAAATAGAAGAATTACAGCCCCCAAAATAGTTTGACTGATTTATAATTATTATATATAACAAAACTACGAGTAAAGCTCGTAGTTTTAAGTCCTTTAACAATAAAAGGAGGAAAAATGACAGTAACTATTGTTGGTGTAAAAAGTTTTAAGATCCTTAAAGGAGTGTATGAAACCGCTGGCGTTTCTTCTTATTCTTCAACGAAAATAGACCTTCTCAAAAAACTAATTTCTTTAGCTGGTAACACAAAAGAGATGGAAGAATTAAGAGGAAGTATTATCATTCTAAAGAAATATTACAATAGTCAAGAAAACATTAATTATGTTATAAGATCAGATATTAAAGAAGCTATTTTAGCTTTTCAGAACAAAATAGAAAAGCTTAAAAATAATGGAAATGAAGAAATTGGTTTAGTTGGGCCTCAAAAAATAGCGAATAATTTAATACTAATTAATGATAATCTTGATTATTCAAGAATAGATAAAATATTTAAAGATAAGGAATTTTTAAGCGAGAATCAAACAGAAATAGAAGTCATTATCAATAAGCATTTGAATGAAAAAGAGAGTCATTTGCAAAAATATTTTTATTTAAAAAAAATAGAAAGCATTGATGTTTCTTTTGACGAAATGATTATATTATATAGAGAATATTCTAAAAAAGGAGAACCATTAAGAAAAGTTCTTTTTGAGAAAATGTTTAAAAAGGCAGAAACCATTGATGATTGGAGAAAGCTTTATGGTGTAACTGGAAAGAGAAACAAACACTATCAGACGATCTTAAAAAATACTTATTTTAATTATAGTGATTTCGTTAATGAGAAAAAAGATAGTAATATTATCGACACAAAGTTAATGGATATTAATGATTGCTTAGGGTTATTTTTAAAGAACAAAAGTAAAATTAATAAAAGTATTTATTTAAAAAAAATAAATGATATTAATATTTCTTTTGATGAATCTTATATTCTTTATAAAAAATATAAAAAAATTGTTAGTTTGAGAAATATTTTTTTTAAAAAAATGTTAGAGCAAGAAAAAACGTTAGAAGAAAATATAAAGATATATAATTTAATTAATTCGAGGAACCCTAATTATAAAAAAATAGTCAACGATATTATAAAACTAATAAAAACAGCCGAAGACCTAGAAAAGATTAAGAAAATAGTCCCTAAAACAACAAAACTGTGGTATGAAATTGTTAAAACACTTTTAATTGATAACCTTCTTTAAATTATTAACTGGAATAATTTCCAGTTTTTTGTTGATTAAAATAAAAAACTCTCGATTTTCTTTTTGAAAAAAGAGAGTATTAGCATAGCCATGGGCAGGTAAGAGTTGGTTGGGTTTCTTGTAGGTAAGGCCTCATATCTGGTGTAGAGTTTTTCTGAACATCAACATAATGAGGTCTTTTACATTCACGACACCGACTTTTTCTTATAGCTTCCCTGGCTGCAAAATAAAAGAACAAAATGTAATACGGAATTTCTAAAAGTTCATTTTGATTTGCCATTTCTGGAAAATCATCATTAAACCAATTTTTTTTACACTGACCCTTAAAGATTAAGGATCTGTATCCGTATACATTATTTTCTCGCTCTTCTATTTTAAAGCATTCGATTTTCACGTCATAGACGTCTGTACCGTTGTTTTCAGCAGTAATCATTACTGCTTGTTTCACTAAGAAACGAGCTGTACTTTTTTTAATGAAAAAGGGTTTAAGTTTTTCTCCTTTGACCCCACAAATAATTTGTCCGCATCCACAACCTAGATTATTGGTGCCACCATTTTCTTCTAAGGGAATGAAATTGGTTTTTTCGACAAATTGAATATTGCGTACGCAAGGAGGAATTTTTATAAATCCTTTTCCATTAATGCTGGTGTAGGCTATCAAAGATTTTTTTTGGGTAAAGCAAGAAGAAATACCTTCTTCTTTCTCTAGGTCCCACTTCAATTGTTGAAGATCTTTGATGTTACTAGCACCAAACATCATAGAGAATGGTATGCTTGTAATAATACCCCCCTAATTTCGAACGACTACAATATACTAAAATAATACATATTTGTCAATAGTTTAACTGTGTATTGACAACATGGTATATTTATGTTAAAAATAACTTGTTTTTAAAGTTCGTTAACATTAAGGAGTGATCAAATTGGTAGTTGAGATTTCTTGCAATGACTTTAATAAAATGATAACAGTTTATCTATCGGCTGGTTTACCTTTTTCTTCTTCAATAAAAATTGATATACTTAAAAAATTAATTCTTATTGCTGGAAACAACAATGAAATTTATTATCTTCACGATAAAATAGTTGCTTTAAAGGGAATATATTCTCAAGTGAATAGTTCAAAAATTAAGCAACAAATAAGTGAAGTAATTTCATTGTTTCAAGAAAGAAAATCTTTCTTTGATCAAAACCCAGTACAGACTGCAGAAGAAATTGAAAAGTATATTAACGACTACTTGGTTGAAAGAAGAAAAAGAATTAGAAGCAGAGAACAAGAAAAAAGAGAAAGACAAATAGAGATGTTTGACAGAGTTAATCTGCCAAGTTTTGAATTCATAGAATTCAAAATAAAAGAAAGAGAAGAAGGACTGAAGAGAAAAAGAATCGCAAGATCAAAACCTCGAAAACCACAATTTAGTGGTGATGGGTCGAATGATCCAGAAGAGGTAATTCAAAGATTTTTCTCTCTTTCTGTTAGGGAAAAGAGACTTTGTCTTGATTATCTCGAAACCATGGACATTTCTTTTGAAGAAACAATGTTCCTGTATGAAGAATATGTTTTCTCTCGAGAAGGTAAGGGCAACTCTGCAAGAGGACAATTAATCCTTAGAGAGTACTTGTTGAGAATGCTAATTTCTAAGGCAAGGTCTTTTGATGAACACTTAATTCTTTGTAACCTGGTTAATGCTTTTAGTAAGGAAAGGAAAATAATAACATCTAACATGATTAATTATATTCCTGTTCCTGAAAGCGTAGAAGAAAATTACCAGGGAGCAAACTTTGAAACACTGCTTTATTTATATCTTAAGCAGTACGACAAAAAGGAATTAAGGTCCACTCTTTTTGAGAGGATGGATAAGGGTGCTTTCACTCTTGACCAGTCAATAATAGTCTACACCTTGATGATTACGGCTTCAAGTTTTTACAAGGTAGCAATGGCGAGGAGAATCTCTCTGTTGATTAAAACGCCAAGAGACATGGAAAGAGTGGAAAAAATAATCCCTAAATGGAAAATTCTTTGGGGAGAAATCACAGGAAAAGCCACAAAAGAAGTGGCAAGGAGCTGAAAATATTTCAGCTTTTTTTTATTAACTTGACAAATAATTTTAATCTGCTAAATTAGTAGCAGGATGATAAATAACGAGACCATAATCAAAAAGAAAAAGCGGTAAAATAATGGCTTTTATTTGTCATTAATGGTCCGCTTGAAAGCGGTCTTTTTATTTGGAAAGTTTCTTGAAAAATAAATAAGGATATTCTAGATGAAGAATAAGGTTATTATTTGCTAGTCAAAATTGTGATTTTAATTTAAGGGCAAATGGTGGATGCCTTGGGACCAAAAGCGATGAAGGACGTGGCGTAGCTGCGATAAGCTTCGGGGAGGTGTTAGCAACCTTTGATCCGGAGATCTCCGAATGGGAAAACCTAACTTTGTAAAGCAAAGTTATCGTAATAGAAGCGAACCCGCTGAAGTAAAACATTCTAGTAGGCGGAGGAAAAAGAAAACAAAAGTAATTCCCTTAGTAGCGGCGAGCGAAGGGGGAGAAGCCCAAACCTATTTGTATTTATATAAATAGGGGTTGTAGGGAGATAACGTCTATTTAGTTAGAGAAAGTAAAAAATATAGTTTAATTAGTTGAATCTCTTTGGAAAGAGGAACCATAGATGGTGAAAGTCCAGTAAACGAAAATTAAATTATGCTTTTTGTTATCTTACCTGAGTAACATCGGATCAAGAAGAGCTGGTGTGAATCTGGCGGGACTACCCGCTAAGGCTAAATATAATTTGGTCACCGATAGTGAACAAGTACCGTGAGGGAAAGGTGAAAAGCAGCCCGGTGAGGGCGGTGAAATAGAACCTGAAACCATTATGCCCACAATGAGTCAGAGCTGAATTTATTCAGTGATGGCGTGCTTTTTGCAGAACGAGCCAACGAGTTTCTTTTACTAATTTGTCTAAGCGCTTATGGCGTGGAGGCACAGGGAAACCGAGTCTTAAAAGGGCGAAATATAATTAGTGGAGGAAGACCCGAAGCCAGACGAGCTTACCATGACCAGGATGAAGCTTTCAGAAATGAAAGTGGAGGTCCGAACCCGTTGACCGTACAAAATCTTGGGATGAGTTGTGGTAAGGAGTGAAAAGCTAATCGAGTTTGGTAATAGCTGGTTCTTCCCGAAATAGTTTTAGGACTAGCCTCTTTGATATTCATCTTCGGAGGTAGAGCACTGGAAGAAATACCGTGGCTTCGGCTAGGTATTTTTACCAAACTCCGAATGCCGAAGATGCTACAGAGGGAGTCAGACTGTGGGGGCGAAGCTCCATAGTCGCGAGGGGAACAACCCAGACCATCATCTAAGGTCCCTAAATTTAAACTAAGTGTTAGTAAGGAGGTGATATTTCTCAGATAGCTAGGAGGTTAGCTTAGAAGCAGCTATCCTTTAAAAAGTGCGTAACAGCTTACTAGCTAAGAGATTTTGCGCCGAAGATTAGCGGGACTAAAGTTTAATACCGAAGATATGGCTAATACAATTTATTGTATTGGGGTAGGGAAGCGTCTTTATTGCATTGAAGCTAAATCGTGAGGTTTGGTGGAGCGATAAGGAGTGAGAATGTTGGCATGAGTAACCACAATTGTAGTGAGAGTCTACAACACCGTAAACCCAAGGTTTCCTTGGCAATGGAGATCATCCAAGGGTTAGGCGGGCCTTAGGAGAAGCCGAAAGGCGTATCTGATGGACAGCCGGTTAATATTCCGGCCCTCCAATATTTTTCCGTAGGGTGACGCAATTTAGTAGTTTGGGCAGGTTATTGGATTCCTGTCGATTATCTGAGGGGTAACCCAAGGGTAGGCGCGAAGCTTGTAGCAATACAAGTGAAGTCAAATGAGCAAGTTGCCCAGAAAAACCCGCAGGGTTAAGGATATTGGACCCGTACCGTAAACCGACACAGGTGGGTGGGCACAAGTGTGCCAAGGTGAACAAGTGAAAGGTCCTGAAGGAACTAGGCAAAAAAGTGATCGTAACTTCGGGATAAGATCTTCCTTTTTCGTCTATTGCTTTTGCAATAGATACAAAAAGGACGCAGCGAGCGTATCTCTAGCGACTGTTTATCAAAAACACAGGTCACTGCTCAACTCGTAAGAGGATGTATAGTGGCTGAGGCCTGACCAGTGCCAGAGTGTTAAAAATGGTTGTCATTTCAGCAATGGAATGGCTGTCCGTTCCAAGCCTCTGGTGAACGTCCGCGGTAACTCTGACCGTGTTAAAGTAGCGTAATCCCTTGTCGGGTAAGTTCCGACCCGCATGAAAGGCTTAACGACTAGAGAACTGTCTCCAGGACTTGCTTGGTGAAATCGCAATAGGGGTGAGAATGCCCCTTACTTGTAGCTAGACAGAAAGACCCCGGGAGCTTTACTATACCCTGACATTGAGTTTTGATGTTAGATGCGTAGCATAGGTGGGAGACTTTGAGATCGTTCTTTCGGGAGCGATGGAGTCGCCAGTGAAATACCACCCTTTTAATGTCAGGATTCTAACTTTGCTTGTTGCGAAGACAAGCGGAAGACAGTGTTTGGTTGGTAGTTTAAGTGGGGCGCTTTTCTCCTAAAAGGTAACGGAGAAGTTTAAAGGTCAGCTAGCTCCGGATGGAAATCGGAGTGGTCCTGTAAAGGGAAAAGCTGGCTTAACTGCAAGACGGATATGTCGCGCAGGTGGGAAACCAGAACTTAGTGAACCGACCATGGTTCGTAGGACCGTGGAAGATCATCAGACAAAAGTTACCCCGGGGATAACAGGCTGGTAGTGCCCGAGAGTCCACATCAACGGCACTGTTCGGCACCTCGATGTCGGCTCATCACATCCTGGGGCTGTAGAAGGTCCCAAGGGTTTGGCTGTTCGCCAATTAAAGTGGTTCGTGAGCTGGGTTCAAACCGTCGTGAGACAGGTTGGTCCATATCTACTACAAGCGTTGAGTTTTGAGGAGAGTTGCCCTTTGTACGAGAGGATCAGGGTGAACCAACCTCTGGTGTATCAGTTGTCACGCCAGTGGCATTGCTGAGTAGCTATGTTGGGAAGGGATAAGAGCTGAAAGCATCTAAGCTCGAAGCCTACTCCAAGATTAGAACTCTTTTCCAGGTTAAAGACTATGACCTTGATAGGGCGCAGGTGTAAGCTCCGTGAGGAGTTGAGCCGAGCGCTACTAATTGGATTTAAAAAATCTCTGTTTTGGCTAGCAATTAATAGCTTTATTCTTTACAACTCTTTTTTGTTTTTAATATGGGGGCAATACTGGAAGTGCTCCACCCGATCCCATTCCGAACTCGGAAGTGAAATCTTCTAAGGCCGATGATAGTGGTTTCCGCGAAAGTAGGTCGCCCCCGTATTAAAGATTGAAAGGAGTTTTTGTTTACAATTATTTATTTTTGTGATATATATCAAAAAGTTCACACAAAGAGGTTTACAATGAATGGATTTTGGCGCTTTGTCTGGAAATTATGGTTAAAAACTTTAATCTGGAAAATATTAATTATTTTAATTATTTTTTGGTTTATATTTTTATTAATATATTCATTTTAAAAGAGCTTTTGCTCTTTTTTTGTTTGCAATTAATGTGTTATTTGATATAATTATTTTAATGAATAAATCTTTTACTTTAATAGAAATACTAGTTGTGATTGTTGTAGTCGGAATTCTTTCTTCTTTTATTTTAGTTGGAATGAGTTCAATAACCAACAAAGCCAATATTGCTAAGTCTCAAGCATTCCTTAATTCTTTAGATAATTCGTTATTATTATCTAGAGTATCAGAATGGAAACTAGATGATAGTAGTGGTACTGATTCTTGGAATGGAAGAACAGCAACACTAGTTAATACTCCAACACTAACTCCAAATTGTCCTCAGAGTTCTTGTTATACCTTTAATAGTTCTCTTTCTCAATATGCGTGGATTGCTGATAACGATAATTATTTTAACTTTCAGACGCAAATGAGTGCTTTTGTGTGGGTGAAGGGAAATCCGCAAGATGATAAAATTTTTTGGGGACAGTATAACACTAATAGCAATCAAAGAGCTTGGGCAATTCAGGCAAGAAACACAGGACATATTAGAGTAGGTCTTAATGATAATGGTATTAGTGACGCTGGACATAGAAAATCATATATTGGAACTTCACTTATAGCTTTTAATAATGAGTGGCATCTAGTTGGTTTTACTTGGAATTTTGGAGTTTTAAAATTATATGTTGATGGAAAAGAAGAAACAGGAATAAATCCATATGCAGATGACCCTATAACAACCATATATAATTCTTCTGCCCACATAACAATTTCTTGTAGTTTAACAGGTATTACTCCTGAAAATATTTTTACCGGTTCGTTGGATGATGCAAGATTATACAACAAACCAATTCTAACTTCAGAGGCTCAACAAAACTATTATTTTGGGTTAAGTAACCTATTAATAAATAATGGCTTTGTGTTAAAAGAATACAATCAAAGACTAACACAGCTTAAAGAATTTTTGGTTTTTGAATAATTTGCTTTTTTCCTTGTATTATATATAATAACCTCATGAGAACTGGAACTACTAAAAAGAGAGTATTGATGTTTTTTATTATTATAGTTATTTTAGCTATTCTTAATGTTTTTTCTAATCAGATTAGAAGTTTTGTTTATGATAAAACGTTGAACCTACAAGCAACATTGTGGCAAATAGGAATGGATCAAAAAACAAATAAAGAGGTGAGAATTTTAACAGAAGAAAATCAAAAACTTTTATCTCAGCTATCAGAATTAGAAAATCTTAAAAAAGAAAATGAATTTTTAAGAGAAGCATTGAGTTTGGGAATGGAAAAAGAATTTGAATTAATTTTAGCTAATACAACAGCAAAAAATACTTTTACTTTTCAAGGAATTACTTTTGAAGATTCTATTTTAATTAATAAAGGAAAGAATGATGGAATAAGAAAAGATTTTCCAGTAATGTTATCTAACAAGATCTTAATTGGAAAAATTGCTGATGTTTACGATTCGTTTTCTAGGGTCGAGTTAATTACCAATAAAGATAATATGATTGATATTCAGATTCAAGACACAGATGCATTTGCTTTATCAAAAGGAGAGGGTGATTTAAAAATCTCTCTAGATCTATTTTCAAAAGACAAAGAATTAAAAGAAGATTCTTTAGTTTATACCAGCGCTTTGGGTGGATTATATCCCGCAGGTTTAGTTATTGGAAAGATTAAAAACATTCAAAACATTGACAATGAGCCATACATTAAAGCTGATATTATTCCATCTTTTGATTTATCTCAATTAGATCAAGTTTTTGTTATTAAAACAACACAAATTATTGATGATTAAAAGTATATTAAAATTTATTTTTATTGGCATTATTTTTTATTTTTTGTATTTTTTGCAAATGAGTTTTTTGCCATTTCTTAGTATTTTTCAATTTAATTTTCTTTTTTTTATAGTTTTACTTATTAATATACTAGAAGATCCAAATAAAAACATTGGATTATTTTGTGCTTTTTTTGTTGGAATTTTTTCCGATATTTTTTCTCCCTATTTTTTTGGACTAATAACAAGTACGCTTTTATTGTTAGCAATATTAATAAAATATGTATTATTAAGATATGTTAGGATTAGGTAAAATAAAAATTAAAAGAGCTATTGGAGAGATCGAAACAGATGACATTTTTTTAGATGCTTTAGCAAAAAAAAGAGACAAAAACTATGAAACAATGGAAACAGCTCTTTCTCAAAGAAATTTTCAAGTAATAGGAGTATTTTTTAGTTTGGGGATTTTATTTTTAATTTCTCTTTCTTTTTATTTTCAAATCATTCAGTATGATTATTTTGCAGAAAAAGCTAAAAAGAATAATTTTGTTTTTAAAGATGTTGATGCTCAAAGAGGGATAATTTATGATAGAAACATGAAACAATTAGCATCTAATGCTCAAAGTTTTGATTTGGTGTGTAATACTAGCAAGTTCTCAGAAGAGGAAATCGTTAAAGATAGAGAAATATCTGAAATCGCAAAAATTATAGGGATACCTGTTGATGATTTAAAAAAAATAATTGAAGAAAAAGGAAATAAAAAGGAATTTATTATTTCTTATGATTTAGAAAAAGAAAAAGTTATTGTTTTGAAAGCTAGGGCTAGTGATTTTAGCGCTTTTTCTATTAATAAAAATCAAAAAAGAGAATATGTTGATGGAAATACATTTTCTCATATTATTGGTTATGTCTCAAGGAGCGAAGAAAAGGGTGGCGCAGGAATAGAAGAATATTATAATGAAGATTTGAAAGAATTAGAGGGAACGATTGAAAGAGAAAGAGATGTTTATGGAAATGTTTTAAGCGAAGAAATGACTAAAAGCCCTGAATCTGGAAATAACGTTGTTTTAAATATTGACATGGCTTTACAAAAAAAGACAGCTGAAGTATTAGATTCAGTCATAAAGGATACAGGAGCTAAATCCGGAACAGTGGTTGCCATGAATCCTAATACGGGAGAAATATTAACAATGATAACTCTTCCTTCTTATGATAATAATATATTTTCAAAGAATTTATCTAAAGAAGAATATAATAATCTTTTAAAAGATCCAAATGTTTCTTTTTTAAATAGAGCTATTTCAGGAGAATATCCAATTGGATCAACAATTAAGCCAGTTATAGCCGTAGGAGCATTAAAAGAAGGGATAATAACACCTGAAAAAAGTATTTATTGTGAGGGAGGAATATTATTAGGAGATGGAACGATTAAGAACGACTGGAAAGCTCATGGGTATGTTGATTTAAATAAGGCTATTGCTGAATCTTGTGATGTTTATTTCTATACCATTGGTGGAGGATATGGAAACATAAAAGGTTTAGGAATAGATAATATTGTGAAATATTTAGATTTATTTGGTTTAGGTAAAAAAACAGGAATTGATTTAACCGGAGAAACTGCTGGTTTTATTCCAACTCCAGAATGGAAAAAAGAAAAAACAGGAATTAGTTGGTATCCAGGAGATACATATAATATTTCTATTGGTCAAGGTTATTTAAAAGCAACCCCACTACAGTTAGCTGTTTTTACATCGGCCATTGCTAATGGCGGAAAAATAGTTGAGCCGCAGCTAGTTAAAAGCATTGTTGATGGCAATAATAATACAATAGAAAGCTTTTCGCCAAAAATTATTGCAGAGAACATAATTGATCAGAGTGTTTTAACTGACGTAAGAACAGCTATGAGAGAAACAATTATTTCTCCTGATGGAACAGCGCATTCTTTAAGTTATTATAATTTTACTTCAGCAGGAAAAACAGGAACAGCTGAAACATCAATAAGAAAATCATATCATAGTTTAATGATTGCTTTTGCTCCTTATGAAAATCCAGAAATAGTTATTTCAGCTATAATTGAAAATGTTGCTTATGAAAAGCTTTTTATTAATGTTATAGTAAGACAAGTTTTAGATTATTATTTTAATGGTAATAAAGAAAAGGTGAATATCGAAGAAGAAATTGCACCAAATTAATATATGAAAATTATTAATAAGTGTTTATCTTTAAAGGAACTAAAAGAATATATTGATAAAAAAGAGACTACGAGAAAAGTAGATAAAATAATACTTCACCATACTTCAGATACATTAAAGAACTGGAAAACAGGAAAAGATTCTTGTGTTTTGTATAAAAAAGCATACGAGAAAAAAGGATGGACTTCTGGGCCACATTTTTTTATTGCGCCAGAGGGTGTATGGTTATTTACAGATATTAATGTCGAAGGACAACATGCTAACAAAGGAAATGGAGCAAGTATTGGAATTGAAATAGTAGGGAATTATGATAAAGAATTACCCAAGGGTAAAATTTGGAAACAAACAAAAGAGTTAATTTTAATTCTTTTAGAAAAGTATAATCTTAAAAAGAAAGATATTTATTTTCATAGGGAATATAATAAGGAAAAGACTTGTCCTGGAAAAGCGCTTACTAAAAAGTGGGTTTACAGTGAATTATTGACAAAATAGATTTTATGTTTTATTAATATATTGGTGCAAGTAATGACAGAAAAAGCATTATTCACTATTGGTCTTTTTATTGGAATGTTTGATTCCTTAGGAAATATTCTTTTAATCAAAAGAGATCAAGAACCGTACTTTGGAAAATATGAGCTTCCAGGAGGAGCCATAAGAACAGATCATATTTTTTCAGATGAAAGAATGATAAGATATATTCTTGACGAAAGAGTAATAGCCAAGACCGGCCTTACTGCTTTTAATGGTATTCAAAGAATGCCAGCAATGTATCCAGCTATTAATGGAAACGATATTGCTTTTGCTATTATTTTTGGGCCAACAAGTCAGGTTCCCAAGAAGGGAGAATCAATATTTGTTAGTCCAGATGAGTTGGATGATCTTGCAGAAAATAAAGATCTTGTTTCTGGAAAGAAAAGAATGTACAGAATGTGCTTAAGAATGTTTGTAAGTAGAGACTGTCCTAATCCAGAATATAGAAGAAAAGCAGCTAAAACACTTTCTTGTTTATAGTACCCGCGGGTACTTCTTTTTTTACTATTGATTTGTTTTGAATATATGATATATTATTGGATAATAATAAAATACTAATATGGAAGAGAAATATATAACCAAAGAAGGTTTGGAAAAACTAAAAAAAGAATTAGAAAGACTTAAAAAAGAAGAAAGAATTAAAATTGCCAATGAATTAAAAGAGGCAATTTCTTTTGGCGATTTATCAGAGAATGCTGCTTATGATGAAGCAAAAGAAAATCAAGCATTCATTGAAGGAAAAATTGCCGAGTTGGAAAAATTAATTAGTAGTGCTAAGATAATTAAAAAACAAGATAATAATGGTTGGGTTCAGGTTGGTTCACTTGTTACATTGACTGATGGAAAAACAGAAGAGACATATGAAATTGTAGGAGAGGAAGAAGCTAACCCTTTAGAAAAAAGATTATCTTTTAAATCACCATTAGGTCATGCTCTTTTGAATAAACCTCAAGGAGCACAAGTAGAAATTAATACAGCAAAAGGAACCACTAAATACAAAGTTTTGAAAATTGCTTAATATGTCAACTTCAGAAGAAATTAGACAAAATAGGATAGAGAAAAGAGAAAAATTACAAAAATTGGGTCTTTACCCTTATCCAATAAGCATTAAAAGAACTCACGAAATAGAGACTGTTTTAAATAACTTTGATGATATTTTAAAAAAGGAAGAAGAAGTTATTTTAGTTGGAAGAATTAAAACAATGAGAACTCATGGCGCATTGACTTTTTTTGATTTTGAAGACGGTACAGGAAAAATGCAAGCCATGTTTGCTAAAGATAGGTTAGGGGAAAATAACTATCAATTCTTTTTAGATAATTTTGATATAGGGGATTTTATTGAAGTGAGAGGAATAGTTTTTAAAACAAAAAGAGATGAAAAAACTCTTGAAGGAAAAGACTTTAAAATGATTTCTAAAAGCTTAAGACCTTTACCTGAAAAATGGCACGGTCTTAAAGATGTTGAAGAAAGATACAGGAAAAGATATCTTGATTTAATTTTTTCCTCTGAAACAAAACAAAAGTTTGAAATTAGATCAAAAACAGTAAAAGAAATTAGAAACTTTCTCGATAGTAATGGTTTTCTTGAAGTAGAAACACCAATATTGCAAACAATTTATGGAGGAGCAAGAGCAAAGCCATTTAAAACACACATTAATGCTTTTGATTTAGATGTATTTTTAAGAATTTCTCCAGAACTATATTTAAAAAGATTAATAGTGGGAGGTTTTGAAAAAGTATACGAGATAGGAAAATGTTTTAGAAATGAAGGAGTAGACAAGTTCCATAATCCTGATTTTACTATGCTTGAATTTTATTGGGCATATGCTGATTATAAGGAACTGATGAAATTAACAGAAAAAATGATTCAGCAGATTTTAAAGAATGTTTTAGGAAGTACAATCATAAAATATGGAGAAAATGAGATTGATTTTTCTGGTAACTGGGAAAGAATAGAATTTTTTTCATTATTAGAAAAGTATACAGGTATTAAATATGAAGAAATAAATGAAGATGCTTTATTGAAAAAAGCCAAAGAATTAGGAATAGACATTCCAGAAGGAGCTGATAAGGCAAATATTGCGGATGAAATGTATAAAAAATACTGTCGACCAAAAATAATTCAACCAACTTTTGTTATACATCATCCTTATGGTTTTCAACCCTTAGCAAAGAATTTAGATGAAAACAAATTAGCTAGTTTTCAGGTTGTTGTAGCTGGTGCAGAGATAATTAATGCTTTTTCTGAGTTAAATGATCCAGTTGAGCAAGCAAAAAGATTTAAAGAGCAAGAAAAAATGTTTAAAGGAGGATTTGAAGAGGCTCAGAGGTCTGACGATGAGTTTGTCGAAGCTTTAGAATACGGTATGCCTCCAGCTGCTGGTTTTGGTTTGGGAATTGATAGATTTATTTTAATGATTACTAATTCTAGCTCTCTAAGAGAGGTTATTTTGTTTCCTTTAATGAAAACAAAAGAATAATTTTCTCTATTTGTATTTTTTTTATTAAATTGGTATTATATGTTTATAATACTAATATTTTAAATTATGTTAGACATTAAGTTTATTAGAGATTATCCTGGACTCATAAAGGAAGCTTGCAAGAAAAAGAAGATCAATTTTGATGTTGATTATTTTTTAGAAGTGGATAGAAAGAGAAAAGAATTAATGAAATCTATTGAAGAATTGAACACCATCAAGAATCAAGCTAATAAAAGAATACAATTAGCAGAAAACGAAGAAGCTAGAAAAACTATTATTTTTCAAATGAGAGAATTAGACATTAATTCAGATAATCAAAATCAAGTTTTTAAAAAGCTTGACGAGGAATACAAAAGATTAATGCTTTTAGTTCCCAATATTCCAGATGAAACAGTTCCAGTCGGAGATTCTGATTTAGATAATGTTGAGATAAGAAAATGGGGAAAGATTCCTAGTTTTAATTTTTTAGTTAAAGATCACATTCAAATAGCAAAAGATTTAGATTTGATTGATTTTGAAAAAGGTTCAGAAGTAGCTGGTTTTAGAGGATATTTTCTTAAAAAAGAAGCTGCTTTAATTTGTTTGGCAATATGGCAATATGCAATGGATATTTTAAGAAAAAAAGGCTTTGTTCCAATGATAGCTCCTTCATTAATTAAAGAATCTGCTTTAACAGGAACAGGCTACTTGCCTCAACAAGAAGACGAGGTTTATTCTTTGGGAGATGGAATGTATTTAGCGGGAACTTCAGAGGTTCCTCTTATGAGTTATCACGCTGGAGATATTTTAAAAGAAGAAGATCTACCATTAAAATATATGGGATTTTCTCCTTGTTTTAGAACAGAAATTGGAAGCTATGGAAAGGATACTCAAGGAATATTAAGGGTGCACGAATTTATGAAAATAGAGCAAGTTGTTTTATGTGAAAATAGTAAAGAAGAGTCAGTGCGTTTACATGAAGAAATAACTAAAAACGCAGAAGAAATATTACAAGGATTAGAAATTCCTTATCACGTTGTTTTAAATTGTACTGGAGACTTAGGATTGGGACAAGTTAAAAAGTATGATATTGAAGCATGGGTTCCTTCTCAAAATCGTTATCGTGAAACCCATTCATCTTCATATTTTTTTGATTTTCAAACAAGAAGATTAAATATTAAATACAAAACAAAACAAGGAGAAACTAAGCTAGCTTATTCTTTAAATAATACTGGGATTGCTACGCCAAGAATATTAATTCCTTTATTAGAAAACAATCAACAAAAAGACGGAAGCATAAAAATTCCTAAAGTATTACATAAATATTTAGGATTTAAAGAAATTAAAAGATGACAGAATTAGAAGAAAAGACAATAGAAGTTTCTGGTATTAATACAAGGTATAGGGTTGTTGGAAAAAGCAACAAAAAAGTTTTAATATTTCATGGTTGGGGAGCGACATCGTATTCATGGAGAGATATTTCATATTGTTTATCTAAAAAAGGATTTGAAGTTATTGCCATGGACTTGCCTGGTTTTGGAGAAACTCCAGCGCCCGATAGTGTTTGGAATTCTAATAATTATGTTAAGTTTTTAGAATCTTTTGTTAAAAAAATAGAAATTAATAATTTTTATTTATTGGGACATTCTTTTGGAGGAGCTCTAGCATTAAAGTTCACATCAAAGCATGCAGATTTGGTTAAAAAATTAGTTTTATGCGATGCAGCAGTAATTAGAAAAGAAAGGCTTAATTTGAGACAGAAAATAACAAAGTCTTTATCTAAATATGGATCAAAGATTGTTTCTAAGACCCCTTTTTATCCTTTTTTTGAAAAAGCAGCTTATTGGTTTGCTGGTACCTATGATTATTATCGTGCTAATCCTATTATGAAAGAAGTGTTTAAAAAAGTAATAGATGAAGACATGAGTGATATTGCTTCTAAACTAAAAAAAGAATGTTTAATTGTCTGGGGAGAATACGATAAAGCAACACCACTAGAAGACGCTTTTGTTCTAAATAATTTAATAGAAAATTCTCAATTAAAAGTAATTGTTGGTGCGGGACATAATCCACACAGAACCAATAATCAAGAATTGTGTAATGTATTATTAAAATTTTTTGAATCATGATTTATTTTTTAATTTTAGTGCCACTTCTTTTATGGTTTTTAAAGATTGTCAAAGACATTCTTTTTTGGCTTTATTTATGGCAATTAAAAAATTATCATATTGGAAGGTTTTTATCTCATTTTAAAACAGATGCAGGTAAAAAAATAATTAATAATTGGATTATTCTTCTTGTTTTTGCTTTGCTTGCTAGGCTTACAGGTGCAACAATTATTTTTGCTTTAATTTATCTTTTATATTGTTTATATGGTTTTGTTGGTTTTATTTTAAAAAGATTTAAAAAACCAGAATTTACTAATAAGATATTGTTTTTGTTGTTTTTTAGCTTTCTTCCTTTGATTGCAGGATTGTTTTTCGTGTTTATTGTTTTTTCTTTAGAAGAAATAGCTATTTTCAGTCAGGTTTTCTTAATCCTATTATTAATAATTGATTTATTAATTCCTTTGTATGTTTCTTTAGTTGTTCTTTTGTTTCAACCAATTACAGTTTTTTTAAGAAATAGAACAATTAAGAAAGCAAAAGAGAAGAGAAAAAAACTAGAAAATCTTTCAACTATTGGAATAACAGGAAGTTTTGGAAAAAGTTCAGTTAAAGAATTTTTAAAAACAATCTTATCAGAATCATTTAAAGTTGTCTCAACAATAGACAATAAAAATTCAGAAATGGGAGTGTCAGAAGCAATTTTAAGAGAGGTAAACGAGGAACATGAAATATTTCTTTGTGAAATGGGAGCTTATAATAGGGGAGGAATAAAGTTGTTATGTTCAATTGCTCAACCCAAGATAGGTATTATTACTGGAATTAATAGTCAGCATTTAGCTACTTTTGGCTCTCAAGAAAACATTATCAAAGCTAAGTTCGAGTTAATTGATTATTTACCCGAAGAAGGTTTAGCAGTTTTAAATTGGGACTCAGAATTAGTAAGAGAAGGCTTTAAAAGAGATATTGCTAATATTAAATATGGTTTTAGTAAAGAAGATGCCTGGCCAGAGGATATCAAGATTGAAAAAGATAAAGTTTTATTCAAGGCATGTTTTAAAAATGGAAAGTCAATTAAAGTTGAAGTTAATGTGATTGGATCACAAAACATTGTTAACTTATTATGTGCCATTTCTGTTGCTAAAAAGCTAGGAATGGATTTAGAGGAAATAACCTCTGGACTTAAAAAGATAAAAAATAATAATATATTTTCAAAACACAAAGTTGATTTTATTGATTTTCATTATTCTTCCAATCCAGCATCAGTTATGGCTCACTTAGAACATTTAAAATTATGGCAAGGTAAGAAAATAGTTGTTATGCCTTGTTTGATTGAATTGGGAAAAGAAGCAAAATCTGTTCATCAAGAAATTGGAAAGAAAATAAATGAAGTTTGTGACCTAGCAATAATCACAACCAAAGATTATTTTAAAGATATAAGCAAGGAAACAAAGAAAGCAGTTTTTATTAATAATCCCAAAGAAGTATACGATATAATAAGAGCCAATTCTTCTTATGACGGTGTTGTTTTATTAGAGGGAAGAGTTAATGAGAAAATAATTAATTTATTAAAGAAATGAGTAAGATAATTTTTAGCGCTTTATTTCCTAATTTTGAGAAAGACGACGTTTCTTTAAGTTTAAAATTGATTTTTTCTTTTTGGAAATGGAAAAAAGGACCAGAAATTAAAGAGTTAGAATTAACATTTCAAGAAAAGTTTGGGTTTAGTCAGTGCCTTTCTTTTAATAGCGGAAGGAGTTGTTTGTTAGCAATTTTAGAATCAATAAATATTAAAAAAGGAGATGAGATTATTGTGCAAGCCTTTACTTGTAATGCTGTTATTAATCCAATAATAAAAATGGGAGCAAAGCCAGTTTTTGTTGATCTAAAAGATGATTTAAACATTAATGAAAAGAAAATACAGGCTGCTATTTCTTCTAAAACAAAAGCAGTGATTGTTCAACACACTTTTGGTTGGCCAGCAGAAATCAAGGAGATTAAAGATATTTGTAAAGATAATAATATTTATTTAATTGAGGATTGTGCTCATTCTTTGGGAGCCAAGTATGACAATCAATATGTTGGTTCTTTTGGAGATATTGGTTTTTTTAGTTTTGGAAGAGATAAGATAATTTCTTCTGTTTTTGGAGGAATGGTAGTGGTGAATAATAAAGAATTAAAAATTAAAGATTGTAATTTTCCTTCTAATTTATGGACCATTAATCAATTATTTTACCCGGTTTTAATGGAATATATATTTTTACCTTTATTTAAATTTAGAATAGGAAGAATGTTTTATTCTATAATGTTTGAATTAAACGTTTTTTCTTTAAGGTCAGTAGTTAAAAAAGAAAATCAAGGAATATTGCCCAACTATTTTGGTAAAAGAATGCCCAATGCTTTAGCTGTATTAGCCTTAAATCAATTAAAGAAACTAGAGAGATTTAATAAGAGAAGAAAAGAAATTGCTAAAATCTATTTTAAAGAATTTAAAGATAGTTCAATTAAAACAGTTTTTAGTGATTTTTATGGAAGTAAAGAGCCAGTTTTTTTAAAGTTTCCAATTTTAATTAATAATCCAGATAAGGTTTTAAGTGATTTAAGAAAAGACAATATCTTTCTGAACGATGGTTGGAGAGAAACAATTATTGTTCCACCTTTAACCAATCAAAAGAAAATGGGTTATAAAGAAGGAGAATGTTTATTAGGAGAAAAAATATCAAAACAAATACTTTCTTTGCCAACACATGTAAAGCTATCCATAGAAGATGTTAAGAGAATTGCATCAATAATTAAAAAATAGTATAATCATTAAATGAACAAAAGTTTTACCTTGATCGAAATATTGGTTGTGATTGTTGTAATTGGAATTCTTTCCTCTTTTATTTTAGTTGGAATGAGTTCAATTACTGATAAGGCAAATATTGCTAAATCTCAAGCATTCCTTAATTCAATGGACAATTCATTATTATTATCCAGAGTATCAGAATGGAAACTAGATGATAGTAGTGGTAATGATTCTTGGAATGGAAGAACAGCAACATTAGTTAACACTCCAACGCTAACTCTAAATTGCCCTCAGGGTTCTTGCTATACTTTCAATGGAAGCAATCAATATGCATGGATTGCTGATAATGATGATTATTTTAATTTTGGATCACAAATGAGTGCTTTTGTGTGGATAAAAGGAGGAGCGCAAGCAGGATATAAATCGTATTTTTCTCAATATGAATACACTCTCAATAAAAGATCTTGGTGGATGGGAAATTCTGGTTCCCCGTACAATAAAATACAAATTATGTTTTCAGATAATGGGACAGAGAATAGCGGACATATAAAAACATATATTTCCAGTAATGCATATCTTGATAATAATTGGCACTTAATCGGTTTTACTTGGAGCAATGGAGTATTTTTAATGTATGTTGATGGTCAGTCAGTTTCTTATACATCAACGGGCACTTTAACCTCAAGCACTTTTTATAATTCTGATACTAACATAACTATAGGGTGTTATATGAATAACGGTTCTTATTGGCAATATTTTAATGGTCAGATAGATGATGTAAGATTATACAATCAACCAATTCCAACTTCAGAAATTCAACAAAACTATTATTCAGGTTTAAATAATTTAATAGTTAAAGGAGAATTAAATAATAAAGAATATGGTCAAAGGTTGCAAGAATTAGTAATAAATAATTAATTTAAATAATAAATATATGTTTGATAAATTAAAACAATTAAAAAGATTAAAGGACTTTGAAGATAGTTTAAGCAGAGAAAGATTAGAAAAAGAAATAGATGGAACTAAAGTTGTAATTAATGGTAAAACAGAAATTATTAGTATTAGTTTGAATCCAGAGTTAAGTAAAGAAAAACAAGAAGAAGTTTTAAGAAAATGTATTAATGATGTTAGTCATGATGCAAAAATGATTATGGCTAAAAAAGCACAAGAAATAACAGGAATAGGTTTTTAGTATGAATATATTTCCAACCATAACAACAACTAATTTTAAATGGAAAGAAAAGATTAGAGAAGCTGATGAATTAGGTATAACCGAGATAGCTGTTTTCCCTACGGTTCTTAATAGAGAGCAAAGAGAAGAGCTTTATGATTTTTTAAAGCATTCAAAGATTAAAAGTATTCCTTTTGTTCATTTAAGATCTGACATGGGTTTGGATGAGATAGAGTTTTTTATTAAAAAGTATAATACACAAATATTTAATGTTCATTCTGAAAAATCCTATCCAATTCCTAAAGAATGGAATAAATATTCTAGTATTATTGCTATTGAAAATACACATTCTTATTATTTAGATGAGAGTGAAATTAAAAAGTTCGGAGGAATTTGCGTTGATTTTGCTCATTTAGAAAATGACAGAATAACAGATTTAAATAAATATTATAAGAATTCTGAATTAATGAGCAAATTACCAATAAGGTGTAATCATATAAGTGCTATTAAAAAGAAATTTAAAATTGAAGGAGATGATGACAAATTAAGATATGATAGTCATGTTTTTGAAGATTCATCTGAGTTTGATTATCTTAAAAAATATCCATATAGCTATTTTTCTGATTATTGTGCACTAGAGCTAGAAAATAGAATAGGAGAGCAATTAAAAGCAAAAGACTATATATCAAAACTTCTCCAAGGAAGAGACGAATATGTTAAAAAGTTTTTTAACGAATAATGGAAATTAAAGAAATAAAAAATAAAAAAGAATGGGAAGATTTTCTTTTATTGTGTGAAGAAAAAACATTTTGCCATTCTTGGAATTGGGGAGAGTTTAATAGTTTAATGGGAGATAAGATATGGCGCTTCGGTGTTTTTAGTGGTGATTTAATTGCTGTTTTTCAAGTAATTAAAATTAAAGCCAGAAGAGGTAACTTTCTTTTTATTTCTCATGGTCCTGTTTTTTTGAATAGCCCTAGTAAAGAAATAATGGAAAAAGTGCTAATTTGTCTGAAAGAATTGGGCAAAAAAGAAAATGTTGTATTTTTAAGAATAGGATCTTTAATGTTGAAGAATGAAGAAAATAATAATTTGTTTGAAGAATTAGGTTTTATTGATGCACCAATGCATATGCATCCAGAAATTACATGGGAACTTGATTTAACTGTTAGCGAAGAAGAGTTATTAAAAAATATGAGAAAGACAACTCGTTATCTTATTCGTCAAGCTGAAAAAGATAAAGAGATTGAAATTACAAAATCAATAAACGAGGAAGATTTAAAAAATTTCGAAATGATTTATGAAGAAACAGCTAAACGACATTCGTTTGTTCCTTTTTCTGAAAATTATCTAACTAATGAGTTGAAAGCTTTTTCAAGCGATGATCAAGTTTTAATATTTTCTGGCAAGTATAAAGGCGAGGTTTTATCGTCAGCGATTATTGTTTTTCATTCTAATCAAGCTTTTTATCATCAAGGGGCTTCTTTATCTTCAAAAATTCCTGTATCATATTTATTACAATGGGAGGTAATTAAAGAAGCAAAGAAAAGGGGGTGTGAAAAGTATAATTTTTGGGGAATTGTTCCTGATACTAAAGAAAACGAGAATCATCCATGGAAAGGATTATCATTGTTTAAAAAGGGTTTTGGTGGCTACGAGAAAGATTATATAAGGACTAAAGATTATCCACTGGGTTTGAGGTATTGGTTGGTATATGTTTTTGAACAATTAAGAAAGAAAAAACGTAATTTATGAAGAAAAGAAAAAGAAAATATACAAGAAGAAAAAAGAACACTCTTTTAAAGAAAGTATTTTTTAGCTTCTGTGGATTATTATTCTTTTTAGTTATTATTTTTTCTGCGTTGTATAAGCTTTCACCCAATTTTGAAATAAAAGGAATGGAAATCACGGGAACACAAACCTTATCTCAAGATGAAATTAAGGAAGCAGCAGAGAGTTTATTTATTTCTTCTTTTAATGTTTTAGGAAAAGATGTTGTAATAGATAATATATTTTTATCTTTTAAAGGGAAAATAAATGAACTTATGGAAAGATTTCCAGAAATAGAAAATGTTTCAATTAAGAAAGATTTTTCTCAAGGAATGATTTATTTAGAAATAAAAGAAAAAGAACCAGCGATAATTTGGTGTGATCAAGAAAAATGTTCTCTTTTAGATAAAAAAGCTAGTTTTATTCGCAATTGTGATAAAGGAAATGATTTTATTATAATTCAGGAAATGGATGGTGAAGAATATAAAAAACAAGAAGTAATTAATTCAACATTTTTATTAAGCAAGAAATTAGGAGAATATAATTTAAAAATAGGAGAATGTTCTCTTTATTCTGAAAAATTTATAGTTAATAATATTAATGGTTGCAATATTATTTTTAATTTAAACGATGATTTTGATTGGCAGCTAGAAAAAATAGATACAGTTTTAAAACAAACAAAATATTTAAATAATTTAAGTAATTTTGACTATATTGATCTAAGATTTGGCAATCAGGCTGTGATAAAATAGTTATTGACAAAATCCCCATTCTTTGTTATTATTCACTCGCTTAAAATACATAATCATAAAAGGGGGTTTTATGAATAAAAAAGTATTATTGTTTTCTATATTGACGTTATTGATAACTTTCAACGCGGGGAGTGCTCTTGCTGTTACTACTATTGGTCAAACTCAAAGTGATTATTTAAAGGGACTTTTTGGTGCAACAGAAATACTTTCTTACGAAGGAACCTATTTTGTTCCTACAAGAGTTCTTTTTTGGGCAGAAGCTACTTGTCCTAATAAATACTCTTCTACTGCTTATGTTGTTCCAGTTGGTTATACTGCTATTAATTGTGCTACAGATTCTTCTTTGGGTACTCATGGAGGATGTCCTATTTGCTTAATGAGTAGAATTGAACTTGTTAAAAATGGATTTTTTAAAGATGGCCAATGTGGTTCAGCTGATGGTGGAACGTTTTCAAGTGCTCCAACAGAGAATTTATGTTTAAAAGGAACACCAACTATTGTTTCTGGTACTGGTCCTTGGACTTGGGGTTGCTTGGGAGATTATGGAGAAAGCACTGCTCATTGTTCAGCCAACAAAACACAAGTTAATCAAGCTCCTTATGTTAATGTTACAACAAACATACAAATTAATGAAAAAGAAATTTTTAATATTAATGCAACAGCTAGTGATCCTGATGGAGATACAATGACCTACCTATGGACATGTACAGGGGGAACATTATCTTCTTATACAAATCTTGATCCAGTGTATACTGCACCAAGCGTAAATGCAGATATGAGTCATAAATGTACTTTAACCGTTAAAGATGAAAAAGGTGCAACAACTTCTGCCTTTATTCATTTTGCAGTTAGAAATGTATTAGATCCAGTTAATAGCCAATGTGGTTCATCTAATGGTCAATCATTCACAACTGCTCCAACATCTAATCTATGTTTAGTTGGAACACCAACTTCTGTTGCTGGTTCAGGTCCTTGGAATTGGACATGCTTAGGACAAAATGGAGGAACAACTGCATATTGTTCTGCTCAAAAAACACAAGTTAATCAACCACCCTATGTTAATGTTGGATTAGATATACAAATTAACGAGGGATCATCTTTTAATATTAACGCAATAGCAACAGACCCCGATGGAGATACAATGACTTATAAATGGTCATGCACAGGAGGAACGTTGTCAAATTATTCAATTCTTAATCCAGTGTATGTGGCCCCAAGTGTAAATTCAGATATGGCATATAGGTGTACATTAACCGTTAATGATGGAAAAGGAGCAGCTGCTTCTGACGCAATTAATATTATAGTTAAAAATATATTAAATCCAATCAACGGCCAATGTGGTTCATCTAATGGTCAACCATTCACAACTGTTCCAACCTCTAACCTATGTTTAGTTGGAACACCAACTTCTGTTACAAGTAATGGTTCTTGGAACTGGACATGTTTAGGACAAAATGGAGGAACAACTGCATATTGTTCTGCTCAAAAAACACAAACAAATCACAATCCAATTGTTAGCGCTGGATCTGATAAACAAATCAATGAAGGCTCTTCAATAAAGATTTACGCAACAGCTAGTGACCCTGACGGAGATACAATGACATACGACTGGTCATGTACAAATGGAACAATGTCATCATACTCAATGCTTGATCCAGTATATACTGCTCCAAGCGTAACAACAGATA
>JBFZBB010000012.1:0-3593 GCA_041308625.1 bacterium | reverse complement strand
CTACTGACCCGAAAATGGTGATCCCAGCGGGGATCGAACCCGCACTCTACAACTTGAAAGGCTGTTGACTTAACCGATTAGTCGATGGGATCATTAAATTGTCAAATTATCCGGATTGAATGTTACAATTTGTTTAGGGGGCGGCTCTTCTATTTTTCCTTCAAATACATAATCAAAATCTTCATAGTAAAACCACCATCCTTTTACTTTAACAAATAAATTATCAACTTTTTCAATCTCTCCGATATTTCCAATTAATTTATGCATTTCTGAAACAACACACATTTTCCCTTTTGTTGCTTCTGTGCTTTTTATAAATACAATATCACCTTTTTTGTACGGATTTTTTTCAAGCATTTTCACCTGGTTCAATTTCGTCTACTATGACTTCGAAGTAATTTATACATTTGCATTTTTCGTCATGTTCAATGTTACAAGTTTTGCAATTACCAACTCCAGAATGTTTTAACCCACAACTACTATCTTTTGGAATAAATATTTTATTTAAACATGTTTTTAATCTCATTAATAATATGAGGAACTAATATTCAGAAGACTATAGTTCTCGTCCTCTTACCTCCCTCTATCTAATTTTCTGCGTACAATATCATTAGAATTTTTAAATGTTTTAATATCGCGTTCTCTAGCATTTCGATAATGCTGTGTGTATTGCGTCATGGGGCCTAAATGAATCTTAGGCCTATGATTCATTTTATAATATTTCAATGCATCTTGGCAAAGAGCATTATAATTCTTTTTTTCATCACAAATTTCACCACAACAAACTTTGACTAAACAGTCATCACAAGGGTCTTTCATTCATACTCCTTATGGTGTGCCAGGTGGGATTTGAACCCACGCTCGCAGTTTTAGAGACCGCTGCTTTAGGCCTTGCTAAGCTACTGGCACAATCACGTTATCTACCTGATGATAACTCTAGTTTTTCGAAGTCAATAATCTTTAAAGGAAGTGGGCCTTCCCATTTTTGACTTTCTTCATATGCCTTTATTGGGTCTCTAGTAATAACATCTGCAAAATGCATTTTCTTTCTATCTTTCATTAGCTGAAAACCAAACTGTTCAAGTTTATCATAATTCTTTTTTGATATCTCAACACCAACATCTTTTCCTGAGATAGTAACATTAAGTTTACAATCCAAACAAATGAGTTCAGGTTGCGGATATACTGGGCAAAATCCACCACCGTGAAGAAAATATCCTATAACTAATCTTTTATGAGAGCACTTTTTAGTTTTAGCATTTTCAATTAAAGTCAAGATCTTTTTTAAAGAATCTTTTTGTTTTGGAGATAATTTAATTGCTTCTACAGTCTGAAATAAAAGCAGATCAACTAATGCATCATGTGGATCTCTTTTAACTTGTTCGTTAATCATATTTTTTAATTCTTCGATAGTTCTTTTTTTATTTATAGATATATCCCATCCATTCTTTTTTAAATAAGCGGCCAAAGTACTAGATCTTTTTTTATTATTAATAACTGCATCAACTGCGTCTCTAACTAACTTTTGCATTTCAGATCCTTAAAGTAAGTTTAGTTTTTCAAAAAGTTCACATTCCTGATCACTAGCAATAGCAGTAGTCTCATTGTTTAAATCAGGTTCATTGAACTCATAATATTCAATACCTGATTTGTTTAATTTATACTTTATCCTCTCAAGTTGGAAGCCGTCTTTGACACCCAAGTAGACCAAAGTTTCGTTTTTCCAACGTAAATTCAGGCTGTGAAGCAAGTACGATGCTAACGCATGACCTGCTTGCACAGCCTGCTGAGAAGGAGTCAAATCCTTACGCACTACAACAAAGAGCTTCTTCATCTAACTGAGATTCCCAAGACTTTCTTAAATTATTTAATCTTGAAGTATTTGGTTTATGATCATTTCTTGGGTTTTCAATTTTATCATAAGGAGTATTATTAAAGAAACTACAATACATAATATGAGTATGTCTGTATGTTTCGCTAAGTTCATCCACTAAATAGTTTTTAAATGCAGCATGATTGCTGCCATAATCACTATAAGTGTAGATGTATTTTCTGTCTTCCTCAGGAGTCATTGAAGACCAATTTCTTGGTTTCCTGAGAAATTTTCCTCTTTTGATATTCTCAGCTAAAAACTTTTGCTCTTGTTTGATTTTTTGTCTTAGTTCTTTTTTAGTCATTTTCAAGGTCCTCTCTTAAAGTTTGTTTTTTGTTTCACGATTTTGAATGTAAACTAAAACAAACTAAGGTGGACCTCTACTCTGAATCTAAGGAGGCCGTGCTACCTATTCATCTGCCCAATTTTCTTCGGCTGATGAACAGGTTTGTTTCCCTGCGCAGTCGATCTCGCCATCTTCTATTGGGTCGATAGGACTATTATCTTCCTCAACGGGGATGGCGCACTCGGTTTCTTCGCAAAGATTATGGCCAATGTCATGTTTGCGCCTAAATCTTAGCATACTTTTAAATCCTCCTGAAAAACAAATGATGTATTATATGTTCTAATTTTTTTGAAAAAAGGTTGGTGGGGTGTGATGGAATCGAACCACTTCGGCAACCACCGATCATATTTAACGCCAACGAGTTTACAGCCCGCAGACCGGAACACACCCCATTATTTATTCATTTCTTTTAATGCAATAATTGCTGTTTTAAGACTTGGAATTTTAATAACTTTGCCATCTTTTTTAATGTCAATCCATTTATCAGCTAATCTCTTTTTGATTACAAAATAGCGTTTTCCATTTTCTTCCCCACGGAAAACACCATATTTTTTTAGATTCGCACCCCCATGGCTTGGTCCCTCCTTTAAAGAAAAGATGGTGGCCGCTGCAAGGATTGAACTTGCGACTTTCTGCTTGTAAGGCAGACACTCTCCCGCTGAGTTAAGCAGCCATTATCTTAAATAGTATCATCAAATATTAAAACTAAACTCATTCCAATTGCTAAAACTAAAGCAATTACTTGAATCCAACCAATGAATATGGCACAAACTAAAAAGGTTGCAAGTTCCTGCCAAAATCCAAATGGTGAAATTAAATATCTTATAAGAAGATAAATCCAAACAGGAACTAAAGCAATCGGCCATAGAATAAGCAATACAATAATTTTTGCAATCCAACTTTTATTTGTTGCTCTTTTAATCCAAACTGTCAAATCTTGTTTTACTTTGTAGAAGTTTATTCCAAACATTTTTAGTCCTTCATGTAGCCAAATTCTAAATCATCTGGCGGTTCACATTTTAGTTTCTTTTTTAGTTTATCAATATGGTCTTGAGCTTCTTTTGGGACTTCAAATCCACCAACAAGGCATCGACCGCTAGCATTCCATTTTGAATCTGATTCACTCGTCAGCCACCATGACCCTTCCTTGATCATTTGATATCCTTTCAGCAAAAGCTTGTACGTCTTCGTCAGGAACTTCTTTTTGGGTAATAGAGGAATCCAATTCTTCTTGAGTTATTGGTCTTATTTTTTCTAATTCCATTAACTCCCAAACTCTTTTTATATTTATTGATGGGATTAACATATCTTAACCTCTAAACTTATCGAACCATTCTTCATTCTCTAGTAGTTTTGCGCCTTTAAGATCTATTT
>JBFZBB010000011.1:0-5313 GCA_041308625.1 bacterium | reverse complement strand
TATAAATTACCATTTTCGCATATAAGATTTGGTGATGGGGGAATTAAGTTTTTACATGGAATAATATATAATGATACAAGTCAGTTAGGAGCAATTGTATCCAAAGAAGGATTACCAAAAGATCAACTAGTTGAAATTATGGAGTTATGGGCTTATTATGCAAGACGAGCCGATTTTATTGATACTCCAGAAGTTTATCTAAATGGAAAATTTTGGCCTCGCGTTAAAAGATTTGATAAACCAATTAATGAACATACTAGACAAAGATTGGAAATGTGGAAAGAAATATATGACCGAGCTGAATTTTTTAATGAAAATTATTGTAATCCAGAATCAAATTATTTAATGATTTTAAGAAGATTTGGGAAAAGAAATCTTCTTGATGTTATGAAGGGGAGAAAGGTTTGTGTTATTGCTGTAAAAAAAGAAATAAAAACTTTATTAAAACATCAAGGTTATGATGTTGATTTAATTAAGATAGTTGGGCATAATCAAAACCAGTATAATAATTCATTCAAAAGGGTTGTTAATATTATAAAAAAAGATTCCAGAAAATACGATTTTTGGTTAGTTGCAGCAGGAGAATTAGGAAGGATATATTCAGGAATTATTAAAGAAGAAGGCGGAAGAACAATTGATATTGGATATGTTATTGAATTATGGCTAGAACGTTATTTACATGATCGGTTAAGACCATTTATGAATTTTAGTTTATATTCTCCATTAGAGTTAGTTTTAACTGATGAAGGTAAAAAGTATGAGGAGTGGATTTAATGGATAAAATTGATATTGCTATGACTGGAGTAATAAGACCAAAAATTTTAAAAGGAACATTGATAAATATATATGAAAAAGTTTGTAAAAAAGATACTAGTAGATTTAGACTAATAATAAATATAGATCCAGTTGGTGAAGATTTTAAACCAAAATCCATTATTCCACTTGCTGAAAAATGGTTTAAAGTTGTTTGGAATATTTCTTCTGAACCTTCTTTTCCAAAAGCTGTTAAGTGGGTTTGGAGTCAAGCAGAAGCTCCTTATATATTTCATTGGGAAGATGATGTTGATATTCTTAGAGATATAGATGTTGATGATATGATACAAATATTAAATAAGTATAGTGATTTATCGTCTTTAAGATTGAGTAAATATCCAATACCTACTAAAGAAAAAATTAAGATGTTTGAATGTTTTTGGAATTATAAACCAGAAGGATTTTATTTAGCAAGTAATTGGGAAAAACAATTTGGGTTAAACCCTATATTAATAAAAAGAGAATTTATTAAAGAAGCAGTTAATTTAATGCGAGAAGATGTAAATCCAGAGAAACAATTTAGATCTTCACAAAAATATATGAGAAATTTGATAAAAAAATGGACTTATGGAATATATGCTAAACCCGGAGATACTAGATTAATTGATGGTAGAAAAGGGCAAAGATGGAAAGAAAGAATGGGTTTTTCAAAACCTAAAAATGAAACTTTCTTAAGGTGGAATAAAAATGGGATTAGTTGAAGAGAAGTATAAAAATTTGTTAGATATAGTATTAAAATTAGATAAGACTTCTTCAATATTATCTCCAGAAGAAGGTAGTTTAACTTTTGCTAGAAATCTTAAATATCTTGAACTTTTAAGGGATATAAAAATAAATCTTCATGTTATAGTTCCTTATTCAGTTGGAGAAAAAATAATTGTTAATTTTCCTTCTAATATTAAAATTTACCCTATACAAATTGGTGATAATATTGAATATATATTTACATATCTTCACAATTTAGTTAATGAAAATAAAAATCCTAAAGAAAATATAATTGGTAAAAATGTTAATATTCATTCTACAGCTATAATTGGAATTCATGGAAATACTTATTGTGTTTGTCCAGATGGAAGTAAGTTAAATTTAAAACATATGGGTAATGTTGTTATTGAAGATAATGTAGATGTCGAAGCCCTTTCAATTGTTCATAGAGCTGGAATGACTTCAACAATAATTGGAGAAGGAAGTAAGATTTGTGTTATGTGTAATATAGGGCATAATTGTATTATAGGAAAAAGAACATTTATTGCGCCTGGAGTTTTACTTGGTGGCGGAACAGTAGTTGGAAATAACTGCTATATTTGGCAGGGAGTTATAACTAGAAGTAATATAAAAATATATGATAATATAATCGTTGGTGCTGGTTCTCTTGTAATGAATGATTTAAAAGATCCCGGAGTTTATTTTGGAAGACCAGCTAAATATATAAAATCATACGATGAAACTCTGAGGTAAGAAAAATGAAAACTAAAGATGTTTTATATGATTATTACGAACAGTATTTTAGTATGATTCATCCAACTTTTAAATCGGGAAGTAATTTAAAAATTGGTAATTTTAATGTTATTTGTGAGGATGTTATTGTTGGGGATAATGCTGATATTCAACACCATGTTTTATTAAAACCTGGAACAAGAATTGGAAATGATTGTTATGTTGATAGTTATGTTCTGACATCCGGCAATTGTATTATTGGCAATAACGTCAAGTTGAGATATCAAAGTGTTATAGCAAGAAATGTAATTATTGAAGATGATTGTTTTTTTACTGCTGGGGTTAAAACTATTTTTCTTGATCATTCAGCAAAAGAAACAGTTAAACCATTATTAATAAAAAGAGGATGTTATTTTGGAGATAATGCAATTATTATGGGCGGTATAACAGTAGCCGAAAATTGTATTATAGGAGCCAATTCATTTGTAAATAAAGATACTGAATTTGGAGGTGTTTATGCAGGAACTCCAGCAAGGAGGTTTCGTGACGTTAGAGAAGAAGAACTCTGGTGGAGAAAATAGGTTAATATTAGCAACAGGAGCACATTTTGATGATGTTGAAACTGGGGTTGGCGGAACATTATTAAAACATATTGATAGAGGGGATAAAGTTAAAATAATAATATTGAGTTCTGATGAGTTTAGAACAGGAGACCCAAAAATTAGATATGAAGAGCAATTATCTGCTATATTTGAAATGGGTTTGAAAAAAGAAGATTTAATATTGTTTACATCAAAAGATGAAGATTCTGATATTATTTCTTCATTAGATAAAATGAATTGCGATATAATATATACTCCATATGAAAAAGATACCCATCAAGCACATAGAAGATGTTCTCAAATTTCTCAATCTGTCGGAAGAAAAAGAAATATAACTACAATTTTTTATTACTGTGGATCTTCTATTGAATTTACACCAAATTTATTTAGTATTTTTGATTATGATAGAAAAATGAAGTTAATATATTGTCATAAAACTCAAATTGATTGCGGAGCTCTTAAATTAGATAGAAGAAAGAAAATGGAAGCGTATTGGGCTACTCTTATATCAGATGATGAAAATTGTCATGCTGAAGGTCTTATAATTAGAAAAATGAAATGGATTCTTTAAGGGGGATAGATGATTAACTCTATTAATAAAAACTTTTTATCTAAAAAGAAATTTTTTACTGATTTAATTATTGATGAATATAATTATTATGTTGAAAATATTTCTACAAAAGTTATGGCTGCTTCATTACCTTGTTGTTTGTATCTTCTTGGATTATATGATAGTTTAAAACCATTTAATATTTTAGAGTTAGGTAGTGGTTTTACATCTTACTGTTTAAGATACTATAAAAAGAAAAATAATTTAGATACTAAAATATGGTCTATAGATACTAATAGCCAGTGGTTAGAAAAGTCAAAAGAATATTGTGAAAAAAGAGATCTTGAAATAGAAAATTTTTGTTTATGGGATGATTTTAAAGACAAGGAAATTAAATTTGATTTAATTTTTGTAGATATAGATTCTGGGCCAAGACGTCATTTATACTTTAATGATGTTTTTAAAAAATTTTCAAAATTAGGAACGTTTGTCCATTTAGACGATCTACATAAACCTCTTGTATATAAGAATCTAGATAAAATTTTAAAAGGTATTCCTCATAATCGTTATGATATAAAAGATCTTACTTTAAATATAAAAGGGTTTACTACTCTGGTTGAAATATTATGATTATAATGAATGCTTATGAAACATTAGATTATTTCAATAATGAAATAAAAAATGATAGAAGAATTGTTTTTTCTCGTTATGGTGATGGTGAATATTTTTTAATGACTAAGAAGAGAGGAGCAGGAGAAGAAGAAGTAGAAATAGGAGATTTATTAAATAATAATATAGTAAAAAAAAAGCAATTAATTTGTACAGCATTTGTTACTAATGATTATGAAAAGTTATTAACTATTAGAAATAAATGGGCTAATACCCAACGTTATATAATAGAAACTAGTAAAAATGATATTTATGGAACTGGAGCTTTTTTAAGAAGAGATTATTTAGGAACCTTTAAAGTTTTACCATATTTTTTTAAATCTAAAATATTAATTATTACTTGTTTTTCTGAACAAGTTAAAAAATTATTTGAAAGCGAAGGAATACAGATTTCGACATATAAAGTACCGCAAACAAAAGCATCAGATGAGTATATTAATATTAAAAAATTTTTATTAAAAAACTGTGATTTATATAATAATATAATTTTTTCTTGTGGTCCTATTGGAAAAGTTTTAATTGGAGATTTGATTGAAAAATGTAATTCTAATCTTATTGATTTTGGTTCTATGATTAATGTTATTCTAGCAAAACATAATAGAATATTTTTAAATAAATGGAGTATGAGTTGGACCAAGAAAATAAATCCAGTTAAATTAGGAGAAAGATTTTTTACTTCAGTGAGGAATAACCTATGACCTGTAAAGAATTTGACTATAATTGTGAAGATTGCACTAATGCATGGGATCTATCTAGGGAATATTCCTGCAAAGAATCCCCGAAATGCATCCAGAGTATTGATCAGGTTCAAGTAGGAAATTATGTTGAAGCTAATCAAGGGGGAGAAAGATTCTGGGTTGTTGTTACGGATGTTTGCGAGTGTTTCATTATTGGAGTAGTAATTACAAATTTAAAACTACAACATCCATTTACAGTTGGTTCAAAGTTAAAAATAGGCTTACAACAAATTTATAATTTAAGAATATAAATTATAATTTAAGAACAAAAAAATAAAAGAAGGAGACAAACAGGTTTAAATGAGCAAAAAGTTGTATAGCTGCACTAGATGTGATAACGTTGAGACTTCAAAAGATAAACTTGACACATGCCCAAAATGTGGATCTAGAATGGAGGAGCTTGTTGGCATAACATTCACTGACGAAGCTCCAAGAGAAAAAATTAGATATGCTCATCAAACTTGAGTTTCTGGAAGCGAAGAAGTTTGCCGGCCTCTTCGCTTCC
>JBFZBB010000010.1:0-40683 GCA_041308625.1 bacterium | reverse complement strand
CTAGGACTATCTTCTTTAATTTTATTTCCTATTGCTTGAATAAGATGTGTTTTTCCTAATCCTACCCCACCGTAAATAAAAAGAGGGTTATAGTTTTTTCCTGGCTCTTCTACGACTGCAGCAGCAGCGGCATAACACATTTCGTTAAACGGACCAACAATAAAGCTTTCAAAAGTATAACGAGGGTTTAAATTAGTGTCTTTATTAACTTCTAATTCTTTAAATCCTAATTGTTCGGTTAAAACATCTTCTCTTCCTATAGATTTTTTCCCGCCCACTACTTTTTTTGTTTTTCCTGGATCAACAGAAAAAGAAACACTTTTAATGTTTTCATCAATGGTATGAAGAATTTTTAAAATGTCTTTACTGTATTTTTGCTCTAGCCATTCTTTAGAAAAAGAATTAGGAACAGAAACAGTAATAACATCATCTTCAAATGAAAGTATTTTTGTATTGGCAAACCAGGTGGCAAAATTAGCAGGAGAAATATTTAATTGTATTTGGGCAAGCACTGTTTGCCAAAGGTTTTCTAATTCCATATATTTCTTTAATTATACTAGATTTATTATATTAAATAAAGGCAAACAAAGCAAAATCCCTTGTAAAATAAAGAGATAATTAATTATGTGTGGACAAATGGTTGATAATTTGTTTAGAAAAATAAACATTGACCTAACTGCTATTTTTTGATATATTTAATTTATTAAATTAATATATACTTAATATGCAACAAGCAACAACATATAAACCAAAAAAGAAGAAAAGAAAAAGAACACACGGTTTCATGAAAAGAACAGAAACCCCAAGTGGAAAAAAGGTTTTAAAAAAGAGAAGGAATAAAGGAAGAGCAAAGCTCACTGTTTAATGTTGCCTAAAGAAAACAGGCTAAAAAAGAAAAAGGACTTTGAAAGAGTTTTTGAAAAGGGAGAAACCATAAGAGGAAATAGTTTGTACTTAAAAGTCCTAAAAACAGAAGAACCCTTTATGAGAATTGGGTTTATTGTTTCTAAAAAAGTCTCTCTTCTAGCGGTAGAAAGAAACAAAATAAAGAGAAGAATGAGAGAGTTAATTAAAACGATTCCAATAAAAAATAAGTTTGATGCTATTGTTATTGCTTTACCCAAAATCAAAAAAAATACTTTTGAAGAAATTAAGCAAGATATAGAAAAAACTTTTAAACAAATAAACAATGTTTGAAATAATAGGTACTATTTTTAATGTTTGTCTTTATCAGCCTTTGCTGAATTTTTTAGTACTTCTATATAACCTTTTAGGAAACTTTGGATTAGCAATAATTGTTTTAACTTTAATTATAAAAATAGCGACCAATCCTTTAAATAAAAAATCTTTAGAATCACAGAAAAAGATGACAGAAATGCAACCTTTAATTAAAGAGTTGCAGAAAAAACATAAAGACAAAGAACAACAAGGAAGAGAATTACTTAAACTTTATCAAGAGCACAAGTTTAATCCTTTTGCTGGGATACTTGTTCTTTTTTTACAAATTCCTATTTTATGGGCTTTGTTTAGAGTTTTTCAGGCTGGAATAGAAATAAGCAAAATAGGACCATTTATTTATTCTTTTATTTCTGTTCCGGAAATAATAAATCCAATGTTTTTAAGTGTTGATTTGTCTCAGCCAAGCATATTGTTAGCGATTATTACTGCTATAGCTCAATTTATTCAAGTAAAAACCACTCCTATGCAACCTAATAAAAAAGAAGGAGATGGAGAAAAAGATCAAATGGAACAAATGACTGAAATGATTCAAAAACAAACCTTGTTCATCGTTCCAATTATTACTTTTTTTGTTTTATTTAAATTACCAGCTGCTTTAGGTTTATACTGGTCTTTAACCACAGTTTTAAACATTTTCCAACAAAGAAGAATATTTAACAAAAAATAACATGGAAGAAAAAGAAACAATAGAAAATATTATCAAAGAGTTTTTTCTTAAAGCAGGATCAGAGGCAGATGTTAAAAAAATAAACATAGAGAAAGAAGAAGACGGAAGAGAATCATTGGTGGTGAATATTAAAACAAAAGAAGCAAATATTTTTATTGGAAAACAAGGGCTTGTTCTTTCTGATACGCAATTATTATTAAGAAAAATAATAAAAAAAAGAACACAAAAAGATTATTTTTTAAATCTAGATATTGATGATTATAAAAAATACAAAGAAGATTATTTGAGAGAATTAGCTCAAAATACTGCTAATGAGGCAATTAGAGACAAAGAAAAAAAAGAACTACCATTGCCTTCTTCTTTTGATAGAAGAATAGTTCATTTAGAGTTGGCAAAAAGAGTAGATGTTAAGATTGAAAGTATTGGAGAAGGCGAAAATAGAAAGATTGTTATAGACCCAATACTTTAAACATTGTCCTGACCGTATTTTTTAGCGTCTCTAATTTTAATAATTTCTTCAGGGGTTGTTGTTATTATTTGGTCCTCTGTGTATGAAGCAACAATGCTTATTGCTACATGTTTCTGGCCAGCGAAAAATATTCCCTCCCCTACAGGACTTTCTAATAGAAGGAATTTTTCTTGTTCGGTTAAATTAAAAGTTTTCTGCACTAAATCAATCGAAGCAGGACTTTGTTTTAAAAGTAATTGTAAAGAGGAATTGGTAATAATTGGTTTTCCATAATCTGAACTAATAAAATCAGAAACATCTTGAGTAATAGTTGTTACTCCTAACCAATATTTTCTAGCTCTTTTGCATATTCCATACAAGAAGGAAGCTCCGTCTGATTGTTTCATCATCCACCAAGCTTCATCTATAACTAAAATCCTCTTTTTAAGAGATACCCTTACGGTGTTCCAGATATAACGCATTACAATAAATAATGCGATTGGTCTCAATTCATCTTCCATGTCTCTGATACCAAAAACAACTAAGGGTTTATCCATTGAAAGATTTGATCGTTGATTGAAGAAAGAAGCAAAAGTTCCTTTGGTAAACTTTCTTAACCTCTCTACTAGGTTTTCTGCCCCTTGCATTGTTTCTAAAACAGATTCTAGGTCAGATAATATTGGAATATTATTGTTCCATTTTTTAGGGTCAGAGTAAGGGGTAATGTCTTTGGCAGCATAAGTTTCCATTAAAGCTCTATCCATAATAGCGTCTTCTTCGGGAGACATTCCATTAAGCATTATCCTCATTAGTCCTACTAGATTAATAATGTTATTTCTTAAAACATCTTCAGGGGTTTCTCCTTCTCTTGGTTCTGGTAAATCAAAAGGATTAATATGTGTCTCAGAACTCAAAGATATTTTAAAGAAAGCTCCATCAACAGCTTCAGTTAGTGGTTTATACTCGTTTTCTGGATCAATGATAATGCATTCAGCTCCCATCATTAAAGATCTTAATACTTCTAATTTTACAGCATATGATTTTCCAGATCCTGATTTAGCGAAAATAACCATATTAGCGTTTTCTAAACTAAACCTATCAAAAAGAATAAGAGAACGATTGTGTTTATTTACTCCAAATAATATTCCTTCGTTAGAACTTAAGTCAAAAGATATAAATGGAAATAAGCTAGACAAGGGGTCAGTGTTTAAGGTGTTGTGTATTTGAATAAGATCCATTCCATAAGGCATGCAAGAAATCATCCCCTCTTTTTGTTGAAGTAGGGCTGGTTTAATGTATATTAATCTTGATTCAAGAACAGATCTTATTTTTGTTTCAATTAATTCTAATTCTTTTTTATTATCAGTATAAATTGTAATATATAAACCAAATTTAAACATTTTTTCTTGAGCTGTTTGAAGTTTGTCTCGAAGATCTTCTAAATCTTGATATGCAACTTCTAAGGCAGGATCTCTGATTAATCCTTTTTCTTGTCTTTCTATTATTTCTGATTGTACTTCAGTTACACTTTTTCTTAGCTGTCTTAAGATAGTACCTGTTTCAATGGGATGAAAAAAGAAAGATAAATCAAAGGGAACATCCATGTTAATAATTGGAGCTAACCAGCCCATTGTTAGATAACGAGGGTAAGAAAAAACAAAATATGTTTTAGCTATTTTTTCTTCAATGTTTACAAAGTTTTGATTTATTTCAATAGCTGGAGGAGCAATAATGTCCTTTATTCCAGTAACTTCTTGTTCAAATAATTTTTGTTTTTGTGGTTGGTTAAATAAGCTCATATTATTTTATTAATTCAGGTGGTAAATCAGGATAATAGCCCATTTCTGCTTGCTTGGGATGATGCAAGCTCCATAAAAGTTCAACAATATCCTCTGTGTTTAGGGGGATTGATTTTAATCCGCAACGTTTTAATCCAAGACTTACATATTCCATTCTTTGCCATAATTGATATTTTCCTGTTTGAAAGTTTTGTTCGGTCAAGCTAACGGTGTTGGCAGATGGTTGTTTTTTACTAGAAGGAGCACCCGGCATTTCGACTAAAGGATAATAAGGAACAATAACATAAAAGTTTTTATTCATAATAGAACCTTCTGCTACGATTTCTTCAATGAATTTTCTATAATCAGCGGTTTGTATTTTTAGAAGTTCATTTTTTTGTTCATTTTCTAAGGTTCTGATTTTATCTATGTAACCAGTGATATTTACCTTTCTTGAGCTAACGATTATTTGACAGGAAAAGTCTAGAGAGTTTAAAAAGTTTTGAAAATTAAAAACAATAGCGCTTTGTTCTTCCTCGGATTTTAAGGCAAAGTTAATAGAAGAAACCATTAAGATTGCTTTTAAAGATCTGTCTTTCATTACCATCACCCCTTCTCTTATTTGTTCAACGGGAATAAATTGTTGTGACGTTACAGGCATTTTAAAAATATATTTTTTTATTTAACTTTTCAATCCGACCACTTTCTTTTATTTTTAATTTTGTTTTCTCTTCTTTTATTTCTACTTTATTTGATTTTTTTGTTGGAAGAAAAACAGGTGTTTCTTTTCTTTCCCATTTGTATAGCTTTGTGTTTAAATTAAAGTTTACAAAGTTTTTTATAACAAGTGGAATTCCTAATCCTTCAACTTTTATAAAAGCTAAGGCAAGCGCTATGCCGAATACAAGACCACAAACAAGAACATATAAAAAGAAATTGGTTTGGGCTAAGGAAAAATACAGTAAGAAGGAAACTCCTAAAGCTCCACCAATGTAAACACTTTGTTTTAAAGTGAATGGTCCTAAAAGTTTAGGATCATGTTCTATAAATTGTGGTACTTGAAATGGCATAACTATAATACTTCCCTATAGGGATCTGAACCATCGTATTTTATTGGTTTCTCTTTTTTTTCTATTATAGCATCTTTTTTAATTTTTGCATCTTCTTCTATTGGAATATTTTCAAAATAATTATCACTATATATTTTATTTAAAGAAACTCTTAAATGTCTAAAAATAGCATAAGTTAATTCTTTAATAATTTGACTAGCAATAGATTCCTCAATATTTAATTCTAATTCTAGGGTAATTGGTAATTCTTTTAAGGGAAGAAGCCCCATTAAAGTTCTTCCTGTGTATTTAGCAACTAGAGATGTTTGATCTTCTGTTAAGTTAAGACGGCTGCAAATTGTTTTAACAGCCTCATCATTATTTTCAGAAAAGATAGCTTCTTTTAAATCTTCAGGAAGTTTTTCGTATGTTTTCCAAAAGAATTCTTTTGATTTTTTTTCTTCCATGGTATTAATTGTATTTTATCACACAAAGGAAGGGTTTATCAAGAGGAATATTGACAAATAAGCTCTAATAGTTTATGATATAAGTATCCTTTTAATTAAAAGGAAAGTAATTTTACAATTATAAAACGTTTTTAAAAAAGAATTGAGTTGAGAAAAATGGCAAAAAAAGAAAGTAAACCAAAAACGCTATTATTTATGGCTTCAACCGTTGAAAAGGCGATTTGCTTTGTTGGCGGGATTATATTAGTACCGATTATTGGCTACATTCTATTCCGGATCATAAGTTTATTCTTGGGACCATGGGTAAGTGGAATAATAGGGGTGATTTTTTCTGTTGCAGTTGCTATTCTTGTAGTAGCTTTTTTGTGGCTTCCTAGGAATATATGCTGGACAATGCTTCAAGAAAATCAAGCAAAGTTCATAATGTTTTTGGGAGAAAATTCCAAAACAATAGCAGCATATGAAGGAAAAGTTGTTAATCGAGACGGAAGAGTTGTTTTGGGAAATGCTAAGCATCTTGGAGGTATAAGATTTATTGGTATTTGGCCAGTATGGACAATTTATACCTGGCAATTCTTTGGATGGAAAGGTGTTGACACAGAAGGAGCGTCAGTAGAGCACCCAGCAGAGTGGGTTGATCACGTCAACCTCAAAAATTATGAATATAAGTTTGAGATAAAAGAAATTAGGGACGTTGATCAAGTTCCTTTGGTTTTCGATGCTTCTATATATTCTCGTATTGTTATTCCAAAAGTAGCGATATTCAAGAACAAGAATTTTTTAAATCAGTCATTACAACTGCTTGGGTCTGAAATCGTTCACTTTGTGCGGCAGCGCAAAAATGCAGACCTAAACAAAGCAGAAGAAAGATTGAAAGACCCAGAAGTTATTTTGGTCTTACAAAACGAAGAATTAAAAAAGCAGGCCTATGGTAGTCCAGAAGAAATAGGCACTCTTTTTTGGATGGTGTTAAAGCACAAAGGAATTGTCGAAAAAATAATCGATAATTTTGGCGCAGAAGTGTTTGCTATTAAAATAAGGCACTTTGAACCAACACCTGAGTACCAGGAAGCGACAACTCTTGTTTATAGAGCAGAACAAGAAGGATTAGCAGCCGTGAAAAGGGCTGAGTATGAGGCACAAAGAGACGCAGAAGAAGTTGTTGGCCAATTTAGATATATGCTTATTGGACGTCTTGGTATTAAAGGAAAAGACCTGACAGAAAAAAAACAAAAACTAGAAAGTCTTATGGGTGATCCAGGTTTTAATAAAAAATATACCATTGAAATAAAAGAGTGCAACGAACTTCTTAAGCAGAAATTATCTTTAGATGGTCATGCGCTTGTCCATGTGATTTCACCAACATCTGAAGGTGGGCACGTAGACAATAGTCTAGCAACTCTGATTGCTTTAATTAAAACGTTGAACATGCCTGCTGTTTCTGGGCGAGGAGAAGAAAAACAATCTAGAAGTATCCAAGCTCCAAAAACAAAAGAAGAAAAGATAAGGCAAAATTTAGAAGATTTGGGACTCGAAGAATATTACTGAGTCCCTTTTTTTATTTTAATTCTTGGCTTAGGCCATTTTTAATAACCAATTTTTTAATCGGAGTATTTTCCAACGGTATTTCCAATGTTTCATTTATTAAAACATTGTTTATTATATCTTGAAGTATTTGTGTAGCGGTCTCTTCTTCTAGCGATAACTTTTCTTTAATATTTTTTTGCAATTGAGAATACGGCAATTTTTTATCTAAATAATCTTTTATAATGTTTATAAGAATTAAAGATGGAAAAATGCTTTTAGAATAAAGAATTTTAATAAATTGTTTTTCTCCTAAACTTTCTGCCTCAGAAAGATATTCCTTAATTAGTGGGTTATTTTCTATGTCCTTATCTAAGCTATATTTTTCTGCTAATTCTTCAATAAAGTCTAGTATTTGTAATGATAAAAATTCCATATATGGTTTATAAATTAATCTTGTCTAAAAAGACGAACAAGAGTTGTCCTTTTGTTTAATTCGGTTCGAATTCTATTTACTTCAGCTTGATATTTTTCAATATCTACTGTGCCTCCTGGTGTTTTGTTTGTTTGGGCCTTTTTCAATAATAACTTATTGGCCTTTAAGGCGGTTTCTAAGTCTGCTCTTTCTTTTTTTAATCTTATCGTATTTTTTCCTTCAGATATGGTTTTACCGGAAGCATCTTTTTTGTCATTTTTATCTTTGCGATATCGACGCCCTACTTCATTTATAGCATCGACTTGGGTTTTTGATCCACGAGTCATTATGTAGTTTAATTGACCAGCACTTAGTTTGCCTAAATTATTTTCATCTTTTAAGAAATCTTCAGAAACATTATCCAATAAATCTTGAGCAGATAATTTCTGCATTTCCTCATCTATCTTTATATCATAAAGTTTTCCCCAGTCTGTTTTTCCTGCTTTTGTTTTATTCTTAAAAGTAGCATCCATCAAAGCTTTTGTTTTAATTTTTTTGTGTTCTTTTGAGCTATCTCCATATGTGTTAATAGCATTTAATCTTCTTTGATATTCTTCATCAGTGTTAGCACCCTTAAGATATTCTGAAACATTTTGTTTCATGAATTTAATATCTCCAGCTTTCCTTTGTTCTGATGTCATTGTTGCGTCATTATGATGTTTGTTGAAGTAGTCAAGATCCATATTTTTAACAGCTTCTTCTGCTTGTTTTTCAGTATTGGATTTTTTAAGAGCAGCCTCATGAGAAATAACACCATAACTAGCTGCTTTTTCTTTAACGCCTTTTGTAAACTCTCTATATTTTTGTCTTGCATCATCTCTTCCTTCTCTTGAATGCCAGTCAATTTTTTCATCATCCTTTTTCCCTATATTATATGCTGCACCAGCAACACGCCCCATAACACCTTCTTTGGTGTATGTGCTAAGCGCGCCTGCTCTTCCTTTAACATATTTTCCTGCACCAACAGCTGCACCAGCAGCAGCTCCAGTGATTGCACCAGCAGCAGCTCCGCCTGTTTTTCCCCATATTTGCTTTCCAACCCCTCCAATTTTCGCTCCTACTGCTCCACCAGAAGACATTGTTGTAAAGAATCCAATTGCCATAAAGATAAAAGGCATTGCAAAAGTAAACAGTGTGCCAAATACTGATATACCGCTTGAATCAGCAAACATTCCCCCACCAGCCATTTCTACCATTGCTACGTTTGAAAGGTAAATAAAAAAACCAGCAGGAATACCTATTACATTCCATTGTATAAATTGAGTCCACCATTCATCCCAATAACAATAACTAGGAAAAACCATAGTAATGTATTTTGATTTAGGAAAAACCTTTGAAGCAAAAGCAATTGGAGAAACAATAATTAAAATCCATAACATAATATATCTTGCTGCAAAAAGAAGAGCATAGAGTAAATATATGACAGCAGAAAATATTCCAAAAAAGAAAAAAACAATTAATGCAGCAAAATCCATTCCCTGACTATTGGCCAGAGTATCTTTTAAAAAATTAACCAGATCACTCCTTACTCCTTCTTGAAGAAAATATTGAGTTAAAGAGTTTGAAGCATCAATTATTACTCCACAAATAACAGGAGTGAAATTAATTAAGATTGCAATTAATACAAAATTAATTAAAGATTTTTTTGCTTGAACTTCTTGACTTCCAAGAATTATATTTATTGCGATATAGACTAATCCAAAGATTAAGGCAACGTTAGCTAAGTTTCTTGTAATTTCCCACCCTATTCCAACAATTCCGTTATATCTTGGGTCTGCATCAGTTAATCCACTATTTGTCATGCTGACCTGAAGAAAATCAGGACCAGATACCCAGTTTAAAAAAGAAAGAGCTGCTGCTGGTATTCCAGCGACTAACCCGGCAATTAAACTGATTATGGCATTTATTAAACCACTAGTTATATCATCTAGGCTAGGAATCCAGCTTGTTAAATCTTCTACAGCCCAAGCATTTGTTGTGAGGGGCAACAATAAAAAACCAATAATAAAAATTAAAATTAAGGATTGTTTTATGTTAATTGATTTCATGAATTAGTATTTTACAATAACTTTAAAAAATACTATAATATATTAAAGTAATTATATCATACATTATTTAAAAAGCAATAAAATGTTAGGATTAAAAATTAGCCCAGAAACAATAATAGTACTTACTTTTGCTTTAATAGTAGACGGATCTGGAATAGCCTTAGTTTTAGTTGGAGCAGATGACTTTGGAATTACAGATACAATAGGATTAGTATTTTTAGGAACATGGCTTAAACTAAGAAAAGGATTGAGTGTAAAAATTGATAGAAAAGATTTTAAAAGAGGTATTAAGTTTTTAGGATCAGCTCTTTGTGAGTATATTCCCTATTTAGGAGCTCTTCCATTTTGGACAATAACTGTTTTGTCAACACTAAAAGAATCAAACGAAGAACAATTAAGTAATCAAGAAGAACCAGAAATAGAAACATATGATCCGACAAGAGAATCTTCGGCTAAATCATCTCCACAATAAAATCATTTTATGAAAACATATAAAATAATATTAATTTTAGTTTTAATTATTCTTCCTTTTTTTGCTTTTGCTCTAGAAAATCAATATGAAGGATTTGATCCTTCAGAAGGAACATCTAATCTTTTTGTATTTTTTGTAAAACTAGCTATTTCTGCAGGAGTAATAATTAGTATTTTGGTTATTATGTATCATGGCGCAAACATGATTATGGCTCAAGGAGAAATGGCCAAGATAATAATAGCCAAAGAAAGAATCTTCGCTGTTTTTATTGGACTACTAGTTCTTCTTGGTGTTTATGTAATTGCTATAACCATTAATCCTGATTTAGTGATAATGAATATAGACCCATTGGATCCAATTGAGAGGTTTATTGATAATATTGGTGGAAATAATAAGAATGCTAATCAAATAGAATTTGAAGAAATTCCCTTAGGAACAATCGTAGAAAGTATTTTAGCAGCCAATTCTTCTAAAAGAATAGAAGGAGTACAAGATAATACAGGAGAACAATGTTATACTTATGATGAAAATGGAGACACAATAGATTTAAATGGAGATGGTCAGATAACTCCAGAAGAAGATACTCTTAGAGGCGTAGACATGTTTTATTGTATTGATCAATTAAACCAAGCAACTATTAAAAAGATAAAAGCATTAAATACAGATTATCTTTGCAGGGGAGAAAAAGAAGAAGGTCCAATGAGAAAAATAATTAACTTAATTAAAAGTAGAGACGAGGAAGGAAATTATAATTGTAGTTGCGACAACTGTTCTAATTATTCTTATCTTTCTCTTCCCACGGATTGGAATTGGTTGACCGGATGTAAAACAGTACAAACTACGTGTTGTTCTTATGATGCAGAAGGAAACGAGACTTGTACGCCAGGCCTAGATGCTTGTGATAATCATTGTGGTGATAGTTTAAAACATTGTTGTGGTAGCGCTTATTACAATCCAAACATTGGATGCCAAACTAGTACTTTTTTGCAAGCAATAAAGCATGATCCATGTGGACAAGACACTAGAGATAAAATTGACTGTACTAGGAATGAAATAAAAATTAGAATTGATGGAAAAAGTTACGACGATTTGCCACCAGGAGCACAAGCAAACAATTGTTCATTTACTAATTTTTGGGAAAATTCGCAAAGAGATCCAGAAAAATTTCTTACGCTTGAATTAGCTTTAAAAAGAATGGAATTATTTGAAAATTATTATAAGAACCATTTAAATGATTTGGATAGAGCGGTAAGTAAAATGAGGCAATATGGAGAAAAACTTTCAATGGCAGAATTTCAAAATTTAAAAACAAAAAACAATCAAGACAAAGAAGTGATAGCTGTAGCTTTTCAGGGGAATGGTAATTATACATATGATCCAATAAAGTATTGCAAAGAATTTAATTGTACTAATTATAATCCTATTAATTCCAAGGACGACAAAAAAGATGATGTTTGTATTTCTGGAATAAGAGACGAATTAACTGATGCTCTTTATCAAAAAGAACAACCATTTCAAGAATATGATTCTACAACAGATACTTTTATTGATTTTAAAGATAGAAGAATTTGCAAAGTAGAAGACTTAAAAGATAAAGAAGAATACTCTTATTCTGGAGATGGAGCCACTTTCTATTATAGGAAAGATTTTGAATATGAAAAGATAGACGAAAAAGAAACATTAAGAATGGTTACAGATAAGGGAGAGTTAGAATATATGGAGTCAGAAATACCCTTAGGAGAGGTGGTTAATGATGCAAGAAAGTTTACAGAGAAACTTCTTGAGTTTACAAAAGAAATAAAAGAAGAAGTTAATAATGTAAAAATAAACGCAGAAAAGTTTGCTAGTTTACCAGAAGATTGTGATTGTTCTTTGAATTGTAGTACGCATCCGACCTCTGGGAATAGCGAACAAGACAGTTGTAGCAGTCAAACATGTGGACAAAATCGTTGTGATAATTGTTCTACATGCGAATCAGATTCAAAAGGAACGTGTGTTTGCTGCGAAGATTGCGAAACCTCTTATGGTTATGATTCTTTTTTCTATGGTTGCGTGATTGATCACGATAGCTCAATAATATTTTTTGGAAACGATGCTAATGATTGGTATATAAACGCTAATTTTTATAACACTATTCCAGATCGTACAAATAATCAATGTTTTATATGGTCAGATGATAAATACGGAGCAAGTTATTCAACTCAGTATGTTGCAGCACACTCTTTCTATACAAATTGCGCTTGTTTTAATCCAAGAAATAGCGAAACATTATATCAAATTTCTCCCAATGTAGACCCGAAAATTTATTTGTGTTCAATTTTTACATCAACCGCCAATAGAGGATCTTGCGCTTGTATGTTAAGAGAAGATATGGATGAAAATGATCATAATTGTTATAATCCTCAAACTGGGCAAAAACTTTCTTTCACAAAAGAACAATTTATGAGTCATAATGGATTTAGTTCGAGTAGTGCGATTTATATATATTTAAATAGCGTAATGCCATCACTCATAACAGAAATAAAGGAGTTGCCTTCAAGTATTACTTCATGGGACGTAGCAAGCTGTCAAAATGTTAGTGGTGGTCCTATTTATCCATACTATGATAATATTTTTCCTCAAAGTATTTTAAAATTAGAACCTAGAAGAAACTACAATATAACCTATATTACATGTGATGGCGAAGAATCGACAGATGCTTTATTGTCTAACGAAGACAAAGAAACAATAGAACAATTTATTAGTATGCCAATCGAATGGATAGAGGGAAGAAATGCATTTAAGGCAAAGCAAGGAGACCTTATTCCTTGTAGTAGTGTTTATTCTGGGGCGGAAGATTATTGGCAAGGAAATCTAAGAACATCAATGGAAAGATTTGTTCCAAGTGGATTTACAGGAAGAATCGTGATTGAAAATGGTTTGCAAATGATAGAAATTAATAAAATAAAAAATGTTTCTTCTTCAACTATAGATCTTTCAGGAAGAGGAAAGCCAAATGACGAACCAATAGATTATTATGTTTGTCCATACAATGAATTAAAAGATAAACAATGCAGAATATTTAAGTATAGTAGCGCGTTTGAAAATAGTGCTATTTATCCAGAAGATCAGGAGTCGGGTCTTTCTTGTACAGATCCAAATTCTAGTGGTATTGGTCATTTACAAAAAATAGAATTACTCTCTAAAAGAATAATTGATTATGGTGATGGAAGAAATTTAAAACCAGGAGATCCTGACAGGTGGACAGTTCTTGATGTTCTTAATTTATCAAGAGAAAAGTTAGATAAATGTGTTACTGGATACGGTCTTCCATTAAAACAAGGAGCAAAAAGTTATACTCTTTTAAGTTGTGAAGAAGGATTAAATTCTTTAGCTTTTGGTTCTTTTACCATTCTTCCCTCTTTCCCCTATCCACCTTCTTCTGCGATGTGGAATTGTCAACCATATAATAATATGGATTATTTAGTTCCTGAGGATAGATTAAATTGTTTACATAATAAACAGCATCCTGATTGCACAGGTAAAATTAATAATTTGTTAGACGATTATTATTGCCTTCAAAGAGAAGAGTAAAATTAAAAAAATATGAAAAAATATATTTTATTAATAATTTTATTATTAACATTTTCTCAGGTAGTTTATGCTGCAGAAAATTCTTACCCAGAGATTTTAGGATATAAGATAACGGACAATTCTGAGTTTGTTGATTATGTTTCCTATGGCTTCATGATGATTATTTCTATTGGATCAGTGGTCCTTTTGTCAGTATTGATAGGAGCAGGAATTAATTTTATTATGGCCGGAGGAGATCCAGGTAAAATTTCAAAAGCAAAAGAAATGATAATGAATGGTTTTATTGGTATAGTTATTTTATTTTCTTCTTATTGGATATTAGCGACAATTAATCCTGCTATTGCGCCAGAAAAACCAGAATTGGATAAATGTAAAGAAGGAGGTATTCTTTTTACAATCGATAAGAATAATAATATATTTCAAAAATGTGTTAGCCAGTCAAATAAAAAACTAGATTTAGACGGAAACATTATTAACGCGGAATGGAAATATGAAGAAGGAGCTGTAAAAGAGGTGTGGGTTTTTTCTGGAGAAGATTACAAAGGAACAGCAACCCCTGTTTTTCAAGATGCAGTAGGTGCTCACGGGTGTTATATCCCTATGTCTAATCCAAGCACTCTTTCTGTCCCCTCTCAAATAAAATCAATTTATATTTTACCAAGATTACAAGGTTTTTACTTTTACGATAAAACAGGTTATGGATTTAATAATGAAGTTCCCCTTTTTATCTCTGCAAGTAAAGAAGTTATAAGTGATAATTTTGATAATAAAGCTTCTTCTTTTAGTACAATATGTTCTGAAACCAAAGTAGTTGAAAATCCCGACGGTACAACTCAGCATTTTTACAATGAACCAAGAGCTGTTATTTTTGAAGGTCCTCATTATACTGGAAAATGTTCTGTTGTTTATTCTAGTAAAAGCAATAGCTTAACAACTCCATCAGAAATACCTGATAAGACAATATTAAATTCTTATATTGGCGATAAGGAAATGTCTTCAGTTATTGTTTATAACGTAGACTCAGAAACAAAAAATGATTCAAAGGGAACAATAGTATTATACAATTCTTTGAGTTGCGCCCAAGGAAGCTCTAAACAACAATCAACATGTGAAATAGATGTAAGTAGATATCAATCATATATATTAGATATGCAAACAAAAACAGCAGCGGGTAACGGAGAATTTCCTCAGGGATGTATTGATAGCTGGGATGAAGATTCTTACGTTGAATCAATTGAATTTAAAGAAGGTGCAACAGCAGCAGTTATTGTTATTGGAGATAATGGTGATTGTGCATATTTGAAACCCTCAAGCGGAAATTGTGTAAATACTTTATGTAATACAGGTGTTTATGATTGTGGAACTGATTCTGGGGTAAGACCTCAAAAAATAATAGTAATTCCTACTAATTAAAATGAAAAAATATTTATACATACTAATATTTACTTTATTGACCTTTTGTCAAAAAGTTTATGCTTTGGAAAATGCTTACCCAGAGATTTTAGGATATAAGATAACGGACAATTCTGAGTTTGTTGATTATGTTTCTTATAGTTTTTCTTTTATTATTTCAATAAGTTCAGTAATTCTTATTTTTGTTATAATAATGTCAGGTATAGATTTTATTTTAGCGGGAGGAAACCCTTCTAAAGTTTCAGAAGCAAAAAAAAGAATTAAAAATGGATTTATTGGAATAACAATCTTATTTTTTTCTTATTTAATTTTACATACTATTAATGCTCCTGTTATTGATGATCCAAAGCTTGAGAAGTGTGTTGGAGGAGGAGTAATTGTAACAATTGAAAAACCAGATACCAAACCTAAAGAAATGTGTATTTGGGAAACACAATCAAGGTTAGATATAGATGGAACGATTAATCCAGCTTTAACAAAATGGACATTTAAGGATGGAGATTTGAAAGAAGTATGGGCTTTTAATGATTATGACTTTAAGGGGGATAAAAAAACACTAATTTTTCAAGACATGGAATATCTTACTGATTTAGCTTTTAATCCAAATCCAATACCAGCAGATACAAAATCAATTTTGATTTTAGAAAAGGAACCAGGTCTTTATATATACGATGCACAGTATTTTAAAGTAGAAGATGTCCCTCCATTTTTTGCTTCAAAGAGTCTTTCTGATTTAAATAATGTTTCTTTAAGTCTTAATGATAAAATTGATTATTCAAATAAAGCGTCTTCATTATCTTTTGTATGGGACAAATCTAACCCACACATGAGTTATAGGGCAATTCTTTTTGAAGATACTAATTATGCAGGAAAATGTTTCCTTGCTGGATGGAGATATCAGGGAACATATATTCCCCTAGTAACAGCAATAGGTTTTTTGGGGCAAGAATATTTGGGAGACAACACATTATCTTCGTTTATAACCTATAAGGCAGACGACAGAAATAATCTTGGAAAGATAGTATTATACAATGCTACTGATTGTTCCGTGGAGGACGATTTAAAAAATAAATGTGAAATACTCGTGAATGATCTTGAGGGATATGGAATTTCTCCAGGCAATGTTTTTGGAGGAGTTAGTGACCCTACTTTTCATAAAGATGTTTGCCCAGAATTTGAAGGGAACATTAAGTCAGTTTCCATAGAGGGAAAAGCCGCTTTTGTTATAAGATCAACTACTAATTATTGCATGTATTTTGATGTTATTAAAAACAACAATAATAATTGTATAAAATTGGAAGATACTGGTGTTTTTCGTGAGTCAACATTTAATTATGAGACAGGAGAAACTGTTTTAATTAGGCCAAAAGAAATAATGGTATTTCCTATAAATGATTAAACTATATGAAAAAACATAAATATATATTAATATTAATTTCTTTGTTCTTTTTTCAAACAGCTTATGCTTTGGAAAATCAATATACAAGTTTTGGAGGAAGAACAATTTCTGACTCCTCTACCCTGGGAGACTACATAGCATATTATTTTAATTTTTTTCTCGTTATTGCTGCAGGGGTTGCTTTTTGGATTATTATTTTTGCGGGAATTAATTATTTAATTTCTGGAAATAATTTTAGCAAAAGATTAACAGCTAAAAAAATGATTTTTAACGCTGTTTTTGGCATTTTTCTTTCTTTAGGTTCAATTGTTATTCTTAATACTATTAGTCCTGATAATGCAGTTATTCCACCGCTTAACTCAGAAGATTATAGTGAAGGAATAAAATTGGTAAAAGGAGAAAAAAAGACTTGGGTAAACGATAACTTACGAAAAATAACAAATAATTATGATTCAATAGAGTGGATCTCTCCTATAGAGGATTTACCAGCTATATATCTTTTTCAAACACCTGATTACATGGGTCCTTCAGAAGAAATAGTTAATGGTTCGTCAAGTTTGATTCCTGAGAATTCTTCTATATGGTTTTTGTGGAGTAAGCCAGGATCATATATTCTTTACGATGGTGTTGATTTTAAAAAAGGATTAGATAAAGAATTACCTTTATCTTCTACAAAAGACAAAACATCTTTATCTGTTGATTTGTTTGACAATGTTACTAAATCAATTAAAATTAATCAACCAAAAGACGATCATTCTAAGGAGTATGGTTTAATTCTTTTTTCGAAAGAACGTTTTGAAGGTGTATGTGCATGGACTTTTAATAACATATCTGATTTAAGTGTTGATGTTGATCCAGAAAATCCTAATACAATAATTGGACAAAATGAACTTTCTTCAGTTAAAAGAATAGTAGCCAATACTTCTGGTGCACAAGTTACTATTTATAATAGGGCTGATTGTCAAAATCTTGAACATGATGAAGGATCAAGAAAGTGTATAATTAACACTGTAAAAGAAAATATTAATATTGCTGAAAAATGTAAAGAACAAGGAGATAAAGCAGATTTTACAGGAGAAGAAGTTCTTTCTATTAGCTTTGATACAGACAATGCAGGAGTATTGTTAAAAGCAAACAATAATACTTGTCAGTATTTTGAAAAAACAGGAGTAAATAATTGTATCAGCTTAGTAAAGTATGGAAATATATATGATCCAGAGCATGATATTTTGCCAGCATATTTAACTCTTTTTTCTTTGGATAAGTAACTGTAATTTAACCCAATCGTCAACATCTAATTCTTCTGCCCTAGCTTTCTCGCTAAAGCCCATTTCTTTTAATAATTCTTTAATCCCCTCTTCTCTTAAATTATTAGCTAATTGTTTTCTGGGATGAGAATATCCAGCTTTAATTAATTTGAACAATTTGTCGTTCTTTTTTCTTTTGTTGGGAGTGATTTTAATTATTGCGCTATCAACTTTTGGTTTAGGGAAAAAAGAATTTCTTGAGACATAATCAATTAATTTTGGTTCTGCATAATATTTAACAGAAATTGATAAAAGACTATTTTCTTTTGAACAAATTCTTTTAGCCACCTCTTTTTGGATTAAAAGAATTATATCTTTTGGCTTATTATCTAACTCTAACAAAGTTCTTATTAAAAAAGAAGTTAAATAGTATGGAATATTAGCAATAACCTTATATTCACCCTTTACTTCGTGTATTTTTTCAAGAACATCTCCAACAATAACTTCAATGTTATCTCCTTTTATTTGCGAAGCTAATTTTTCATCTTTTTCTATAGCAATGACTTTTTTAGCATATAAAGCTATTTCATAAGTTAAAGATCCTGTTCCTGGCCCAACCTCTATAACGATATCATCAGGCTTAATATTGGCTGATTTTATTACCTTTTTAACTATGTTTTTATCTACTAAAAAGTTCTGTCCCATTGATTTTTTGGGCATAACTCCTTGTGATTTTATTGTGGAAAATAAACTTGACATATGCTGTAGAAGTAATAGAATAATATTATACTTTAATTAATGAAACCAAGGCTTATTCTTACAAAAGAAACAATTAAATCTTTAATAAAACACCCTAACGGGCTAGTTTTTTGTTTTATTGTTATCGCCTTTTTTCTAGTTATTAAAACAGATAATAAGGTAATGGAACTTAGCCAAGCTAATCTTATCAATATTGACTCAAGTTTGCAACCAATAACAAGTATAGTTTCAGGGGAGAATAATGTTTTATCAGCTATTTCATCCCCTCTTTTTATTTCCAATAACACTTTGGGAACAATAATGGAACCAGAAAAAGACAATTCCATTATTATTTATACTGTTTCCAGAGGAGAGACTATTAATCAAATTGCTGAAAAGTTTAATATTACAGCTGAAACAATAATGGTGGTTAATGAATTAACTTCTTCTAAGGTTAAGGAAGGAGATAAATTAACAATTTTGCCTGTTAATGGATTAATCCATTTGGTAGAAAAAGATGAAACAATTGCAAAAATAGCAAAAAAATATAGTGCTAATCAAGACGATATCATTGAATTTAATAATTTAGGAGACAATGGTAATGTGTTTATTGGTGATATATTAGTTATTCCTTATGGTAAGATGCCTAAGCCATCTTCTCAAGGCGTTACTGTTACTGTACCACAAGTAACAATGCCTAATTCTTACTTTATTGCTCCAACAACAGGTATAGTAACTCAAGGGCCACATTTTTCACATACAGTTAATGGAGTAAAACAATATAATTCAATCGACATTGCTAACTCACTAGGAACACCAATCGTAGCTGCTGCTGGAGGACAAGTACAGATCGTTAAAACTATTTGGCCTAATGGTAATTATATAACTATTGCTCACCCTAATGGAGTGGTTACCTTATACGCCCACTTAAATTCTTTTGCTAAGGATATTTATCCAGGAAAACAAGTGTCTCAAGGAGAAATTATTGGATACATGGGAAGCACTGGAAATTCAACTGGTCCACATCTTCATTTCCATGTAATGGGAGCATATAATCCATTTTTAAAATATCCAGTTGGAACAAAAATTACTTACTAATTAAAAGCCCCCTATTAAGGGGGATTTTGTTATTCTTTACAATTATTACACGATCTAGCTTCTGGAAAAGCTAGGAGCCTTTCTATTGGTATATCTTTGTCGCAATCTTCGCATTTACCATAGGTTCCTATTTCTATTTTTTCTAAAGCTAGAATAACGTCTTTTAACTTTGTTTCTAGTGCGCGCTCAACTGGTAATATATTTTCATATTCTTCTACTTCGTTTACTTGATCCTCTAAATTTTCTCCAGGAGCAATATCTGGATATGATGCCTGCCATTCTCCATCATTTTTTTTAGCAAAGCTTTCTAAATTACTTTCCAAGTCAGCTTTTTCTTTTTCTAAAAGACTTTTTAATTGAGCGAGTATTATTTTATCCATTTTATTTTAAGATTTTATCAAGCTTATTGTTTATTTCTGTTAATTTATCTTTAATCTTATTGCCTTCCTCAGTAATAATTTGATAAGAATCTCTTAGTTCTTTTCTTTTTCTTTCTAAGGTTTTTAATGTATCTTCTGTGTCCCATCTTTCCCTTTCAGTACTTTTTCTTTTTTCTTCCAATATTCTTCTTTCGTTTTCAATTCTTCTTACTTCTTCAGTGTTTCCAGCAACCATTGCATCTCTTTTTTCTAATGTTTTTATTTCTTCTTCTGTTGCTTTTTCTTTTAGAAGTATTTCAGTTAAGGTTTTTTCTGTATCTTCTTTTCTTTTTGTATTGTCAATCATTTGTTCTTTTATTTCAAATCCTTTTTTCCCGACCCTATCTAAGTCTTCTAGGGATTTTTTTTGTTCTTGACCAAGAACAATTTTTTCGTGATCTTTTCTTAATACTTCTAGCTGAAGGTTTAATTGGTTTTCTTTTGCTACATATTTTTCAAGAGCAAAATCACATTCTTTTAATTGAGATTTTAAAGATTTGATCTCGTCTTCTTTTTCATTCATTTCTTTTTCAATCATATTTCTTTGCTCTTCTATTTTCCATCTTTCTCTTTCAGTATTTCTTTTTTCTTCGGGATCATCTGAATCTTGTTCTTTTGATTCAACGCCTTTTTTAATATTCTCTATTTCTTTTTTAGTTTCTATAATAATGTCAATTTTCTTTTTAAGGCGACTAATTTCTTTTGAAATATCATTTCTTCTATCGTCCAAAGGTTTCTTTTCTTCATATATTTTCTTAAGCTCGCCCTCTAATTCAAAAGTAAGATAAGAAATTTTTCTTAATTTTTCTTCAATGCTTTCTTCTTCCTCTTCAACTATTTCTTTAAATCTAGGAGCTTGTTCTGAAACTTCTATTTTCGTATCTTTAATCGCTTGTTCTGCTTTTTCTGTAGCAATTTTTTGTTCTGGTTCAGGAGTAGGCATTTCAATAACAGGTTCTTCTATAACAGGTTCTGGAGATGGCATTTCAAGTTCTTCCTCAGGCTCTGGAATGGGTTCTGGGGCTGGTTCTGGTTCAGGGCTAGGTATTTCTTCTTTTGGTGGAACAGGAACTTCAATTTCAGGTTCTGGTTCAGGAACTGAAACTTCCTCTAAGGCAGGCTCTTTTAAAGGCTGAGGAGTAGGGATTTCAACTTCTTCTTCAATTTCACTAGGAGAATCGTTTTCTTCGTCGTCAAGAGGAGACAATAAGTCTTTTTTCATTGTCCTTATTTTGTTCATATTGAGTTTGAAAACGTTTTCTTGATCCATGTTTTATGAAAATTTATTGATTATTTTTTCTCGCCTCTTTTAATGATAAATTAATTCTTCCTTGTTCGTCAATAGAGATGACTTTAACAGGAATAATATCTCCTATTTTCACAATATCCCCTACTTTTTCTACTCTTTTTTCTGAAAGTTGTGATATATGAACTAATCCTTCTTGTCCTGGTAATATTTCTACAAAAGCTCCGAAGTCAAGAATTCTTTTAACATTGCCTTGAAATATTTCTCCAACTGTTACTTCTCTGGTAATATTATTGATCCATTCTAATGCTTTTTTTGCTGATTCTTCTTTTTCAGCAGTGATAAATATTTCTCCGGTTTCTTCTATGTCAATTAAAACATTACATTCGTCAATAATTTCGTTAATAACTTTTCCTCCTGTTCCAATAACTTCTCCAATCTTTTCAGGATTGATTTTAATGATATATATTCTTGGAGCAAAAGGAGAAAGATTATTTTTTGGCTCAGGAATAATAGTTAACATCTTATCAAGAATTTCTAATCTTGCTTTTTTTGATTGTGTTAATGCTTCTGCAATTATTTTATCAGTAATTCCTCTTACTTTCAAGTCCATTTGTAAAGCATTGATTCCATCTTTTGTTCCAGCAACTTTAAAATCCATATCACCATAGTGATCTTCTTCTCCTTGAACGTCAGTTAACACTTTATATTTTTTTTCTTCTGTGCTTTTTGATTCATTCATTTCCATCATTAATCCCATTGCTATTCCTGAGACAGGTTTTTTAATTGGAACTCCTCCATCCATTAAGGCTAAGCAAGCAGCACAAGTTGATGCCATTGAACTTGAACCATTAGAACATAAAACCTCAGAAACTAATCTTATTGTGTATGGAAATTCTTGAGATTCTGGAATAACTGATCTTAATGCTTTTTCAGCAAGCATCCCATGACCAATTTCTCTTCTGCCAGGACCTCTTAATGGGCCTGTTTCTCCAACACAAGAAGGTGGGAAATTATAGTGATGCATAAATCTTTTCTTTCCGTCTATTTCCATTTCTTCCATTATTTTTTGATCTCCGGGAGATCCCAAGGTTAAAAATGATAACACTTTTGTTTGTCCTCTACAAAATAGACCAGAACCATGAGTCCTTTCAAAAAGACCAACCTTGCATTCAATCTCTCTTAATTGTTGGCTGTTTCTTCCGTCAATTCTAATATCTTTATCTATGCCCATTTCATGAAGTAGCTCTTCTCCTTGTTTTTCAAAGAAAGATAAGCCATAGTGCAAGGCATCTTTTTCTTCATATTTTTCACTTAAGTATACTTTTAGATCTTCTTTGATTTCTTCAAAAGTACAGTCTTTTTTTAGGAAAGAATTTTTAAGTCTATCCCCTAAGAATTCTTTTAGGTCTTTTTCTAGTTCTTCGTTTTTAATAACTTCTTTTAGTTGTTGTTTTTCTTTGCCAATTTTTTTAGTTATTTCTTTTTGAAAGTCAATTAGTTTTTCTTGAATATTTTTAGTTTCTTTGATTGCTTGAGTAATTTCATCTTCTTTAATTTCTTTAAACTCAGCTTCGATCATATTAATAATTAATTCTTTTTCCGATTCTGATTTTAAAGAAGATATTGTTAAATCAAAACCGTTTTCTTCTCTTTCGATCGGTGTTGTAAAAATATTAAATTTATTGTCTTTTTTGCCGATTCTTAAAGGAGCTAATGGTCCATTCCATGGAATATCAGATATTGAAAGAGCTAGAGAAGTAGCAAATAATGATAAGACAGAAGGGTCATTTTCTTTATCCCAAGAAACACAAGTAGTTATTACCTGTACTTCCCTTTTTAGATTACTAGGGAATAGTGGTCTGATTGCTCTGTCAATTAACCTGGAGTTTAATATTGCTTTTTCACTTGGACGAGATTCTCTTTTTAAAAATCTTGAACCGAGTATTTTCCCTACAGCATAATACTTTTCTTCATAAGCTACACTTAAAGGAAAAAAATCGATTCCTTCGATTTCTTTTTTAGACATTACGCAAGTCGCGATAATAACAGTATTGTCTAGTTTTACCCAAACAGAAGCATTGGCTCTTTCAGCCAAATTATTTATCTCTACTTCTAGAGTTTTTCCCTCGATTTCTAGTTTAAATGATTCGCTTTTCATGATTTAAGACCAATTTTTTTAGTCAGTTCTTTATGTTTTTTAGGATTAGTTTTTTCTAAGTATTTTAAAAGTTTTCTTCTTTTGGCAATCATTTTTAATAATCCTTTTTTAGAATGAAAATCTTTTTTGTTTTTTTGTAAGTGAGAAAGAAGAGATTCTATTTCTTCTGACAATAAAGCAACCTGGACTTCTGCAGATCCAGTATCTTTTTCGTGTAATTTATGTTTACTTATTATTTTTTCTTTTTCTGTTGTTGAAATCATATTTTTTAATTAATTTATCTTTTATTGGTGCCCCGTGAGGGACTCGAACCCACGACCTTGAAGTTAAGAGCTTCCTGCTCTACCAGCTGAGCTAACGGGGCTTAAGGACTGGTTGGATTTTGGAAAAAATTAAGTGGCCAAGGGTCTCCACCGGTTAAAAAGTATACAAATTCATAAACAATTAACCAGGCTGCGTAAACCACTAATACGCCGATTATCCCATAGGTTATCATTTTTTTCCCTGTCTGTATTTTTGAAGGATCTCCTCCTGCTGTCATCATTGTTATTCCTCCAAAAGCAAACCATATGACTGCTAAAGGAGGAACAACACTAAACATGATAAAAGTTATAACCCTATTTATTAAGCAAAAAAGATCATCGAAAGTACAAGGATCTTGTCCTTCATTTCCACAAAAAACAATAGGATCACCTGATTTGTAATCTGGGCAATCAGCTATAGCAGGTGTTATTGTTAAAAACAAAAAAAATAGAGCTAAGGCTAAAACTATTTTTCTTGATATGATGCTTAAATTCATCTTGGTGTAACTATAGTATTTTTTTGATAAAAAATCAAGGTCTCTGTGCCCCTGGCAAGATTCGAACTCACATCATTGGTTCCGAAGACCAGTGCTCTATCCGTTGAGCTACAGGGGCTTTTTGTTTTTTAAGAATTTAACTCTAAAAGGAGGAACAGTGTCTTGATCAAAAATTAACCGATTTTCTATTAATTCTTTTTGTTTTTCTTTGTTTGTTTCTCGTAATTCCTTTATAGGGCTTAGTCTTTTAATAAAAATAGGAATTAAAGACAAGAGAAATAAGTATCCCACTGGTTCAAAGATAAAACCTCCTTTAAAAGAAATAAAAATACCCAAAATTAAAGAAATAATTGTTCCGATTGAAGCAGTCCAAATAACAGCAAAGAAAATAGTAGGAATTAAAACAATAAAAAGAGTTATTGGTGATAATGCTAACACAGCTCCTATTAAGCTAGCCAAGCCTCTTCCTCCTTGAAATTTCATGAATATTGACCAATTATGTCCAATTATTGTCATTAGTCCGCAAAGTACTTGCATTGTATCGCTTAAACCAAAGCACTGAGCTAAATAAACAGCTAAAAAAGCTTTTCCAATATCTAGAAACATTGTTAGCCCTCCTTCCAAGAGACCAATATTTTTAGTAACATTTGATCCCGAGCTTTTTTTCCAGCCAATATCATAAATATTTTTGCCAGAACTTATTTTAGTAACAATATAGGCAAAAGGAATTGAGCCTAACACATAAGATAAAAACAAAAATATAAGATTAATTAAATATTGATTAATCATTTAAATATGTTTTATTTTTTATTTTCTTAAATTGTTCTTCTAGTCTATCTTTATGAGCAATTAAAATTAAAGGAGTAACAAATAAAGCAGGATAGAATAATATAGTATTATAAAACCATAAAATAGCAACTGTTTCTCCTGTTAATCTTCCTAGTACTTGATCAGAAATAGCATGCTTCATGAATTTTTTATTGAGTTTTCTTTTGGCTAGCAGTTCAAATAAGATCATAAAGCATAAAATAATAAGCATCCAAACTAAAAAAGATTTCCAATCAAGGTATAATAGTATTCCTAAGAAGCTAGCTGCTCCTCTCCCACCTTTTAGTTTTAAAAATATTGAATAGTTGTGTCCCAAGACAACAAAAAACGAAGCTAAAGTAATAGCAAGAATACTACCTGGAAATATTGTTTGAGCAATCATAATTGACAATATTGCTTTCCCCATGTCTAAAGCAGTAACAACAATAAAAGAAATAAGGCCAACTCCCTTTCCCTTTTCTTTAGAGGCTGTTCTTAAAGTATTAAGAGCCCCCATGTTTTTTGAACCAAAAGTTCTAATGTCTTGTTTAAAAAACAATCTGTTTATAATCAAAGCAAAAGGAATTGAGCCTAACAAATAAGAAATTAAAATAATAAAAATATAATTTATCATAATTTATAATTATTAATCTTCTAATGTGCAAACAAGTAAAGATCCTGGACCAACATGAGCACCAATTACAAGACTTATTAAACTAATAAATTCAATTGTTGATTCGGGAAAATTATTTTCAATTAATGATTTTAATTTCATGGCTTCTTCTGGATTATCAGCATGAGTTATGGCAATTCTTAGTTTTTGTTTTTTTAATCCTCGAACTTCTTTAAGTAGTGCTTCAGCAGTATCTTTGGCTTGCATTTTAACAGTAGTTGGTTTAATCAATCCATCTTTAATTCCTAGAATTGGTCTTAATCCTAATTTTTGTGCGTTTTCTAAAATACTAGCAATAGTAGAATTTATTCTTCCTCCTGCTTCTAACCATCTTGGACTTTCTATCATGCCAAAAACATTAATTTTAGAATTATCTAAAGAATTATATATTTCCTCAGCTGTTTTTCCTTGTTCAGCTAATTCTGCAGCTTTTATTCCTAGTAATGCTTCAGTAGCATCTGCGTTCATTGTGTCGAAAATAAAAACCTTATTCTGTAAATCTTCTTTTAACATTTTTCTAGCCTGAAAAGCAGAATTGTATGTGCCAGATATTTTTGAGCTAATTGTTAAGCACAATATTTCTTGTCCTGTAAACAGTAATTCTTCAAATATTTTCTTATACACGCCTATTGATGGCTGAGATGTTTTAGGATATGTTTTTAAACCGTTTTTTCTGGCATTTCTCATTTTTTCAAATATTGTTTTTCCTTCAATGCTTCCTTCTTCTGGCCATTCCATAATAAAGGGAACTAAACGTATATTATGTTTTTGTGCTATTTCTAATGGGATTGAAGAACTTTCTCCTATTAAAATGGTTGTTTTTTTCATATATATAATATTAGTTAATTATTCGTTCCATGACAATATTAAAGCTCCTGGACCAATGTGACTTCCAATAGGAAGACAAACAAAACTAGAAAAAGCGACATCAATATTATTCTTTGAGAGAAGATTTTTTAATTTGTTTGCTTGGTCTTCGTTATCAGCATGGGTAATTCCAGCTATTATTTTTCTTCCAGATTGTCTTATTTTTTGAGTGTTTTTTTCGAACTCTTCAAATAAAAGATCAGACATTTCTTTCATTCTTTTTATGCCAGCAATGGCTAGTTTTCCGTCTTTAAAACCAAACAATGGTTTTATTCTCATCCTTTCTGCTCCTTTGTTTATGAAACGAGGAATTCTTCCGCTTGCTTCAAGCCATTTTCCATTTTCATAAATACCAAGTAGTTTGATTTTTTTTGTTTCTAAGTCTAATTTTTCAATTATTTCTTTTGCTCCAAAACCATTTTTTATAAACTCTAATGTTTTAAGAATAAATAATCCTTCTCCGGCACTTCCATTTAAGGTATCAAAAATATGAATTCTTTCTCTTAGTTCTTGAGCAAGAAATTTTTTAGCTTGAAAAGCAGAATTGTATGTGCCAGAAACTTTTGAGCTTATGGTAATGCAAATTATTTCTTTGTAAGTTTTTAATTTTTCTTCAAAGGCTTTGACGAAATCATTAATAGAGGGTTGAGACGTTTTAGCGAAAGTTATTTTATCTTCTCTTTCAGCTTGTCTCATTTTTTCATAAATATTGCCAGAGTATTTTTCTAGCTCTTGTAAATCTAGTTTAAATCTAACAAGAGAAATATCGTTATCGTTTATAATTTCTTCTGGTAAATCAATTGCTTCATCAGCAACAATACCAATGTTTTTTTGGTCCATATTATTTTACTATCCATCCCACTATTAAGCTTTCTGGGCAAGCGTTAATACTGGTTACTGGATCAGTAATTGTTACAAAAGAGATGTCAGCTCTTTTGTATTTTTTAAGACTACTTTTAAGCTGTTCGGCCTGCTCTTGATTATCACCATGAGCAATAACAGCCCTTATTCTTCCACCTTTTTTAATTTCTTTAGCTGTAATATGGTCTATTCTTTTAAATAAAATATCAGCAAAATCTTTACTTCTAGCTGGGCCAGTTTTTGTTAGCTTGCCATCTTTTACTTGTGCTAATACGTGAATATAATCTTTTTTTTCTTTAGACCAGAAATTGCCTTTCCACCACCTTTCTTCTTCTAAAACAAAACAAACATTAATTTGAGGAATAATTTTTTCTAATCTAGTTTGTATTTCTTTAATGTTTCGATGTTCTTTAATTAATTCTATTGCTTCAAGAATTAATAATGATTGACCAGCACTAATATTTTTTGAGTCAATAATAAAAACTTTTTCTTGATCTTTGGGATTTAATAGTGTTTTTGCTTTTAAAGCAGCTTTGTAGCTTTCTGATAATTTAGAACTTGAAACAACACATAATACAGTTTCAAATTTTTCTAATTGTTTTTTGTATGCTTCAAGAAAGAAATCATGAGGAATAGATTCGATTTTTGGTTTTTGAACTAATCCTTGTTTTTTAGCTTCTTTAATTTTTTCACAAACAGTGTTGCCTGCTAAGCTTTCTCCTTCTGGCCAAGTAATTTTAAATGGAATTACTTCAATGTCATAATGATCAATTATTTTTGCTGTTAGTCCAGCTCTTTCATCAATAATAATTCCAATAGACACACTTTCAATTGACTTTTCTCCAATAACCTCCCTGGCCATATCTTGTATTTTTAAATTTTCAATATCCCCTATTCCTTTAATAATATCTCTTACTTCGTATGGACTATCTGTGTGAATATGTATTTTTGTTCTTGATTTTATTTGAATGATATCTAAACAATTACCAAGATATTTTAATTTATTTTTAATTGATTTTTCGTTCTCTTCTACATTTCTAAGTAAAGCCACTACTTCATAACGATTAGAAATGATTTGAATGAATCTTTTAGGACCAATAGTTTCTTTTTTAAAGGAAAATATCTTAGGAGACGAAATGTCTTCTTGCTCTTTTAAGATATCTAAATATGTTTCTAGGATCATTAAAAAACCGAGGCCACCTGCATCGACAACCCCAGCTTTTTTGAGTAATTCCATTTTATTGGGCGTATCTTCTAACGCTATATTTGCTTGTTCTAAAGATTTATAAAAAACATTAACTATATCTTTTTCTGTTTTAGACTCTTCCTTAAAAGACAATGCAAATGCTTCAACAATATCTAAAATGGTTCCTTCTCTTGGATTTTGAATAGAGTCTTTAGCTCTTTCATATCCTTTTTCAAAAGCATCTCCCAGCTGAATAGCATTAACAGTTTTTTCTTTTCCTAGTTCGGGAAGAAATCCAGCTAAGAAACCAGTGTAAATAATTCCAGCATTGCCTTGTGCTCCAGTTAAAGCTCCTTCTAAAACACTATTGCTTAGTTCTTCGATTGAAGAAAAATCTTTATCTTCGATCTGTTCCTTCATTCCTTTAAGTGTAGCAGCTAAGTTATTACCAGTGTCTTGATCAGGTACAGGAAAAACATTTATTTTATTAATTTGTTCTTTGTCTCTTTCGATTCTTTCACAAGAAAAGAGAATCATTTTTTTAAGTTCGTTTTGTGTTATTTCTTGCATATACAAAAAAGGAAATAAAAAGTATTTCTTTATTTAAAAAATTTATTTTATCTTTTTTTCTAAATCTTCAAGGATTTTTGCAGCAAAATCTTTGCCTCCAAGACCAAAAGATAGGCCTAAAAATAGTACAATAAAAGCAACGAATCCTATAAAGATTGTTAAAATTAAATCAGGAACTATTTTTAATTGATAAAGTATTGCTAGTATTGCTAGTACCCAGGCAACAGAAGAAATAATATCTCCTAGAACTCCTGAATATGCAATTTTTTCTTTTTCTAAACTTACAACAACAATTTTTTTAGAAAAATCAGCTAAAAATACAGTGAATATGAAAATAATAATTGCTATAAAAATATTAGGAAAATAATCTATTACTCCTTGAACAAAAAAATTGACTTGATCTAATCCCAAAACATCAAAAGAAATTGTTAAAAATAACAAAATAAAGAAAACACAAACAATATCTCCTAAAAATTTAGATACATTTATTTGAGTATTATAGCGATCAAAAAAATCTTCCCATCCTAATGTTTTTAGCATTTGATTGAGACGAATTTTTTTTAGCAGTTCAACAGTATAGTCTTTTAATTTTTTACCTACGATTAATCCAACAAATAAAATTAATAAAGACCAAATTAAATTTGGTAAACTTAAAATTATGTTTTGGATAAAAGCATTTATTAAGTCCTGCATAAAATTAACAATTATTCTTACAAATTAATTCTACCTTACCATTTGGCATTATGCAAGCCCATATTGTACCCAGCTCTATTAAAGAAAACATGTAAGAAAAATGTCAAGATGATCAACCAAAACCAAAATTTAAGTTCTAATTTTAAAAAGGGTTGGATAAAAATAAAAGCACCAATAACATAATTAGTTTGATCAAAAGGAATAAATTTACTACCTGGTTTTAAGTCTAAGCGTCTTTTAATAAAAGCAAAGAATAAATCGCCAAAAATAATACCAATTGATAGTAAAAATCCCAATAAAAAGGCATTTGTTTGGGAATATGCATTAAATCCAATGGTTTGATAGTGGTCTAGACCGAGAAAATTATGTATATAAATAAAAATAGGCATTAATAAGGTGCAAACCAATATTTCAGAAACAACTCCCCTCCATGTTTTATGATTTCCTAGGATTGGTTTGTTATTAATGGTTTTTCCTCCATCAACTGGTTTGCCTAATGATTTTAAGAAATTAAATTTATAAGCTAAAGGCGGAGCTGCATTAGCTAAATAAGCTGGACCGAAAAAATATAAACAAGACAATAAATAATATATCATATTACTTAAATAATTTTGACTCTGTCCCTTGTTTTAATCTTTGTATGTTTTCTCTGTGAGCCCACCATATTATAATTATATATAGGAAGCTTAGTATTAAATAGGAAACAGAATGAGTTTTATACCAAAACAGTATCGGTAAAGACAATATAATAATTAAATTAGTTAAGCTCATTATATTAATTATTAATAACATAATAATCCATAATCCAAGAAATATTAATGAGTATTTTAATCCTAGAATCATAAACAATGTTGCTGCAACAGTGGACACGCCCTTGCCTCCTTTAAAGCGAAGCCAAACTGGAAACACATGTCCAATAACTGGTGAAATCGAAACAATAGCCATTTGCCAATCCAGTGTTAAATATTGGCTAGCTATATATATAGGTAGAACAGCTTTAAAAATATCAAGAAGTCCAACTAATATTCCATATTTAAATCCAAGAGTTCTGGCAACATTGGTTCCTCCAATATTACCACTCCCCTTTTTTCTAATATCAATTTTTTTTATTTTCCCTAACAAATATCCAAAAGGAATTGATCCTGATAAATATCCAAAAATAATAAATAATATTAATAATATTTGATTTTCCATATACTTGTAAATTATTTTTATGTTTCACGTGCAACTTAAAAAGCAACTAAATTTATGTGGTTTTATTATATCACATTCACTAAAATCTTAGTAGTTTTATTTGTGGACCCGATGAGAATTGAACTCATATTTCTACTATGCGAAAGTAGTATTTTACCGTTGAATTACAGGCCCCTTTGTGTTCCACGTGGAACCCTTAGGTGACCCAATATTTTTCTTTTGTCATTTTATCTTCTTTTGTTTCGACTTTTTCAATTTCTTGTCTAGCTTTTTTTGTTAAAATTTCTAGGTCTTTTTCGTCTAATTGGCTTAGTTCTTTTAGTTTATTATTCAAGTATTTTTTAGTGTTATTTTTTGGATCTCTTAATACTTGTTCAAGCATTATATCAAGATACTGACCAATCTTTTGGCCAGGCTTAATCTTTAATGTCTTTATAATGTCATTGCCATTTATTTTAAGCATTTTTACTGAAATAGGATCTTTTGATACTTTTTCAATCATGTATTTCAAATGCCTTAATTTATATGGTTCTGCTTTAGGACACCCTGATCCTATTCTGTCCGCCATTCTTAATTTTAATAAGTCATTCATGTTTTCAATACCAGCATTCTTAACTAGCCTTCTAACTGAAGACTCTCCTACTTCTTCTACATTATAATAAAAGAGATGATACCTTATTAAATTAACAATTTTATCAATTTCTTTCTTTGGAAACTTTAAGCGATTTAAGGCTTTTTCAGCCATTTTTGCCCCGACTATTTCATGGTTATAAAAAGTAGCATTTTCTCCAACACCTCTTTTTGTAGCTGGTTTGCCTATGTCATGTAATAGAGCAGCCATTTTAATATGGAAATTAAATCCCTTTTTAGTGGCATAATTTAAACATTCAAGATTGTGTTTATAGCAATCATAAACATGATGTTTGTTTTGTTTCACATTAACACCTATTTCTAGCTCAGGTAAAATGTATTGTAAAAGCTTTGTTTTTCTTAATGCTTCAATGCCAAAGCCAGCATTATCACTTATTATAATCTTTATTAATTCATCCCTTATTCTTTCTTTAGCTGATTTTTCTAATAAATAACTATATTTAATGATTGCATTTTCTGTTTCTTTTTCTATTTTCCAATTACTGCCTAAGGTTGTTTGAAATCTAATGGCTCGCATCATTCTTAAGTAGTCTTCAGAAAACCTTTGTTCTGCAGAGCCAACAGTTCTAATGATCTTGTTTTTTAAGTCTTTTTGGCCAGAAAATAAGTCAATAATCTGATAATTATCTTTAGAAATAGGGGTAATAGCAATAGCATTTATGGTAAAATCTCTTCTTTTTAAGTCTTCTTCAATATGTTTTGACCAGCTTACTTTATCAGGGTGTCTAGAATCAGAATATGTTGATTCTGAGCGATAAGTTGTTATTTCAATGATTTCGTTTTTAGGAAAAACAACACCTACTGTTCCAAAATCATTTTCATAGAATGTTTTAATGTCTAATTCCTCAAAAACAGCTTGAATTTGTTCAGGCGTAGCATTGGTAGTAATGTCCCAGTCAGATGGGGTTTTGTCCATGAATAAATCTCTAGTGCAGCCACCAACTATATATGCTTCAAATCCTTTTTGTTTCAAGGATTTTATACATAAGAGAACATTTTTAGGAATATTGAATTTTGTTTTTTTTCTTTCAGTCATTTTAATAATTGTATTTTATCTTAAAATCCTTCTCTTGACAATCCCCTTGTTTTCGAATAGAATAAAAACATAAAGATTTGAATGATTATTGTCGGAGTGATTTCCGATTTTTTTAATAAATATAAAGAAAAAAACAAACATATGGACATGCAAAATTTCCTATCAGCTATAAGCCAATTAGCAGAAGAAAAGGGGATTCAACACGAGAAAGTTCTTGAAACAGTAGAGCATGCTTTAGCTTCTGCATACAAGAAAGAATATGGCAAAAAAGGACAAATAATTAAAGCTAAAATAAATTCTAAAACAGGAGAAACAGAGTTTTGGAGAGAGAAATTAGTTGTTGATGATACAATGGTATATATTCCTAAAGCAGAAGAAGGGGAAGAAGAAATAAAAGTTAAGAAAGCATATTTACCCAAGGAAGATGAGTTAAATAATGAAGATTTAGGAGAATCAGAAATAGGCGCTAGGAGAGTAAGATATAATCCAGAAAGGCATGTTTTAGTTGAAGAATTAGAAGATTCTAAGTTAAAACCAGGAGAAGAAATGATTATTTCTTTAGAGAATAAACAAGGATTTGGAAGAATAGCTGCACAAACAGCCAAACAAGTTGTATTACAAAAGATTAGAGAGGCTGAAAAAGAAAACATTCTTGAAGAATATAAGTCAAAAGAAGGGGAAATTGTTTCAGGTATTGTTCAAAGAATTGAAGGTTCTAATATATACTTTGATATAGGTAAAAGTTTAGGAATACTACCAAAAGAAGAGCAAATTAGAGGGGAATTCTATAAAGAAGGCCAAAGATTAAAACTATATGTTTTAAAGGTAGATACTACTCCTAAAGGACCAATTATTATACTTTCAAGAGCATATCCTAAATTAATATCTAAGTTATTTGAATTAGAAGTGCCAGAAATAGGCTCAGGACAAGTAGAAATTAAATCAATAGCCAGGGAACCAGGATCTAGAACAAAGATATCTGTTGAATCAATGGCAGAAGGTGTTGATCCTATTGGTGCAATGGTAGGACAGCGTGGAGTAAGGGTTGCAGCAGTAATTTCTGAATTAGGAGGCGAAAAGATTGATGTTATTGAGTATTCTGATGATCCAGCTAAGTATATTACTAATGCATTATCTCCAGCCAAAGTCATTGATGTACAAATAATGCCTAAAAACACAGGATTAGTTATAGTTCCTAACGATCAATTATCATTAGCTATTGGAAAAGAAGGTCAAAATGTAAGACTTTCCTCTAAATTAACTGGTTGGAAAATAGATGTTAAGAGTGATGAGCAATTAAAAGCAGAAGATGAGGAAGAATTAAACATTGACGAGGAAGAAGAAGATAAAGAATAAGATTAAAACAATGAAAACTGAAGTTAAAGACGTTTCTACAACAAAAAAGAAAATAGAAATAGAAATAAATCAAGAAGATTTTAATGCTTTTTATGATAAAGCATTTAAATTAATGATCAAAGAGCTTGAATTACCAGGATTTAGAAAGGGAATGGTTCCAGAATCAATGGCTAAAGATAAGATTAATGAAAATAATGTATTAAATTATGCAGCTGAGCTAGCTATTAATGAAAAATGGAATGAATATTTAAAACAAACTGATTTAGAGATTGTTTCTCAGCCAATAATAGAGGTAATTAAGATAGCAAAAGACAATCCCTTTATTTTTTCAGCTGAAATAGAGTTTTTAAGCGAAATATCTTTACCTGATTTTAAAGCAATTGCTAAAACAATGAAAAAAGAAGAAGTAATTGTGGAAGAAAAAGAAATTAATGATGCTCTTATATGGCTTCAACAATCAAGAATAATGCTCAAAGATAAAGAAGGAAGCGTAGAAACAGGTGATTTTGTTGAAATTACATTAATTGAAAATGAAAAAGAACAAAAAGATGGCTTTATTGTTGGAAAAGGACACGAATTAGATAGCATTTTAATTAATATGAATCCTGGAGAAGAAAAAGAAGCTAAACCAGGCGTTAAGGTTATATTAAATTCAGTTAAAAAAGTTGAAATACCTGAAATTAACGACGAATTTGTTAAAACATTAGGCCAATTTAATACTATTGAAGAGCTAAAGAAGAACATTGAACAAGGATTAAAGCAAGAAAAAGAAATAACAGTAAAACAAAAGCAAAGAACAGAAGTATTAGAAAAGGTTGCTTCTAAAACAAAGATAGATATTCCTCAGTCATTAATTGAAAGAGAAGCTCAAGGATTAATAAATAACTTACAAGATAGGGTTAAAAACGAATTAAATATTAGTTTTGAAGAATATTTAGCTCAAACAAAGAAAACATTAGAGCAAGTTCAAAAAGAATTTGAGAAAATAGGGCATGATAGAGTAAGAAACTTTTTGATTATAAGGCAAATGATTAAAAATGAAGGAATTGAAGTAAAAGAAGAGGAAATAGAAGCTAGAATTAAAGAAATATTAGCTACTTATCCAGAAGAAGCTAAAAAACAAATTGACTTGGATAAGATTAAGCTATATATTGAAGACGAGATCAAGAATGAAAAGGCATTTGCTTTATTAGGCCTTTAATAATAAAGAATTAATAAAATGAACTTAATTCCAACAGTAATTGAAAAAACACAACAAGGAGAGAGAGCTTACGATATATACTCTAGGCTTTTAAAAGACAGAATTATTCTATTAGCAGGGGCTTTTGATGATACAATGGCTAATTCAATAGTAGCTCAGTTGTTGTTTTTAGCATCAAAAGACCATGAAAAAGACATTAGACTATATATTAACAGTCCTGGTGGCTCTGTTACAGCTGGTTTAGCTATATATGATACAATGCAGTATATAAAACCAGATGTTTCTACCATATCAATAGGTCTTTCAGCATCAATGGGCGCTTTAATACTAGCAGCTGGAGCTAAAGGAAAGAGGTATGCATTGCCAAATTCAGAGATATTACTACATCAGGTAGCTGGAGGAGCAAGAGGACAAGCATCAGAAATAGAAATTACAGCCAAACAGATTTTAAAAATTAAAGAAAGAATGAATAAAATTTTGGCAAAACACACAGGACAACCAATTTCAAAAATTTCCAAAGACACTGATAGAGATTTTTATCTCACAGCAGACGAAGCAAAAGAATATGGAGTCATCGACAAGGTACTTTTAGGAAAAAAATAGGACGAGAGTCCTGTTTTTTCTTGACAAGAAAATAAAACGTAGAGTATAATAAAATAAAGTTAATCATAAAAGGTGAGGTGTTTATGAAAAAGCTTTTATTTTGTAGGAATTTTTCCGATTATTTAATCAATAAATTTTTTAATATAAAGATGTTCTTTAGCATGCGCTAAAGATTTTTTAGTATATAAATTAAAAAAATAAATATGAAAAATAAAATTTCAAAAACAATATTTTTTCTCTCAATTGTGTCGATGATTTTTATTGGAGGAAATGTTTTTGCAATAACTTGTGGTGAAGATTTTATTGATAGTCGTGATGCTCAAACATATTCTACTGTTCAAATAGGAAGTCAATGTTGGATGAAGGAAAATTTAAATTACACAACGCCAAATAGTTGGTGTTATGATAATAATTCTATTAATTGTGATTCAGATGGAAGATTGTATAATGCAAATGACGCTTTAACTGCTTGTCCTTCAGGTTGGCATTTGCCAACTATTTCAGAGTGGCAGAATTTATACACTTTTACTGATTCTTGGAGCAATCAAGGAAAACTTAGAGCTACTTCTCCTATTTGGGATGGAGGAGACGTATATGGCTTGGGTGTGGTTCCGTCAGGAATATTAATGGATGGTTTTAAATTTATAGATTCTGGAACCTATGTTTATGGTAGAGCGGACGGTAGCTGGCCTTCTGATTATTATTATGCTGTAATATTTGGTACGGGCATGAGTTCAATAGTTCAAAGATATGAACCGATTAGCAATGCTCTTAATTATGGATTTTCGGTTCGATGTCTTGAAGGAGATCCAGTAATTAATGGTGCATGTGGGACAGCTCATACTCATGGTTATTCATCAACAAGTGAAATTGACACTGCAACAGAAAGATGTGCAGCAGGAACTTTTAGTGGATCGTTTATTGATAATACTTCATATTGGCAATGGTCTTGTAATGGATTAGGAGGGGGAACTAATGCAACTTGTTCTGCGAATAAAGCAGTTTGCAGTTCTTATGATACCCAAATATTAGCAAATCAACCTTCTGTTCTTTGTCAGTATGGTGATAATGTCGGAATTGTTTTTAGTGAAAATACTTGGGTATGGATTTGTAGTAATAATCCAGGACAAGATGATCCTTGTTATACGCGCAAGACAACTTGCGGGACTTCGAACGGTGGAACTTTTCCATCAGCACCAACAGAAAATCTTTGTCTTTACGGTAATGCTTCTGGCGTAACAACAAATCCAACAACATATACATGGACTTGTACGGGAAATGATACAATTCCTGTAAGTTGTTCAGCAAATAAAACAGAAGTTTCTTATGATGCTACTTGCGGGACCTCAAATGGTGGAATTTTTTCAACAACACCAACAACAAATTTATGTAGCTCAGGAACAGCTTCTTCTGTTAGTATTAATCCAACAACATATACATGGACTTGTGATGATTGGACAGTAAGGTATGGTTTTGATGGATGGACATGGCGTTCTATTGCAATGTCATCTGATGGTAAATATCAAACAGCAGTAGTAGAGAATGAAAAGATTTATGTTTCTTCTAATTACGGTGTAACTTGGACAGCTAAAAATTCTAATCGTTATTGGGTTTCTGTTGCAATGTCGTCTACTGGACAATATCAAACAGCGGTAGTGGAGAACGGAAGAATTTATGTTTCTTCTGACTACGGTGTTAATTGGATAGAAAAAGGTCCTACTTCTAATTTATATTGGAAAGAAGTTGCGATATCTTCTAGTGGTCAAGATCAGGTAGCAGTTAATGACGCAGCTTTGGGCGGATCAATATATGTTTCTAATAATTATGGAGAAACATGGGTTTCTCATGTTGTTGGCGCTTATTCAAAACCTAGAGCAGTTGCAATTTCTTCTGATGGAACACATATGACAGCTGTTGGTTATGGAGGAGGGATGACATATGAACCTATTTATGTGTCTATTGATAGTGGAGCAACATGGACATCTAAACAAACAGATCAATTATGGTATGATGTTGCAATGTCATCTGATGGAGTACATCAAACAGCTCTTGGTTATTCTAATGGTTATATTTCTCAAGATAGTGGTTCTTCTTGGACATTAATGAATCATACAGCAAAAAAAATAGCAATATCATCTAATGGTGTTTATCAAACAACATCTTCAGGATATATTTCTAGTAACTATGGAGCAACATGGACACAAAAAACAGCTACTAGTGGTACTTATCCTGATGTTGCAATGTCATCTGATGGTAAATATCAAACATTAGTAAGCGGAACTGGACTTAAAGTATCAGAAGATTTTGGTAATACTTGGTCTTTGGTTTCTAGTGCTTCTGCTTGGAGAGATATTGCGGTTTCTTCAACAGGACAACATCAAACAGCTGTAAACGGTTTATTATATTCTTTAAAAGGAAGAATATACGCAACAAATAATTATAATGGTTTACCAGCAAGTTGTTCAGCTACAAGAATAACAAATGGTATTTGTGGAACAGCTAATAATCATGGATATAGTGCAACAAGTTATATTGATACTTCAGCAGAAAGATGTTTAGCAGGAACATTCAGCGGATCTTTTGTTGATCGTACTTCTTATTGGGAATGGTCTTGTAATGGAATAAACGGAGGAACTAGTGCAGTTTGTAGATCAAATAAAGTTGTTGGTGGTAATGCTAATGGTCAAACTTTGACTACAGAACCAACTTATGAAAATTTGTGTACATATGGAACACCAACAACAGTTAGTTTAGTGGATAATGTTTGGCAATGGTCATGTACTGATAATCCTGGACAAAATGCTAGTTGTTCTACGTATAAAACAACTTGCGGATCTTCTAATGGTGGAACCTTTGAAAATCAACCAGAAAACAATTTATGTCTTTACGGTAATGCTTCTAGTGTAACAACAAATCCAACAACATATACATGGACTTGTACGGGAAATGATACAGCTCCTGTAAGTTGTTCAGCAACAAGAACAACAACAGTAACATATCTTGATCCAACAGACATTAATAGTGATGAATCTTGTTGGTATTGTGAACATTATTATGATGCTTATGGATATTTACAAAATGGAAAAGTTGTCGACGGAAATGCAGTTCTAGATTTAGGATTTTCTATAACAACTCCAGGATATACTTCATACAAAATAGGAATTGGAACAAATAGTTCTACCCCTTCAATGGAAACAACTGATTGGTTATCTTTCTCTGGAACGAGCGCAACTTTTAGTGGGACTATGGTTACTAAATCAGGAACAGATCAAAAAAATGGAAACAATGGATTTTATATTACTTACGGAAATGGAACAAGTGAAAAAACATATTACTGGTTCCTTAAATTAACAGGAGAAGAAACTTGGCGTCTTGCTGGGTCATTCAATACTCCTAAAAAGCCTTTTCCTTTAGTTAGAATTGCTGCTGATAAACAGGTGGTAACAATTAATACAAATATTCAATATTGTACAACATTACCAAGTTTAGATGCAACAACAGATCTATGTTATCCAGTTTGTTGGAAAGGAACAGGTTCACCATCTTTAACTTCAGATGATTGGAAGTGTAGTGTTTGCTATAACAGTTCTGGATCTCCAGCTCTTTGTACTACAGAGAATGATCAAAATGCTTTTTTCTGGACATTACCAATGGACAAAGGAGTTTATGTTAATTCAACATATTCAACCCCTAATCCAGTATTTAAATATACAACCTCAATTGGTGACGCAAAACCAGGATTAGCAATTCAAGGATCTGAATGTGCAGCAGAAGGAGAAACAGGAACAAGAGCTGCATTACCAATTTGGAGAGAAACAAATTAATAAAAAATAGAATAATGCTTATGCAAAATCAAAAACACTTACAACTTATAATCCTTTCTTTATTCTTGGTTTTTGGTTTTGCAATACAATCTGTTTTTGCAGTGACTTGTGGAACGAGCTTTACAGATGCTAGAGACGGTCAAGTTTATTCTACTGTTTTAATTGGGTCTCAGTGCTGGATGACTAAAAACTTAAATTATGCAGGAGTTACTTATTATTGTCCAAATAATGATTGTAATAATAGAAACACGTATGGACTTTTATATACTGATTCGGTAGCAAGAACTGTTTGTCCATCGGGATGGACGTTACCAACTGATTCAGAATGGCATACTTTAGAAGGTTATCTTGCTACAGAAACCTGTTCTTCGACTAGAATGGGTCTTGGTTGTAGTCCTGCAGGTCAAAAATTAAAAAGTTCTGGATGGGATGGAAACAATTTAAGTGGTTTTTCTGCTCTTTCTGCTGGTGGATATATTGTATCTGAATCTGTGGGCACCATAGGTCCTAATTCTTTCGGAACATATGCTTTTTTTTGGACATCTAGTTTTTATAGTTCTTTCCCGATAGGATATGAATTATTTACGGGTAGCAATGAAGTAAGGCGTAATGCGTATGGTGCTGATAAATATGCATCGAGTGTTCGATGTGTTGCAGGTGCAACTGTTAACGGTGCTTGTGGTTCAGCTAATGGTCACAATTATACTTCTTCTGATACAACATGGGGAAGCTACACTCAATGTAGCGTGGGAAGTCCATCAACAACTGCTTTTCCAGCAATAAATTCTTCAACCACCTGGACTTGTTCTGGTGTTAATGGAGGAAGTGTAAGTGCAAATTGTACAGCATCAAGAACAATTATTAATGGTACTTGTGGAACAGCCAATAGAACGTTTGCTGA
>JBFZBB010000009.1:0-16257 GCA_041308625.1 bacterium | reverse complement strand
TTTACCCCCAAGCAACGACTTACTTTCTTTATTAAAATCAACTTCGTTATATTCTCCTATGTTTAATTTATCTATTCCTAAAGTAGTACTTCTTTGCTCCAAGATGTTCGAAGGGTTAAAGTTAAAATTATCTATTTCCTCGTTGTTAACTTTTGTTTCTAATACAAAGTTAACGCTAGTTTCTTTTTTCCATTTTAAATATTCTGTAAATGCCTCTATAACGGAAATTGTATTTTGAGTTGATCCCCAAGCACCATCTTTTTTCTTTGAATTAATAATCCATCTTAATAACTTATCATTAAAAAAGGTCTCTCTTTTTCCCAAAGCTATTGATTTTAAATATATAGCAGTATTGGCTATTGGAGTTTCGTAGTAATCGTAAAACGTATTATTTTTATTTTTTTCAAGGAAAGCTCCTCTGGAATCAATATCAATTCTATCATCTAAAACATCATTAACTTTTTTAATTGTAGAAAATTTAAAGTTACCAGAATTTAAAATAACCGCTAACTCAGAAAGTGTTTTATTGCTTATATCGTCTTTTATTATTTTATCGTTATTAGCAGTTGTTTCAATAAAAGACTTTATCGAGGTATTATCTTTGTATTGATCAGAACTTAATAAAACCGATGCAAAAACAATTTTAGTTTCTAAAGATAAATTTGATGTATTGAATTTATTATACAAATAAATTAATGCCCTACCAAAAGAATCCTCATTAATTACCACATTAGCTTTTTTCATCGCTACCATCATGTCAACAACTTTTAGAGTTGTATAATAACTATCTCTTCCATCTCCCCACAAGCTAAATCCTCCGTTTGAATTTTGATTTTTATAAATCTTATTTAAACCAATATCAATAAGTTGATCTAAAGTATATTCTTTTCCATTTTCAACAACCTTCTTAAGCTTAAAGCTCTCTTGAATATTAGGAATATTAAGTCCAGCCTTAACAATGGCCATTGGCTTTAATTTACTTGCTAATTGTTCAGAGCAACCATAAGGATATTGAATTAAATAATTTAAAGCGTCTGACAAAAATACCGCTAAAGTGGCTGATGTTTTAATTGTAACTTCTCCATATTTATCTGAAACATTGGTTGGCACATAAACAACCTCTTTAACATTGGTATTTGTTGTATAGTTTGAAGTGGCCGTTGTTTCGTAAGTTAAATTAGGATTAATGGTAATTTCATTTTTAACACCGTCTTTCATGTCTCCCCCCTCAGCGATTATTGTAAAGTTATGACTTCCAGAAACAATACTCTCTGGGGCCTTAACCTTAAAGTAAACAGTTACTTCTTTATTCTTATCAATTGTCTCTTGGATTTCTGCTTTTTCAAGTAATTGTAAATTATCACTAGAAAAAGCAATCTTAAACTTTTCCTTATTTTCGCTTTGATTAAATATTTTAGCACCAACATAAAATTCGTCTCCGGGAATAATAAATCTTGGCTTTAAAGGAACAACCATTAATTCTTTTCTAGACATAAAACTTAAATAATCTACTCCTAGTTTTGTATCTTTGGTTACACCCAACACTTCTGCTTGCCATGTGGTTAAATTATCTGGCAATTTAAATGTAATCTCTGCATAACCATCATTATTTGAAATAACATCTGCTTGCCAAAAAGCTACGTCCCTAAAATCTCCTCGCGGAGAAAAAGAATCCTCTTGTCCTCCTCCGCTACCACCTTTCGTATATGAAATGTCTTGTCTTACTAAAATATTTTTAATATTTGAAGAAGTAGAAACAGTCAAAGGAAAGCCTCCATAAAAGAAAACCAAAGGATCCTTTTTAACATTACCTTTCAAGGCAAGAACACTAAGATCAACTACTGCTATTGAAAATTCTCCCGCTACTGGATTATTTTTATAATCTTTTGCATATATACTAAGTTTAATTTCATCTCCAGGAGAATAAAAACTTTTATCTGACTTAATCTCAATACTTATCTTGTTTTTATCGCTATCCACCTGAAACTCCTGGGATGCAAATTTTACTTCGGGATCTGAAGATTGTAATAAAACAGATACATAAAAATTAGGACCGTATTCTTCTTTTACGTCAAATTGAAAATTATACAAATTACCAACAATATCAACAATATGATATTCAAAAATCTTTCCTCTTTCTATTGCAATCAATGCCTTAGATTTAGGATAAGGTGACTCTATTATTAATTCTGCTTTATCTCCTGGTTTAAGATTTGTTGTCTTTGGTCTAAGCTGTAGATCGGTATCTGCTCCAATTTTGACAGAAGCACTTCCTTCGCCATAAACATATATATCATTATTAGCTATTACCTTATTACCTTTTTTGTCAGAACCGCTAATTAATATTTCATAGTGTCCTTCTTGATCTAATTTAATATTAGTTGAATAATCTCCATTTTTATCAGTATTAAAATCAAATTCTTTGACTAATTCTTTTTTCATCTCCCAGACATAATTAAAACCTCCACTTGTTCCCTGTCTTTTAGAATAAACCCATTCTTTTTTATAAATTTGTGCTTTAATATTTTTAACTGATAATTCTTTTCCCTCGGTTGTAACTGATTTTGCTTTTAAAGTAAAATTTTGATTCTTACCAACAAAAGAGGGTTCAGTATCAACAGCTAAATAAAAATCTCCTGGATGAACAATAATAGAACTTTGGGCTGAAACAGATTGCCCAAAAGAGTTTTTAACTGTAGCGTCTACTACAATAATTTTTCCTCTTATAGTTTCTGTATCCTTAAAAATATCTTGCAAATCTATTTTTTCCGTAATTAAGGTCTTTCCATTTTCATCTAAAGTTGTTTTGTTTCTTGAAATAAACTTATCTCCATAATTATAATAACCATCGTAACTATACCAATAATAATCATAAGAACAAGAACCAAAACACCATCCATCATATTTATCAAAATAATAATTTTGACTACTTATCACGTATTCGACTTCTCCGTTTTGAACAGGAACACCAAAATAATAATTACCGTCAGCTTGTATCTCTATATTATCTTTTGATACGTATTCTTCTTTGTTTGGAGTTAACTTAACTTCAAAAGGAGCGGCAACGTACTCTAAAATAGAAAAGCTTGCACAAGATGAATAATCATCGATACATATCCTATAATCTCCCAACGGTGTATCTGTCGGTAACGTAAAATCAGAATTAAAGGTTCCAAAAGCACTTAAAGTTACCACTTTTTGAGAAAGAGGACTATAACTTCTAGGACCGTACAAAGATAATGTTTTTGTCCCACTCATTAAATTATAATTACTATCATAACCTATTCTCAATATTCCTTTAACATTAATTTTTTCATCGGGTCTATATATTGGTTTATCAGTATAAACATATTGTTTTTTTACACTAATAGCATCACCAACCCAATTCAAATTACCATTCATAATTAAAGTGCTGTCTTTTCCATTTTCAACTACTGTTAAAAGGTCTCCCGATGGTTTTGCCAAAGCTACTCCATTCTCATCTGTTAAAACAGTTTCTATTAATTTATCGCCTCTATAATTTTTAACAACTGCTTTTGATATTGGTTGTTGTGTTTTAATATCAGTCACCCAGTATATATCATTCATATTATTAAAATTATCAGTCAAAGACTCTAATTCACCAATATTTCCCCCTATATCGATTTTCTTTCTGGCCACAGCTAAATTAGTTACAGAAACATAAAGGGTTACTGTTCCATAACTAGAAAGATTTGGATTGTCTAATTTAACAATATAATTACCAATAGGATCTTCAAAATAATCAGCAATATTTAATTGAAAATAATTGTTTGCCCAATAAGATTCTTTAAGTGATATTTTTTGACTTTCTTTTTCTTGACAAACATAGGTTGCATTTCTAGAAGAATAAGCAGTGTAAAAATTCAAAGGAGAAGCTTTACAAATAGTTAAGTCGATATAGGTAATATTTGAGTATTCAAAATTAAATTTAGTATCTTCTGGAGAAGTAACACTATATCTGTTTTGCAAAGAATATAGATCTGTATAGCGATTCTCCATTTTTCCAGTTTTAAAGGATTCTATTTTACTTGTTTTTTGACCAAAGACGTCCTCTATATCAAAACTAAGCACATAATCACTTTCAGGAATAAACCCTGTGCTTATTTCAGTCATAAAATTAAATCCAGAACAAACGCTAGAATACCATGACTCATAAGAATTACTCCAGTAAAAAACCCTATAATCTAAATTGGCTTTAATTTTTGATTGAAAATCTTCTTTTTCAGGAACAATTAATGGATTATTAGAGCAAAGAACAATCTTTGTTAAGCTTTTTTCTTGAACCGTAACCTCAAGTGGATTATATACTGATATTTTTTGATTAATAGTTTCACCATTAATTTTTAATCCACTAGTATTAATAATTTTTATAAAATTAAGATTTATTACTTCTCCTGGATTAATTCCTTGATCATTAAAGGTAAAATAAATGGTTTTTTTATCTTCAACTTTTCTGCAATTGTTTCCATATGTTCCATCCTCACATTTTTCTCCATATTCTGTTTTATTAATATATGCTGACGCAGAAAACTCACTTTTAGACAAGTTTATATCTTCATAAAACTTAACTATCAATCTTCCTTTTGGATCAAATAGATCCTTAGTACTGTAACTTGTGCGATCTGATTCTGCGCTTATTGAATTTATTATACCGGTCGTATTAAATGAAATAGTTTTTAATTCGTCTAAATCAATATCTCCCTCAGAAGGATATGCTTTATTAATCCTTATAGTATAACTACTGTCAAAATTCCACAATTCTTTTCTGTTAAATTTATCTTTTTGCGGATAAATCTCTAATACTGATTTCTCTGCTACACTATCGGTCCATTTTTCAATTATTCCTATTCCAGCTAAACCATAAATTAAATTTCTTTTAACAGAATTAAATGTTAAATAAGCATTTCTTTTTAATTTTTCAAAAAATCCTAAATTATTACTTAAGGATCCTTGCGTAATACTGCTGTCTGTTTTTTTATAATACTTAAGAACAAAATTAATATCTTTATTGTTAGTATTGTCGTGAACAATTATTTCGTTCTTAATTTTCTCTATATCAATAGATTGATTAAAATATACTCTAACTGGTTCGTTATAAACCTGACTACTACTATAATAATTTGATGCGTATCTTAATTTTCTTGTTGTAAAACTTGCTTCCTTAGAAGAAACAGGTAAACCATCCATTGAAGTAAGCCCAGAAGACACTTTAACAGTATAATTAGTAGCCCTTTGAAGCCTGTCATTAGGTGTAAACTGTAAAGTATTTGTGCTAATCCATTTAAACCTTCCTTCTGTTTTAGGAATAATTTCTACTGGAATATTTTTGGTGTTTAATTCATCTAAAGTTGTTAAAGGAACCATTGGCCTATTAAAAACAATAGAAATCTTACTATCTTCATTTGCCTCCGAATCTTCTTTTGGAAAAATAGCTACAATCGAAGGATCTTCGACTGCTAAAAAATCTGATTTAATTTTTTTACTTTCATCTAAGCTAATCTCTACAGAATAATATCTATCTAATCTTAGTGGTTGGTCTGGCTTAAAAATAATAACATCTGTTTCTTCCTCAGAAGCAAAAACATTAAAAATACTGGAAATTCCCTTATCCTCTTCAACCCACTGTCCTTCTATTTTTGGATCAAAAAATGCATTTTGTTTTGCTAGTTCGACATCTGTTCCTTTTGGTAAATATATTTTAATTGGAGCGGATATAGAAATTTTTTCAGAAACTAATCTGTATTGTGAAGCAATATCTTGTTTACCACTTCTAATCCAAAAAACAAAAAAACTACCCAATATTAATAGGGCAGCCAATGAAAATATCATAACCCTAGAACGAGAAAAATTAAATCTTTTTTTCTTTTCTTCTTTTGGTAATTTTTCTGCTTCTAGAAAAATATTATGTTTTTCTATTTCTGTTTTAGTGAAATTGCTTGGTATTTCCATATTTTTATTATTATTCTAAATATTTAGCTTTATTAATTAATTGTTCTCCTAATGTTTTACTAAAAATTGTTTCTCCATTTTTTGCATTTAAATAATACCAATAATCTGAACTTTTAGGATAGATAGCTGCCTTAATACTTTCTATTCCTGGATTACAGATAGGCGTGACAGGCAAACCCTTATATTTATAAGTATTATACCATGATTCTACATTCCTGTCATCCAAATTAGGATTATCAGATGATAAAAAATAAAGAAGAGTACTGTCAACCTGTAAGGGAACATCGTTGTCCAATCTTTTCCATAATATTCCAGAAACCATTTGCTTATCTTCATAAAGTATCACTTCTTTCTCTATCATGGAAGCCACTATAATTGTTTCAAAAATAGTTCTATTGTTTTTTTCTATATCTTTCCTTAATTCTTCGTTTAGCTTTTTATCAAAATTAGAAAAAACCATTCTTAAAAAATCCTCTTTGTTTTCATAAAAATCAATTTGATAAGTGTCTGGAAAAAAATAACCCTCATAACCAACATCAATTGGCTTATCTTTTAAAAAAGGAAATTCTTTTGTTATTTCTTCATTATTTGAAAGTGCTATTTCAAAAAAAACATCCTGACTAATATTTGTTTGCTTATTTAATGTGTTAGCTATGTTTTTAATTGTTGTTCCTGGAATAATTGTAATTTTTAGTAAACTATCAAATCCTTTTGTAATTATGTTAATTATTTCTTGATTGTTCATTTCTTTTTTAAGATCATATCTTCCTGCTTTTATTTCTGATTTTTTATTATCTTTAATTAGCTCATAAATAAAAATGATTTTACTCTCAACATATCCTCTACTTTTAAGATTGTTGGCAACTTCTAAAAAATTATCCCCTCTTTGTATAATAAAATCCCCTTCTTTTTCTTTAATGGGTGTAAACTCAAAAAGAACAAATAATAAAAGAAAAAATATTAATAAAAAATATATTTTTTTCATTAAATAATAATATATAAATTATATGTTTCTTGCAAGCTTCCTCTGATAATTTATGGCAAATCTATGCGCTTCATCCCTTACTTTAATCAATAAATTACTGTTTTTATCAACCCAATCAATGAACTCCTTATCTTGTGAGCCAAATATTAATTCATTTTTATTTCTTTTCTCCCCCTTGGCAATACCAATAATAAATGTATCACTTACCATCTTTTTAACTATGTTAACTTGCGGTTTTCCTCCGTCAACTAAGACTACTTGTGGCCATGGCCATTCTTTATGCTTAATTCTTCTCTCTAGTACCTCTCTTAAACAATCAACATCGCTTTGTCCTTCAATTGTTTTAATTTTAAATTTTCTATAATCTTTTTTAGAAGAAACCCCATCAATAAACACAACCATACTTCCAACCTTATTATCTTTTCCTAAATTAGAAATATCATAACCTTCAATTCTATTAAAAGAATCTTTTTTCTCGAAAGACTCTTCAATAAAACTTTTATCTAATAAAGAAAAGTCTCTTATTTTTTCTAAAGAAAATATTTGGTTTCTAAGTCTTTTAGCTTCTTCAAAATTATCGATCAAAGAAGCTTGTTTCATTTTCTTTTTTAATTCACTAATTAATTTTTTCTTTTTACCTTTTAAAAATAAAACTAAAGGATTAATTACTTTTTTTCTATATTCCTTTGCGTTAATTTCATTAACACAAACTCCCAAACAATTTCCTAATTGATAATCAAAGCAATGTCTTTTTGCGTTAGGATTACATCTAGAAATTTTAAATAAAGAATGTAATAACTTTAATATTTCTGTTGTTTTGATCTGAGCATAAGGACCAAAAACATACAAATAATCATCTTTTAAGTTTCTTCCTCTTACTGCTAACAATTTAGGAAATTCTTCTTTAGTTAAAACTAAATAATTCCAACTTTTATCATCTTTTCCTTCAACATTATATCTTGGTTTAAATCTTTTAATGTATTCCCCCTCTAAAATTAATGCTTCTAAAACAGAATCTGTTTCTTTGAATCTTACCTTATCTATTTCATGGATTAGTGCTTCTATTGGCCTTGTTGTTTTAGGATTTAAATAACTCCTTACTCTTGATTTTAATGATGTTGCTTTTCCGACATATAATAATTCTTTATCTTTATAAAAAAGATATATGCCAGGCTTGTCGGGGATATTTTTGATTTTTTCTTTAGTAATCATTTTAAGGATTTTCTTAAAAACTTACCTGTCCAAGTGTCCATTTTTCCTACTTCTTCAGGCGTTCCAGAAGCAATAACTTGACCACCACCATCTCCACCTTCAGGACCTAGATCAATAATCCAATCACAACATTTAATAAAATCTAAATTATGTTCGATTACCATAACTGTATTACCTTGAGAAACTAACTTATCTAATATTATAATTAGTTTTTTAATATCATCATAATGAAGTCCTGTGGTTGGCTCATCCAATAAATACAATGTTTTTGTTGTTCCTCTTTTTGATAATTCTCTGCTTAATTTTATCCTTTGTGATTCTCCTCCCGACAAAGTAGTTGCTGACTGACCTAGGGTTAAATATCCTAAACCAATTTCATTCAACACTTTTAATTTATCGTGTATATTAGGAATGTCTTTAAAAAATATTGCTGCTTCTTCTATTGTCATGTTTAGTATATCTGAAATATTTTTTCCTTTATAATGGATCGACAATGTTTCTTTATTAAATCTAGTCCCCTTACAAACATCGCAAATAATTTCTACATTAGGTAAAAAATGCATTTCAATTTCTATCATTCCTTTTCCTTCACAATTTTCACATCTTCCTCCTGGTTTTTTATTAAAACTAAATCTTCCTGGTTTATATCCTCTCATTTTTGCCTCAGGAGTCATTGAAAATAGTTCTCTAATTTCATCAAACACCTTAGTATATGTGGCTGGATTAGATCTAGGCGTTCTTCCTATTGGAGCCTGATCAATCCTAATTACTTTATCTATATATTCAACATTTTTAATTTCTTTTACTTTAATGTTTCTTTTAAAGTGATTTAATTTTCCAGTAACATATTTATGGATTACATCATTTAATAATGTTGATTTACCAGAACCAGAAACTCCAGTTAAACAAACAAATCTGCCTAAAGGAATATCAATATTAATATTTTTTAGGTTATGCTCAGCTGCTCCTCTTATCTTTAAAGAAGGCGTTGTCTCTTTAACGCTTCTTCTTGTTTTAGGCATTTCTATTTTTTCTTCTTTTCTTAAATATTTTCCTGTTAAAGATTTTTTAGGGTTGCCAATTTCCTTACATAAAGATTGTTTTTTATCTTTTAATAAAATATTGTCAACAAGACCAGAATAAACAATCTCTCCCCCATGCTTACCAGCAAAAGGACCAAAATCAACAATCCAATCACTTGTTAAAATAGTATCTTCATCGTGTTCAACTACAATTATAGTATTACCAATATCACACAAATTACGAAGAGTAGAAACAAGCATTTCATTATCTCTCTGATGAAGTCCAATTGTTGGCTCATCTAAAACATATAAGGCGCCCACTAGCTTTGTTCCAACTTGCGAAGCTAATCTTATTCTTTGAGATTCTCCACCTGACAATGTTCCTGCTTTTCTGCTTAATTCAATATAATGTAAACCAACATCCATCATAAATCCTAATCTATTTTTTATTTCATTAATAATAATCTGAGCAATCTCTTTATCTTTTACGTTTAAAGATTTTTCTATCTTTTCAAAAAATTCAATTGCTTTTTTTATAGTAAAATTAGTTATCTCCCAAATATTCTTATTGTCAATTTTTACACTTAGCGCATTTTCATTTAATCTCTTTCCTTCACATGTAGGACATGGGTTTGTACTGAAAATATTTTCTGTTCCTAAACCATTACAGTCTGGACAGTAACCATACGGACTATTAAAACTAAATAATCTTGGTTCTATTTCTGGAAAAGAAAATCCACACTTTGAACAAGAATATTCTGTGCTAAATATTTTTTCTTCTTTATTGGGAAAAATAACTGTACATAAATTATTAGACATATCAATAGCTGTTTCAATTGCTTCATTTAATCTAAATTCAAAATCCTTATCTATTTTAGAAAAATATAATTTATCTATTACCACCTCAATTGTATGAGCCTTGTTCTTTTCTAAAGGTATTTTTTCTTTCAAGCTTTTAATTTTTCCATCAATCCTTACTTCAGCAAAACCAGACTCATAAATGTCTTGAAGCATTTGAAAATATTCTCCTTTTCTTCCCCTTATTATGGGAGATAAAATAATTAATTCTCCTTCTTCATTAAGATTTTCTTTTATCTTTTTATCAATTTCATCAATAGTCATTTTATCAATCTTTATTCCACACTTGGGGCAATAAGGTTTTCCTATTCTGGCATACAAAACCCTTAAATAATCATATATCTCTGTAATTGTAGCAACTGTTGATCGAGGATTAGAACTATGAGCTTTCTGACTAATTGAAATAGCAGGAGATAATCCTTCAATTTCGTCAACATCTGGTTTTTGCATTCCTCCTAAAAATTGTCTAGCATAAGAAGACAATGATTCGATATATCTTCTTTGTCCTTCTGCAAAAATTGTATCAAAAGCTAAACTAGATTTTCCTGATCCAGAAACACCCGTAAACACAACCATTTTATTACGAGGGATTTCTAAAGATATATTCTTTAGATTATGTTCTCTCGCTCCTTTAATTGTTATTTTTTCTTGCATTTTTTTCTAATTGTTTAATTTCGTCTCTTAATATTAACGCTAATTCAAATTCTAAATTATTAGCTGCATCTCTCATTTTTTCTTTCTTTTCTTTTATTATCTCTTTAATAGGACGATCGTCTCCCTTGAGATCCATCTTTAAAATCTCTTTGATGTTTTTAGAATTTTTAGTTTTTAACCCAAATTCTTCTAAAATATTCTTAATACTTTTTTCAATTGTCTTAGGGGTAATCCCGTGCTCTTTATTATACTCAATTTGAATCTTTCTTCTTCTGTCTGTTTCTTTAACTGCCCTGTCAATTGATTTAGTTATTTCATCAGCATACAAAACAACCTTACCATTAACATTTCTTGCTGCCCTACCAATGGTTTGGATTAAACTTGTTTCGTTTCTTAAGAAACCCTCTTTGTCAGCATCTAAAATAGCAACCAAAGAAACTTCTGGAATATCTAATCCTTCTCTTAAAAGATTAACTCCGACAATTACATCAATTTGTCCTTTTCTAAGTTCAGTAATTGTTTCTATTCTTTCTAGTGTTTTAACATCACTATGAAGATATTTAACTTTAATTTCTTTTTTCTCTAAATAAGCTGTTAAATCTTCGGCCATTCTTTTGGTTAAAGTCGTAACCAATGTTCTTTCTTTTTTATTGATCTGCTCTTTTATTCTCTTAAACAAATCTTCTATTTGATTGTTAATGATTGGTTGAATGATTACTTCTGGATCAACTAAACCAGTTGGTCTTACTATTTGCTCAACGATACTCTTACTTTCTTTTAATTCCTCTAGTCCAGGCGTTGCAGAAACATAAATCACATTTTTAATTATTTTATCAAACTCTTCATATTTTAATGGTCTATTATCATATGCACTGGGCAATCTAAATCCATGCTCAATTAAAGAAGTTTTTCTTGATTTGTCTCCAAAATACATTCCTCTTATCTGGGGCAAGGTAACATGAGATTCGTCAATTATTGTTAAAAAATCTAGAGCTGCTTCTTTAAAATAATCTAAAAGAGTATACGGTGGTTCTCCTGGACTTCTTCCATCAAAATGTCTTGAATAATTTTCAATTCCCTGACAATAGCCAATGTTTTCAATCATTTCCAAATCATAATTGGTTCTTCTTTTAAGTCTTTCGTGTTCAAGAACTTTATTTTCTTTTTTGAAAAATTTCAATCTTTCTTCTAGTTCTTTTCTAATATTTTTGATAATTGCTTTTTGATCTACATCAGAAACGACATAATGCTTGGCTGGAAATAGATTTATTTCTTCTAACTCTTCTATAATATTTTTCTTTAAATAATCCTGTTTTTCGATTAAGTCTATTTTATCTGAAATAGATAATCTATAAATAACCTTTTCATTAACAGGCATTATTTCTAGTGTCTGCCCTCTTAAACGAAAAGTTCCTAAAACTAAATCGCTCATTGTTCTTTCAAACTGCATATCAATTAATTTTTTAGTTAATTCAGTTCTTTGAATATTGTCTCCCTTTTTAAGTCTAAAAATTACTTTAGCGTATTCTTTGGGAGAACCTAATCCATAAATACAAGAAACTGAAGCAACAATAATTACATCTTTTCTAGTTAAAAGAGCTTGTGTGCAAGCGTGCCTTAACCTATCAATCTCTTCATTTATTTGTGCTTCTTTTTCAATATATGTGTCTGATGAAGGAAGATATGATTCTGGCTGATAATAATCATAATAACTAACAAAGTATTCTACAGCGTTTTCTGGAAAAAACTCTCTAAATTCATTACATAATTGAGCAGCTAATGTTTTATTGTGAGAAATAACTAATGTTGGTTTTTGTATTTTCTCAATAACATTAGCAGCTGTAAAGGTTTTTCCAGAACCAGTAACCCCTAATAAGGTTTGCTTTTTAAAGCCTTTATTGATACCCAAGACAAGCTCATTAATAGCCTTAGGCTGATCTCCTTGTGGTTTAAATTTTGAATGTATTTTAAAGTTCATTGTAAATTTAATCATACCATTTTAATTAATTTTGGCAATACAAAAACCGCACTCTTTCAAGTGCGGCCTTATGTTTGATTACCAGCTTTGTCTTTCTCTGTTAAAGCTAGGTCTAGGACGATCTTCCTTAGGTCTTGCTTCATTAACAGTTAAGCTTCTTCCTTCAAATTCTTTAGCATTGAACATTTCAATTGCTTTATCAGCATCTTCATCGTTAGTCATTTCTACGAAACCAAAACCTTTTGATCTTCCAGAAATTTTATCGATGATAATAGTAGCTGATTCCACTGCTCCAGCTTGAGAAAAATAATCTTTCAAAGCATCTTCAGAAGTATTATAAGAAATACCTCCTACGTATAATTTTTTTGCCATATTTCTTTACACAAATATATATTATCCTGCAAGTCGACCAATATTTCTTATGACCCACACTTTTATATATTGGTGTAAGGAAACAGAAACTCTTTACTTGCTTACAAATAAGGTACTATATATAAACACAAAAGTCAATGTTTACAAACCAGCTAATACTGATTTAGCCTTACACATTAACATAGAAAGTATAAGTGTTATTGGTAATAAAGATACTAAAATAGAAAAAAATAATATAAACAATTTTTCTTTTTTCATGTAGAAAATAATATTTATTATATAAACGAATAATAACAAATCTATAATTAAAAAGCAATGCCTTTACTTATACTAAAATTCAATATATTATCAAGGTATGAAATTTAAAGACCCATTTAGTGGATTTTCTCATCTAATAGGAGCAATACTGGCTGTTATTGGAACCGTCTTGCTTTTAATTAATTCCGAAAATATTGTTGAAACTATTTCTTTTTTGATTTTCGGCTTGACTATGATTATTCTCTATACTAATAGTACAATATATCATTTATTTGGAGAATCAGCAGATAAAATCAGCCTATTAAGAAAATTAGATCATGCTTCAATATACTTTTTAATTGCTGGAACTTTTGCTCCTTTTTGTTTAGTTTTGATTAATGGTATTTTTGGTTGGTCTATATTCATCTCTGTTTGTATTTTAGCAATCATTGGAGCTTCACTTAGCTTTATTAAATCTTTATGGAATTTACCAAGATGGTTATTAACCAGTTTTTATGTATTCATGGGATTAATTGGAGTAGCTTTAATCTACCCCTTAAGAATGTATCCAGAAATGATTAAGTGGATGACAATAGGCGGAGCTTTTTATTTAATCGGAGCTGTAATATATACAATTAAAAAACCGAATATTTCTAAAACATTCGGCTTTCATGAGTTGTTCCATTTGTTTATTTTGGGAGGAACTTTTTCTCACTTTTTTTGTATCTATCAATTTATTGCCCTAGCTTAATCTTTATTTTGCTTTCTCTTATCTCTTATTCTATCTATCTCAGATAAAAATTGTTTTCTTAGTCTAATATTTTTTGGTGTTATTTCTAAATACTCATCTTCATTCATAACGCTAAGACCTCTTTCTAAATTAAGATCTATTGGTGGAATTAATTTAATTGCCTCGTCTGCTCCTGATGATCTCATATTGCTCAATTCTTTTCCTTTTGTAGGGTTAACTGTTAAGTCATTTCCTTTAGAAACATTTCCAATAACCATGCCTTCGTATACTTCTGTACCGTGTCCAATATACAAATCTCCTCTTTCTTGTAAATTAAATAAAGAAAAACCAGCTGCTTTGCCCGAAACCATTGATGACATTGCTCCAACTGTTTTCTTTTCTATTTCTCCAACGTATGGTCGAAAACCAACAACTCTACTTGTAAATATTCCTTCTCCCTTAGTATCTACGATAAAATCAGGTTTATATCCCAACAACCCTCTTGTTGGTGCTTCAAATACTAATCTTACGTGACCATCCTCTGGTTTCATTTCAGTCATTATTCCTTTTCTTTTTGATATTTTTTCAATAACTACTCCTGAAAATTCTTCTGGTACATCAATAATTACTTCTTCAAATGGCTCTAACTTTTGTCCATTCTCTTCTTTGATAATAACTTGTGGTTGAGAAACTTGAAGCTCATATCCTTCACGTCTCATTTGTTCTAGTAATATTGCAATATGTAACTCTCCTCTTCCATAAACCTTATAATGATCTGTTTGAGACAAATCAACTCTTAGTCCTACATTAACTTCTAATTCTTTTTCTAGTCTTTCTCTTAATTGTCTATTAGTTACAAACTTTCCATCACGACCAGCAAAAGGAGAACTATTAACTAAAAAGTTTAATGAAATTGTTGGTTCGTCAACCTTAATAACTGGTAAAGATTCTTGAGTATCTTCTAAACAAACTGTTTCTCCAATATTAATATCAGAAATTCCAGCAAACATAATAACGTCTCCAGCAATTGCTTCGTCTATTTCAACTCTTTCCATTCCTTTAAAAGTAAACATCTTGACTATTTTCCCTTTTCTTGGCTCAGCTTCAATTCCTTTGATAATTACTTCTTGTCCTTTTTTAAGAACTCCTTCATAAATTCTTGATATAGCCATTCTTCCTAAGAAATTATCATAAGCAAGATTAAAAGGTTGAGCTCTTAAGCTTTTTGATGACAATTCTTCAGAAGATGCAACTGGAACTTTTTCCAAGATCAAATCTAATAAAGGTGTTATATCTTTAAACTCATCACTTAATTCTCTTTTTGCTACTCCTTCTCTGCCAATAGCATAAATCACACTAAAATTAAGTTGTTCGTCATTAGCTCCTAGATCTAAAAACAATTCAAAGACCATTTCTCTGGCTTGTTCAGGATCAGCTCCTTGTTTATCAATCTTATTAATAACAACTATTGGCTTTAATCCTAATTCTAAAGATTTCTTTAAAACAAACTTTGTTTGAGGCATTGGTCCTTCTTGAGCATCGACAACCAATAACACAGAATCGATTGATCTTAAAACTCTTTCTACCTCTGAACCAAAATCAGCGTGACCTGGAGTATCAACAATATTAATCTTTGTATCTTTATAGAAAACTGACGTATTTTTAGAATAAATAGTAATACCTCTTTCTTTTTCTAGATCATTCACGTCCATACTAAAACCCTCCTCGGCAGCACCGGTTTGTTTCATTATTGCATCAGTTAAAGTAGTTTTTCCATGATCTACATGGGCGATGATAGCTATGTTTCTTATTTCCATATTAATTAAAAATCTGCCACAAAGCAGCTTTAGTGTTATTAAAATACTATAACTTTGTTAAAAAGTCAAATTTTAGCAGCACTTATTCCGGCCAAACAACCAGTTGTCCAGCAAATCTGAAGATTATATCCCCCACAAGGACCATTTAAATCTATTATCTCTCCAGCAAAAAATAAATTATTAATTATTTTTGATCTCATTGTTTTTGAGTCTATTTCTTTCAAAGAGATTCCACCTCTTGTAACCATTGACTTATCAAAGCCCAATAGTCCTACTGGATGCAAAGTAATGCTTTTTAATATTTGCTCTATTTTTAATCTTTCTTGCCTTAAAATAACATTGCCTTTTTTCGTGGGACTAATTTTCGCAAAAGATAAAATATAAGAAACTAATCTTTGAGGAATAATTAATGATAATATTTT
>JBFZBB010000008.1:0-5934 GCA_041308625.1 bacterium | reverse complement strand
GCCAATAAACAGATCCTTCAAAAGAAACAGTTAATTCTACTCCCTCTCCCTTGGGTTTAGATTCTAAAAAGGAGTACTTTAAACTATTAGGAACAATTTGCTTTATTTCTGATGTTTTTTCTTTTATGGTGTTTTCTAAAATACTTTCTATGTCTTCTTTTCTAAAAGCTGTTATTGATGTCTTAACTCTTCCGGAAACAGAAAAAGAAGCTACTTCTTCCCCTTTTTTAGCTCCTAAAACAATACCTGCAAATTCACTAGAAAAATCTTCTTCAGAAAAAATATAGTTGTCGGGAATACTGTTTTTTAAATCTTCTATACTTTTCTCTAAAAACTTTTCTTTAAAACTGGTTTCAGCTGTTTCTAAGTCTTTTGCTAATACCACACTTACTTCAGATTTGTATCCTCCACTTAAAGGATTAATTGTTTCAGCCCAAATACCAGAATAATATTCAGTTCCACTTAAACCAGGAACTGAAAATGTTCCTGAGTTAATATTGTATGCTTCTCCTGCCTCATCTGCTTCAACACTAACATCAACATACCCAGAAGTAAACTTCCCATCAACTGTTTTTGCTTGAGGAATTGTAAATCCAGCAATTGATCTATAAATCAAATCTCCTGATTCATTAAGAAACCTTGTTCCTTTAATTAAAGTTAATGGCTTAGCAGGATTAATTTTATTATAAACTCTGATTATTCCTTTTGTTGTTACATCTTTATCTGTTCTCCCTGTAGCAGTATAATTATCGCTATAATCTTCATCGCTAGAAAAAACAATCGCTGGAATTATCTTGTTTTCCAAATCAATTGTCCCTTGCTTTAAATTAACTATTATTTTTTCTTCTTCGGTTATTGTTTCTGTTTTAGGATAAATATTAACTTCTGCGTGTCCGTCCATAAAAAAACCATAACCAACCAAAACAATTAAAATAATAATCAACCATTTAAAAGGAAACTTTCTCTTAATTTTCTTTCTGATTTCTTTTGTAATCTCTCTTGGTTTTAGAACGCTTTCCGCTTTATCTGGCGGAACAATATCATATATTTTTTTCATTTTAATATTGCTTTTATTCTTCTAACTCCAGCACTTGAACTTTCTTCTTTTATTATCTCAAACATTCCTAAATCTTTCAAGCTGTCAACATGAGGACCACCACAAACTTCTTTTGAGAATATTTCTCCTGTTTCTGAATTGTAAATTGTCCAAACAAAAACCATATCTCCATATTTTTCTTTAAAAAATGCAATTGCTCCTGATTTGATTGCTTCATCAAGAAACATTTCTTGCTTTTGAACAACTAGCCCTTCTTTTATCTTTTCATTAACCAAATCCTCTACTTTTTTAATTTCTTCTGGTGTCATTTTAGTGCTATGAGCAAAATCAAATCTTAATCTCTCTGTATTAATATCTGATCCCATTTGTTTAACATGCTCCCCTAATACTTTTCTTAAAGCAGTGTGCAAGAGATGCGTTGCTGTATGATATTTTGTCCCCATTTCCCCAGAATCAGATGCTACTCCGCCAAATTTCTTTTCAGATCCTTCTCTAGATATTTCTTGATGTTTTTTTAATGCTTCTTCAAATCCCTTTTTATCAACAATAAAATCTCTTTCATTGGCAATTTCTTCAACTAATTCAATAGGAAAACCATAAGTTTGATACAAATCAAAAGATTCTTCTCCTGTAATAGTTCTATCTTCTTTGTTTAAAAGTAGTTTTTCTATTCTCTGTAGTCCGGTTTCAATTGTTTTATTAAACTTTTCTTCTTCTTTTTTCACCACGTCATAATTCTTACTTAAAATTTCAGGATAAATATCCTTATACTTTTCAACAATCAAATCCATCAAAGAATAAAAAGAATTAAAATCAAAACCAATTAATTTACAATACCTTATTGACCTTCTAATTAATCTTCTCAAAATATATCCTTGAGAAACATTTGAAGGATTAATTCCTTCGCTCAAAAGAAAAACTACTGATCTGGCATGATCAGCAATAACTCTAAATTCTTTTTTGTTCTCTAGGTACTTTTTATTCGAAACTTCTTCGATTTTAGTAATCACATCTTCAAATAAATCTGTTTCATAACTAGAATTCTTTTTTTGAAGTAAGGATATTAACCTTTCAAAACCAATTCCAGTATCAATGTTGGTTTGAGATAATAATTCATACTCTCCTGCCTCATTTTTATTATACTGCATAAAAACAAGATTCCATATTTCTACAAACCTTTTACAGTCATCACAATTAGGACCGCAATTTGCCCCTCCGCAGCCATATTCTTCTCCTCTGTCATAATGTAACTCTGAACAGGGTCCGCATGGCCCAGTGTCCCCTACAGGGCCCCAAAAGTTATCTTTCTTTCCATACTCCCTTATCCTTTCTTTTGAAATCCCATTATTAATCCATAAATTAATTGCTTCATTATCTTTAGAAACGTTTCCTTCGCCCTTAAAAACAGTAATATGTAGCCTATTTTTATCTAAACCCAATACATCTAAAAATTCTAAAGCATATTTGATTGCTCCTTCTTTAAAATATCCATTTTCATCTTGTCCAATAGACCAATTGCCCAACATTTCAAAAAAAGTATGATGAGTATCGTCTCCAACCTCTTCAATATCGTCTGTTCTAAAGCATTTCTGTGAAGATGTTAGATGTCTTGAATTAAAATCAGCTACTACATCTTTCTTTCCAGCTAAATACAAAGAAAACTGTTGCATTCCAGCCGTAGTAAATAATACTGTTTTGTCACTTGGTAAAAGAGAAGAAGAAGGAACTACAATGTGCCCTCTTTCTTTGAAAAAGTCTAAGAATTGTTTTCTTAATTCTTCTGAAGTCATATTATAAATATACTAGAAGAAAAAGAAAGAGTCAAACAACAAAAAAACACGCCCAATTAAGGGCGTGCTTAATAAAACATGCTATTTATCAGAAAGTTTACTTCTTGCTTCTTCAATTAAGCGAGCAGCAGCTTCTTTTCCTCCTAAACCAAAAGCTAATCCAAATGATATTGCTAGTGTTGCAACAAAGCCAATTACTAATGTATTAACAATAGAAGCAGCAATTCCCAATTGAAGTAAAATTGCGAATATTGCAAATACATAAATTGCCCATTTTACAGCAGTACCAACAAAATTAGTTAAACTAACTCCCATTTTTTTAACTGAAGCTTTAACCATTTTTCCTAAAATATCAGCAACAACTACAGCTACAATGAAAATAGCAATAGACACAACTAAATTAGGAATCCAAGCTAATAATTTAGCTAATATTGCTGCAAAAGCAACCCAACCTAAAATATCAGCAGCAACAATTAAAAATACAACAATTAAAATCCATTTAACTATTGCTCCGATAAAATCTGAAGGAGTTACTTTGATGTCAGCTTTATCAAAAGCATCTTTCCATCCAGCTGATTCAAAAATCTTATCAAATCTTAGTTTGCTCAATATTCCAGCCACTAATCTTCCAATCCAAATAGCAATTATCCAACCAATAGCAAAAATAATGATTGCCCCTAATAATAGTGGCAAAAACCCTATAATACTCTCCCAAGCTTGTTGCAAAGCAAGAAGAGTTATACTTGACCAGTCTACCATATACTTATTTTTCCTTATTCTTTTATTAAAAGAATGAAGGTATTATTTATTATTATTTATTTAAACGACTGTTTTATAATCTATAAATATTATACCAAAACTAATTTTAAAAAGCTACTGTTTTGTCAACACCTCCTTTAATTCGGAAACCCTTAAAGAGTATTCATTTAGTGTTATTCCGTTATTGTTAAATAATTTGTTTAGCCCAGAATAATAGTTTTCACTTACACCAGAAATAGGCATTGCTTGGTTATATAAAACAATCTCGTCTATATATCCATTAAAAAACAATGTTCCATCTTGGCGATGACTAATATAAAAAGAATTATTATTTGTTCTTATTTTCCCAGTTGTACTGGTTCTGGTATTATCTAAAATTCCATTAATATATATTCTGCCTGTATGAGTGGAATAATCATAAGTAACAGACAAATAATACCATATATTAAGATTAAGTTGCGTTAATGAATCAGCTCCTATCTGACAACCAGCATAATCTTCTGTCCAAATAAAAAACCTTACAATCCTATTATCGTACCCTATTAATAAACCATAAAGGGTTCCCTGGTTTGGTTCGCTAGCTGTTTTTCTAATAATATATTCATAATTAGTATTCTGTACAGAAGAAACATTAACCCATGTTGATATTGTAATTGCATCTGTAATATCCAAACTATTACTATCAGCCATAACAAGATAATCATCTATTCCGTCAAAATATACACACTTCCCAGAAACACAATTTGAAGTTTTAACAATCGGCGAACCTGCAACGGTAGTAACATTATTACCACCCCAAGAATCTTTAGTATCATCTGTGGTAACTACATTTCCATCTATAGATGTTGGTCCTTCAAATTTCCATTCTGAAACCAAATTCATCAATAAAAAATTTCTTAAAGAATTAGAAAAAGCTTTTCCTTTGGCAACATTGGCAGAATTAGTAATTGAACTCATTCCAACCAAAATAAAGGAAGAAAGAATTCCTATTACAACTATTACTACTAATATTTCAATTAAAGTAAAAGACTTCTTCATTATTTCTTAAATTTTAGACCCTCTATTAAAAACAATATTCCTGTTAATAGTGGCACAATACCAATAATTATACTGGCTCCTGTGCCAAAAAGAAGAAACATACCAGCAGCAATAAAAAACCAGCTACCTATTAGAGGTTTTTTCCATGAAACAATAGATATGATTAAAAAAAGTAGGGTTGGTATTAGGTGAGACAAAGAATCTTGCCAGCCAAATTCTGGACTAAATCCTTCTAAAATAAAGATGGCAAAAAAACAAACAATTATAATTGATAAAACTCTAGGTAAATAATAAATAAGTTTTTTCATATTAAATATTATTTAGAAAATAATTTAAATGCCCATCCAAGCAAACTAAATCCTTTTTGAGATAAACTTAAAGTATTTTGTATTTGTTGATTGGCTTGTTCAAGAAGCTGAATTTGTTGTGTTAATGTATCTTGATCTGCTTGATTTACAAGTTGGGTTTTTATTTGATTTAATTGTGTGATTTGTTCTTGATTTTGAGTTAATACTTGTTCTGCACTATTGATTTCCTTATAATCAACACCTATTAAAAACCTAACAAAACTATTTCTATTTTGAATCTTTTGTAAGCTAGCTTCTAATTTTTCACTGTTTTCATTTTGAGCTTGAGCAACAACCTTTACTTGTTGTCCTATTTCTTCGTTTCTATCAGCTACTTGAAGCATTTCTTGGACAGCATTAGCTACCTGACTTCTTCTTTGTTCGGAAGTTTGAATTCCTTGACTTTGTTGATTTTGTTGTTGAATTTGGTTCTGATTTCCTTGCTGGGTTTGTTGTTGAACTTGATCTCCTGTTCCATCCTGTAATTGCTCTTGAGTTTGTTGTTGGGTTTGAATACCATTTCCTTGTTGACTTCCGTTGTTTTCGTTTTGTGTTTGAGTCTGTTCATTAGCTTGAACTTGACTATTCACTCCTTGATTTGTTATTTGATTTGTTGTTTGTGTTTGTTGTACTCCTTGAGCTTGTTCATTTTTAGCATCAACAATATTAAAAAACATAAAAGAAAATATTATTAAAGCAATTACTGTTTTGTTTTTCATATATTTTTATTTATTGTTATAAATACATTATAACACACAATACATAAATCAATCAATAAAAAAAGAGCGCTTTATTTAAAACGCCCTTGCCTCTTCGTCAATCTTCACGCACATCGACCTTATTGGTCCTTCGTGAACTCCATATTCTCCAAGCAATACCATTCTTGCAATTATTTTTCCAGAGCTTTTTCCAAAGCTTCTGAAAAAACCTACATTATTGATGT
>JBFZBB010000007.1:0-7657 GCA_041308625.1 bacterium | reverse complement strand
TAATAGGGGATTAGGTTTTAGTCAAAAAACAAATTTATTTGATAATAATTCTACTGTAATGATGCCGGTTCCTATTATTGATGAAAACAATGGAGATATTTATGTTGCTTATTTGAGGGGAAGCTTAGCTAATCAAATGAATGTGTATTATAAAAAATCAGTTAATGGGGGAGATAATTGGAGTAGCGAATCATCTAATTTAAGTCCTGGAACAGCTGATGATCATAAGTCTTTGAGAGGTAATCTTTTGAGTACTGAAAGATTGTATATTGTTTGGTATAACGATGATTTAAATGATATTATGGGAAACACAATAGCAGATATTAAACCATTAAGTTTTTCAAATGCTATAGAGATAAGATCTCAAAATTATACTAGCCAAGTATCAAGTATTATTTTTCCAGAGGGAGCTCCAGAATCTACTGTTTCTCATCCTTATAATAATATAGATGGCGTTGGTAATTCTCAAATATTTGGTGATGTTGGTATTGCTAAGCCAGTAGTAACACTTTATAATAGCGGGGCGTCTACTTTAACAATTTGGTATAATATTACTACTTTTGCTAATGGTATTATATCTGATGAATATTATTTAATAAATAATAAAGGTGCTGCATGTAATAGTGCTGATAATATTATTAATTCTGTAATTTTTGATATAAATACAAGCACTGGATCAACAATAGCCGCTGGAGCTGGAAATGAAAAAGATCTTTATTTAAAAATCAACCTTAATTCTTTAGCAGGAAGGTCGGGCAATTCAACACTTACTATTTTAGGAGAAATGCCTTAACGGTATTATATTATGAAAAAAAAGTACGCTTTATTATTTTTAATACTATTATCAGGATCTGTCTATGCATCTAGTCAACAGGCGAGCACAACTGTTTTGTTTTGCGGAAATGGCGTAATTAATCAAGGTGAAGAATGTGATGGTTCTAATTTAGCTGCACAAACATGTACCAGTCGTGGATTTTCTGGAGGATCATTAACCTGCAATTCAAATTGTAGTATTAATATTTCTCGTTGTTTGCCTTCTGGTGGTGGCGGAGGAGGTGGTGGCGGAGGAGGTGGTGGCGGAGGAGGTGGTGGAGCACCTTTATCACCTATAGCAACGAAAATTATTTTTTCCGGCAAGGCTTATCCAGGAATGAAAGTTACGATTTTAAAAGATGCACAAATTCTTGCTTCGACCATTGCTGATCCAGGGGCAAATTTTAATGTTTCAGCTTCAGGTCTTTCTGCTGGCAGTTATATTTTTAGTGTTTACTCTGAAGACAATCAAGGAACCAGATCGTCACTTTTAAATTTTCCTGCAATAGTAACATCAGGGATTACCATTAAAATAGACAATATTTTTATTTCTCCAACTATTGCAGTTGATAAAAGTGAAGTAAAACAAGGAGACAATATTGTTATTTTCGGACAAAGTGTTCCTAATAGTGAAATTACTATATCTGTAAATTCGGAACAAGAATTTTTTAATAAAATCAATGCAGATACTAATGGTGCTTATCTTTATAATTTTGACACATCTTTACTTGAAAAAGGGCAACATCTTACTAAATCAAAAGCATCTGTTGGGGGAGCAATTAGTTCTTTTGGTAAAAGCGTAGGTTTTACTGTTGGCACAAAAACAATTAGCAAACAATCGTCAGGCTTTATAAAAGCTAATTTAAACAATGATTCTCGGGTTAATCTTGTAGATTTTTCTATTGCTGCCTATTGGTATAAGCGAGAGCTTAATGAGGATTTTAAATTAAAAGAGGCAGAATGGTTAAATGGTGATGGTAAGATTAATCTTGTTGATTTTAGTATAATGGCTTTTTATTGGACAGGTTGATTATTTATAATATTTGATAATTTAATGATAAAATTTCAAGAAAAATATCTTATAGCATCGTTAATAATTTTTATGGCATTTTTTATAACTATGCCAGTTTTTGCTGCAAATTTATTCATTGAGTCAACAGATAAAGAAATTAATATAAACGAACAATTTGAGGTCAATGTTTTCCTTAATACTGAAAAAGGAGACATTAATGCTATTGAAGGAAATATAATATTTCCAGAGGATCTTTTAGAACTAAAAGAAATAAGAATAGCTAATTCTATTATAAGTCTTTGGATTGAAAAACCTAATAATGATTTTAATGATAATATTGTTTTTTCTGGAATTATACCAGGAGGATATCAAGAAGAAAAAGGATTAGTGCTTTCTCTAATGTTTTTAAGTAAAAAGAACGGTCAAGGAGTTATTGAAATTAAAAAAGCAAAAACTCTGCTTAATGATGGATTAGGAACAGAGGATTCTCTTTTAATTTTTCCTTATGATTTTATTATTTTAAAAACAATGAATGATGTAATGGTTCCTCAGCCTATAGACAAGGAGCCACCTGAAATATTTTTACCAGAGATTTCTCAAGAGGAAACACTTTTTGATGGAAAATCTTTTATAGTTTTTGTTACTCAAGATAAGTTTTCTGATGTTGATCATTATGAAATAAAAGAAGTAAGGCAAATTATTTTTGAAATGTTTACAAAATGGGTTCCAGTAGAAAGCCCTTATGTTTTAAGTGACCAAGAATTAAGAAGTTTTGTTTTTGTGAAAGCAATTGATAAGTTTGGTAACGAAAGAATTGTAAGAACTAATCCGCAAAATCCACTTAAATGGTATGAAGATTATGGGTATTGGATTATAATTATATTGTTAATTTATATTATTAATTTTATAATAAAAAAATTATTAAGAAAAAAGCGTATAAAAAAATAACTATCTAAGAAGATGTTATTTTTTCACAAGCTCAATGTGGTCGGGCTGCTGGGAATTGAACCCAGGTCTTACGCACCCCATGCGCAAATAATTCCGTTATACTACAGCCCGATAGGAAATTATTTCTTTCCTAAGGCTTTAATGCATCTTGCGCAAGCTAAAACTCTTTTTCCAGCAAAGTCTTTGTATTTCTTTTTAGTTGTCTCCGATGGAATAGTTAACCATTGAAGATTGGGATATTTTCTTTTTTTGGGAGAAGGGTTGTATCTAGAAATTAATTTCTTGTATTGCCTTCCCATTGATGAAGATTTACCACAAATTGTACATTCTTTTTCCATATGTATTGTATAATAGCAAAAAAATAAATAATTGCAAGACCCCTTAAATTATGATATATATTTAGCATATGGATTTATTAATTACAATTATTAGTTTAGCGGTTATTCTTTTCTCAATAATAATTCATGAAATTGCTCATGGAAGCGTTGCTTATTACCTAGGAGATCCAACAGCTAAAGAAAATAACAGATTAAGTTTAAATCCCTTGAACCATTTAGATCCAATTGGATCTTTTCTTGTTCCTCTGGTTCTTATATGGATGGGAGGACCAGTTTTTGGATGGGCAAAACCAGTTCCAGTTGATTTTTATGCTATTTCTAATAAGAAATGGGCAGAACTAAAGGTATCTTTAGCTGGACCAGCAGCTAATCTATTAATAGCAATTATTTTTGGATTAATTATTAGGTTTCCAATATTTAGCCCAGATTTTTATTCCTTTTTGCAAATAGTTATTTTTTATAATATTGTGCTTGCTGTTTTTAATTTAATGCCAATTCCTCCCTTGGACGGTTCTCATATTCTTTTTGAGTTACTAGGAAATAAATTTGAATCTCTAAAGATATTTTTAAATCAGTTTGGTATTTTTATTCTTTTACTTTTCATTTTTTATGGAACAGATATTATTTTTAACATCTCTCAAAAGATATATTATTTAATTGTCGGCTTACCCTTGATTTAATTGTCTCAATGTAGTATTTCTAAAACAGTTCATTTAAATGAACTGGAGTTTTTAAAATGAAGATAGCACCGCATTTTGTCGTAGAAAATCTTGATTTTCATGATTCTTGGATTGCTGCGCTCCATAATATTGTTAATGATGGCGTAGACATTGTTTTTGGTTCGAAAAAAGAACCTAAAAAAGCAAGAGATACATCTCATGTGATAATTTTTGAAGGCAAAGCCCTTGAACAAATTGAGAATGAAGACATTCATCCTGCTTACGGCCTTAAAAAAGGAGCAATGCAGGGATATGTTGATGAATTTGATAGGGACTGGTACGAGGAATACAGAAAACTTCCTTTAGATAGCCCTAAAAGATTTACATATCTATATATCGAGAGACTTATCGATACTTACACAGATCAACTTGACGATTTAAGGAGAAAACTTAAGAAGTCTATTGATTCTGGAATTGCTTCGAATCGAGACTTGGCAATCACATGGAATCCAGTAATTGATGCTGACAATGATTCACCACCTTGTTTTCAGCAGGTCTGGATAAGATATTGTGGCTCAGGCATTGTTGATGTGCGATTCCTTTGGAGGTCAAGAGATGGTTTCGATGCTTTGCCCGGCAATGAAGTTGGCGCAGTTAAAATGGTGAATAAAGAAGTGCTTATTCCTAATGGTTGTAAAATTGGGAGACTAATTGATATTAGTTATTCGCTTCATATTTATCATGGTCGTCTTCAAGAAGCAATGAAAGTATTAAGAGAAGAAGAAAACAGAAATCCAGGATTAATGAAAAAATTAAAATATTAATAAGAGGGTTACCTCTTTTTTATTTATAAAAATATTTTACATATTGACGCTAAAATGAATTCAAGGTAAAATAAAAACATAATAATAAAATAATAAACATGAAGGAAGAAAAACATAGCATGTTTGAAATTATACTTGTTGTAATTGCAGGTATTTTAATTAGTTATTCTTTTTGCCTTTTGTTTGACTATCAAGTCAAAAGAATAGATGCATTAGAAAATAACATCATGAAGGCACAAGAAGAGGTCGTACAATTAAAAGCAAAAATTCAATATATAGAAAATAATAAAAATTAATAAAAAAATATGATTAATAAAAAAATAGAGTCATTTACTCTTATCGAAATTTTAGTGGTTATTGTGGTTATTGGAATTCTTTCTTCTTTTATTCTTGTAGGAATGAGTTCTATGTCTACCAATGCTAATGTAGCAAAAGTACAAGTATGGGCTAATGGTTTAAGAAATGCTGGTTTAGCTAGTATTGTTTCTGAGTATAAGTTTCAAGGAACAACATCTGATGGTTCTCCTGCTTTAGCTATAGATGCTGTTGATTCTTGGGGATCAAATCCTGGTATTGTGGCTGTTACTCCGCCAAACGTAGAAACATCTAATTGTGCTTTAGGTAGATGTGTTGAATTTGCCGGAGGTGCTGATTTTATAAGAATTGCAGATAGTACATCTTTAGTAATGGGATCGAAAATGTCTGCATTTGTTTGGGTAAAAGGAGCAGATCAAGACGATAAGGGTATTTTTGCTCATTATGACGAAACTAGCACTCAAAGGAGTTGGGCCATAGCAACATCTGGAGCATCTGCTTCAAAGCTTAGGGTTGCTCTTTCTGGAGACGGTAATACAACGGTAGTTTATAAATCATATGTTTCAAGCGAAACTATTTTAGATAGTAAATGGCATTATGTTGGTTTTACTTATACAGGAAACACATTAAATGTGTACATAGATGGACAAGCAGCAACAATACCATCACCAGTCAACACAGGAACAATGACAGGGCTTCACAATTCAACATCATCAGCTAGTATTGGTTCTTTTACCAATGTAGCAGCCTTAGTAAAAGGATTTACTGGTAATATAGATGATGCTATTATTTTTAGTGAAGCAATTTCAATGACTGAAGTTCAAAGAAACTATTTTTCAGGATTAAATTCATTACTAGCAAAAGGAGCGATTACAAACGACGAATATAATGAAAGAATTTCTTTATTAAATGATTCTTTGGGATCAAAATAAGTAGTGTTTTGAAAGGTAAAAGGCAGGATATTCTTATCCTGCCTTTAAAATTTGACATTTTAGCTTTTATCTGATATTTTTATTCTACAAGCAAATGCTTAATTTGTTTTTTATTTTAAATTATGCCAACAATTCACCAATTAATAAAAAAGAAAAGGAAAACAGTGGAAAAGAAAAGCAAGGCACCTGGTTTGATTTTTGGTTTTAACCCTTTGAAAAATAGACCAAAAGATTACAACTCTCCATTCAAAAAAGGTGTTTGTTTAAAAGTGTTTACAACTACTCCTAAAAAACCTAACTCAGCATTGAGAAAAGTAGCTAGAGTTAAAATGAGTAATGGTATGGAGGTAACAGCATATATTCCTGGAGAAGGACACAATATTCAAGAGCACTCTATTGTTTTGATTAGGGGTGGAAGAGTAAAAGATTTGCCTGGAGTAAGATATCATATTGTTAGAGGTGTTTATGATTGTGCTGGAGTTGAAGGTAGGAAAAAAGAAAGAAGTAAATATGGCGCTAAGAAGCCGAAATAAAAAATATGGCAGCAAGTTTTAAAAAGAAAACAATTTATCCTGACGTTATCTATAACGATATAATGGTTTCTAAATTCATTAATCAGATAATGCAAGAAGGAAAAAAGACTATATCCCAAAAAATTGTTTATGGTGCTTTTGACATTGTTAGAGAAAGAACAAAACAAGACCCATTAGAGGTTTTTAAATTAGCTATTCAAAATGTTTCTCCTGTTTTAGAGGTTAAACCAAAAAGAGTAGGAGGAGCAACTTATCAAGTTCCAATGGAGGTTAAAGGAGGTAGAAGATTGAGTTTAGCAATGAAATGGATTATTACTCATTCTCGCTCAAGAAAAGGAAAGGCAATGAAGGAAAAATTAGCAGATGAATTAATAGAAGCTTCAGAAAACAAAGGAGCTTCGGTAAAGAAAAAAGAAAACGTCCACAAAATGGCTGAAGCTAACAGAGCTTTTGCTCATTTTGCTTGGTAAAAAAATATGCCTAGAGTATATCCTATAGAAAAATATAGAAATATTGGAATTATTGCGCACATTGACGCTGGAAAAACAACAACTTCTGAGCGTGTTTTGTTTTATACGGGAATTTCTCATAAAATTGGAGAGGTTCATGAAGGAGCCGCTGTAATGGATTGGATGGAACAAGAAAGAGAAAGAGGTATTACTATTACTTCTGCTGCTACAACTTGTTTTTGGTCTCCTGGAGATTACTTGAAAAAAGATAAGAATAATGAACATAGAATAAATATTATTGACACCCCCGGTCACATTGACTTTACTGCTGAAGTACAAAGAAGTTTAAGAGTTTTAGATGGAGCTGTGGTTGTTTTTGATGGTGTTGCTGGAGTAGAAGCTCAATCGGAAACAGTGTGGAGGCAAGCTGATAAATATCATGTTCCTAGAGTTTGTTTTATTAACAAGCTAGACAGAATGGGTGCTTCATTTGAAAAAAGCTTAGAATCAATTTGGAACAAATTAACCAAGAATGCTGTAGCTATACAATTTGCTGTTGGAGAAGAAGCTAATTTTTCTTCTATAATTGATTTGATCGAAATGAAATTAATCAATTTTGAAGGAGAAATGGGTAAAGATGTTGTAAAAACAGAAATCCCAGAAGAATTAAAAGAAAAAGCCAATGAATGGAGAGGAAAAATGTTAGAAAAGATTGTTGCTGAAGATGAAACATTGATGAATAAATATTTAGAAGGACAAGAAATTACTGTTTCTGAAATAAGAAGTGTTTTAAGAAAAGCAACCATTGATTATAAATTAATTCCAGTTCTTTGT
>JBFZBB010000006.1:0-24377 GCA_041308625.1 bacterium | reverse complement strand
TATATCTTTTATGACATTCTTTGCATTCAACTAATGGATCTGTAAAATTAGAAGTGTGTCCCGATGCCTCCCAAATTTTAGGATTCATAATAATAGAACTATCTAATCCAACAATATCGCTTCTTTCTTGAACCATTTTTTTCCACCAACTTTTTTTAATGTTATTTTTTAATTCTACCCCCAATGGTCCAAAATCGTAAAATCCTCCCATACCACCATAGATATCAGAAGATTGAAAAACAAAGCCTTTTCTCTTACAAAAAGATACAATTTTTTCTAAATTATTCACATCTAATTTCTTTTCCATAATCACAATTATTTATTTTATTTCCTGAATATTCATTATTATCTACACACCATTTTTTTGCATTAGACAAACTTGCCTTGGCACAAAAATTATTATTATTCAATATTAATTGACAATCTCTATCCATATAATTTAACGTTTTTACAATTCTAGATATTTCATAATCATTTTCCATTCCTTTAAAATTTCCTTTTTTCATTTTATAAACCTTTGCCCATGTTTTTAGATTTTCTAAACTTTCTCTTGTTTGCATGTCATTCACATTGTTTTCCATTTGTTTAAAAATAACAATAGGAATAAAAAAGAATATAAAGAAGACTGAAATAAAGGCTATACATTTTAGAAAATCTTTATTTTCCATTATCTATTTGTTTCTCCGTAAACAATATCTGTTTTAACGGTTAAACTTTTATTGGTCCATTGATCAATTCCTGAAACTTGAGCTGGCCCTAAAAGAATTATATCCTGCTCTGTTGTTTGTGGCATAACAGACAATTGGAAAGCGCAAGATTTAGATTCTTTTAAATATCCGCTTCCTGCCTCAATTGTACCAATATTCCAAACTAACTCTCTTGTATCCTCATCAAAAACTAAATCAACTCCTTCTGGCCATATTTTATTTTCATAAGTTACATTATCGGGTAAAACTGTTTTCATTACTGCTTCGCCTATGTCGTTATATGTACTTTTAGCTGTCCAAACAACTGTAAAATATGTTTTTTTATATGCTTCTAATGGATAAGGTCCACTGTTATCAAAATACTTATCTTCAAGGTATATGTTTTGCTTTGCTTCTGATGAAGTTACTATTTTAGTTAAAAATTCTTGTCGACTAGTGTTAATCATCACCTTGTTTTTAATTGCTGGGTTCTTATCAGCCAATGTTTTCATTGTCCAATCTTTTTTAACATCAACCCAAAACTCTACCTTTCCCTCTTGACCTGGCTCTAAATACTGTAGACTAGAAATGTTTTGAGGCTCCCAAAGAATAGAATTGTCTCCTATTTCATACTTCCCTTCTGGGGCTTGTATTGAATTAAGATCTAAGCTTGATCCTTCAAGACGAGCAATTATTACCATATTGGTTGCAGGGGTTTCATTAAGGTTTCTAAAAAATATTTCATAATGAAGTTGGTCTCCCACAGAAGCAATATAATTATCACTATTATTTATTCTTTGAGTTATATACAAAGAAGGCGAAGCAATTTCAATCCCTTTTATAGACTCTTTTAAAAGTATGAAATTTCCATCTTGCCAAACACCCATTCTTGCTTTGAATATTTTTTGTTCTTGAGATTCTCCTGTTAAAATTCCTGATATTTCTATTTTTCCAGATTGAGCTTCATTTAATATGGGCACATCCCACTGAGTATTCTCCATTCCTTTTGGTTGAGAATACAAAAACTCAAAACCATCAGGGTATTGAATTGTAAAAGAAATATCTTTAAGAGGATAATTAACGTTAGAAGAATAATTTATTTTAAAAGAAAAAGCCTTTCCAGTCGCTGTTTCTGATGGAACATCTAAAGAAAAAGTAATTGGTACCTCATTTAGTATAGTAGTAAAAGTAGTCATAACTTCGTTTCTTGTTTTCAAATCTTTTGGTTGAAAACTCATAATAGTTTTAACGGTCTTAACATCACCTTCTTTTCCTAAGTATCTTGTTGCAAATTTAATTGTTCTTTCTTGTCCAGGATAAATATCTCCTTGAAGATCATCAGATGTTTTCCTTATAATTCTTCCGTTCTCTTCGACAACTGCTCCTTCTGGAAATTCAAAAGTTAATTCTGGGCTCTCTAGTCTTATTGTTCCATTATTCTTAAATTTAACTATATACTCTATTTCTTCTCCTGCTGAAGCTTTTTCTGGACCAATTATTTCTATTTTTAATATTTCTTTAGAAAATGACATGTTTTGCCAAAAAACAAAAAAGGCAATACCTAATACTAAAAATACTATTAAAATAATTTGTGTTTTATTCATCTTTTTCTGTTAACTTATTAAGCTTATTAAAACTTTCTTTATTTTTAGAGTGTCTAAATTTAACATCTCTAAGTCCTTGCATATGTCTATTCTCATCTTTATCTCTTAATCTTTGGAAAATAGACTTTGACTCTTCTTCATCTCCTAATCTTTTTAAAACATTGTTTTTATCTCTAAACCTAATAAAAGAAGATCCGAAATTCTTTCTTTCTCCTGGTTTTTCAATAGGAATATGATCTTCCATAAAATTAATTTTTATTAATTTTTAATACAATCTTATTTCCCTCAATTAAAACCTCTTTTCCTTCAACAAGTTCTTCTTTTTTAAAATCATCCCCCAAAACATCTCTTAAAATACTATCTTTATTATTTATTAATATCTTATCAAAAAATTCAGAATTTTGGTAGAGGATAATTATTCTATCTTTTGGCACAAATCCCTGCTCTTTTCTCATTTGTTGAATATGCCTTACTATGTCTCTAACTAATCCCTCTTCTTTTAATTCTGATGTTATTTCTAAATCTAGCTCTATTTCATTAATACTATTGTCTAAAACAATTTCTTTTACATTAATTTCTTCTTTAATTAATTCAGCAATACTTTCTTTTATTTCATTTTTAACTTTGAGAGCTTTCAATGGTTGCCTTACCTTTATACCTTTCTCTGATCTTTCTTTTAAAGCAAGATTAACAATATCTCTAGCTTCTTGCATTTCTTTTTCTAAATCATTATCTATAAGTTTTTTTCTAACTTCAGGATAATCACATAAATGAACACTTTCTTTTGAATTATCTATCTTCAAAAATATTTCCTCAGAAATAAAAGGAGCAAAAGGAGCAATCAACTTACTTAATTTTAATAAAACATATTTTAAAGTAGAAGATGCTTCTTTGATTTCTTCTGTTTTTTGAAATCTTTTTCTTGATCTTCTAATATACCAATTCGATAAATCATCAAGAAAATCATAAAACAACCTTGAGCTTTTTGTTAATTCGTAATTATCCATTAACTTAATAATTTCTTCATTTAATCTCTCTGTTTTTGAAATTATCCACTTATCTAAAACATTTGTCGATTCTATTTCCTCACAATCTTGTTTATATGTTTCATAAAAAGAAAAACAATTTTCAATTGAAGAAATAATCTTTCTCCAAACTTCTTTTACTCTATCCTCAGAAAAACGATAATCTTCTCCAATTGAAGTAGAGCTTAAAAGAAAAAACCTTAAAGCATCTGCTCCATACTTGTCAAAAACCTCCTTAGGGTCTGGGTAGTTCTTTAATTTTTTACTAAGCTTTCTTCCTTTTTCATCTAAAACTAAACCATTAACAATTACATTTTTATAAGCAGGATTATTCTTTCCAAGGCCAATATCTTCTAAAGTTAAAGCTGTTGCTAAAACATGAAGAGTATAAAACCATCCTCTTGTTTGGTCTAATCCTTCAGCAATAAAATCTGCTGGAAAGGTCTTTTCTACCAATTCTTTATTTTCAAAAGGATAGTGCCATTGAGCATAAGGCATGGACCCTGATTCAAACCAACAATCAAAAACTCCAGAAGTTCTTTTCATTTCTTTTGAACACTTCGGGCATTTTAATTTTATTTCATCAATATATGGAAGATGTAAATCATCCATTTTTTTCCCTCCGTATTTTTCTATATCTTCCATACTTCCAACACAAACCATTTCTCTGCATTCTTCACATTCCCAAATTGGAATTGGTGCTCCCCAAAAACGATTTCTTGAAAAATTCCAATCTCTTGCTCCTTCTAACCATTTTCCAAATCTTCCTTCTTTAATATGATCAGGAACCCAATGAACGCTTTCATTATTTTTAATTAACTGTTCTTTGATTTTAGTAACAGCAATATACCAACTTTCAATTGCGTAATACAACAAAGGAGAATCACATCTCCAGCAATAAGGATATTCATGAGAAATTATTTCTTCTTTATAAAAAGAATTATTTTCTTTTAATTTATCTATAATTTTTTGATCCGCTTCTTTAACAAATTGCCCCTTAAAATCATACACTTCTTCTTTGAATCTTCCAGCGAAATCAACGGTATGGAATAAAGGAAGATTATATTTTTTTCCAATATTAAAATCATCTTCTCCATACATTGGATTCATATGAACTATTCCTGTTCCATCTTCTGAAGAAACAAACTCTCCAGAAACAACCTGAAAAGCATTTTCAATATTTTCTATATTTTTCAAATAATCAAAAACTGGTTCATACTTTAAGCCAATTAATTCTTGCCCTTTAAATTCTTTAATAATATTAAATTCTCCTTCTAAAACACTTAATCTGTCTTTGGCTAAAACATACTTCTCGTTATTATTTTCAACTAAACAATAAATTAACTCTGGGTTAACAGCTAAAGCAACATTACCAGGCAAAGTCCATGGCGTTGTTGTCCAAACAAGAAAAGACCCTTCTTTTGTTTTTAATTTTACATAAATAGATTTATCTTTTGTTTCTTTGTATCCCTGATTAACCTCAAAATTAGATAAAGTAGTTCCACATCTTGGACAATAAGGAGAAACCCTATAATTCTTTTCTATTAAATCCTTATTCCATAATTGTTTTAAAACCCACCAAACTGATTCAATATAATTGTTTTCTAAAGTAGAATATGCCTTATCATAATCAGCCCATCTTCCTACTCTTTTTAATGTTTCTTGAAAATCATCAACACAAGTAAATACAGAAGCTCTACAAGCATCATTAAACTTTTGAACTCCCATTTCTTCTATCTCTTTTTTATTTTTAATACCTAATTCTTTTTCAATTAAGTTTTCAACTGGAAGCCCATGACAATCCCAACCAACACGTCTTGGAACTTGATACCCTTTCATTGTCCAATACCTTAAAACAGAGTCTTTAATAGTTGTAGCTAAAATATGACCATAATGAGGTTTTCCTGTAGCAAAAGGAGGACCATCATAAAAACTAAAATATGGACAATTTTCTCTGTTCTTTATTGATTTATGGAAAATATTATTATCTTCCCAGTATTTTAATATTTTTTCCTCGTTTATCATAAATACCTAATTTCTCCTGTATTAATATATTCTTCTTTTTTTTGCCTTACTAATTCTTCTTTACTTAATCCTTTAACATATCCCTCTAAAAGCCACAAAGGATCTCCATGAGAAACAATCAATACGTTTTTATTTTGAAAGTTTTCTTCTATTTCATTTAAAACGTTTTTCATTCTTTCTAAACATTCCCCCCAGCTTTCTCCTTGAGGAACTGCTAAGTCAAACTTTTTCATCATATCTTGTTCATAAAAATCCCAAGCTTCTTTTTTGTTCTTTCCTCCAAATATACCCCAATTAATATCTCTTAACCTAGTATCATAAACTATCTTCTCTAAATCAAACCCAATAATTTCTCCTACTATTTTTGCTGTTTGTCTTGTTCTTAAAATATCTGAACAAAAAATTAAATCAATTTTCTTATCTTTGAGTATTTCTCCCGCTTTTTTGACTTGCTCAACACCTTCTTCAATCAAAAAACAAGGATTAGGGTTATCAGGATAACAATATACTATATCAGGACAGTCTTTTTGATGGTTATTTTTCCCGTGCCTCAAAAGAAAGTATTTATTTTTTAAATCTAAACTCATACTAATAGACTAGCACTTTTTTTCTCCAGAATCAATGTTAATTTCAATACATTAATTTACCCTTTTTACTGTCCCAAATCTTAAAAAGCTCTAAACATTCTTCACGATCAAGGCTTTTTCCTTTTGATTTACAAATTGATTTATTGATAGTTTCATCTCTAAAACCAATCTTTTGAGCATCTGTTCTTTTGCAACCAAAATATATTTTCTGAATACTAGCCCAACAAATAGCAGAAAGACACATTGAACAAGGCTCTGAGACAGAATAAATTTCACATTGAGACAAATCAAATGTTTTTAATTTTTTAGAAGCTTTTCTAATTACATTAATTTCAGCATGAGCTGTTGGGTCTTTTATTTTTAAAACTTCGTTATGGGTTTTGGCTATTACTTTTCCATTTTTAACTATAACTGCTCCAAAAGGACCACCCTCTCCCTTTTTAACCCCTTTTAATCCTTCTTCGATTGCTAGCCTAATAAATTTATTCATTTAAAAAATCTTTTAATTTATTAAAAGCAATTCTTCTCATGCTAATCTCATTTTTCTCTTTTATTTCTGCAAAAGTTAAATTATGCCCCTCTGGCATAAAAATTGGATCCCATCCAAAATTTAAACTTCCTCTTGGCTTTACAATTGTTCCTTTTATTGATCCTTCAAAAAAGTACATATCTTCTTTATTTTTTGCATAACCAACAATTGTTTTTGCTTCTGCTTTATTATTCCCTAATTTTTCAGAAATTTCTACTAAGGTATTGTTTTTAAACCACTTTACGAATGGGCCAGGTAAACCATTTAAACAGTCTAAAAATAATGAAGTATCTTCAACGATTACCTCTCCATTTACACAATCTAAAGCTTCTAATAGTTTTTGTTTTATAATTTCTTTGCTATCAAGATTTTGAATTTCTATTAAGTCAATGTTCAACTGTTCTATATCTGTTAAAACAGACTTTACTTCTTCAAATTTATTTCTATTGCTTGTAACAAAATACATACTAACTATTAAGAAAATTAATTATTAATTTAATGATTCCGTCTTTTTCTTTAGGGTCACTTTGAGCAATAAACAAAGCTAAAGCAACCAAACCAATATCATTTACTTTTTCTTTTCCATTTTTCTTATCTTTTCTTTTTAGGAACTACTAAGGATCCTTCATCATATTTTTGTAATAAAACCCAAGAATTAGCATAGTCAGCTACAACTCTCAAAACTCCTTCTGCTTCTTTCTTATCTAATTGTTTTTCTTCTATCAATCTTTTAGTTAAGGTAATGACTTGCTCTAAGTCTTTTATATTTTTAACACTTCCTTCTTTAAGTCTTTTTTGATTTAAAACATAACCCTTAACAATAAAATCTTTTAATTTTTTAGTTGCCCAAATACGAAAAATCGTGGCTTTTCTTGAATTAACTCTATAGCCAACTGAAATAATTGTATCTAAATTATAAAAATTAACAGGTTTGTCTGATAAAGGAGTGTGCATTTTTTGCACATTGCTTTTTTGAATTAATTCTCCGCTTTGAAAAATATTTTTTAAATGTTTGGTAACAACACTTCTTTCTACTTCAAATAAATCGGCTATTTGAGTCTGAGTCATCCAAATTGTTTCTTTTTCAATCTTAACCTTAAGACTAATTTTGTTGTCTTTATTTTTATAAATTATTATTTCTCCCTTATTTGATTTTTCTTTTTCTTTTACCATTTACATTTTCTCGGGAGCAGAAACTCCCATTAAATCTAAAACATTTTTTAAAGTAATTTGTGTCGCTAGTACTAAATTCAATCTTTGATTTTTTAATTCCTTATCTTCAACTAAAACTTGGCAATCTTGATAAAAACCATGAAATGTTGTGGCTAAATCTATTGCATACTGAGGAATCCTTTGCAATTGATAATCTTTGGAAGTGTCCTCTATTATTTCTTTAAATTTTAAAATTTGTTTCATTAGCTCTAATTCTCTTTTTTCATTTAATAATGAAAATTCTTTGATTGATTTAATTGTTTCTATTTTTTTTAAAATACTTGAAATTCTAGCATAAGCATATTGAACATAAAATACAGGATTTTTTTCTGATTGCTCTTTTGCCAAATTAAAATTAAAAGCTAAATGAGTATTAGCTGATTTTTCTAAAAAGAAAAATCTTACCACGTCTGAACTTAGCTCTTCTAATAAATCATCCATTGTTATCGCTGTTCCCAATCTCTTAGACATTTTTACAGGAACCCCATCTTTTAAAACGGTGACAAATTGTAATAGAACAACTTCTAATTTATCTTTATACCCTAAAGCTTCTACCCCTGCCTTAAGTCCTGCCACATCTCCAAAATGATCAGCCCCCCAAACATTAATAACTTTATCAAATTTCTTTTTCTCAAACTTATACTTATGATAAGCAATATCTCCAGCTAGATATGTTTTTTCTTTATTTTCTTTAATTAAAACCCTGTCTCTTTCGTCATTAAAATTGGTTGATTTAAACCATAAAGCTCCTTCATTCTCATAAGTTAAATCTTTCTTTTTTAACTCTTCTATTACTTTTTCTACTTCTCCTTTTTTATAAAGCTCGGACTCGAAAAACCATTCATCATATTTTATTCCCAATTTATCAATAGTCTTTTTGATCATTTCATTTAAAATAATCTCTGCTCCTTTTTTACCTACCTCATAAGCATTGTCTCCTTTTATTTTTAAATTATCAATATATTCTCCAGAATACTTAGCTTCTTCATCTTTTAATATCGAATGTCCGAGTGATAAAATTTGTTTTCCAAAATCATTAACATAATATGCTTTTTCTACTTTATATCCTGCTTTTTTAAAAACATTCCCAAGCACATCTCCAAAAGGACCACCTCTTCCATTTCCAACAGTTAACGGACCAGTAGGGTTAGCTGAAACAAATTCCACTTGAATCTTTTTTCCTCTTCCAATTTCTAAATTACCAAATTTTTCTTTTTCTTTTAAAACGTTTTTAATTTCTTGTTTAATTATTTTTGAAGAAATAAAAAAATTAATAAACCCCGGATTAACTATTTCTATTTTTTCAAATAATTCACTTTGAATGTTTTTTTTGATCTCTAAAGCGACATCCATTGGATTGTTTTTCGTTTCTTTTCCAATTTCTAAGGCAACACTAACAGCAAAATCGCCATGAGTTTTGTCTTTTGGCTTTAAAACTTGAACAACAAAATCCTTTTTATACGTTTTTTTGATTGAGTTTTCTGTTAAACTCTTTATTTCTCTTCTAATATCCATACTTGACATTAAATTATTAATACGCTTTCATTTTAGCAGAAAATCAAGTAAAATGAAAATATGATTATAGCAGAGAATAAAAAGGCTAAATTTGATTATGAAATACTAGAAACCTTTGAAGCAGGTATAGTTTTAATTGGTCAAGAAGTAAAATCTTTAAGAACAAGAGGTACAAGTATGGCCGGATCTTATATTGTAATAAATAAAAACAACAAAGGTAACCCTGAAGTATTTTGGGTTGGAGCCAATATTCAACCTTATCAACCATTAAATATAAGCTCTGATTACGACATCCAAAGAGACAGAAAGCTTCTTTTAAACAAAAAAGAGATAAACTACCTTATTGGAAAAACAAATGAAAAGGGCTTGACTTTAGTGCCATTATTGGTTTATACTAAAAAACATCAAATTAAGATATCTTTTGGTCTAGCCAAAGGAAAAAAGAAGGCAGATAAAAGAGAATCTATAAAGAATAAAGATATTGATAGAAAGATTAAGAGAGAATTAAGAGCACGGGGGTGATTCGCTTCGACAGAAATTTGAAAATAATAAGGCAAGCCGAGGTCTCAATCCTCGTTAATCCTTGGGAAACTTTGATAAGTGTAGACTTTTCTAAAGAACCCGCATTAGCTTACGCTTAATGCTGTCCTTGACTTTGATTCTCGCTGGATATCAAGGGCACAATATAGCGAGACGAGCATTTACTTTTTGATTCAGGAAGTTAATGTTGAAAATTAATGAATCCGTGTTATTGTTATTTCTTCTATCTTAAAGACAATAAATACGTAAAATTAAGATAGAATAAGCTTGTAGAATTATTATTGGATCATTTTTGGACGCGAGCTCATTACTCGCCACCTCCACAAATAAAACAAATAAACTTGAATAAAACTTTATACAACAACCAAATAAGAGCAGAAGAAGTCAGATTAATTGACACAGAGGGACAACAAGTAGGAGTTTTGCCATTAAGCAAAGCACTAGAAATGGCAAAAGAAAAAGGATTAGATTTAATCCAAGTAACAGAAAAGGTTTCTCCGCCCATATGTAGAATTGGTGATTACGGTAAATATCTTTATCAGCTTCAAAAGAAAGAAAGAAAGACGCTAGCTGGTAGTAAAAAAAGTGAAGTTAAAACAATTAAATTATCTTTCAATATTTCAGACAACGATATTTTAACAAGGGTTTCCTCTTCAGAAAAAATCCTTAATAAGGGAGGAAAAGTAAGAATTGAATTAAGATTAAAAGGAAGGGAAAAACAATTGTCAGAGGTAGGGGTTGAAAAAATTAACAGATTCTTAGACAAATTAAAAGAAAAAGTAGAAATAAAAATAGAAAAAGAGTTAAAAAAAGAACCAAAAGGATTATCAATGATTATTTTAAAGAAATAATATGAAAACAAGAAAGTCACTAACAAAAAGATTCAAGGTAACAAAAAATGGAAAGGTCATGAGAAGAGCAGTAGGACAAGACCATCTTTTATCAAAACAATCTTCTAATAAAAGAAGAGGTCTTCGCAAAATGGTAAAGATGTCTGAACCTGAAGCAAAGATAATAAGAAAATTATTAGGTAAATAATATGGCAAGAGTCAAAAGAGGAACCATAGCTAACAAAAGAAGAAAAAAAGTCTTAAAACAAGCTAAAGGTTTCAAATGGGGAAGAAAATCTAAATATAAATTAGCTAAACAAGCTTTAATGAAGGCTTGGTCTTATTCAACAAGAGACAGAAAAGTAAAGAAAAGAGAAAAAAGAAGGCTTTGGCAAACTCAACTTTCAGCTTTCTTGAAAGAAAAAGGATTAAGCTACAGCAAATTTATAGCTGGTTTAAAGAAAAAAGACATTCAAATTGATAGAAAGATTTTATCAATTCTAGTTAAAGAAAAACCAGAAGCAGTTGATAAAATTATAGAAATGGTAAAATAGCAATCACTGGTTCAGCAGAAACATTCTTACTAAATTTAATAATATGTTCTGACGCAAAATTAATCATCTCATCTTGGGATGATTTTTTTGTTTTTCTAATTAATGCTGTGGGACCTGAAAAATTATTTGGCTCCAAAACAATGTCCCCCTTTTTCCTTTGCTTGAGTAACTCTTTACATTCATTTTGATTTCTAGCAACAACAATAAAAAAAGTATCCTTAAAAAACACTCTTCCTAATTTTAATACTTGGATATCATTACCATTAAAGTTTTTCTTCCTTTTAAATAATTCTTTTAATTTAAAAGAAAAATTACTATCAGTTAAAATACAACCTCCCCCGGGCATTGGAATATTTTTAATTTGAAATTCTTTTGCTAGTTTTAATTGTTCTTTTCTGCTTTTACCAGAAATACCATAAAAACCTTCTTTCCCAAACTTTGTTTCTTTTAAAAGCTTATCTGATAATGGTCTCAATATTGATCCTCTAAGACCAGCTTTTCTTTCTATTAAATCTAACGCCTGATTACTTTGAGAAAAAGGTCTTTGCCCTAATACTTCTCCCGTAGCAAGAAAATCATATTTATCTTTTTTCATTATTTGTTTTGCTTTTTTTAACATTAACAAATGACAATCAACACAAGGGTTCATTCCAACACCCCTTCCATATTTAGGGGATTTAATCATTTTCAAATGATCTTTAGAAATATCAACGACTTTTAATCTTAGTCCTGTTTGCTTAATTGTTTCTAATGATTTTTTACAATCAAAAAAATAACTAGAAAAACAAAGAGGAGTAACACTAACTCCTTGTTTTTTGAGGATATAAGCAACTAGCAATGAATCTAGCCCTCCAGAAAATAATAACAATGTCTTTATTTTTTTCATTTTATAGTATTCATAACATCTTTCTTTTCAAGTCCCGCCCTTCTTGCTTGAAAAACTCCAAAACGCATATCTTCTAATTCTTTTGTATTGTGGGCATCACTACCAATTACTAGCTTAATTCCCATCTCTTTAGCCATTCTCGCTAATCCACAATTTAAATCAGAACGGAAAGAATTAATTTCTAAGACAATATTCTTCTCTTTTGCTTTTTTCATAACTTCCTCAATATCAACTTCGTATCCTTCTCTCTTGCCTAAAATCATTCCCGTAGGATGATTTAAAATTTTAACAAAAGGGTTTTCCATTGCTTTAATTATTCTTTTAGTCATCGACTCTCTATCCATTTTAAAATTAGAATGAATACTAATTGAAACATAATCAAGCGTTTTTAATGTTTCATTATTGATATCTAGTATTCCATCTTTTAATATATCTACCTCAGAACCTTGTAAAACTTTAAAATCGATTCTTTGTTTTTTAAATTCTTCATTAATTTTATCTATTTCTTTTCTTTGTTCTATTAGTCTTTTTTCATCTAAACCATTTTCTATTTTTAATGTTTGTGTGTGATCAGCAATCCCTAAAAAATTATAACCTAAACTAATTGCTTTTTCTATCATTTCTTTGATTGAATTTTCTCCCCCATCCCAATTACTATGACAATGAAAATCTCCTTTAATATCGCTTAATTCTACTAATTTGGGTAATTGATGTTTTTGAGCTAATTCAATTTCTTCTTCGCCTTCTCTTAGTTCAGGGTAAATCCAATCCATTCCCAATCTTTCATAAATCTCTTCTTCTGTTTCTCCTTTAATCTTTCTTTCATTTCTAAATAATCCATACTCATTAAGCTTTAATCCTTCTTTGATGGCAATCCTTCTTAAGGCAATATTATGTTCTTTAGAACCAGTAAAATATTGTAACGCTGCTCCAAATGAAGACAATGAAACTAAACGTAAATCCATATCAAGTCCTTGTTTCGTCTTAATAGATGATTTTGTTTCTCCTTTATTCACTATTTTAACTACTTCATCCATTGATACAAAAGTGTTCATTATTTTCTCAACTAAATACTTATCGCTTGTGTCTCTAATTGCTACAAGAAAATCAATATCTCCTACTGTTTCTTTTCTTCTTCTTACTGATCCAGCCACAGAAACTTTTTCTACCCCCTTCATTTTTTTAAATATATTTTCTATTCTTTCTACATCATCCAAAACATTTCTTAATAAAAATCTACCTTTTGATTTTTTAAGAAACTCTATTGCCTCAGCAATATTTGCTTCCATTTTTTCACCAAAACCAAACAAGGGAGCAATTTTATGTTCTTCAATTGCTTTTTCTAAATCTTTAATAGTTTTAATTCCTAATTCTTTATAAAGTCTTTTGATTCTTTTTCCTCCCAATCCTTCTATTTTAGTTAACTCATCAACATCAACTGGTGTTGTTTTTTTAAGATCTTCAATGTATTTAATTTTTCCTGTTTTTAAATACTCTTCAATTTTCAAAGCAATACTTTCTCCAACAGCAGGAATTTCTTTTAATCCTTTAATTCCTTTTTCTTTGTATATTTTAGAAATATCTTCCTCTAAATTATCAATAGCAACAGCAGCTTGCTGGTAAGCCTGCGGTTTAAATGGAACCTCTTCAAGCTCTAAAAATTCTCCTATCTCAAATAAAATTTGAGCTACTTCTTGGTTTTTCATCTTTTGTTATCACTAATAATATCTTTAATATTAGCATGAGTTTGTGTTTTTTTGCGTCCGTTAAAAAAATCCATAATATTAGCATGTACACCTCTGACCGAAACCTGCATTTCTTTTCTTAGAAGAAAAATAATCAAAACACCGATTAATCCTAATACTCCGGCCGCAACAAAAGAAATCATAAAACCAAATCTTAAGACCATGTATCCACTAATAATTCCTGCTACACCCGTTCCAAAGCCTAGTAAAGAATTGTCTAAGCTCCATTCTGAAGCTTCTTTTCCCTTATCAATATTTTTAGTAAAAATTGCTCTCCATCCTGAAATTGCCATTGCCATTCCTATGGCATAAAAAAATTGTAATAAATAAATATGCCATGGATACATTGCAAAAACATAACCAAAAGGGACAACAGAAGCAATAAAAAAACCTGTAATTAAAAAAAGGAAATCATCTTTTTCTCCAGCGTACTTGTCAAGCAAAGTACCAACAGGAAATTCTAATAAAGCTTTAGCTATCCAATATATAGCTGAAGCAATACCAACAACTAAAGCAGTTCCTCCTTGAATTTTATCAACTATAAAAATTGGAAATATTGGAGTAATTAATCCCCAACCAGTAAAAAATGCTATATCAGACAATATTAAATATTTAACTATCTTGTTTATTTTCATAATTATTATTCATTAAATTAAATCCCATTCTAATAATATACACTAAACCAAAAGAAGATAAAATTATTTCTGCTGCCCTAATTATTAAGGTAAAAGCTGCTGCCATTGAGCCAGGTAAGCCAATTCCTCGAAAAGCAGCTATTTGTATCGCCTCGTGAGTTCCCAAAGAAGTAGGAATAGGAATCATTGATGACAAATAAGAAAATCCTAAAATTGAAAAAGAATGCAAAAATCCAACATTTTGACCTAAGAAAAAAATTAATATCCATACTCTTATTTGCATAACAAAAGCCCTTATAAAAGACAGTGCTAATCCTTTTTTTAATGCTTTTGATTTTAGATCAAAAAATTCAAAAACTTTATTTTCTACTTCAACCAATCCATTTTCTTGACCTTCTTCATATTTTTTAACAATTAAATGAACAATACTTCTTTTCCTTAAAGCGGTTGTATAAAAAAATACAACTGCAAACAAAAAGAAAAGAAAAGCTATTCCAAAAATAACAACTATTTTTTTAGGAAAACAAGAAAGCTTAAAAACAAACAAAAACAATCCTATAAAAACAACTAATAAATTTCCTGTCCATTCTAACACTCTTTCAATAATTACAGATGGTGATGTTCTTTTCCAATTTAGCCCTCTTTCTTTTGCTAGTCCGTACATTCGAAAAAATTCACCAGCTAAAAGAATTGAAGGAAAAAGATACATTATTGAATAACCACCAAGATATATTTTATATAATTTTAAAAAAGACATATCAATGCCTTGGCTAGATAATATCTCCTTCCACCTTAAATTACCCAACAAAGAAATAATCAATGTTAAAAGTAAGATAATTGCTGCTTGCCAAAAAGTAAAAACACTAAAGGCTTTCCCTATTTCATCCCATCCAATCCATTTACCCATCAAAATAAACGCAACAATTCCAATTAAAAAAGATATTACAATAAGAATTAATGGTTTGTTCATTGGTTAAATTGTAATACAAAAAGTCTAAGCCTGCAAGCTATTTTAGGTTATTTTCAATAAAAACAGTTACATCTCCTTTTATATTTTCCCAATAATAATGATGTCCTGGTGCTTCCATTGCTTCAGCATAAGATATTTTTTTATTTAAAACAATTGAAGAAAACCATTTAAATGGTGCTTTTACAAAAGAAATTATAAGTTCTTTTTTGTTTCCTACTGTTAGGACATCGCTTCCATTGTTATCTAAAAACAAAATATGATCATTGTTATTTTTGTCTGACCAAAAAGGAGCCCCTAATTCTATCGCTAAAACATTACCCCCTGTATCTTTTAAATCTTCCATTGTTGAGGCAACAAACGCTGCTCCATTAGAAAGACCTGTCATTATAACTTTATCTTCGGGATTTTGTTTTAAAAATTCTTTAATTTGACTAGCCATGTCTTCTGATTGCTTAGGAAAATCAAAAAACATTTCTTTTAAATAACCTATTTTTCCTACTATTGTTTCTCTTGTCCTATAATACGGAACAATTGAAACAGTATAATTCATACCCGTAATAGTGTCTTTTAAATTATCAATAATTGGTTTTAAATCATAAGCACGATCAAAATCAACCGTTCCAAATCCTCCTGAGTTAAAAATTATGATCACGTCACTTGTTTCTCCCGCTCTTTTTAATTCATCAGCAAACGCCGCACTATTATTTTTTAAAAACACGGAATCAAACCAAATAAAAGAAACTACTGTTAAAATAATTAATAAATAAACAATGTGTTTTTTATTAAGCTTCTTCATAATTTATTTTAATAATTCTGTAGTTATTGTTTTGTCCTACAGAAACAGTGTCTCCTACTTTTCTTCCGATTAAAGCCATTCCAATTGGAGATTCGTTGCTAATTTTTCCTTCAAAGGGATTAGCCTCTAAAGTACCCACTATTCTAAATTCATTTTCCGAAGAAGAATCATCTTTAAAAATAACTTTTGCTCCAAGATCTATTTTGTCTTTTTCTTTTGGTGCTTTAATTATTATATGATTTTTAAGAATATTTTCCAAGTCCTCTATTCTTAAATCAAGCTCCTCTAAACTATCTTGAAAAAAAGCAAAATCAGGATTAATATCCTCTCCCTCAAAAAGAGAAGGAGAGCTACCAGAAAACTCCTCTTTCTTAAGTCTTTTAAGATTTTCTAATTCATCTTCAATTTCTTTTAATTTTTTCTTAGTAACATAATATACTTGCATATTCATAAGCATCTATACAATAAACCCCCTTTGTTTGAAAGAGGGTTTAATAAGTATAAGATTCTATTATTATTTATGTTTTTATGCCCTCTTTCTTGTTGTCATAAAGACGTTAAACCATGCCAATGTTTTTTTAGCAGAAATAATGGTATAAATTGTCTTTATATTAGGGTTCATAATTTACAAGATTATATTATAAAAATAATATATTTTTGTCAATACTCCAATTGACCAAATCTTAATTCTCTAATAGAATGATTTCATATGAAAATATTCAAAATATTATTAATCTTATTGTTTATTCTGGCTCTTCCCTTTCTATTTTCTTACCAAAAACCCTCTATTTTCCAAGAAAAAATAATTATCATTGAAAAAGGAGAAACAGCTTTTAATATTGCTTCTAAATTAGAAAAACAAGAAATTATTAACAACTCTTATTCTTTTCTTTTAACTGCTTTTTTAAGTAATAATCTTAAAAATCTTCAAGCAGGAGAATATTCTCTTAACTCAAACATGAATAATAATGAAATTATTGAAATTCTTTCAAAAGGGAAAACAATCAAAAATCAAATAACAATACCTGAAGGCTGGAACAATCAAGAAATAGCTGAATACCTAGAAGAAAAAAACTTATTTCAAAAACAAGATGTTCTTAATTTAATTAATTCTAATGCTTTAAGTGTTGAGGAAGACAATCCTCCCACACTAGAAGGATATCTTTTCCCTGATACATATTTACTTGAAAAAAATGAAACTTTAGAAAAAACAATTAAAATAATTTTAGAAAATTTTAATAAAAAATTAACCCCAGAATTAAAAGAGGAAACTGAAAAACAGAATAAAACAATTTTTGAAATAATAACTATGGCTTCTTTAATCGAAAAAGAAGTAATAAGCTACGAGGACAAACAAATAGTTTCAGGAATATTATGGAAAAGAATAGAAGCTAAAATGCCTCTTCAAGTTGATGCTAGCATTATATACATATTAAATGAAAAAAAACAAAGTATTTCAATAGAAGATACAAAAATCGACTCCCCTTATAATACATATAAATATCGAGGCTTGCCACAAGGACCAATATGTAATCCTGGCATTGAAAGTATTAAAGCTGCAATTTATCCAATTGAAACAAATTATTGGTATTATCTTTCAAAAACAACAAAAGAAACTGTTTTTTCTAAAACCCTGGAAGAACACAATCTTAACAGAAGTAAATACTTAGAATAAAAGCTTTTGAGAAACCTTTCTGGGACTCTGTTTTTCAGAGAAAATACTTACTTTTCCAAACTCTCCATCGTATCCTGGAGCAATATTAAGCTCTCCACTCCTCACTCTTCTTATCGCTTCTTTAATGTTTTTGTCATCAATTCCATCTAAAGAAATGTTCAAAAGGATATTAAATTCTGATTTAAAAGAATTGATTAGTTTATCATATTCTTTTTTAACTGCCTTGCTTGCCACACCAACTCCCAAGCATTCTGAAATAATTTCTTTCAATGGAACCATTTTTTTAAAAGGAATAATTTCTTTTGGAATAATTCCATCGCTTAATTTTTCTACCCTATTTAAAACCCCTATAGTCAATGGTCTTCCACAAACAGGACAAACCTCATTATACTTTCTAGATTCTTCTGGGCTAAGACTAACCTCACAAATCCTGTGACCATCGTAATGATATTTTCCTTCTTCAGGATAAAACTCTATCGTATAAAGAAATTGCTTTGGGTCTTTAGATTTAATCGCATTAATTATTGAATGATAATCTAGGTTCGTATCAAAAACATTTGCCTCTCTTCCAATCTTTTCTCCACTATGAGCATCACTATTAGAAATTATTGTTAATCTTCTTCCATCAGGAATTTTTAATATCATTGAAGGATCAGCAGATAATCCGCTCTCTAAAGCATATATATGTTTTGATTGCTCTTCGAAGCATTCTTCGACGGAATCAAATCCTGACCTAGAACCAAAAATAGAAAACCAGGGAGTTAAACAATGGGCTGGCACAAAAAAACAATCAGAAGAAACGTCCATTATTATTTTAAGCAAATCTTTTACATCGATACCTAGTATTGGTCTTCCATCAGAACGAATATTGCCAATATTGCCTAATTTTTTATTAATCTCCTCAACTATTTCAATTGATGGAGCAAAAACAATAACATGTATTTTCCTTACTTTATTGTTTTTAGTATAAATACAGCTTATCTCAGACGTTAAAATGAATTTTAAACTTGGATCCCCCTTAAGACAAAAAAGACCAGTTCCACATGGCTCTAGTTTTTCTTTTATTTCCTTGATCCACAAATAATGAGTAAAGTCTCCTGTTCCTATAACATCAACCCCTTTAATCTTTGCCCAAAAAGCAATATTCTCTAAATCAGTACTCTTACTAGTAGCTCTAGAGTATTTAGAGTGAATATGAAAATCAGCTATAAATTTCATGACTTAAAAACTAAATAATCTTCTCTAACTTTATCTTTTAATTTTAAACCAATTGATTGTCCTTTTTTTGCTTTCTTAACTTTCTTTCCATCTATCTCCATCGAGGAAACTTTCTGTTTAAATCTTTCTTCTTTTTTTGTTTTTATTATAATCTCATCTCCAACAGATAAAACGTCTGATAATTTAATTACTCCTACTTTTATTTTTCCGAAATAATGAGTGATCTTTCCTATTCTTTTTTCTTTTTTAGTAACCGCTTTTTTAACAACTTTCTTTTTTGGTGTTGTTTTTTTAGGAGTTAGTTTTTTCATTTTATTAAACGTGAGTTATTTTTTTTACTTCTATCAACTATTTCAATTAACTTATCAACTAAAATATCTGGATCACTTTCAAAAACAATAGTCTTTGAAAGTCTACTATAGACTCCTGCTACTAATCCTCTTATTCTGTCAGCTGTTCCTCCTGTTCCCTCAAGAACACCCACTGGTTTTTTTGATTCAATAGCTGTAGCAAATTCATGTAAAGTTCCAACTCTTCCACAAGCAATAATAACAGCATCAGCTGATTTAGTCATTAAAACATCTCTTCCTGTATAGTCTCCTCCTGTATAAATCATTATATCAAAAACATCTATTGGTAGTCTATAGGTTTTTAAATGCTCTCTCTCAGTAGACGCTGGAGAAAACCCTATATTAAACCCTCCTGCCTCCTTACACCCCAAAGCAGCATAATATGGGACTCCACAGGTAGCTCCTGTAACTAAGGTGTGTCCTCTTTTCGCCACCTCCCTACCTAATTCTTTTGATATTTCTTTTATGTTCTCACAGCATGGTTTTAAAACCGCTGCACCAGAAACTACTATGTTGTATTTTTTGTTCATTGTTTTTCACAAATTATATAAAAATTACTATATGGCCTTTGTCCTACTATTATCTCTCCTTTTTCAATAATTTTCAATCCTACTTCTTCGATAAGACTCTCTAATTCATTTAAATTAAATATGTGAAAATAACAATTATCTGCTCCATACCACGGAAGCAAAACATCATCTTTATCAAGTTTTTCATTTTTAATTCCCTTGCTTTCTTTTTCTTTAAGATTCCAAACTGTTAAAATTAGCAATCCTTTATTTTTCAAAACCCTAATTATTTCTTTTAAAAATTCTTTTCTTAATTTCTCTGATGGAATGTGATGTAAAACAGCAATAGAATAAACCTTATCAAAAAAATCATTTTCAAAACAAAGTTCAATTCCTGTCCCAACAGAAAATCTTGCTTGAGGATATTTGTCTTTTGCAATCTCAATTAAACTAGAGGATAAATCAATCCCATAATAATTAGCTTCTTTTTTTTCAAATAAAGGATAAAATCTTCCATTAGCACAACCCAAATCAAGAACTTTATCGTTCTCATTCACTTTATCAAAAAGAAAGTCCATTTCTTTCCATTCTTTGTTTCTTACTTGCGAATACTTCAAAGCAATGTTATTGTAATCTTTCTCTATTTTGTCTAATATATATTTAGCGTAATCATTGTCCATATGAATCAAAAAGAATTAATAATTAAAAAACTTATTGAAATAAAGGCCAAAACACCTAATGACCTGTCTTTTTCTAAAAGAATGATTGGTGGTTCTTACCCTACTAATATTGACCTATTGAAAGCATATCATACCTTAGTTAAGAAAAAAAGCATTAAAGAAAATAAAAATATAGAGAATCTCTTAAGGACAAGACCTGTAAGATCTTTATCTGGCGTGGTAAATGTTTCTGTTTTAACCAAGCCCTATGAATGTCCAGGTAGATGTATTTTTTGTCCTAAAGAAACTGATATTCCTAAAAGCTATTTGTCAGGAGAGCCAGCCGTTGAAAGAGCTAAAAGATTAAATTTTGATCCATATGTTCAAGTTAAAAAAAGAATCGAAGTCTTGGAGATGTCTGGTCATCCTTCTCAAAAAATAGACTTAAGACTTATTGGTGGAACATGGTCATACTATGACACTAAATACAAAATATGGTTTGTTAAAAAATGCTTTGATGCTTGCAATAATAGCAGAAATAAAGAAGACAATAAGTTATCAATTAAACAACTTTGGCAAGAACTAGAAAAAGCTCAAAAGAAAAACGAAACAGCCAAACACAGAATAGTTGGCATGTCTTTTGAAACAAGGCCTGATTTTATTAACATAAAAGAGGTCTTAGAGATGAAAAAACTAGGAGCCACAAAAATAGAACTCGGCGTTCAAACAATATATAATAATATATTAAAATTAAATAAAAGAGATCACACTATAAAAGAGACAATCGAAGCAACAGAATTATTAAAAAATGCTGGCTTTAAAGTGGCTTATCAATTAATGTTAAATCTTCCAGGATCGACTCCTCAAAAAGACATTAAAATGTTTAAAGAAGTGTTTAAAAATGAAAACTTTAAGCCAGACTACCTTAAAATATATCCCTGTGCTTTGGTTAAAGAAGCTCCTATATATAAACTATATCTTCAAAAAAAATATAAACCATATTCAGAAAAAACACTAATAAAAACAATCAAAGAAATTAAAAAAATTGTTCCTAAATATGTAAGAATTGAAAGAATTATTAGAGACATTCCCGCTAATTTAATTGTTGAAGGAGGAGCTAAAATGTCCAACTTAAGACAAATTATAGAAAAGGATATGATTCAAGAAAATTGGCAATGTCAATGTATTAGGTGCAGAGAAATAAAAAATTTAAAACAAAATAAAAAACTTTATCTTTTTAGGGAAAATTATAAAGCTTCAGAAGGAGATGAAGTTTTTCTTTCTTTTGAAGACAAAGAAAGAAAAAATATTTATTCTTTGTTAAGACTAAGAATAAATTCTAAAAACATTATTCCCATATTAAAAGACTCTACCATTGTTAGAGAACTTCATACTTATGGTCAAGCTGTTTTATTAAAAAATTCTTCTGTTCAACACAAAGGGCTAGGTAAAAAATTACTCAAAGAGGCTGAAAAAATAACAAGAAAAGAATATAATATAAATAAGATTTCTGTTATCTCTGGCGTAGGCGTTAGAGAATATTACAAAAAATTAGGATATAAACTAAAAGAAGGATATATGGTTAAAATCTTTTAACCCTAATTAATCCGCTAAAAGGAATAATTTCAATCCCCTGCTTTTCTAGTTCGTCCAAAAATAAATTCATACCAATAGAGTCAGATGAAATATGCCCTGCAATAACAACATTAAGATTAGCAGCTTCTGCTTCTTTTTTATGTTCTTCTGACATGTGCATTCCAATAATAGTTCCTATTCCAACTTGAGCCATTTTCTCATACAATTTAGAAGATCCGCTTGTCCCCCCCGTTATTTCTGTTAAAACAATTTTACCACATCTACTTTCTGGGCTTCCTGTAAAAATAGTTGGGCCAACATCAATCTTTCCAGCTTCTTTATATTCTGGAATTTCTTTTAATAAGTTTATTAAATCTTCTACTCTTTCTGGATTTTCTTTTTCTATTAAATCTTTTAAATATTTTGCTACCAAATTATCGCAAGGCGTATGTAGATTAATAAAATTAAGATTTAATAATTTAGAAGCATCAATCACTTTATTATGATTAGAAGCATTAACCCCTCTCGCAACTTCGCTAATTCTTACATGCATTAATTTTTCTGCAATATTTATTGGTACGCCATAATAATTTAAAACATCGCTTTGTAGATTCATTACGTCTGACAAATTAGATAAAGCTCTTCCAATTGGATGATGACCAATAACCAAATCTACTCCAACTTGTTTAGCCAATAATAATTCTCCTGTATCAATATCAACTCCAGCGATAATTCTTTTAATTTCTTTATCTTCACTAACATTATGAATCCTTGAATCTAAAAAAGGATTGTTTAGTGATTCTAAATCAAATTCTTTTTTAGCTTTTTCGCTTAAAGAATTATACTTTTCTTTCTTTCGCGAAAGCATTTTGGAAATACCTTCTTGACCCCTAAAGTCAGAATTAATTCCCATTTTTATTCCTAAATCAAATATTTCTTTTGTTTCCATGTTTTTATTTCTAATTATATTCTAAACACATACTAACAAAAAACACGCATTTGTCCAATCAAAAAACAGGGCCAAAGCCCTGCTCTTATTACTCGTATTTTCTTAAAAGAAGTATTGCTTTATTATCAGAAACCTCCATCAATCCTCCCGAAGTTAAAAAACTATTCTCTCCCTCCTTGGTTTTAATCTTAATTTTTCCTTGAGAAATAGAGGAAACCAAAGAAGCATGATTAGATAAAACAGTAATAAATCCTAAAGGAGTAGGAATATTTACTGATTCTACTTCTCCTTCAAATACTTTTTTTTCTGGTGTTAAAATATCTAATTTCATTGTATAACTTCATTAATATTTCCTTTCATATAGAAAGCATCTTCACTTAAGTGATCTAATTCTCCTGAAACAATTTTTTCAAAACCTTCAATTGTTTCTTCTACTTTAACATATTTACCGGAAATACCACTAAATACTTCTGCAACAAAGAAAGGTTGTGATAAGTATTTTTGGATCTTTCTTGCTCTAGAAACAACAATCTTATCTTCTTCTGCTAATTCTTCTATTCCTAAAATAGCAATAATATCTTGCAATTCTTTATATCTTTGTAAAATTTTTCTAACGCTACTGGCTACCTCATAATGCTTTTCACCAACAATTCTTGGATTTAATAATGAAGAACTTGACTCTAATGGATCAACTGCTGGATAAATTCCTAAAGAAGCAATTGCACGAGATAATACCAAAGAAGAATCTAAGTGAGAAAAAGTTGCCACAATAGCAGGATCAGTTAAGTCATCAGCAGGAACATAAATAGCTTGAATCGAAGTAATGGACCCATCCTTATTAGATGAAATTCTTTCTTGTAATAATCCTACCTCTGAAGAAAGAGTAGGTTGATAACCTGTTTGAGATGGAATTCTTCCTAACAAAGCTGACACTTCTGAACCAGCTAAAACGAAACGGAAAATATTATCCATAAACAATAAAACATCTTTCTTTTCTTTATCTCTAAAATGCTCAGCAATGGTTAACGCTGTAAAAGGAACCCTAAACCTAACACCAGGAGCTTCATTCATTTGTCCAAAAACTAAACAAGTGTTTTTCATTGTTCCTGATTCTGTCATTTCTCTGTAAATATCATTACCCTCTCTTGATCTTTCACCAATACCAGCAAAAACTGAATAACCTTGATGAACCTTTGCAATATTAGTAATAAGCTCTTGAATTAAAACTGTTTTTCCTACACCAGCACCACCGAATAATCCTACTTTTCCTCCTTTTGCCACTGGACACAATAAATCGATAGAT
>JBFZBB010000005.1:0-80795 GCA_041308625.1 bacterium | reverse complement strand
CAAAGAATGTCATAAAAGATATAGAGCCGATCATTTAGAAAATATTGAAAAATGTCCTGAATGTAAGGGGGAGTTGATCCCACCAAGACAGTTTAATTTAATGTTTAGAACTTTTATTGGTCCTGTTGAAGATAATGCGTCGGTTGCTTATTTGAGACCAGAAACAGCTCAAGGTATTTTTGTTAATTACAAAAATATAATTGATACGCAAAGAGTTAAAATTCCTTTTGGTATTGCTCAAATAGGAAAATCATTTAGAAATGAGATTACTCCTGGTAATTTTATATTTAGAACTAGAGAATTTGAGCAAATGGAAATGGAATACTTTGTTAAGCCAGGAGAAGATGAAAAAGCATTTGATTATTTTGTTGAACAAAGAATGAATTGGTACATAAATGATTTAGGAATTAAAAAAGATAATCTAAGAATAAGAAAACACGAAAAAGATGAATTAGCTCATTATGCTAAGTCTTGTGTTGATGTTGAGTATAATTTTCCTCATTTAGGATGGTCTGAAATAGAAGGAATTGCCAATAGAACAGATTTTGATTTAACTCAACATGAAAAATTCTCTGGAAATGATTTAAAGTATTTTGAAGAAGATTCAAAAAGCAAATATATTCCTTATGTGATTGAGCCTTCTTGCGGGGCAGAAAGGACAATGCTTGCTGTGTTGTGTGATGCTTATGAGGAAGTTGAGGGAGGAAGAACAACAACTACAGAAAAAACAAAAGAACTAGAAACTGTTTTAAAGATTAATAAAAAAATAGCTCCTATAAAAATAGCTATAATTCCTTTGGTTAAAAACAAAGAAGAGATTACAAATAAAGCAAAAGATGTTTATAGGTTATTAAAATCAGAATTTATTTGTCAGTATGATGAGGTTGGAACAGTGGGAAGAAGATATAGAAGACAAGATGAAATTGGTACACCTTTTGCTGTAACTATTGATTTTGAAACATTGTCTGATGAATGTGTTACTGTAAGAGATAGAGATACAATGGAACAAGAAAGAATTAAAATAATAGATCTTATTAATTATTTTAAAAATAAATTATGATTAAAATTCCATATACTTTTAAAATTGTTTTACCAGTTATAGGCTGGGGAGCTCTTTGTGCTTTTTTTTCATACACGCTGGTTTTAACAGTTACTAATATTAATGAAGATTTTTTACTTTATGGAACACCCTTGTATTTTGGTCTTTTATTACTTTTCTTTTTATTAAGGTATGGATTTGGATTTTTTTATAAAGAGGCAAGAACTTTAAATAAAAATATCTCTTATAAAGAAGAAATAAAAGGGTCTCAAGAAGAAATTAAAAAAACATTAAAAGCGCTAGTTGCTTTTTGTAAAAACCTTTATTCTTTTTCTTTTGCTAGTGGTTTAACTTTTGTCGCTATGGTTGTTTTATTTATTGCATTTAATTATGGAACGTTGAAAGATTTTTTAATAGTCTTGATCTCTTCTTTGGTGGGATTGTTCTTTTTTGTGGCATTTAGTATGTTTTTTTCTCAACAAGCGGTTTTCCCAGTAATCAAAAAATGTAGAGAAATGATATCTCAAGAGGAAGACATTGTTTTATCTAGTGTTAAATCTAAATTTTATTTATTATTTTTATTTCCATTTTTCTCTGTTTTAATAGTGATGATTTGTGTCTATCCTGTTGATTACAAGACTATTATTTTAGCTTTAATCGGTTTAATAATGGCCTTAATAATAGGTAGAGTTATTTATTCTTATATCTATCGTTCTTTTTCAGAAATAGAAAAATTTGGTATAAAAGCTAATTCTGACTTTGTTGTAGGGAGCCTGGACAAAGAGTTTGTTGAGTTAGCATCTAACTTTAGTAAGCTTTCTCAAGAAATAAATTTATTAAAAAAACAATCAGAAAAAACAGAGAAAAAAACAGAGAAAAAAATGGAAGAACTGGAAAAGTTTTTTGATTTAACTGTTGATAGAGAAAATAAAATGGTTGATCTTAAAAAAGAAATAACAAAACTAAAAGAATGTACAAAAAAACAATTTTAAAGAATGGATTAAGGATCATTACTGTTCCTCAAAAAGAATCAAAAACAGCAACAGTCTTGGTTCTGGTTGGAACTGGTTCAAAATATGAAACAAGGGAAATTTCAGGAATTTCTCATTTTCTAGAGCATATGTTTTTTAAAGGAACAAAGAAATTTAAAAAACCAAAAGATGTGGCAGAATTTTTAGATAAAATAGGGGGAGATTTTAATGCTTTTACAGGAGAAGAATATACTGGTTATTATGCTAAGGTTAGCGCAGAACATTTAAATGTTGCTTTCGAATGGGTTTCTGATATTTTTTTGAATTCAATTATTCCTTCAAAAGAAGTTGAAAAAGAAAGAGGTGTGATTATTGAAGAGATTAATATGTATAAGAATAATCCAATGATGTATATTGGGCAATTGTGGAAAGAAGTTCTTTATGGAGATCAGCCAGCTGGATGGGATATAGCTGGAACAAAGGAAACAGTGTCTAATATTAGCAGAAAAGATATTTTAAACTATATTTCTAATCAATATAATGCAAAAAATACAATTGTTTGTTTGGCTGGTAATATTAATGAAGAAAAAGCAATATTAAAAGCAAAAAAGTATTTTAATAAAATTGGAACAAAAGTAGCAAAAAATAAATTAAAAGTAATAGAAGAACAAAAAGAACCACAACTTCATTGTCTTAATAAAGATGCGGAACAAACAAATTTAGCTTTAGGGGTAAGAGCTTATAATATGCTTCATAAAGATAATTATGTTTGCGATTTACTAGCTGTTATTTTAGGAGGAATGATGAGTTCTAGATTATTTGAAGAAGTGCGCGAAAAAATGGGTGCTGCTTACTATGTAAGAACTTACAATGAATCAGATACTGATACGGGAAGCGTGGTAACTTTTGTGGGTGTTGATAATTTAAAACTAGAAAAAGTTATTGAGGTAATATTAAAAGAATATAAAAAATTAACAAAAACAAAAGTAAGTGAAGAAGAGCTTAAAAAAGCTAAGGATTACACCAAAGGAAAAATGGTTCTTCATCTAGAGTCATCTCATTCAAAGGCTTCTTTTTATGCAATGCAAGAATTATTAAAAAAAGAAATATTAACAATAGAAGATATTTTTGATAAAATAGATAAGGTAACGAGTGACGATATTTTAAGGGTTTCGAAAGATATTTTTAAAAATGAAAATCTTAACTTAGCTTTAATTGGTCCTAATAAAAAACAATATAATAATTTATTAAAATTATGAACACAGAAATTGAAAAAGTAGACATTACTTGGTCAGCAATTTTTAAGTTTTTCTTTGTTTTAGTTCTGTTTTATTTTATCTTTTTGACTAAAGATATTTTAGTATGGGCCTTTTTAGGCCTTGTTATTTCTATTTTATTTAATCCTTTAATAGAGATTTTAGAGAAAAGAAAGATGCCTAGAGCTTTGGCTGGTTTTACTGTTTATTTTTCTTTTCTTATTATTGTTTCTCTTTTGTTCTATTTATTGATTCCACCTATTCTTGCAGAAATACAATCTTTTTCTGTTAATATGTATAAATATTTAGAGGGTGTTCCAACCATATTAACTAATATGGGTTTTGATTTAAAGAATATAGGGTCTTTTATTTTAACAATCAAAGATGATTTGGTTGGTATTTCGTCTAATGTTTTTGGTTTTGCTATTTCTTTGTTTGGTAGTGTTTTCGCAGGCATTACGATATTTGCTTTGGCTTTATTTTTATCAATCGAAAAAGATGATATTTTAAGAGTTATAAAATCAATGGTGCCAAAGAAATTAGAGGAAGATGTTTTAGCTGGATGGGAAAGAAGTCAAGAAAAAGTTTCAGCTTGGTTTATGAGTAGGGTGGCATGTTCTTTTGGCGTAGCGATTCTGACATTTTTAATGTGCGTATTTTTAAATATTAAGTTTGCTATTTCTTTATCATTATTAGCAGGAGCTTTAAATATTATTCCATTGGTTGGTCCATTGGTGACCGTATTTATAATAGCAGTAGTAGCTTTATTCGATTCGTGGAGTAAAGTTTTATTAGTTGTTGTGGTTTCAGTAATTATTCAGCAAATAGAAAATAATATTTTTACACCATTTTTTACTAAGAAAATGGTTGGCATTCCAACATTTTTAGTTCTTTTGTCTATTCTCTTCGGAGGAAAGTTATTAGGAATCGCTGGAGCAGTTTTAGCTATTCCTTTAGTAGGTATACTTTACGAAACAACTAAGTCATATTTTTTATCTAAAAGAGAATCATGAAAACAGTTTTTATATCTACATCAATAGCTTATGTTAATGCACCGCCTCATTTGGGGCATGCATTGGAACATGTTCAAGCAGATGTAATTGCTAGACATCACAGGTCTTTAGGTGATGAGGTTTTCTTTTTGAGCGGAAGCGATGAGAATAGTTTAAAAAATGTTCAAAGTGCTGAAAAACAAGGAATTAGTGTTCAAGAATTAGTGAATAAGAATTATAAGAAATTCTATAATTTGAAAAATGTTTTGAATTTATCTTACGATGATTTTATTAGAACCACAGAACAAAGACATGTAATTGGAGCGCAAAAATTATGGTCTTTATGTTCTAAAGATATTTACAAGAAAAAATACAAAGGACTTTATTGTGTTGGTTGCGAAGAATTTTACAAAGAAGATGAACTTGAAAATGGTTTGTGTCCAGAACATAAAAAGCCATTAGAATTAATAGAAGAAGAAAACTATTTCTTTAAATTAGAAAATTATGCTTCTGAGATTAAAGAATTGATTGAGAAAGATGAATTAAAAATAATGCCAGAACAAAGAAAGAACGAAATGCTTAGTTTTATTAATTCTGGTTTGCAAGATTTTTGCATTTCTCGTTCAAGCGAAAGAGCCAAGGGGTGGGGAATAGATGTTCCAGAAGATAATACTCAAAAGATTTGGGTTTGGTTTGATGCTCTAGCTAACTATATTACTGCACTAGGATTTGGAGGAAATGAGGAATTGTTTAATAAATTCTGGGGAAATAGTGATGCAAGATTACATGTAATAGGAAAAGGCATTAACAGGTTTCATTCTATATATTGGCCAGCCATGCTTTTATCAGCTGGAATTACTTTACCCAAAACTCTTTTTATTCATGGATATATTACAGTAGACGGACAAAAGATGTCTAAAAGTATTGGTAATGTAATTGATCCAGTTGAATTAGTTTCTAAATACGGAACTGATGGTGTTAGATATTTTCTTTTAAGAGAAATTCCAACATTGGATGATGGAGATTTTACTTATGAGAAGTTTGAAAAAAGGTATAATTCTGATTTAGCTTCAGGACTGGGCAATCTTTTTTCAAGAGTCGTTGCTATGGCTGAAAAATATGGAGACGTAGATAATAAGCCAAATGAATTTACTCAAAAAGAAGTTGAAGGAGTTTGGAATAAATACAGAGAAAATTTTGTTCAATTTAACGAAACCCTATCAGATGTTTGGGCTCTTATTAGTTCCTGCGATAAATATATTGATAAAGAAAAGCCATGGGAAGTAGAAGATAAAAAAGAAATACTTTCTAATCTTCTTTATTCTTTAAAAAACATTTCTCAAATGATTGAACCTTTTATGCCCGAAACAGCACAAAAAATGAAAGAACAATTAAACGAAGAAAACGGAGTTTTTAGAGTTAAAAAGGGTTCTCCCTTATTTCCTAAGATTTTATGATTGATACACATGCCCATTTAAATTTTTCTCAATTTAATAAAGATAGAAAAGAAATTATTTCTAAATGTTTAGAAAAAAACATCTCGATTATTAATGTCGGGACAGATTATCAGAGTTCTTGCGATGTAATTAAAATAGCAAAAGAATATAATTTATATGCCTCTGTCGGATTACATCCTTCTGATATTGAAGAGGGTTTTGATTGTGAAAAATACAAAGAATTAGTTTGTGATAAAGTTGTAGCTATTGGAGAAACTGGCCTTGATTACTGGAGAAAACCAAAAGCAAAAACAAAAAGAGAAGAGTTTAAAGAAAAACAAAAACAAGAATTTATTAAACAAGTTGATTTAGCTTGCGAATTAAAATTACCATTAATTATTCATTGTCGCGTTGCTTTTGATGATGTGTATGATATTTTAAAAGATAAAAACACAAAAGGAGTGATTCATTCTTTTACTGGAAACATTGAAGATTTAAAAAGGTTTTTATCTTTAGGGTATTTTATTGGAATTAATGGCATTATCTTTAAAATGGATTTAAGAAGTGTTATAGAAAGTATTCCTTTAGATAAAATTCTTTTAGAAACAGATTGCCCATTTTTATCGCCTCCTCAATTTGAAGAAAGAAATAGCCCATTATCACTTGAAATTATTGCTCAAGAAATTGCAGACATTAAAAAATGCTCCTTAGAAGAAATAATTAAAGCAACAGATAACAATGCTTTAAAATTATTTGACAGAATAAAATAGAAGAGATATATAGAGAAAAGTACGTGATCATTATGGGGGACGGAAAAGAAAGAAGAAGGAGACAAAAAGTTTCGAAAACAGAAAAACCTTCGAGAATCGTTGAAGAATGCAGAAAAAAGACCCAGGGGCAATCATCTCGTTTTAAACCAAAAAGGACCCAATAAGGGTCTTTTATTTTTCTTTTCACTGTGATATCCTTATATTATGATACCTACAGAGTTATATTTACTAAGAAAGGCTATTTTTGTTATAGCCATGGGTATTTCTACCTATGTTGTTTTGGTGTACTCTAAGCCTATTGTTGAGAGTTTTTCTAAGAAAAAATACAGTGTGGATGGCTATTATTGGCTTATTGTTTTGATTTCTTTTATTGTCGCAATAATTTCCTTATTTATTCTATGAAGTATAATTTTAAAGAAATTGAGAAAAAGTGGCAGAATTATTGGGAAAAAGAAAAAGTAAATCAAATAAAAGATCTTTCTTCTCCTAAATGCTACGTGTTGGACATGTTTCCATATCCATCTGGAGCTGGTCTTCACGTAGGACACTTAAAAGGATATGTAGCTACAGATATAGTGGCTAGATTTAAAAGAATGCAAGGTTTTAATGTATTACATCCAATTGGATGGGATGCTTTTGGATTACCTGCTGAGAATTATGCAATTAAAACAGGAATTCATCCAGAGATTACTACAAAGAAAAATATAGATAATATTAGAAATCAATTTATCAATGTTGGACTTAGCTATGATTGGTCAAGAGAAATTAATACTACTGATCCAAATTATTATAAGTGGACTCAATGGATTTTTTTGAAAATATTTGAAAAAGGATTAGCCTATAAAAAATTACTTCCTATTAATTGGTGCCCTTCTTGTAAAACAGGATTGGCTAATGAGGAAGTTGTTGATGGAAAATGTGAAAGATGTGGGGCAGAAACAACAAAAAAAGAAATCGAACAATGGGTTTTAAAAATCACAGATTATGCAGATAAATTATTAGAAGGAATAGACTTTCTTGATTGGCCAGAAAAGATTAGAGAAATGCAAAAGAATTGGATTGGAAAAAGTGAAGGATGGGAAATAACCTTTAAAATAAATAATATTGATGTTCCTGTTTTTACAACCAGAGCTGATACATTATTTGGCTGTACATATTTAGTTTTATCTCCAGAGCACACAATTATCAATCAATTAGAAATAGAAAACAAAGAAGAAGTTAATGATTATATTGAAAAAGCTAAAAATAAAAGTGACAGAGAAAGAATTAGTGAAGTTAAAAACAAAACAGGAGTTGAGCTAAAAGGAATTAAAGCCATTAATCCTGTTAATCAAAAACAAATACCAGTTTTTATTGCAGATTATGTTTTAGGTCATTACGGAACAGGAGCAGTAATGGCTGTCCCAGCTCACGATGAAAGAGATTTTGATTTTGCTAAAAAATACAATTTAGAAATTGTTTGGGTGATTGATTCAGAAAAAGATTCTGCTTTTACTGAAGATGGAATTCTTTTTAATTCAGGAAAATTTAATGGTTTAAATTCTTTTGAAGCAAGAGAAAAAATCGGTAATTTTGTTAATGGAAAAAAGAAGGTTAATTATAAGTTAAGAGATTGGGTTTTTTCGAGACAAAGATATTGGGGAGAACCTATTCCAATTATTCATTGTGAAAAATGTGGAATAGTTCCAGACTATAATTTACCAGTTAAACTTCCTTATGTTGAAAAATATGAGCCAACTGGAACAGGAGAATCTCCTTTAGCTGCAATCAATGATTGGGTTAATGTTCAGTGTCCAAAATGTGGAGGTAAAGCTAAAAGAGAAACCAATACTATGCCTCAATGGGCTGGAAGCTCTTGGTATTATCTAAGATATCTTGATCCTAATAATGATAAAGAAATAGTTGATAAGAAAAAAGAAGAAGCGTTTATGCCCGTTGATTTATATGTTGGAGGAGCAGAACATGCAGTTCTTCATTTATTATATTCAAGATTTTGGCACAAGTTTTTATTTGATTCAGGATATGTTTCAACCAAAGAACCTTTTTCTAAACTAAGAAATGTTGGATTGATTTTAGCTCACGATGGACAAAAAATGTCTAAATCAAAAGGCAATGTGATTTCTCCTGATGAGATTATTGAACAATTTGGAGCAGACACATTAAGGGTTTATGAGATGTTTATGGGTCCTTTTGAACAAGCAATTATTTGGAATGAGCAAGGAGTAAAAGGAATTAACAAATTTTTAAATAGATTTTGGGATTTTGTAATTAAGAACAAAGAAAACACAGAAAGTTCTCCAGAGATTTTTGCTGAAGCTAATAGATTAAACAAGAAAGTATCAGAAGATATCGAAAAGATGAAATTTAATACATCGGTTGCATTTTTTATGGAATTTTTAAATTTAGTAGAGAATGAAAAAGTAGGTTCAGATGTTTTAAAAATGTTTTTACTTTTAATGTTTCCTTTTGCTCCATACATGTGTAGTGAATTGTGGGAAGTTAATGGTTATGGAAACATTTTAGATGAAAAATGGCCAGAGTATGACGAAAGATTGATTAAAAAAGATAAACTAGAAATAGTTATTCAAGTAGATGGTAAAGTGAGAGATAGATTGGAGGCAGATTTTGATTCTTCTGAAGAAAAAATCAAAGAAAAAGCCTTAGAGAGCGAAAGAATTAAAAAATGGATTCAAGATAAAGGAATAAAAAAGGTTTTATTTGTTCCAAATAAATTAATTAATTTTATACTAAAGAAATAATATGTGTGGAATTGTAGGATATATTGGAAAACAAAAAGCATTGCCAATCATTTTATCTGGCCTAGAAAGGTTAGAGTATAGGGGATATGATAGTTTTGGTTTTTGCGTTTTTAATAGTAAGTCATTGTTATATAAAGAGATAGGTAAAATTTCTTGTGCTAAAACTTTAGCAAAAATTAAATCAGAAGGATTAATCGGTGTAGGTCATACTAGATGGGCAACAACAGGAGAAGTAACAAAAGAAAATGCTCATCCTCATACTGACTGTAAAGAAGAAATATTTGTTGTGCATAATGGTATTATTGAAAACTATAAACAATTAAAAGAAAAATTAAAAAAAGAAGGACATAAATTTAAATCAGAAACAGATACAGAAGTTATTGCACATTTAATTGAAAAATATTTTAAAGATAATTTAGAAAAAGCAGTCATTAGAGCTCTAAAAGATATTAGAGGAACATATGGTTTGGCCGTTATATCAACTAAAGATCCTGATAAAATTGTAGCAGCAAGATTATCTTCACCATTAATTATTGGTGTAAATAAAGATGAATTTTTAATTGCTTCCGATCCTTCAGCCATAATTACTACTACTAGGCAGATCATTGTTTTAGAAGATAATGAAGTTGCAGTATTGAAAAAAGATGGACTAACTATTCTCAAAGAAGAAGAGGAATTAAAAAAAGAACCAGAAATAATCGAATGGGACATAGAACAAGCAGAAAAAGGTGGCCATAAACATTTTATGTTGAAAGAAATAATGGAAGAACCTAATGTTATTGAAGATGCAATGAGAGGTAGATTAATACTAGAAGAAGGGAATGTTAAATTAGGAGGATTAGAATCAGTTGAAAAAAAATTAAGGAAGATTGATAACTTTTTTTTGATTGGTTGCGGGACTGCTCATTATGCTTGTAAAATAGGAGAATATATGTTTGAAGAGCAGGCTGGTATTTTATCTCAAAGTGATTTTGGTTCAGAATTTAGATATAGAAAACCAATTATTGATAAAAAAACAGCTAGTATTTTTATTTCTCAATCAGGAGAAACAGCTGATACTTTAGCAGGGTTAAAAGAAATGAAAGAAAAGGCAGTATTATGTTTAGGAATTACTAATGTAGTTGGTTCTTCTCAATCAAGAGAAACTGATGCTGGAGTTTATACTCGTTCTGGGCCAGAAATTGCTGTTGCTTCAACTAAAGCGTTTATTGGGCAATTAACTACTCTTGCAATGATTACTGTATATTTAGGACGCCAAAGAAACATGTCTTTAACTGAAGGAAAAGAAATTGTTTCAGCTTTAAAGAAATTACCTTTATTAGCAAAAGAAGTTTTATTACAAGCAGAAGAGATTAAAAAGATTGCAAAGAAGTATAATAAATACAAAGATTTTTTCTTTATTGGAAGAAAATATAACTACCCTATTGCTTTAGAGGGTGCATTAAAATTAAAAGAAATATCATATATTCATGCTGAAGGAGTGGCAGGAGGAGAATTAAAACACGGACCACTAGCTTTAATTGATAAGAATTGCCCTACTATTGCTATTTGTCCAACAGATGCTGTTTATGAAAAAATGATTTCCAATATTGAAGAAATAAAAGCAAGGAAAGGTTTAGTAATCGCTATCGCCACTAAAGGAAATGAAGAAATTAAAAAAATAGCTGACGAAGTAATATATATTCCAAAAACATTGGAAATATTGACACCAATTTTATCAGTTATTCCTCTTCATCTTTTTGCCTATTATTTTGCTGATTCTTTAGGTTGTGATGTTGATAAACCAAAGAATTTAGCTAAGAGTGTGACAGTTGAATAATATTAATATAATAAAAAAATGAACAAAAAAGATTTTTCAATTTTAATAGGAGGAGCTGCTGGTCAAGGATCAAGAAAAGCAGGTTTAATTATTGCTAAGATTTTTAGCGATTTAGGATATAAGATATATATTTACGATGACTATCAGTCTTTAATAAGAGGAGGGCATAGCTTTTCTTTGATTAGAGTTTCTGAAAAAGAATATAATTGTTCAAAGAAAAAAATTGATATTCTTTTAGCGTTAGATGAAAGAACAATTAAAGAGCATTCAAGAGATTTAAATGAAGATGGATTAATTATTTTTAATCAAGACAAAGTAAAAGAAGTGAAAGGAGTGGGAATAGCAATTGAATCAATCGTCAAAGAGCTAGGAGGAATTGCAATTATGGCTAACACAGCTTTAATAGGAGGATTTGCTAAAATTATTGGTTTAGATTTTGATTTTTTAAAAAACATTTTAGAAAAAGAAATTTCAAAAGGAATTGAAAAGAATTTGGAGGTAGCTAAAAAAGCATATGATTTAGAGGAAGCAAAATTAAAAATAGAGGATATAGGAGAAAGCATGCCACTTTTAACGGGGAATGAAGCATTGTCTTTAGGAGTGGTTGCTGCAGGATTGGAAACATATATTGCTTATCCAATGACTCCAGCAACAGGCATTCTTCACTATTTAGCGGAATTAAAAGATTGCAACGTTTTAGTTTCTCAATTAGAAAATGAAATTGCTGTTATTAATGCAGCAATAGGAGCTGCTTATACTGGAAAAAGAACAATGGTTGGAACTTCTGGTGGAGGATTTGCCTTAATGACAGAAGCAATAAGCTTAGCAGCTATGAGTGAAACGCCCATCGTTATAGTTAATAGTCAGAGACCAGGACCAGCAACTGGGGTTCCTACTTATAGTGGACAAGGAGATTTATTATTTACTCTTAATTCTGGTCATGGTGATTTGATAAGATTTGTCATTGCGCCAGGAGATGTTAACGAAATGTTTATTTGGAGTGGTAAAGCAATGAATTTAGCTTGGAAATATCAAACTCCTGTTATTTTATTAACTGAAAAAGATTTATCTGAAGCTACTTTTAGTTTTGATAAAAACATTTTATCAGAAGTTAAAAAAGAAGAGGCATTAATGTGGGACGAGAAAAAAGAATATCAAAGATATGAAATAACGGAAAATGGAATTTCCCCTTTAGCTTTTCCGGGGGGTGATGCAATTGTAAAAGCAACGAGTTATGAACATGACGAATATGGAATATCTACAGAGGATGAAGACATAATCAAACAAATGCAAGATAAAAGATTAAGAAAGTTTGAATCAATGAAAAATGAAATTGAAAACACGGAATCAGTAAATGTTTATGGAGACAATTCTGATGTTGCTGTTGTATGTTTTGGTTCCTTAAAGGGAATCGTTAAAAGTGTTTGTGAAAAAATAGGAATAAAAATGGTTCAACCAATAGTTTTAGAGCCCTTCCCTCAAAAGCAAGTACTAGAGGCTTTAAAAGGGATCAAGAAGGTGGTTTGTGTGGAAGCTAATGCTTTGAGTCAATTAGCTAAAGTTCTTGCTCAGAATGGTGTTAAAGTTGATAAAAGCATTTTAAGATATGACGGTAGACCTTTTAACGAAGAAGATTTAGAAGATCAATTAAAAAACATATAATATGGATAACTTACAAACAAAAGCAATTAATACTTGGTGTCCTGGTTGTGGCAATTTTGGGGTTTTAGCTGCTTTCAAAAAAGCAATGGAATCGTATAAAAAAGAAGATATAGTTATTGTTTCTGATATTGGCTGTAGTTCAAAGATAATAGATTATTTAGATTTAAGTAGTTTTGATTCTTTGCACGGAAGATCTATTTCAACTGCATCTGGAATTAAATTGGGAAACCCTAATTTAAAGGTTATTGTTTTTATTGGAGATGGAGGAGCTTTAAATGAAGGAATTTCTCATTTAATCCATTTAGCTAAAAGAAATTCAGATATTACTGTTTTAATGCACGATAATCGTTTATTTGCTTTAACTACTGGTCAATTTACAGCTGCATCTCCTAAAGGATTAAAAACAAGATCAACTCCTGATGGTTCGATTGAAGATCCATTAAATCCTTTAGAATTAATGCTTGATTCTAATGGAACGTTTATTGCTAGAAGTTATTCTTCAAAGATTGATCATTTAGCTTCAATAATTAAAAAAGCAATTGATCATGAAGGCTTTAGTTTTGTTGAGATACTTCAACCTTGCATTTCTTTTATGGACAATTTTAAATTCTATAATGAAAAGATTTATGAATTAGGTGAAGAACAAAGAACAAAAGAACAGGCAAGAAAATTAATAGAAGAATGGAATTATAATGGAGAAGGAAAAATTCCTTTGGGAATACTTTATTTCGAGGCAAAGGATTCTTATGAAAAAATAATGAATGAAAAAATAATAAAAGATAAAGAAGTTAATATTGAAAAATGTTTGGAAGCCCATTTGTAAAAAATACGAAAAAGATTGTTTGTATTGGTGGTGGCAATGCCATGCCCAACACAGTATTAAGAGGATTAAAAGACAAAGACGTAGAATTAACGGTTGTTTCTTGCGTTTTAGATTCAGGAGGTTCTTCTGGTAGATTGAGAAGTGATTATGATATTGTCTCTCCAGGAGACTTAAGAAGAGCTTTTATTGAATTAGCTAATCTTTCTTTTGAAGATAAGGAATTACTTAATTATCGTTTCGAAGAAGGAGAACTAAAAGGGCACAACCTAGGAAATATTATTTTCTCAGCAATGGTTCTTAATAAAGGAGGGTATAAGGAGGTTTTTGAAAGGCTTAATGATTTTTTAGGAAGACATAAAATACTTCCCTCTACAATTCATAACGCTGATTTAGTTGCTATTTTAGAAAATGGAGAAGAGATTGTCGGAGAAACAAATATTGATGTTCCTAAACATGATCCTAGATTGAAAATAGATAGAATATTTTTAAGGCCAGAAGTTAATGTTTGTCCTCAAACAGTAAGAAGATTAGGAATGGCTGATGCTATTATTATTGGGCCAGGAGACATTTATTCCTCTTTAATGCAGGTATTATTAGTTAATGGAGCTTGCGAAGCAATAAAAGCAAGTAAAGCAAAGAAAATATATATCCCCAATTTAATAAATAAAAACGGAGAATCTAATGATTTCAAGGTTGAAGATTTTGTTAATGTGATAGAGGGTCGTTTACAATGTCCACTTGATTATGTTATTTTTAATAATAAGAATATTTCCGAAGAAAGATTGAAAGAATACAAAGAAGAACACGAAGAACTTTTGGATTTAGTAAAATGTAATAGTTTAGATAAAAAATTTATAGGAGAAGACATAGTTTTTAAAAGTGGAGAAGTTGTTCATGATCCAGAAAAATTAGCAAAAATAATTATGAAACTAATATGCAAGCAATAATTTTAGCGGCAGGGAAAGGAACAAGATTTGAACCATTGTCTTTGATAAAACCAAAGCCATTGTTTTCTGTTTTCGGAGAGTCAATCTTAGAACATAATTTAAAACAATTAAAAGGATTAATTAAAGAAGCTATTATTATTGTTAATTATAAAAGAGAATTGATAGAGGAATTAATTGGAAAAGAATTTGAAGGAATAAAAATAACCTATGTTTTTCAAGAAGATTTAAATGGAACAGGAGGAGGAGTTAATTTAGCGAAACCTTTAATTAAAGATAAGTTTCTGCTTTTAAATGGAGATGATTTTTATTTTAAAGAAGATATTGAGCGTGCTTTAAAAAAGTTTCCTTGTGTTTTGGTTGAAGAAAACAAAAACCCTTCTAGTTTTGGGGTTATTGTTGAAGAAGAAGGGTTTGTAAGAAGTATTATTGAGAAGCCAGAAAATCCTATTTCTAATTTAGTTAATACAGGATTATATTTTTTACCTAAAACCATTCTTGATAAAGAGATTGAGAAATCAGAAAGAGGAGAATATGAATTTACTGATTATATAAAGAGTTTTATAAAAAATAATAGATTGTCTAGTGTTAAAGCAAAAAACTGGTTTCCAGCTTCTTATCCTTGGGATGTTTTTAATGCTTTAGAATTCTTTTTTAGTAAAAAGAAAAAATCATTAAAAATTAAAAAAGAAAAAAACGTTGTTATTAAAGATAAATTAATTGTTGGATCAGGGACTCTTATTAAGAGTGGGGTATATATTGAAGGCCCAGTGTATATTGGAAGTAATTGCACGATTGGTCCAAATTGCTTTATTCGTTCTAATACAATTATCGGAGATAATTGTAGAATTGGACAAGCAGTAGAAATTAAAAATAGTATTGTTGGTAATAATGTTAATATTAATCATTTGTCATATGTAGGAGATTCGATTATTGGTTCTGATTGTAATTTAGGCGCAGGAACTATCACTGCCAATTTAAGACACGATGGACAAACAATAGAAACAATGGTTAATGGAAAAATGGTAAATACAAAAAGAAATAAATTTGGTACTATAATGGGCGATGGCTCTAAAACAGGAATTGGCGCATTGGTTTATCCTGGAAGAAAAATATGGCCAGGAAAAATTACTTTACCAGGAGAAAAAGTAGATAAAGATATTTCTGGATAAAAAGTACTTGACAAATACGAAATATCTGATAAAATGGACTTAGGATTAAAATAATAGCTAAAAATCCTATGAATATTATAAAAAGAGACATTCTATCAGTAATAAGTTCTAATTTGGATAAAGAAGAAGCGATTTTGGTTATTGGACCAAGACAAGTAGGAAAAACCACTATGCTTCACCAAATAGAAAAAGAAGTTAAAAAACATAATGATTCTTATTTTCTTAACTTAGAAGATCCGGAATATTTATCTCTTTTAAATAAGTCCCCGAAGAATCTTTTTGATATATTCCCCATTAATCTTAATAAGAAAACATATGTTTTTATTGACGAAGTTCAATATTTAGAAAATCCCTCCAATTTTATTAAATACATTGTTGATGAATACAAGGGAAGGATTAAATTGATAGTTTCTGGTTCATCTTCTTTTTATCTTGATAAAAAATTCAAAGATTCTTTAGTGGGAAGAAAAATTCTTTTAACCATGCTTCCGTTATCTTTTAAAGAGTTTTTCTTTTTCAAAAATAAAGAAGAGATAAACAATTCTTTATCTTCGAAAGAAAAAATAAGGCATAGTTATTTAGAGTATCTTATTTTTGGAGGATACCCTAAAGTTATTTTAGCTGAAACAAGAGAAGAAAAAATAGAAGTCTTGAGAGATTTAGCTTATTCGTATATTAAAAAAGATATTTTTGAATCAGGAATTAAACAAGACGAAGTTTTTTATAAGCTTTTAAAGATTCTTTCTTCTCAAATAGGAGAATTGGTCAATAATTCAGAATTAGCCAACACCTTAGATGTTTCTAAAACATCAATAAATGATTATATTTCAATAATGCAGAAATCTTTTCATTTAATATTAATATCTCCATTTTTTAAAAATATTAGAAAAGAAACAACCAAAATGCCTAAGGTGTATTTTCTTGATAACGGATTAAGAAATTTTTTTGTTAATAATTTTAAAAGTTATATAGAAAGAGAAGATAATGGCCAGCTTTTAGAGAACGGATTCTTAAGAGAATTATTAAATAAGTACAATAGAGACGAGATAAGATTTTGGAGAACAGCTGATAATAAGGAAATTGATTTTGTGGTCAATGATGAATTAGCAATTGAAGTTAAATCTCAAACAAAGAATATTAAAAAAGATAGTGTTCGTTTGTTTTTAGAAAACTATCCAGAAATTAATTTTAAAATAGGGTCCCTTCAAGACATTGAAAGTGCGGAAAACTTTCCAGTTATCAAGCCGTGGGAGATAAAATAAAAAAGAAGCTTATTTTAATATAAGCTTTAGGGCGTTTCCGCTTTCAACGGAAAACAATTCCCCTGAAGGGAAAACAAGTATTTGCTTGATTTCTCCTCTTTTGTTGTTCTTGGCAAGATATGACTCTATTTCAGCCATACTGTTAGCTTGGCGAATAAGGCCAAGTTCATAAACGGAATCCTTTCCGTTCTTGATTACTGGATATAATGATGCCCAAATCATTTGTTCACCTTTAAAGGTTCTAGCTGACTAAGAATAGTCAACAATAATGAAATACCATAGAAGAGGCTAATAGTCAATTGTGCCGAGGGAGAGACTTGAACTCTCACGGGATTGCTCCCATAGCATTTTGAGTGCTACGCGTCTGCCAGTTCCGCCACCCCGGCCTATATGAGTATATTTATCACAAAAGAATGTATTTGTAAATTTTTTTCTTTAGTAGTATAATTATATCAATGAGTAGAGTAATTGCCATTGCTAACCAAAAAGGAGGAGTGGGAAAAACAGCTATTGCTGTTAATTTGCCAGTGTTTTTGACTGCTTTTGGTAAAAAAGTATTATTAATCGATCTTGATCCTCAAGCTAATGCAACTTTTTCTTTGGGAATTAAACCAAGAGACTTATCAGTTTCATTGTACGAAGCTTTATTGGGTCAGATTTCTCCAAAAGAGATTATTAGAAGAACTCCCTTTTTGGCATTTGATATCATGCCAACATCATATAATTTAGCTGGAGCAAATATTGAATTAATTAATTTAAAAAATAGAGAATTTAAACTCAAAGAAGTAATTGATAAAGTAAGGGATGACTATGATTTTATTATAATCGATTGTCCTCCTAGTTTAGGAATTCTTACTATTAATGCCTTGGTTGCTACTGATGAAGTTTTGATCCCAGTACAATGCGAATACTTAGCAATGGAGGGATTAGAACAGCTTCTGTTTAATGTTAGATTGATTAGCGATAATATGGAGAAAGACGTTAAGATATTAGGATCTGTTTTAACAATGTATAACAGAAGAAATAAAGTGGCTCAAAAGATTGCTAAAGATTTAAGAAGAACATTTCCTGGTTATGTTTTTGATACAGTAATTCCTAGAACAGTTTCCTTGTCAGAGTCTCCAGTAGGAGGAAAGACAATATTAAGGTCTGCTCCTAATTCTGCTGCTGTCCATGCTTTCAGAGAACTAGCTAGAGAAATTATTTCAAGACAATGAACAAAAGTTTTACTTTAATAGAAATTCTTGTTGTGATTGTTGTAATCGGAATTCTTTCTAGTTTTATTTTAGTTGGAATGAGTTCGATTACTAATTCTGCTAATATTGCTAAATCTCAAGCATTTGTTAATTCAATGGATAATTCTTTGTTGTTAGGAAGGGTTTCTCAATGGAAACTAGATAATGCATCTGGAACATCAGCTTCTGATTCATGGTTAGGTAACACAGGAACTCTTACAAATTTTGCCAACACTACTGCTGGATATGGAGATACTACTAGTTCTGGTTGGATGAGTCAATCTAATTGTGTTTCTGGAACTTGTCTTAATTTTGATGGAAGTAATGATTATGTTTTAGTGAATGCTGCCGACAGTCTTAAAAATACAACATTTTCTTTTTCTTGCTGGATAAAACCAAGGACAGGAATAATAACTTCAGGGCATATCGTTAGACGTGGGGCAGATTATTATTTTAGAATTGTAGATAATTATACAATTAGAGGTTTCGTTTGGGCGGTAACTCATGCTGAAAGTCAAAGTACTAATGTTGTTGCATTAAATATTTGGCAAAATGTGGTCATGATTTATAATAATACGGGAGATAGAAAAATACATATATATCTTAATGGACTAGAAGTTTCTTATAGTTCTCAAATAGCCGCTATGGGAACAATGGTAAATAGTAACGTTAGTACTTTTATTGGAATAGATGATTCTTTATCGGCTGGTCATTGGTTTCCTGGATCAATAGATGATGTTCGTATATATAATCAAGTACTTTCTTCTTCGGAAATTAATCAAAATTATTTTCTTGGAATAAATAATTTGTTTAAAAATAATGGAATCAGCTCGAAAGAATATGATCGAAGTTTGGTTCAGTTAAAAAATAATTTGGCAAATAATTAATTTCTGATATAATACAAACATATGATGGGAAAAGGTTTGGAATCATTGATTCCTAAAAAAGATCAAAGCACAGGAAAAAGTACAGAACCTGCAAAAGAGTTTATTTTTTGGATTGAAATTGATAAAATTAAAGCTAATCCATATCAACCAAGAAAAGAATTTAACGAAGAAGAGCTTAATTCTTTATCAGAGTCAATTAAAAAATATGGATTATTGCAGCCAATAATAGTTACTAAGATTGAAAAAAGAACAAGCTCAGGAGGAATGATGGCTGAATATCAGATTATTGCTGGAGAAAGAAGATGGAGAGCCTCAAAAAGAGCTGGTTTAAAACAAATACCAGTAATTATTAAAGAAAGATCTAATCAAGAAAAATTAGAAATTGCTTTAATTGAAAACATTCAAAGAAAGAACCTTAATGTTGTTGATAAGGCAGAAGCATTTGAAAGATTAAGAAAAGAATTTACTTTAATGGATAAAGAGATAGCAGAGATTGTTGGAATGAGCAGAGAGTCAGTATCTAATGCTTTTAGAATATTAGGATTATCAGAAGAAATTAAAGATGCGATTAAAGCAGAAAAAATATCAGAAGGACATGCAAAAGCATTATTAGGAGTTAAGGATGAAAAAGAAAGAAAGAAGTTATTTTTAGAATTATTAGCTAATCACTATTCTGTTAGAGAAGTAGAAAGAAAAGCAAAAGCTAGTAATCCTAATATAGTTGACAAAGTTATTATCAATAAAGAGTTTTTAGAAAAGAAACTTGGAGAACTATTTAATTACGATAAGGTTAAGTTAGAAAAAAAGAAAGATAAGATTCAGCTTGTTGTTGATTTTGAATCTGAAGAAGACATCAAGAAATGGATGAAAAAGATAATGCATAACGATTAATATTAAAAAACAATGGGCATTTCCATTGTTTTTATTTAAGAGATTATTTGATGATTAAGAATTCAACCTCATCTCCTTCTTTGTCTTTCATTTGAGCCCAAACTTTTTTAACTTCCATTTCTGGGAAGTTTTCTTTTATTAATTTTTCTACATTATTCATGTCTTCTGTCTGTATATTTTTTTCTTCTTCTTCAGAAGCAAAACAACATGATGCTTTATATGCTCCACAGTCACTATGATGAATTAGTATAACTTCTTTTGCACAATGAAGATCTTTAGATGTTTTAACTTGTTTCAATAAAAGGTTTTTTATTTCTTCTTTTCCGTCAGCTAAAGATTTGCTAGAGCCTGCTAAAGATACAATGTCGCAGTCTCCAATTAAATTGTTTTCTTCAAGAAAACGATTAGTTTCTTTGGTTAATCTGAAATCCATGCATTTAAAAATAATTGATTTACAGTTGTGCATAATTATATTTTTTAATTTATTATATCTAATGTATACCTGATAATTGTTTTTTTGTAAATAAAAAGCACATATTAATGTGCTGATATTTTTTCATCAATCAATTCTAGGGCATAGGCTAGTATTACTACTCCTAAGCCAATAAGGCCAAATACAATAATAAAGACATCATCTATGACATCAATGAAACGTTCGTCTTTCTTCATTTCAATCTCCTGATTATTTAGTACGTCTTTTTATGATTTTTGTCAATTGACATGTTGAGCAATTTATAATAGTTTTTAATTGTTCATTTAAATTAAAAGAGGTATCTGTATGGATCCAATGGAGAAGACAGCAGAGTTTATTGGTTATTTAGATTTGAAGCCAAACTGGCCTATTCTTGTTGAGCCTAATGAACAAGCAATAATTAAGGTTTATCATTATGATCAATACTATGGAATAAATCCTAATGCTGATTTTAGTCTTTTTGGAGAAAACATCGAAATACTTGGATTATCTTTAAGGTCGGTGAGAGCTAGAGCGCAAAGAGACCTTGATCTTGAGATTTTTCCTTCTGTTGATATAGACAAAATAGGCATTTTTAAAAAAGCCGTTGAAGTAGGGCTAGTTAATGAGGACTATTCTCTCGAAGCAATTGATGCTGAAATAGTATCCGTTATTGGCTGTAAGCTATGGGAAAGAAGCAAAGCTTTTCTTCCTTTTATTAAAAATATGGTTACTCTGAATGCATCAGACATTGTAAAGATCACAGAACCATTTTTGGTGAGCACATAAAAGTGCTCTATTTTATTTCAAAAGATTGTTTTAAATTTTGTATTCTTTCAAAAGATTCATTAATTATGTCTTCTGATATTTCTCCTCTTTTAATTGCTTTGAATATTGTTTCAACTGTTTCTTTAGCAACATTTTCATTATATGTATTGCCATTATTTGAAATAATTAAAATATCACAGCCAGCGTTAATTGCTTTTACTAATGCTTCATCAAATCCATAATTATCTACGATAGCACCCATGTGCATGTCATCAGAAACAACAACTCCTTTAAATTTTAATTGGTCTCTTAATATGTTTTGAATAAAAAGAGGGGACAATGTAGCAGGATAACTAGGATCAATATTAGTATTGATAATGTGAGCCGTCATCACCATTTGAGAATAATTATTTTCAATTAATTGTTGATAAGGAATTAATTCTTCTTCTTTGTATGTTTTGGTTACATCAACCATTCCTAAGTGACTATCAGCTGTTGAGCTACCATGGCCTGGAAAATGTTTAATAGAAGAAATTATTCCTTCTTGATTTAATCCTTCAATAAATTTAGATGCGTAAGTGGTTACTTTTTCTGGGTCTTCTGAAAAAGACCTTCCTAGATATCCAATAACAGGATTGTCAGGATTAATATTAACATCAACCACTGGAGCGAAATTAACATTAAACCCTAAGTCTTTTAATTCTTTGCCAAGAAAAATAGCTTTTTCTTTTGTTAATTCGGGGTCTTCTTTTCCCATGTCTTCTGGACTAGGAATATTTACAAAGCCATATTTTTCCTTAAGACGATTGATTAGCCCTCCTTCAGCATCAATAGCAACAAAAATATCAGAAGAAGATAATTGTTTAATATCAGTAATTAGTTTTTTTGTTTGTTCAGGATCAATAATATTTCTTGGAAATGTTTTTGAGGGAGCATCTCTGTCAAAAAGAATAATTCCACCAAGATTGTATTTATTGATATCTTGAATTATTTTTGAGTCTTTATTTACTTCTGTTCCTCTAAAACCAATAACAAGCATTTGACCTATTTTTTTCATCAATTCATCGTCTTGTTGTTTTTTTTCTTCTATTTTTGGCCAGAAAGCAATAGCGATAATTATTAAGATAGCAAAAAATATTATTGTTTTTTTCATTTTTTTACAAAGTCACAATTTTTATTCTCGCAAGCGACTTTTTTACCTTTTTCAATTAAAAGAGAATTGCACTTTGGACACCTTTCTCCGGTTGGTTTATACCAAGAAGCAAAATCACATTCTGGCCATTGAGAACAACCATAAAAGATTTTGCCTTTTTTTGTTCTTTTGGCAATTATTTCTCCTTGTTCGCATTTGGGACAAGTAATTCCCGTTTTAGTGTTTTTGTCTTCAATTGATTCAGTGTATCTACATTCTGGAAATCCTGGGCAGGCCATAAATTCTCCAAACCTACTTCTTTTTATTAACATTGGCTTTCCACACTTAGGGCAATTTTTATTAGCTAGTTTTTGTTCTGTTGGTTTCTTTGCTATTTCATCATATTTTTTTTCTAGCTTTTCATTAAAGGGATTATAGAATGTTCTTAATAATTCTATCCAGTCTTTTCCTTGGGCAACATCATCTAAGTCGTTTTCCATTTTAGCAGTAAATTTAATATCAATTATTTCTGGAAAATGTTCAAACAATAAATCATTTACAGAAAATCCTATTTCAGTTGGCTCAAATCTTTTATCATCATTTTTTAATACATAATTTCTTTTTTGAATAGTAGAGATAGTGGGAGCATAAGTAGATGGCCTACCAATTTCATTGTTTTCCAATTCTTTAATTAAAGAAGCTTCATTAAATCTTGCTGGAGGTTTTGTAAAATGTTGAAATGGTTTTAGCTCAGAAAGACTCATTAAATCTTTTTCGTTAAATTGAGGAATTTCTTTTTCTTCAATTTTCATATTGTATACCCTAAGGAATCCATCAAACTTTAATTGTAATCCAGAAGCTTCGAAACAATCTTTTTCTTTTGAAGAAATCTCTAGTTTAACAGAATTGAATAAAGCTTCTTTCATTTGGCAGGCAGTAAATCTAGTCCAAATTAGATTGTATAATTTCTTTTGTCTTTCATCTAATTTTAATTTGTCTGGAGTATTTTCAATATTCGTTGGTCTAATTGCTTCGTGAGCTTCTTGAGCACGCTTTTTTGTTTTAAATCTTCTTCCGCTTTCTACTGTATATTCTTTTCCGAATTGTTGGGTAATGAAATTTTTAGCAGCAGAGATTGATTGTGTAGAAAGATTTAAAGAATCGGTTCTGTGATAGGTGATATAACCTTTTTCATATAGCTCTTGAGCTACTTTCATTGTTAAAGAAGATGGGAATCTTAGTTTTTTAGATGCTTCTTGTTGAAGAGTAGAAGTTGTAAAAGGAGGTAATGGATTTCTTTTTGTTATCTTTTTTTCTAGTTTTGATAATGTGTATTCTTTATCTTTTAAGGAATCAATTAATTCTTTTGCTTCTTTTTCATTTTTAATTAAAGGTTTTTTATTTTTAATTTTAGAAAGCAGAGTTTCAACTTTGTTATTATCTTTTTCAAATAATCCTGTTATTGTCCAATATTCTTCAGGAATAAATTTTTGTATTTCTCTTTCTCTGTCAACAATTAATTTTAATGCTACTGATTGAACTCTTCCAGCAGAAAGATGTCTAGCTATTTTTTTCCATAAAAGAGGAGAGAGCTTATAACCGACAATTCTGTCCAATGCTCTTCTTGCTTGTTGAGCATTGACTAAATTAACATCCAAAGTTGTTGGTTTTTTTAAAGCATCATTAATTGCTTGAGGAGTAATCTCATGAAAACTAATTCTTTGGTAGTCTTTATCTTTTCCTAGTTTTAATAATTCAATTAAATGCCAAGCAATAGCTTCTCCTTCTCTATCGGGATCAGTAGCAATGTAAACCATGTCAGCTTTTTCTACCTCTTTTTTTAAAAGATTAACGTTTTTTCTTGCTTTGGTAGGAATAACATATTTTATTTTAAAATCATTTTCTGGTTCTATTCCTAAAGAACTTTTAGGTAAATCTCTTACGTGACCATAAGAAGATAGTATTTTGTAATTTTTGTCTAAAAAGGCCCCTATGGTTTTGGCTTTGGTGGGGCTCTCTACGATTATTAAGCTATTTTTCATTTTCAATGGTTTTAATTATTTTTTCTAATATTTCTTGCTCTTTGTCTTTAAGTATTTCTTTTTCTTCTGGGCTGAATTTTTTAAGCACTGCTTCTTCTAAGTTTTCTTCTATGTGGTTAGAATCAATACCAATTCTTATTCTAGTAAAATCATTAGTTTTAATGTGATCAATAATAGACTGAACGCCATTGTGTCCATGAGAGGTGATTCCTTTGCTTATCTTTACTTCGCCTAATTTAATTTCAGCTTCATCTTGAATAATGATTAATTTGTCTTTTAAAAGGGTTTTTACTGTTTTGCCAGAGTTATTCATGAATGTTTGGGGTTTGGCTAGGATAATATCGTCTTTTTCAGATATTAAAGCATTAGCGGTTTTATTTAATTCAAAATCAGGAAATTCTAATAAATCCTTTAATTTATCAACAAAACAAGCACCAAGATTGTGTCTTGTTTGCTTATATTGCTCTCCTGGATTACCTAAACCAATAACTAAAATCATATAATTATTATATATGAACTTGACTTTTTAATCAAATTTATGTATTACTATAGTGTTTTTATTATCTTTTAAAACTTAAAAAGGAGAAGTACGATGAATTTTCGAATTCCTGTTGCAGAAAGAATCATTGAGCTTAGAAAAGATGGGGAATCTTATCGATTTTTTGCTATTAATGGTGTGGTGTACAAGGTAATATGCCACAAGGGTGAAAACCTAGAGAATTGTATTGAAGAAATGAAAAAGAAGTCAACCCTAATCAAGGTTTCATACTGGTTTGTTGAAGCAATCAACGTAAAACAGGCCATCAAAGCATTCAATGAAAAATTTTTTGATGGATCTAAGGCCCATGAACTCAAAGCATGTCATATAGACAAGCGAAGAAGTATCATTGAAATCAATTGTCCTAGATTTAGGATTAATAGCTTTGGACAAGCTATTTGTGGAGAAGAGGTTCCAGAAATGCCACCTAAAACCGGGAAGTTTGGTTTCTGTGTTTTACAGGATAGGCCTCCATTGCAAAATTGTGAAGCTGCGCAAAATGCTTTAAAAGCTGATAAAGATTTTAATCACGTCAGAAGGTTTGTTGAGGTTGACACAAGAATATACAGCATTATAGAGATGCTAGCCTAAAGAGGAATTGCTTTGCGACCAGAAGAAATACGGATTGAATACCAGGGTAAAATCTGGAAGGGTATTAACTTTTTGAGCGAAACAAATGTTGTTATGAAGCCTGAACAAGGAGGATCAGAGAGGCTTCTGTACGATCATATCAAGAGACAAGTTCTTTTAAAACATCATAAGGGACGATAGTCTCTTTTTTTATTTTTCAAAAGATAGTATAATAACTTTATGCCAACTATAAACGAGCTATCAAAATACATTTTTTTTGTTTTTGGTTTTGTTTCATCTGTAGCTTTATTATTTTTTGATATAAGGCTACTTTTAATTATTTTTGTGTTATTAATTTTTATTTTACAGTTAATAGAAGCTTTTAAAACAAAAGAATTCTTTATTAGAAAAAATATTTTTATTTATTTTTTGGCTATTTCTTTTTTGTCAATGATTTTTTCTAAGAATATTTATTTAAGCTTTGCTGGAAGCGTTGATGCATTTTTTATTTTATATTCTTTGTTTTTATTGTTTGCTGTTTCTGGGAATATTTTAAAAAAGAAAGAAGATATTAGTTTATTTATTTCTTCTATTTGTTTTGGTTTAGTAATTGATTCAATAATTATTGTTGTTAGTTCTATTGTTGGAAGGTATTATTTTTCAATAGAATCAATAATGATATTGGTTTCTTTGGCTCTAGGTATTTCTCTATACAAATTAATTTTTAGAAAAAGAAAATCAGAAATAGTAACTAATTTAATATTTTCTTTTGTTTTCGTTTGTGTTCTATTTGTAGTTGGTTTTAAAATAGCTTGGTTTATCGCATCTTTATTTGCTTTCTTTATTTTCTGGAAAAAAACACAGGAGAATAGTTTTTCTTTTAAAGATCGCAAGATTTTATTATCTTTGGTCGTTTTTGTTTCCTTATTTATTATTTCTATTTCTCCTAATTTAATTCCGAATTCTTTTAATTTTGACAAACAATTGTCAACGCAAGAAAGCTTTAATATAGTTTCGAAAAATATTACACATAATGTTAAAAATTTTATCTTTGGTACAGGACCAGGAACATTTAAGTATAATTATGCTCTTTATTTTGATAAAGCGTTGATGCTAATGACAGTTAGTCAACCTTCTTCAGGGTTTTTAACAATTTTATCTGATTTTGGTGTTCTAGGATTATTAGTTTTTATAATTTGTATTTTAAAGACAATGAAGCATTTCTTTAAAAATAATTCAGAAGCAGAAGATATCGTTTTTTTGTTAATATCTTTACTTTTTGTTTCTTTGATTGTTTGGAAAATAGAACTTTTGCTATTTGTTTTGTTATTTGTTTTTCTTGGAATTTATGAAGGATTTCATGGTAAAGAAATAAAAATTAACTTTAAGGTTTTAATAATTGTTGCTGTAATATATTTAATAATGAGTATATTCTTTTTTATATATTTATTTTCAGAACAATTATCGAAACAAGCAGTGAGTGAATATGAAAATAATATTGATCAAGCTATTGTAAAAATGGAAAAAGCATCCAATCTTTTTAATTTATCAGATTATTATGTTGGTCTTTCTCAATTATATTTATTAAAAGTAACTGATGTTTTTAATAATAACTGGACGCTTAATGAGCATTTTAAAACACAACAAGAAGAAAATAAAAAATTAATGGAAGGACTAGTCTCTAAGTCAGAAGTAATCGCTGAAAGAGCAACCATTATTGATCCTTATAATTTTATTACTTGGCAGAATTTAGCATTAATTTATGAAAACACTAGTTTTATAATTAATGATAATCGTGAAAAAGCTCTTAATGCTTTAAACAAAGCAATTGAATTGTCTCCTAATAATTATTTAGCATATATTGTTAAGGGTAGAATCTATGAAGAATTAAAAGAAGAAGAGCTAGCACTTGAGGAATATAAGAAAGCATTTAATATTTACCCTCAATACGAAGGATTAGAAGAAAAAATAGAAGTATTGACTAATTTTTAGTTTATTGTATAGTGTAGATGGTACATTACCATGACAGAACAGGCTATTGTTATTGATTTTTTAGGAACCATCGTGGATCCTTTAAGATTAAAAGTTTATCCAGAAACAGAACAGGCTCTTAAGAAATTAAAAGAAAATTTCGACGTGTTTGTTTCTTCGGTGTCGGGAGTTGCTTTTATCGAGGAGCACCTTAAAAAGCAAAAACTGGATAAGATTGTTTTTCTTATCTATGGAAGAGAAGATGGCGATAAGCATGATCATCTTGAAAAAGTATTAAGGTTCGGTGATTATGAAAAGGTTTTATATATTGCCAGTATACCAGAAGACTTTGAGATTGAAGATGAAAAAGTAGTTAAAATAGCAGTTAATGCCTGTACCCCTGAAGCATTTTCAAAAGACGTCATTGTCTTTAAAGAGCCTCTGTCAGTAAAAATTGTTGAACAAATTATAGAGGGTTAGCCCTCTATTTTATTTTATGCTATTATTAAATATATGATGAAACTAAAAGAAAATGTTTTATTAAAAGATTATTCTACTTTTCGAATAGGAGGAATTTCTAAATATTTTATTGAAATTAAGAATAAAGAAGATTTAAAGAAATTAATTAATGAAATTGATATGCCTTTTCGTATTTTAGGAGGAGGCAGCAATACTTTGATTAGCGATGATTTTTATAACGGACTAACTATTGTTTTTAAAGCAGATAAACCAGAATTTTTAATTGAAGATAAGGGTTGTTACGGAGAAATAATTGTTGAGGCAGGCGTTTTACTTTCTTTTTTAGTCGGTAAATTAAAAGAGTTTGTTGGTTTAGAGTGGGCAATTGGTATTCCAGGAACAATAGGAGGAGCAATTAATGGTAACGCAGGAGCTTTTAATGAATCGATTGGAGATAGCATTATTAGTGTAGAAGTTTTAGAAGTTGGAAAAGGAGTTAGAGAAATTAAAAGAAAAGATTGTAATTTTGGTTACAGAACAAGTATTTTTAAAAATAATCCTAATCTTATAATTCTTTCTGTAAAATTAAAATTAAGCAAAGGTAATCCTAGTAAAAAAATAAAAGAGAATTTTGAAAAAAGAAAATTAAATCATCCTAAAGGATTTTCATTGGGAAGTATTTTTAAAAACTATTATGGTGAAGTTAATGAAAGTATTTTTAAAAAATACCCTCAGTTAAAAGAATTTTATTTTGAAAAAGGATATCTTTCTGCAGGAATGTTGATTGAAGAGTGCGGATTAAAAGGATTTTCAATTGGTGATGCAAAAATTTCTTTGGAACATGCAAATTTTATTTTAAATTTAGAAAATGCAAAGTCAGAAAATGTTTTAAAGTTAATAAATTTTATAAAAAAAGAAGTTGAAAAGAAATTTTTAATAAAATTAGAAGAAGAAATTAAAATTTTTTGTGTTTAGCTATTGACAAATTATTTTTTTAGAGCGAAAATGAATTAAGAAAATTATTTTTTCTAAAAAAAATTTTCTAAAAATAATAATGAAAGAAAAAAGGTCGAGTTATTAAAAATAATCTCGTACGAAAAAAAATGGCTACAAAAAAGAAAGTAGTAAAAAAGAAAGTTGCAAAGAAACCAGCAAAGAAAAAAGCTGTGAAGAAAGTTGCAAAGAAAAAAACTACTAAAAAGAAAGTTGCAAAGAAAAAATAGTTAGTTTAAAACAACCCTTTCCAAAGGGTTGTTTTTATGATAATATTTAATATATGAAAACAAGAATAAAAGAGACAAATATAAAGTTAAATACAGGTCTTTCTTCCTTTTTAGATAAGAAAATACAGGCCCTAGATAAGCTTTTACCAGACGTCCCTGATTTGCTTGTTGAAATTGAATTAGGATTAACAACAAAGCATCATCAGAAAGGAGATATTTATAAATCAGAAATACAAATTCAGTTAGGACAAAAAATGTTAAGATCAGTTTCAGAGAAAGACAATATGAGAAGTGCTATTATTGAATCAGTTGATGATTTGGAAAGACAATTGAGAAAAAGAAAAGATTCTTATCTTGCCAGAAGAAAACTTAAGTAAGTTATTATGTCATTTATCAGTAATTTTTTCGGTGATGCTAACGAAAGATATATTAAGAGTTTAAAACCAGTTGTTGATAAAATTAATTTTTTAGAAGAAGAAGTATCTAAGTTAAATTCCGAAGAGTTAAAATTAAAAACTAAAGAACTAAAAGAAAAAATTAAAAATGGTGAAGATGTTTTACCGTATGCTTTTGCATTAGTAAGAGAAGCTTCTAAAAGAAATCTTAATCAAAAACATTTTAATGTTCAATTAATTGGTGGAATAGTTTTGCATCAAGGAAAAATTGCTGAGATGAAAACAGGGGAAGGAAAAACATTAACCGCAACCCTACCAGTATATTTAAATGCGCTAGAAGAAAAAGGTTGTCACGTTGTAACTGTTAATGATTATCTTTCGAGAAGAGATGCAGTTTGGATGGGTCAGATTTATGATGCATTGGGCTTGAGTGTTTCCGTTTTAAACCATGAACAATCCTTTATCTATGATTCTAATTACAAACAAGGAGACGAAGAAAGAGATCAATTAGGAGGATTTAAAGTTGTAGAAAACTTTTTGAGACCTTGTACAAGAAAAGAAGCGTACTTAGCAGATATTACTTATGGAACCAATAATGAGTTTGGTTTTGACTTTTTAAGAGATAATTTATGTTACTCTACTTCTGAGATGGTTCAAAGAGGATATCATTATGCAATAGTAGATGAAGTTGATTCAATTTTAATCGATGAAGCTAGAACTCCTTTAATTATTTCTTCTCCTGATACAGAAAGTTCTAACTGGTATCTTGAGTTTGCTAAAATTATTCCTCATTTGAATAAAGAAACTGATTATGAGGTAGATGAAAAGATGAGAGCAGTTACTTTAACTGAGGAAGGGATTAATAGGATAGAAAAAATACTTAGAGTTGATAATATATATGATCAAAAAGGAATTAAATATCTTCACCACTTAGAACAAGCTCTTAAGGCAGAGATATTATTTAAATTAGATAAGGATTATGTTGTTAGAAATGGAGAGATTGTAATCGTTGATACTTTTACTGGAAGATTAATGCCAGGAAGAAGATGGTCAGGGGGATTACATCAAGCAATAGAAGCAAAAGAAGGAGTTAAAGTAAATCCAGAGTCTATTACTTTGGCCTCAATTACATTTCAAAACTATTTTAGAATGTTTAAGAAATTAGCTGGTATGACAGGTACTGCTGAAACATCAGCAGAAGAGTTTGATAAAGTATATGGCCTAGATGCTATCGTAATACCAACTAATAAGCCAAATATTAGAAAAGATTTACCAGATAGAGTATATAAAACAGAACAAGCTAAGTTTAAAGCTGTAGCAGAAGAGGTTAAGAAAAGAAATGAAACAGGACAGCCAGTGTTAATTGGTACAACTTCTATTCAAAAGAACGAGTATTTAAGTGCTTTGTTAAATCGTGAAGGAGTTAAGCACCAAGTATTAAATGCAAAAAATCATGAAAAAGAAGGAGAAATTATTGCTCAGGCAGGTGCGCTGAATGCAGTAACTGTTGCTACCAACATGGCTGGTAGAGGGGTTGATATTGCATTAGGAGGAAATCCTGTTAATGAAGAAGAAAAGAAAAAGATTGTTGAATTAGGTGGACTATATGTAATAGGAACTGAAAGACATGAAGCTAGAAGAATTGATAATCAATTAAGAGGAAGAACAGGGCGTCAAGGAGATCCTGGTACTACTCAATTCTTTGTTTCTTTAGAAGATGACGTAATTAGAATATTTGGAGGAGATAGGATTAAAGCTTTAATGGAAAGATTTAATTTACCAGATGATGCATTAATTGAAAATCCAATTATTTCAAAAAGCATTGAATCAGCTCAATCAAAAATTGAAGGAGCTAACTTTGATTCAAGAAAATATGTATTAGAATATGATGATGTATTAAGTAAGCATAGAGAGGTGATATATAAGAGGAGAAAGGAGATTCTTGAAAAAGGAGAGAAAAAAGAACTAAAAGAAGATGTTTTACCTTTAATTGAAAAAGCAGGCTTTACCATTGAAGACTATGAAAACAAAGAAAAAGAATTAGGGGTTGATAATATGCGACAAGTTGAAATGATTGCTTCTTTAAGAGCATTGGACACTTTATGGGTTGAACATTTAGAAAACATGGAAAGCTTAAGAGAATCAGTTAGATTAAGAGCATATGGTCAAAGAGATCCTTTAGTAGAATATAAGAAAGAAGGACACATTATGTTTAAGGATTTATTAGACAATTATGAAAAACTTGTCATTAATAGTATAATGAGAGCAGGTATTAATGTTAATATTAAACCTGAAGAAAAAAGGCAAACCGTGACTCAAGGAGTTAAGGAAATTGGAAGAAATGATCCTTGTCCTTGTGGGAGCGGGAAGAAGTATAAGAAGTGTTGTGGGAAGGATAAGTAATAATTAGCCTATTTTATGCTAAAATTTTGGTGGAAACCGACTTTTATCGGTTTTTAATTTATGTTAGAATGATTTAATATAATAAAAATATTAACATGAATCAAAAAGGCAATTTTAATTTTTTAATTATCGGAATAATCTTTTTGACTATGGTTATAATCGGAAGTCTTAGTTATTTTTTTAATCAAGGAAAACAGCGAGAAAGCGATAATCAAAATCAAGAACAGAACAATAATTCTTTTGATAAAATTTACAATCAGCAGACCTTATCCGAAGAAGAAATAAATAATTTATCTGGCAAAAAAATGACTAACGAGCAAGCAAAAGCTTTTTTTGCCGCGACAGAGATAGTTAGTAATGATTTGCCAGAATCTATTGAATTTTGGACAGAAGCTTATTGTCCAGGGTCTGAAACGGAGTATGATTATAATTTTGATAATATTTATGCTTGTTTTTATTCGTTTGACTCTTGTGAGCAGGGGAAGACAGGGTCTCATGGAGGATGTGAAACATGTATTATGAGCAAAATAAAATTAAATGGTTCTTATTTTGCAGACTCTTCTTTTTGTGAAAACAATTCAATGAATTATTATCAATTTAATAATAGGAAAATATTTGTAGAAATAGATTATTTAGAAGACAATTGTACTGCTTGTAAAATTAGGATTTATAATAAAAGTGGAAATCAAGACATAAAGAATGACAGATGTTTATTTGTTGATTTTTTTGATATAAATTTTGATAACTATTATGATTTATTAATACAGGAGAATGCGGCCACTAATGCAACTTATTCTGTTTATTTGTTTGATCCAGAAAAAGATCAGTATTTATATAATGAAAATTTTAGCAAACTATGTTTTAGTAGGGCAGAGTTTGATGAAACTAAAAAAGAACTATACGAATATATAAAAATAGGTTTTCCTTGCGAAGTGAATGCCTATAAAATAGAAAACAACATACCAATACTAATAGAAACTTTTACCGTAGAAGAGTGTAGAGGGATATAATTTTATTATTAAAATGATTACCTCGTCTAGATTATTGAAATAAAAATTTTAAAAATGTATTTATTTTTCGACACGGAAACAACTGGTCTTCCTCGTAATTATAAAGCACCAATAGAAGACTTGGATAATTGGCCAAGACTAGTTCAACTTGCTTGGCTTCTTTACGATAACAATGGAGAAGAAGTATCAAGTAAAGACTATATTATTAAACCAGAAGGTTTTGTTATTCCTAATGATTCAACAATGATACACGGAATTACAAATGAAAAAGCTATTACTTATGGAAAAGACTTAATTGATGTTTTATGTGATTTCAATGAAGCAGTAGAAGAAACTGATTTTTTAATTGGTCACAATATTGGTTTTGATGAAAAAATAATTGGAGCAGAGTTTTTAAGAAAAGGAATAGAGGCTTGTTTTGTGAATAAGGCTAGATTTTGCACAATGGAAGCTTCAACAAAGTTTTGTGCAATAAGTAGTAAGTATGGATATAAGTGGCCCAAGCTCTCAGAGCTACATTATAAGCTTTTTGAATCAGATTTTGAGGAAGCACATGATGCAAGAGTAGATATTGAAATAACAGCTAAATGTTTTTGGGAAATGAAGAAAAGGGGAATAATAGGAATTTAATTCTGTTTGACAATTTTATTCTTTAATATTACATTATTCATACCATTTGGAGATGGTAAAAATGTTCCTTAAAAGACTAAAAGTGGTTTGGCTATTAATGCGGATTAAGGTTTATTCTATTAAAGAGCTTGATGGTTGGATCAGCATTCTTCTTTTGTCTGAGTCAGATAGTAGACTGGAAAAAGAAACAATTGAAAAAATAAAGAAACTTGCTCAATCAAAAGAGGATTGGTTATTCATTTATTATAATTTGCAAAAAAGTGGCAAGCCTGAATTATTTTCACTTACAGATGTGAACAAAAAATAATATAGACAACATGGTCTATATTTTTTCTTGACATTAATGTTAGAATGATATAACATGAAGATAGATATAATAAATATACAAAAATATGAAAAAAAGACATTTGTTTAGTATTGTTTTTGGGCTAATCCTTTTTTTAGGAAGTATAGTTTTAAGAATTTCTAATACAATAGAAGAATCTGCTTTTACGATTATGATGACTGCTGGTGCAAGTATGTTTGCTGTTGGTATGGTTAGATATAAAAGATATGGAGACGGTCCAGAAAAAGATGAAAGAACAATGAAAGTATCATATACTGCTTTAGCTGCTTCTTTTCAAATTACTTTAATGGTTATACTAGGAATATGGTGGGTTGATTATTTTAACCCAATACAATTATCAATAAGTCAGTTATTAGGAATATTGATTTTTGTAATGGTAATTCTTAATATTGTTTTTAGGATCTATTACAGCAAAAAAGAAGATTTAATGCTATGAAAACAAGAATAAAAGAACTAAGACTTAAAAAAAGACTAACTCAAGAAGATTTAGCTAAAATGGTTAATGTAAGGAGAGAAACCATTGTTTTTCTAGAGCAAGGCAAATATGTTCCTTCGTTGAAGTTAGCTTATGATATATCTAAGGTTTTTAAAGAGAAAATAGAGGATATTTTTGAATTTTAATATATGAATATATTGTTTGAAGGAGAAAATATAAAAAGTGTTGAAGAGTATAGAGAAATATGGAAAAATCAAGGAGACACTATGATTGAAAAAATTGAGCATTATTCTCAAATGAAATTCATTTCTCAAGAAATAAAAGCATTTGTTTATAATGGGAAAAGCACATCTCATCCATTAATGCTTAGAGATAGTTATTCGTATGATTTTAAAAAAGCAGTTTTAATTCATGAATTATTACATATTATTTTTGTAGATAATGATCTTAAATTTAAAGACTCCCTTTCTTTGCATAAAAAATTGTATTTATTTTATAAGGATATTCTTTTAGATTTATATGGTAAAGAATTCTTAGATTGTGTTGTAAAAGAAGAAAGTAAGTGGGGAGAGGTATATAAAGAGTCATGGGAGAGTATTTTGCATTGACTTTTATTTCTTGACCATGATACGATATAGCATATAGATTTTTTATTATTTTAAATAGCAAAAAACATGAATGAGAATTTAAAAAAATATATTGATTTTTGTTTAGAAAGAGGATTAGAAAAAAAAGAAATAAAAGAAAAATTAATAACAAGTGGATGGAAAGATTCAGAAATAGAAGAATTTTTTATAGAACCAGTTGAGGAAAAAATAGTAACGGAAGAAAAAACAAAAGAAGAAGTATATAAAGATCTTTTATCTAAAGGGTTGAAAATAGAAGAAATCGAGAAAGTGTTAGCAGAGAAAGAAGGAGAAAAAGAAATAAAAGAATCAAAAGAAGATTCTCATAAAAAAACTATTTCTATCACATTAAGTTTTGCTGCTTTTTTTATTGGCTTAGGTATTTTTTCTTTTATAGCTGCTAATTGGCAGAGCATGAGCGAGATTTCAAAAATGATAATTATTTTCTTTTTTATTGTCCTTTTCTATTTCTTGGGATGGTTTTTTAAAGAAAAGAAAAAGCTTGTTGGAGTAAGTGAAGCCATGTTTTTAATTGGTTCAATTGTTTATGGGACTGGTATTTTTTTAATTTCAAGTATTTTTAATATAAATCTCTTTTTTCCTGACGGATTAATTATATGGTTCTTAGGTTCTTTGTTGACGGGATTTATTTTTAATTCTTCAAAAATAATTAATCTTTCTTTAATTTTAGGATTTATAGGGGGAATAATGTATCCAGTTCTTGTTCTATCAAGGGGAATTTTAAGTAACTTTTTTGTTTTTTCTTCGGTCATTGTTTTACTGATAGGATTTTTCGCTGCTATTTATATAGGAGTTTTTATGGATAAAAAAATTAAAAAAATAAACAATTAAAAATATGCCTTATTCTGATCCTTTTTATTGGATAACAAGTGTTCTTAGTAGTTTGTTTTGGTTAGGAATATTTTTCTTAATTATTAGGTTTATATTTTTTAGAAATAAAAAAAGAAAAATTGTTGATCCAAAAGAAAAAGAATTTAAAGACCTTGATTTTACAAAACAATCATATTTTCTTTTGGCCGGTTTACTTCTCAGTGCAGTACTTTTTGTTATTAATTATGCAATAGGAGATGTTATTCCTAAAGATGTTTTGATTTTAGCTTGTGCTATTTTTGGTATAGCTGTTGGGTATTTGTTTGATGCTTTTGTTGTTTTGGGTTTTTCTATATTATCCTTATTTTACGCAATAAGCTTTAGATATAGTGAATTATTTTCTTTAAAAGAAACAACGGCTCAGTTGTTGGGAATAATTTTGTTGGTAGGTGGTTTATATTGGTTATTCGGACAGCTAAAAGAAAGCAATTCTAAAAGATTTTCTTTAACGTTTTTATTTATAAGTTCAATAGTTTTATTTGGGTCTTTCTTTTTTCTTTCTAATGGTTTAAGTGGAATAGAGTTTTTGTCAGAAACTCTTGGCTCTGTTGCTGTTACACCTATTTTAATATTTTTATTTGTTGTATTATTATTGATCAACGTTTTTCTTATTTATTTTAACTTGAATAATAAAAGAATAACCTTGCCAGAGTTTGGTTTTTTTGGTTTTTTAACTTTATTCTCATCATTTTTAGTTTTTTCTCCTAAGCAGCAATATCTTGTTGATGTTCAAAGAGACTGGAATTATGGTTATTGGGCACCATATTATAGTTATGGACAAGATTTAACAGCAAACGGATTTTTTATGTCTATTATTTTAAGTCTAGTCGTCCTTATTTTTTCTTTGGTTGTTTTACACGTAGGAAATAGTAAAAATATTAAAGTAATGAGAAGGTTGGGACTGTTTATGTTTGTTATTTCTTCCATAGCTTCTCTTTTTTATTCTTTTCAAGGGTCAAGCCACGGTTTAGTCTCAACAGCTAATATATTGAATTTTGTTCTTTTAATTAATATGTTCTTTTTAATGTATTATCTTTCGAGAAAAGAAAAAAATGAAAATAAAGCAGAGTTTATGTCAGCTGTTTTCGCTATTGTTCCGATAAACATGTTTTTCCTTTTTCTTTCTTCGAGAGCAGGCATCGATGTTTTTGGAAAATCTGTTTTTACTTTTAATCAGGGCTATATTTTTTCAATCTCCCTAATCTTGATTATTTGTTCTTTTTTCTTTTATCTTTTTAAAACTAGTAATATTTTTAAGCGTATTTTTTATCCTTTTGTATTAAGTTTATTTTTCTTTTGTCTTCCATTCATGAATTTTAATAAAGAGCTATTTGTTGGAGGATTAGAATTAACTGGACCTGCACTATTATGGTCTTTTATGTTTAACTTTTTAACTTTTTTGCTTTATTTGGGAACCATATTGTTTGGTTATAAATTAAAATCAACAGGAATAATTAATGTTGGAGCAGTATTTTTATTTTTATTTATAATATCAAAGTATTTTGATTGGTTTTATTCTTCTCTCGACAAGGGTCTCTTCTTTATTTTAGCAGGAGTTATTCTTTTAGTTGTTGGTTGGGCCATGGAAAAAGGAAGACAAGTATTGATTTCTAGTTTTAAAGAAAAAAATGAAAATTAATTTTAAAGAAAAAATAATTATAGTAGTTATTTTTCAATTAATTGTAATTTTTTCTTTGATTTTTATTAATTCTTTGGCAATATCTTCAGGGAAAGAGGTTTTAATCGAAATAGAATCTTTAAGTAAACAAAGCAGGTTTGGGCAAGAATATTTAGATATAGAATATACTATTTCAAACATAGAAAGAGAAGATAAAGATGAATTTGAAAAAGATGATGTCGTTTATGTTGTTTTGGAAAGTAATTCACAAAATAATTTACATGTTTTTAAAAGTATTCAAAAAGATAAGCCTAGCGAGGGAACGTTTATAAGGGGAAAAGTAAGTTATAAAAAATATTGTTCTGGTTTTAACTATAAATATAATTGTTCAATAAATATTGTTTATGGCATAGAGAGTTTTTTTATGCCCAATGTAAACCTTTATGATCTTAATGGTGATGGATATGCTAAAATATTGATTGATAAAGATGGAGGATCAACCCTAAAAGAGGTGTATATAAACAACAAAAAGCTTTAAAATGGGGCATACTTGCCTAAAAACCTGTTTTAGTGTATTATTTGTTCAATGGAAGAAAAAGGAGTAATTAATTTCATTTTTGACTGGGTAAAACTGTTTTTACTGGCTTTGGCCATTGTTTTACCTATAAGATTGATGCTATTTCAACCTTTTGTTGTTAGTGGTGCTTCAATGGACCCTAATTTTCATGATGCTGACTATTTAATTATTGATGAATTGACATATAAGCTAAGAGAACCAGAAAGACAAGAAGTTATAGTGTTTAAGTATCCTAAGGACATGGCATATAAATATATTAAGAGAATAATTGGTTTGCCTGGAGAAAAAGTAGATATTGTTGCTGGAGAAGTGTTTATTACTTCAAACAATGAAACGTTTAAACTAGAAGAAGGATATTTATCTGAAAAAGCTAAAAGTGAGTGGGAAAGAAATACAGACTTTTCAATTCAATTAAATGAAGATGAATATTTTGTTATGGGAGACAACAGGAACTATTCTTCTGATTCTAGAATTTGGGGACCAGTTCCAAGAAAAAACATAATTGGGAAGGTTTTTATTAAGCTTTCTGCTTTTGATTTCCTTTCTAGTTTATTAAGTTTAAAGAATAGCTATGGCCAAAATTAGATTTCAAACTCCAACAGGAATGCACGATATCTTACCTCAAGATCAGGTATATTTTCAAAAAGTATATAAGGCAATAGAAAAAGCTTTTGATTTTTATGGATTTGAAAAAATAGATACGCCTATTCTTGAAAGTGCTGAATTGTTTAGTCGTAGCGTTGGAGTAAATACTGATATTGTGGAAAAGGAAATGTATATTTTAAGAACAAAAGAAGGAAAAGATGCTTTAGCTTTAAGACCAGAAGGAACAGCACCAATTATGCGTGCTTATCTTGAACATGGACTTAATACTTATCCTCAACCAATAAAGTTATGGTACCACGGACCATTTTTTAGACATGAAAAACCTCAAGCAGGAAGATATAGACAGTTTTGGCAATATGGTTTTGAGGTTTTGGGAGACAAAGAATCAATTGTCGATGCCCAAACCATTGTTATTATGTATAATATTTTATGTGACTTAGGAATAAACGATGCTGTTGTAAAGATTAATTCAATTGGTGATGAAAATTGTCGCGGAGAATACAGAAAAGCGTTGATTAAGTTTTTAAAATCAAAGAAAAATGCGTTTTGTAAAGACTGTTTAAGAAGAACAAAAACAAATCCTTTAAGAGTTCTTGATTGTAAAAATGAAAAATGTAAAGAATTGGTTAATGAAGGACCTCAAATTATTGACTATTTATGCGAAGACTGCAAAACTCATTTAAAAGAAGTGTTAGAATATTTAGAAGAATTAAAAATTCCTTTTACTTTGGATCCATTTTTAGTAAGAGGGTTAGATTATTACACAAGAACAGTATTTGAAATAGAAGCACCCGTAACCGAAGAAGAAGGGACCGGGGCCTTGGCAGGAGGCGGAAGATATGATATCCTGTCAAAGGTTTTAGGAAAAGCAAATGTTCCTTCTTGTGGAGCTGCTGCAGGAATAGAAAGAATTGTTTCTGCAATGAAAGCAAGAAAAGTAGAAGGTGTTTATGCTTCCATGCCTAAAGTTTTCATTTCTCAAATAGGACCTTTGGCTAAAAAGAAGGGGCTATTAATTTTTGAAGAATTAAGAAAAGCAGGAATTAAAGCAACAGAATCTTTTAGTAAAGACTCTTTAAAAGCTCAATTAAGTAGAGCCAATAAATTAAACATTAATATTGTAATTATTGTTGGACAAAAAGAAGCTTTAAGAGACATGGTTATTATTAGAGACATGGAAACAGGTAAACAAGCAGAGGTTAATATTAAAGAAATGGTTAAAGAAATTAAAACAAGATTAAAGTAAAATTATGAAGATTCAAAAACAACAAAAAGAAACTTCTCAATCTTTAGTTTATCGTTTTACTAAAGCTGTTCAAAAAAGTGGTGTTTTGATCGAAGCTAGAAAAAGAAGGTTTCGTGAAAGACTAAAGAGTGAAAACTTGAACAAAAGAGCCGCCTTAGTAAAACTAGAAAAAACTAAGAAGTTTGAAAAATTAAAAAAATTAGGAAAAAAATAATTCTATGTTATTAGAAGAAATTAAAAAAGATTTGATTTCTTTCCAAAAAGACAAGAATGAAACTGGAGTATCTGTTTTAAGGATGCTTGTTTCTGCTATTGTTAATAAAGGAAAAGACAAAAGATTAAAGTTTGCTAACGAAAACCCTCAATTAAATGAATCAGAATTAGATGAAAAGAGTGTTTTAACTGATGAAGAGGTAATTGAAGCTGTTTCTAGTGAGGTTAAAAAGAGAAGAGACAGTATTCAATCTTTTGAAATAGGAGGAAGATTAGATTTAGTAGAAAACGAAAACAAAGAATTAGAGATTTTAAAAAAATATTTACCAAAAGAATTAACTGAAGAAGAAATTAGAGTAATAGTTAAAGAAGCGAAAGAAAAAACAGGAGCAGCAAGTCAAAAAGACATTGGATTAATAATGAAAGAAATTGTTCCAAAAACAAAAGGTAAGGCAGATGGAAATTTAGTTGCTAAAATCGTAAAAGAGGAATTACAATAAAAACAGGGGAAACCCTGTTTTTTGTAAGTTTATATGTTTTAAATGTGTTGTTAAAGTTTATAAACTTTGCTATCATTATCTTATGTTGTTATGCAAAAAAATAACAATAAAGCATTTTTATGTTTTAAAGTAATTAAATAAATATATTAACATGAATCCAAAAAATATAATTAAATTTTTAGCTGGGATGGTAATTGTTTTTTTTGTAATTTCAGTAAGTGGTTTTATCTCGAATAAGGTAGATGATAGAAAAGAACAGACTTTAATAAAAGAAAAAACAGAAGAACAAAAAAAAGAGGATGATCAGTTAGTAGAAGAATTAAATAACGAACAAAGTCTTGAGGTGATTAATTTTGAATCTCTACCTCAACACATTGAATACCCCGAGTCTTTTTTTAAAGCCACAGAAATAGTTTCTAATAACCTACCTCACTCTATTGAATTTTGGACAGAGGCATATTGTCCAGATGAAGAGACTCCTTATAATTATATTGTGCCAGAAGGATATAGTTTTTATTCTTGTGATAAAAGCAAACAAGAAAAAGGAACTCACGGTGGATGCCCAACTTGTATAATGTCTTTAATTAAATTAACTAAGAATTATTTGATATATGAGGGAGGTTTTCTTTGTGATTACCCAGAAGAATATGAATGTCCAGAGATATTATTAGACGATAATAGACTTTATCATTTAGAAAAAGATTTATATTCTGAAATATTTAACTCTAACGATAAATTAAAAAATCATATTGAAGAAAGAGTTAATATTGAATTTGAACAAATGTTGATTCGAAGAGGATCTTTTGATAAAAATTCTAATAATCAAGTAGCCATTGTTTCTTTCTGTAAAGATAATTGTAAAATTAATCTTGAAGATGGATTAAAAGGATTAAGCTATTTGGAAAATAAGGGCTTTAATGATTTTTTGATAATTACAGAAAAAGAAGACAAAAGCTTTAAAATTTTTTACTTTCCCACGCATTCTGTAATAAGGAGTGCTAATAATTTTTCTATTAATCCCGTAGAGCTGATTAATGATGAAAAACCATTTTTTATAGGTAGTAGATGGGGATGTGGAAGTTCTAGTTTTGCTGGTTGTGGTACAGAGTATTATCTTTTCAGAATAATTAACGGAGAGCTTATACAGTCACATGAATTGATGAGTGTTTGGGAGGGGTTAACGTATAAAGGAAATGAAAAAGATGGTTATGTGGAAGAGAAAGTATTTGATAGTGTTAAAAAAATAACATTCGAAGATATAGACAATGACAATGATAAAGAAATAATATTTGAAAAGGAAAAATTTAATGGCAATCCAAAGTATGATGAAAACTATAATATAACAAATAAAGAGGAGGTAAACTTTACGACATATCAAGTTGTTTTAGATTGGGATAGAGATAAAAAACAATTTTTATCAGCAGAAAAGTAAGGTTTATGCATAACACTTGATTTATTTTCCCAATCTAGTAAAATATATTTAATGATCGATATAGTAAACCTAGATAAGGATTTTGAAGTTGACGAGAAGCTGTTAGTATCTGTTGCTCGCAAAGTTCTTAAAGAAGAAGGAATTAATAAAAACATTGAGGTTGCTTTTGTTAAGGAAAAAGAGATTCAAGCTTTAAACAAAAAATATAGAAAAAAAGATAAAGTAACAGATGTTTTGTCTTTTGGTACCATTAATGATCCTTTGCCTCAAATAGTAATTTGTTTGAGTGAGGTTAAAAAAGGTGGAGAAGATTTTGAAAAAGAATTATCAAAAGTGTTAATTCATGGTATACTTCATTTAATGGGCATGGATCATGTTAAAAAGAAGGATGCCGAGGAAATGTTTAAAAAACAAGATAAATATTTAATAAAATAACATGGCTAAGACACAAGTTGTAATGGGAATTGATATTGGTACAAATACAATTAAAATTCTCACAGCAAGAAAAGATATAGAAACAGGAAAGATTGTGGAGGTCTTGTTTTTAAGAACCATTGAATCGGCAGGAGTTCAAAAAGGAAGAGTCAAAAGTCCCCAAGAAGCAGGAAAGAAAATAGCAGAGCTTATGTTAGCAATGGAAAAAGAAAAAGTTCCTCGAGCAAGAGAAATATATGTAAGTATTAATGGGAATAAATTAGAATTAATCAGCACAAAAGGATTAATTAATGTTAGTCAAGCTGGCGGAAAAATCTCTCAAGAGGATATAGAAAGAATTTACCAAGGAGCAAAAGCAGTTAATCTTCAATCAACCAATAAAGAAATATTATCAACATTTCCTAAGGAATGGATTTTGGATGGAGAAAGAGAAATAAAAGATCCTTTGGGATTAAGAGGAACAAGATTAGAATTAGATGCTTTTCTTTTATCAATTCTTAGTTCTGACACAGAGAGTGTAATGGAGGCAATAAATCAAGGAGGAATAGATTCAGAAGTAGTACTTGTTCCTACAATTTTAGCTGATACAAGATCTGTTTTAGATTCTTCAAAAAAAGAATTAGGAGTAGCATTAATTTCAATTGGCGCTGGAGCTTCAAGTGTTGCTATTTTTGAAGAAGGTAATTTATTAAATTTAGCAGTTTTCCCTGTTGGTTCAGCTAATATTACAAATGATATTGCTATTGGTTTTAAAACAGAAATTGAAATAGCAGAAAAGATTAAAAAAGAGCATGGTTCTTGTTCAAAAACTGGGACCAAGAAGATTGAAATGGATCTCTCGCCTTTTTCAGAAGAAAAAATACAAATAGATCCGAATAACAAAAAGGCAAAGAATAAAAATATTATTGTTTTTTCTGAAAAAGAATTAAATAAGATTGTTGAAGCAAGAGTCTGTGAAATATTTGATTTAATAGATAAAGAAATTAAAAAAGTTTCTAAACAAGGATTATTACCCGGAGGAATTGTTTTGGTTGGAGGAGGAGCTAAGTTACCAGGAATTGTAGAGTTAGCCAAAAAAGAATTTAATCTTCCTTGTAGAATTGGGTATGCTAAAAATGTTCCTGGAGTAGAAAAAGATTGTTCTTTTTCTACTGTTTGCGGATTAATAATGGATGACACAGAAGAACCATTAGAAGTAGAAGCATCTAATGGAGAAGGATTTGGAAAAAAGATAATGAAAGTCCTTAAAGATTTTATTCCTTAAAATGAATACAAAAATTAAAGTTATTGGTATTGGAGGAGCTGGATGTAATACAATTTCTAGATTGTTTGATTCTAATATTAAAAATATAGAATTAATTAGTTTAAATACAGATATTCAAGATTTGAATAAAAAGAAATCTCACTTAAAATTAAGAATAGGTGAAAAAATAACTCAAGGATTGGGGGCTGGAATGAAACCAGAAATAGGGATGCTTTCGGCTAAAGAAAACGAAAAAGAAATCGAAGATATTTTAAGAACAACAGACATTGTTTTTTTAACTGCTGGTCTTGGCGGAGGAACTGGTTCTGGTGCAATGCCAGTAGTTTCAGAGATTGCTAAAAATTTAAATGTATTAACAATTGGCATAGCTACACTACCTTTTTCTTTTGAAGGTAAAAAAAGAAAGAAAATTGCCTTAAGTGCATTAGAAGAAATAGAAAAAAATATTAATACATTGGTTGTTATTCCTAATGATAAATTAATTAAATTAATTCCTCCCAAGTCATCAGTTGAATTTGCTTTTCAAAAGTGTGATGAGCTGTTAAAAGAAGCTGTTGAGAGTATTTCTCATGTAATTTCTACTCCAGGAATAATGAATTTAGATTTTGCTGACATAAAAGAAGTTTTGAGGGGGGGTGGTTCTGCATTTTTTGGTATTGGAAGAGCGAAAGGAAAGGATAGAATAGCAAAAGCATTAGATATTGCATTATTTTCTCCTCTAACTGACTATCCTTTAGAGAAATCAAGTAGTGTTTTGTTTAATATTGCTTCAGGTGATAACAATTTTTACTTATCTGAAGTAAAAAAAATAGCAGAATCTATTAAAAAAAGAACTTCTTCTTCTGCAAAAGTGATTTTTGGTGCATCATTTGATAAAAACCTGTCTAAAGATGAAATTAGACTAACAATTATTGCTACTAGCCCAGAAAAAAGCCAATAATACAATCTTTGTAATATTTGTCAAAGTTGACAATAATTTTGGCGGGGTTTAGAATTGGTATATGGAAAATAAAATTCTCAAAATTAAAAAAAGAAATGGAGACATTGTAGATTTTAATCAAGAAAAAATCACTAACGCAGTCTTCAAAGCTATTACTGCTACCAAACAAGGTAACGGAAAAAAAACACAAGCAATTTCTGATAAAATTCTTCAAATTTTAAATAGAAGATTTAAAAAAGATGAGCTTCCTACTGTCGAACAAATACAAGATATCATAGAAGAGGTGTTAATTTTGGAAGGAGAAGCAATTGCTGCCAAAGCTTTTATACTTTACAGAGAACAAAGAAGAAGAATTAGAGAAGCAGAAGAGATCAGCGAAGAAGCAGTAGATAGAGTTGATGATTATTTAGATAAATTAGACTGGGAAGTTCAAGAAAACTCTAATATGACTTTTTCTTTACAAGGATTAAATCATTATGGAGTTTCATATATTGTTAAAAAATATTGGTTGAATAAAATTTATCCCAAAGAAGTAAGAGAAGCAAATCAATCTGGAGATGTTCATCTACATAATTTAGATACTCTTGCTTGTTATTGTGTTGGATGGGACTTATATGATTTAATTTCTCGTGGTTTTGGAGGTGTAAATGGAAAAATTGAATCATTTCCACCAAAACATTTTAGATCAGCTTTAGGACAGGTTGTTAATTTTATGTACACGCTTCAAGGAGAAGCAGCAGGAGCAGTTTCTTTTTCTAACTTTGATACATTATTAGCGCCCTTTATTCGTTATGATAATTTAAGTTACGCTCAAGTTGAACAAGCTATTCAAGAATTTTTATACAATATGGCTGTGCCAACTAGAGTTGGTTTTCAATGTATTTCAGAAGATACCGAAGTTTTAACTCCAGAAGGGTGGAAAAATTACGAAGAAGTAAAACTTGGAGACACTATTAAAACCTTTAATTTGAAAACAGAAGCGATTGAAGACAAACAAGTTTTGAAAATGTTTAAAAGAGACTACAAGGGTGAAATGTATAATTTAACCAACAGAATTCAGGATCAGTTAATTTCTCCTGAACATAGAGTTGTAAGAAAGAAATTTAACCAAGGAGAATATATTTTAGAGTCAATTGAAGAAGTTTCTAAGATGAAGTCACCTTTTATTATTCCTATTGCAGGAATTAACAATAAGAAAGACGCTAAAATTTCTGATGAGCAGATTAAGTTGATGGCTTGGATTATTGGTGAGGGAAGCATTGAATTACCAGGAGATAATTATAGATCTTGTTATAGAGTAAGTATTTATCAGTCCAAAGTTAAAAATAAGAAAAATTACGATGAAATTATTTCTTTGTTGAACCATTTTAAGCTTAATTATTCTGAATATTCTTCAGCTTCTTTAGGTAATGAGGTGGCAAGACTAAGAATTGATGCTTCTGGCTCAAAAAAGATTCATCAGTGGTTTAGTAAGGAAAATATTCATTTTGTTCCTAGTATATTATTGTCTTTAAGTGAGAGGCAATCAAAATTATTTTTAGAAACTTACCTTAAAGCAGATGGAACCGAAGATTGTAAGATTGCTACAACTGACGCAGATCTTTTAGATGGATTACAAATGATTGCAGTTAATGCTGGATATGGTTTTACAGTTTTAACAAGAAAACCCACTATTGGTAAAAAAGATATATACATATTAAGATTAGTAAAACACAGAGAAACATATATTTCTAATGTTAAAAAGGTAAAATATGATGGAGTGATTTGGTGTCCAACAACAGAGAATCAAACAATTATTGCTAGAAGAAATGGAAAAGTCTTTATTACTGGAAATTGTCCTTTCACAAACGTTACTTTAGATTTAAAGCCTTCAGCTGTTTTTGCTAAACAGCCAGTTATTATTGGAGGAATTCCTCAAAAAGAAACTTACGGAGAATTTGAAGAAGAAATGAAAATGTTTGTTAAGGCATTTTATTCAGCTATGCTTAAGGGAGATAAGAGTGGAAGACCTTTTTCTTTTCCAATTCCAACAATTAACATTACTCATGATTTTCCTTGGGATGATCCAGCGCTAGACGGATTGTTTGAAGCTTCAGCTAAGTATGGAATAAATTACTTTGCTAATTACTTGAATTCAGACATGAAGCCAGAGGATGTACGTTCAATGTGTTGCCGTTTAAGACTTGATTTAAGTGAATTAGCTAACAGAGGTGGAGGAGGGTTGTTTGGATCAGGATCATTAACTGGAAGTATTGGCGTAGTAACAGTTAACCTTCCTAGGATTGGATATTTATCCAAAACAAAGAAAGAGTTTTTAGAAAGATTAGCATCAGTTATGGATGTTGCTAAAGAAAGTTTAGAAATTAAAAGAAAAACAATAGAAGAATATACCTCTAAAGGATTATATCCTTATTCTAGGTATTATTTAGCAGGAGTTAAAAAAGCGAAGAATCAATACTTTGCTAATCATTTTTCAACTATTGGTATTTCCGGAATGAATGAAGCATTATTAAACTTTATTGGAGAAGATATTGGTTCTAAAAAAGGAAGACAGTTTGCTTTAGAAATAATGGACTTCATGAGAGCAAAATTAGTAGAATATCAAAAAGAAACAGGGAATATTTACAATTTAGAGGCCACGCCCGCAGAATCAACTTCTTATCGTTTGGCTCAAAAAGATAGAAAGCTTTACCCAGAAATTATTACTTCCGGAACAAAAAAGATTCCTTATTACACTAATTCAACTCAATTACCAGTGAATTATACTGATGATATTTTTGAAGAATTAAAACTTCAAGATGATTTACAGTGCAAATATACTGGTGGAACAGTAGAGCATATATTTATTGGAGAAGAAATTAGTGATATTGAAACAGTAAAATCATTAATTAAGAAATCATTTGAACATAACAGGTTACCATATATTACTATTACTCCTACATTTTCAATTTGTCCTACACATGGATATATTTCTGGAAAACACTTTAACTGTCCTAAATGTACAATTGAACAACCATGTGAGGTTTACTCTCGTGTCGTTGGCTATTTAAGACCTGTTTCTCAATGGAACGAAGGTAAGCAACAAGAATTCAAAGATAGAAAAGAATTCAAAGTTAAACCATCAATGTTTACTAAAAAATAACATGAATCAACAATTTTTTTGTCATGACTGTGGTAAGGAAATAAAGATCAATAACAAAGGAGAGATCTTGAATGGTCATTTTTTAAAATATGATCTAGAAAATGGAAAATCAAAAGATATTTTTAAATGTTCAGAATGTTTTAATATTAATAAAAGCTTAAGAAATTTTCAAGAAACAGAAGTTTATTCTCGTGTCGTTGGCTACTTAAGACCTGTTTCTCAATGGAACGAAGGTAAACAACAAGAATTTGAGGACAGAAAAGAATTTAAAATTAGTTAATGAAAATCGGAGGACTTCAAAAAGTTACTTTAGTTGATTATCCAGGAAAAATAGCTTGCACTGTATTTTTATCAGGGTGTAATTTTAGATGCCCTTTTTGCTATTCAAAAGAATTGGTTTTGCCGGTTGATATTAAAAAACAACCAGAAATTGATTCCAAAAAGTTTTTTGCTTTTTTAAAAGAAAGAAAAGGAATGATCGATGCTTGCGTTTTATGTGGAGGAGAACCAACAATTAATAATGATTTAAAAGGTTTTATTAAAGAGATTAAAAAAATAGGTTATTTAATTAAACTTGATACAAATGGTTATCTGCCCGAAAGATTAAAAGAATTGATTGATGAAAACCTTCTTGACTATATTGCCATGGATGTTAAATCTTGTTTTAAGGATTATTCTTTGGCTACGGGAATTAATATTGATATTTCGAAAATAAAGGAAAGCATAGGATTGATTAAAAATTCAGGAATTGATTATGAATTCAGAACAACTATTGTTCCTGGAATTCATACAAAAGAAAGTATTGTTGAAATGGCTAATGATATTGGTAAAGCCAAGAAATATTTTTTACAAACATTTCACGGAGAAAAAGAAACAATTGATCCAGCTTATACTAATTTAAAACCCTTTCCAGAAGAAGATTTAAAAGAAGTGTTGAAAGAATTTTCTTTTTTATTTGAAATTATAAAAATAAGATAAATATTAATATGAAATTAATAATTGAAATATTTTATGCAATTCTTTTTTTAAATTTACTTGGAGTAATTGGGGAACATGATAAGCTTTTTGCAATAATTTTAAATATTCTACCGTTTGTAGTTATGTTTTTAATTATGTATAAAAATATTCTATTTGAAGAAAAAAAACAAAAATTAATTTTATCACAAGAAGAAAAAAATGCATCAGGTTTTAATGTTAGAATGGTGTATGTTTTTTTAAGTATAATATTAGTTTTGTTTACATTGGGTGGCTTTAATAATATATTTTCTAGCAGGTATGGTAATTGGGGAACGGGTTCTGATCAGTCTTGGTATATGCTTTATGTTTTATTTGCATCTGTTGGTGTCTTTGCTTTTTATTTTATAATTTTAACATTGACTTCAGTAATAAATTATATTTTTAAAATTATTAATAAGAATAATAAATAAAAAATGCTTCCTTTATATGATGAAAAAACAAAAAAGGGCATTCCTTTTGTAACAATTGCTTTGGTTGTTTTTAATATATATTTCTTTTTTCTTTCTTTTTCTAATCCAGATTTTTATTTCAACAACTATGCATTTTCTTTTAAAGATCTCTTTAATGGAAATCTTTATACCATTCTTACTTCAATGTTTTTACATGGTAGTATTTTACATCTTTTGGGTAATATGCTGTTTTTATGGGTTTTTGGAAGAAATATTGAATCAAAAATTAGTAGCTTTAGATTTATAATCTTTTATCTTTTATGTGGCATAATTTCTGTTTTAACTTATGCATTAATGGAAGACAAGGAAAGCGCTTTGATCGGAGCCTCTGGTGCCATTTCAGGGGTTTTAGGGGCATATTTAATCTTGTTTCCAAGGAATAAAATAAAGGCAATAGTACCAATTATTGTGTTCTGGACAACAGCTTCAATTCCTGCTTTTGTCTTTATAATTATTTGGTTTGTGATTCAGTTATTATCTTTAGGTTCTGCTGATATGGTGGCTTATTCTTCTCACGTTGGTGGTTTTATTGCAGGGATGCTTTTAATTAAAAAGTTTGTTAAAAAGTGATGGAAATAGATAATTTATTTTTATTTTGTATTATGTTTATGGGAGGCATTTTTATTGCCTCTTTTTTTAATTTTTGGTTTTTACCTTTTTTGTTTTTAATTTTTGGATTAAGTTTGATTGGCATTTGGTTTAAAAAAGCATTAGTTTTAGGTTTTTGTTTTATTGTTTTGGGTTTATCTTTTTTGTATTTTAATTTTTATCAATCTAGCTTAAAAGAAAATGATTTTGTTTTTGATACAGACATTTCTTTTGTTGGAATAATTTGTAAAGAACCGCAACTAGATTATGATAAGCAGAAAATAGTGGTTTGTTTTGACGATAAAAAGATTAATGTTTCAACTAATGTTTTTCCTGAATATGATTATGGAGATAAAATACAAATCAAGGGAAAGATAAGAAAGCCAGGAATGATTGAAGATTTTGATTATGAGGGTTATTTATTAAAAGATGGTATCACTGCTTACATGTCTTATCCTCAAATTAAAGTTGTTGATAAAGATCAAGGCAATTTTTTTATGACAAAGATTTTACTGTTTAAAAAAAGAATGAGTCAAGAAATCGAAAAACAGTTAACCTTAGATAAAGAAGCAATTCTTGAAGCAACTATATTGGGTAATACAATAAAAATGAGTGATAGTCTTAAGCAAAAACTTAGTTTGAGTGGATTGAGTCATGCTATTGCTATTTCTGGTGCTCATATTGTTCTTTTTGCTGGAATAATCATGGAATTATTATTTTTACTTGGTTTATGGAAGAGAGAGGTTCTTATTTTTTCAATATTTTTCATTCTTTTATATGTTGTTTTTGTTGGCGCCCCCGCATCAGCCTTAAGGTCTGGCTTTATGATCGGATTAATATATTTTGCTCAGATTTTTGAAAGAAATACATCTAATTTAAGAATATTGTTTTTAGCCGGATTTATTATTCTTTTATTAAATCCATTATTATTAAAATATGATTTAGGTTTTCAATTATCTTTTCTTGCTACCTTGGGAATAATTGTTTTGGGCCCGATTTTAAATTATTGGTCAAAAGGAATTGATATTAAATGGTTGCGTGAAGTTTTGGCAATGACTATTGCTGCTCAAATTTTTGTTTTGCCAATATTGGTTATTAATTTTGGGTATTTTTCTTTAGTATCTTTAATTTCTAATATTTTAGTTTTTGCTGTTTTGCCAATAATTATGATTTTAGGAATATTATTTCCTTTGTTGGGACTAGTTTCTTCTTTTTTGTCTTGGATCGTGGCAATGGTTTTATCATTATTTCTTTCTTATTTAATTATTGTGATAGATTATTCTGCCATGGTACCGTTTGCTAAATTAGAAATACCTATTTTATTGTTTTTCATATTATATATTCCAACTGTTTTATTTGTTTTATTTCAAAAAAGAAAAAAAGAGTTGGAAATTTTTATTTAAAATGATATAATTATTTTATGAGTAAAAAAGCATGGATCATATCAATTAATATGGGGTACGGGCATCAAAGAACCGCTTATGCTTTGAAGGATTTGGCTGTGAGAAAAAAGATTATTAATGCTAATGATTACAAGGAGATACCATCAAAAGACAGAGTTATTTGGGAAAGCTCTAGAAAGTTTTATGAATTTGTTTCTCGATTTAAAAAATTTCCAATAATAGGAAACTTTATTTTTTCTTTGTTTGATAAGACTCAAAAAATTAATGATTTTTATCCTAAAAAAGATGAATCAGCTTGTGGTTTTAATCACAAAAGCACGTATTCTCTTTTTGAAAAAGGGTGGGGAAAAGATTTGATTAAAAGACTTTCTTCTAAAGATAAGAGACCTTTTGTTTCAACGTTTTTTACGCCTGCTTTTATGGCAGAAGAGTTAAAGTATAGTGGAGATGTTTATTGTGTTGTTTGTGACGCAGACATTTCTAGAAGTTGGGCACCATTAAGACCTAAAAAAAGTAAAATTAAATATTTTGCACCCAACAAAAGAACTGTTGATAGATTGAGATCATATGGTGTTAAAAAAGAAAACGTTTATTTAACTGGTTATCCTTTACCAATGGAAAATATTGGAAAAAATAGAGAAATATTAAAAGAAGATGTTAAAAAAAGAATCATTAATTTAGATCCTTTGGGAAATTACAGAAAACATTATAAAGGATTAATTAGAGAAAAGTTAGGAACGCTTCCCGCAAAGTCAGATCATCCTTTGACAATTATGTTTGCAGTAGGAGGAGCAGGAGCACAAAAAGAAATAGGCGTAGAAGTTTTAAGACAATTAAGAAGTAATTTAGTTAATAAGGAAATAAAGATAATTTTAGTTGCTGGAACAAAAATAAATATAAAAGAATATTTTGAAAAAGAAATAGAAAAATTAAATATTAGCGAGTTCGTTAAAGAAACAAAATTAGTAGAAATTATTTATGAAAAAGATTTCGGAAAATATTTTGATTCATTTAACAAAGCCTTAAGGAAAACAGATGTCTTATGGACAAAGCCAAGTGAACTTTCTTTTTATTCAGCGTTAGGCTTGCCAATGATTATTGCTCCAACTATTGGTTCTCAGGAAGAATTTAATAGAGCGTGGCTTTTAAGGAATGGATTTGGTATAGAGCAAGAAAACATTGATTATGCAAAAGAGTGGGTATTTGATTTATTAAAAGATGGCCAATTGGCTGAGATTGCCATGGAAGGGTTTATTGAAGGAGAACAAATGGGTGCATTAAAAATTAAAGAAATAATTGAAAAATGACGTGGTTAATTGTTGCAATTCTTGGGTATCTTTTTTTTGCCTTAGCTTCTTTGGGAGACAAGGTTATTTTAAAAAAGACACCAAAACCCAAACTATATGCTTTTTATGTTAGTTTTTTGAGCATTTTTGTTTTATTGGCTCTTCCCTTTGTTAGGTTTAACTTTCCCAATCAGGCAACATTTATTTGGGCTTTTCTTGACGCCATTGTTTATGTTTGGGGTTTATATGTTCTTTTTCTTGCTTTAGAGAAATACGAAGTTTCAAGGGTCATTCCAACACTTGGAGCAGCTCAACCAATTTTTATATTTCTAATAGCATTAATTATTTGGCCTAGTACACTAGCTCTTTTTAATAACTATATTCTTATTGCCTTTATTTTGCTTTTATTAGGAGGAATATTGATTAGTTCTGAAAAGAATTATGTTTTAACAAAGGATAGTCTTTGTCTTTCTTTTTTTGCTGCTCTTCTTTTTTCTCTAGATTTTATTTTTCAAAAGTTTGTGTTTTTAGAAACAGATTTAATATCAGGTTTTATCTTAATGAGATTTTTAGGAGTAATCGTTTCTTTAGTCTTTCTTTTCGATAAAGGAGTTAGAAAAGATATTCGTAAAAAAGAAGGTCAAGGAAAAACTGGTATTATTTTTATTCTGGCTCAACTTTCTGGAGGATTAGCCACAATATTTCAAAGTTGGGCCATTGTATTAGTTCCGGTAGCATATTTAGCAATTGTTAATGCTTTAAAAGGAGTACAGTATGTTTTTCTTTTTATTTTAACTACGATTCTTTCTTTTTATCTTCCTAAATACTTAAAAGAGTCTTTGTCTAAAAGAATATTAGCTCAAAAATTAATAGCAGTTATAGTTATTGCTATTGGTTTATTTATTCTAATTAAGTATGGAAACTTTTCTTGTTAAAAAATCTTTTACCTTAATCGAAATACTAGTTGTAATTGTTGTCATCGGAATCCTTTCTGCGTTTATTCTGGTTGGCATGAGTTCAATTACTAATTCAGCTAATATTGCTAAAGGACAAGCATTCCTTAATTCAATGGATAATGCATTGTTACTGTCCAGAGTATCACAATGGAAATTTGATGAAGCAGTGGGGAGCACAACAACTGCTGATTCTTGGGGAACAAACACAGGAACTCTTTTGGGTGGTGCTACGGTGCCTCAATTTCAAACAACGGGGTGTGTTTCGGGAAATTGTTTATTATTTGATGGGATAGATGATTATGTGGATTTAGGTAATGTAATTACTCTTGCAGAAACTACACCATTTTCTGTTTCAATGTGGGCTAAATCTGATGAACCAGTAACTGAAGTAGGTTATACTATTATGAAGTATAAAGATGCCAATAATTATATAAGCATTTATTTCAGAGAGGGACAGATAAGATTTTATTTAAAAAGTGGTGGAGTTACTATTGGTGGAATAAACGAATTACCATATGTTGAAGGTGTTTGGTATCATACACTAATGACTTATGACGGAAGTTATTTTAGAGGGTATATCAATGGCGACTTAGTTGGAGAATATGATGCAAGTGGAATAGGCGCAGGAACGAATGATGCTAGTTTCTTATTGGCAAAATATTCTACTAATTATGCTAAATGTAGCCTTGACGATGTCCGTATATACAATCAAGCAATACCAATCTCTCAGATTAATCAAAACTATTATTCTGGTTTAAACAGTTTAATGGTTAATAACTCTATTGAGAAGTTAGAGTATTTTGAAAGATTATCTCAACTTAAAGAGTCTTTATCTAAGTATTGATTTTTGCTCTTTTTAGTGTAATATATACTTAATGAAATCAAGCACTAAAAATATGTTGTTTGTATTAATTTTCTCTTTTTTATTAATTATTGGATACTTTTTTATTGGGTTTTCTAAGCCTTCAGAAGATGTTCGATGGGGGGTTAATTACTCGGTTAAACAAACTGAGTTTTTAGGCCTTGATTCAAAGCAAACATATTTAGCCCTATTAGATGATCTAAAAGTTAAAAAGATTAAGATTTCTGTTCACTGGGATTTAATTGAAAAAGAAAATAATAATTTTGATTTTAATGAATTAGACTGGCAAATACAAGAAGCAGAAAAAAGAGGAGTAGAGGTTATTTTAGCTATTGGAATGAAAACTCCTCGTTGGCCAGAATGTCATATGCCTGATTGGGCAAGAAACATGGATAAAAAAGATCAGCAAGATAGAATCTTAAGAATGTTAGGGGTTATTGTTAATAGATACAAGAATTCTTCTTCTTTGGTTTCTTGGCAAGTTGAAAATGAAGTATTTCTTAATTTTGGAGCTTGTCCTTGGTCAGATGCAGGGTTCTTGAAAAAAGAAATAGATTTTGTTAAAAATATTGATAATAAGCCAGTAATTGTTACTGAAAGTGGAGAGCTGTCTTTATGGCTTAGGTCTGGTATGGTTGGAGACGTTGTAGGAGTAACAACTTATAGAAAAGTTTGGCAAGAACAATTTAAATATTATTTGTCATATCATTTTCCAGCTGTGTTTTATGAAAGAAGAGCTAATTTATTAAGATTTTTTGGAAAAGAAGTAATTGGAACAGAGCTTCAAGCAGAGCCATGGTGTAAATATTCAATAATTAACGCTTCTCTTGATGAACAAATGATAACCATGGATATTAATAATTTTAGAGACAACATTGAATTTGCACGAAAAACAGGAATAGATACTTTCTATTTCTGGGGAGCTGAATGGTGGTACTGGATGAAAGAAAAGCAAAACCATCCTGAATATTGGGAAGAAGCAAGATATTTATTTTAATAATATGTTAAGTATAATTATACCAACATTAAACGAAGAAAAGAATTTGTCTATAATTCTTTCTTGTATAGCTAAAGAAAAGGTTAATGATTTAGAAGTTATTATAGCTGATGCAGGATCAAAAGATAAAACAATTGAAATTGCAAGAGGGTTTGATTGTGTAGTAACTGATGGAGGGCTTCCTGCTCGTGGAAGAAATAAAGGGGCGAAAATTGCCAAAGGAGACATACTTTTATTTCTAGATGCAGACCTGACATTATCAGAAAACTTTATTAAAAAATCTTTAGAAACATTTAATAAAGAAAATTTAACAATTGCTTCTTTTCCTATTTACCCTCAAAAGAACAATATATATCTTAATCCTTTTACTTTAAATTTATTATATAATTATCCGCAAAGATTATTAGAAAGAATTTTTCCCTTAGGAGCAATGGGTATAATGGTTAGAAAAAATATTTATGAAAAAGTAGGAGGATTTGATGAAACAATTAAATTAGCAGAAGATCATTGTTTTGTTCAGGATTGTGCTCAATTAGGAAAATTTGGAACAATTGAATGTTCAAGTGTTTATATGCCAATAAGAAGATTTGAAAAAGATGGATATTTCAGAACAGGAATAAAATACCTTTTGTGTTCTTTGCACATGGCTTTTATTGGTCCTGTTCGGTCGGATATATTAAAATACACTTTTGATTATGAAGATAATAAAAAAAAGTAATATGAATATATATCAATTACCAGAATTTAATCCACAAAAATTACAAAACCCAGAAGTTAAAAAAATGCTTGAAGCTGGAAAAAAAGCTGATTGGCGTATTTGGGTTTTAATATTTTTTGTTTTAGGAGTATTGGTAGGATTATTTTTTAACTATTATTTATACTTTAATCTAAGACAAGAAATATCAAAAGCAGGGGTATCTTTAGAAAATACTCAAGAAAAAACAGTAGAATATATTCCTCAAACAACAGAAGAAGACAAGGTTATTAAAGTAGTTAAAGAAGCGTCTCCAGCTGTTGTTAGTGTTGTTATTACCAAAGAAGTTCCTGTTTATTCAGAATATGATCCATTTAGTTATTTTTGGGGAACCCCTCAGGTTCAAGGAACAGAAAAAATGCAAGTAGGGGCAGGAAGCGGATTTATTATTTCTTCTGATGGAACAATTTTAACTAACAAACATGTTGTTGAAGATGAAAAAGCAGAATACACAATAGTAACCAATGATGACAAAGAATATCCAGTTCAAGTATTGGCTCGTGACCCTGTTCAAGACATAGCGATTTTAAAAATTCAAAGCAATAATGAAACATTTCCTGTAGTAAGACTAGGAAATACTTCTAATATTCAAATTGGACAAACAGCTATTGCTATTGGGAATGCTTTAGGAGAATTAAAAAATACCGTGTCTGTTGGTGTTATTTCTGGATTAGGAAGAACAGTGGTGGCTACAGGTGGAAGTACAACAGAAACATTAGAAGATATTATTCAAACAGACGCTGCAATTAATCCTGGTAATTCAGGAGGACCATTATTGAATTTAATGGGAGAGGTGATTGGAATAAATACTGCTGTTGCTTCTTCTGGAGAAAATATTGGTTTTGCTATTCCTATTGATAAAGCAATTAGAGACATTGAACAGGTTAAAAATACAGGAAAAATATCTTATCCTTTTTTAGGAGTAAGATATGTTGTAATCAATGAAAGCGTGGCCAAAGAATTAAAATTATCTGTTTCTTATGGAGTTTTAATTACTAAAGGAAAAACTTTAGCAGATAAAGCCATTACTCCTGATTCTCCAGCTGAAAAAGCAGGGCTCCAAGAAAATGATATTATTCTTGAATTAAATGGAGAAAAAATTGATAAGAATAATTCTTTAGCCAAATTAATATCAAAATATGCTCCAGGAGACACAGTTTCTTTAAAGATATTAAGAAACGATACAGAGTTATTAAAAACAGCTACTTTAGGAGAGTGGAAATAATATGAATTCAGAACTAGAAGAAATAAAATCAAGACTAAATATAGTTGATGTAATTTCTAATTACATTAAACTAGAAAAAGCTGGAGTTAATTACAGAGCCAGATGTCCTTTTCATGAAGAGAAAAGTGCTTCTTTTTTTGTTTCTCCTTCTAGGCAAATTTGGCATTGTTTTGGAGGGTGCAATGAAGGAGGAGATATTTTTAAGTTTGTAATGAAAATTGAGGGTATAGAATTTTATGATGCTTTAAAGCTATTAGCTGATAGGGCTGGAGTTGAATTAAAGCACAGTAAAAAATGGAAAGAAGAAAAAACACAAAGACAAATACTTTTAGATTTAACAGAAAAAGCTTGTTTGTTTTTTGAGTATCAATTAGAGAAAAGCAAAAAAGGCTCAGAAGCTAAAGATTATTTACTGGGTAGAGGATTAAAAGAAGAAACAATTAAAAAATGGAGAATAGGATATGCTCCTGATACTTGGCAAGGATTGAGCGATTTTCTTGTTAGTAGAGATTTTAATAGAGGGGATATTGTTAAGGCTGGTTTAGCGATTCAAAAAGAAAAGATGTTTGATAGATTTAGAGGAAGAATAATGTTTCCTATTACTGGTTTTAATTCAGAGATCATTGGTTTTACTGGTAGAATTTTTGGCAAAGACGATAAAGATGAAGCAAAATATTTAAATAGTCCAGCTACTATTCTTTATGATAAAAGCAAAGCTCTTTATGGAATTGATAAAGCTAAGATAGAGATAAGAAGAAAAGACTTTTGTGTTTTGGTAGAAGGTAATGTTGATTGTATTATGTCTCATCAATCAGGAATTGATAATTGCATTGCTACTTCTGGAACAGCCTTAACTAATTTACATTTAGAAATTATTAAAAGGTATTCTAAGAAATTAATATTAGCCTTTGATATGGATTCGGCCGGTAATAAGGCTACTGAAAAAGCAATTGAAATGGCTGACGACTTTGAAATAAAAGTTATTCCAAGAAGTGAAGACAAAGATCCAGCCGATATTATTTTAAAAGAAGGAGAAGAGGCATGGAAAAAAATGATTGAAGAGTCAAAGCCAATTTCAGAATTTTTCTTTAATTTGGCTTTAAACAACAGAAACCCCAATTCAGTCGAGGATAAAAAAAAGATATTAAAAGATTTTTTGCCTCGAGTTAAAAAAATGGAAAACTCAGTAGAGCAATCTTATTGGATTCAAAAATTAGCTGATGTTTTAAAAAGTAAAGAAGATGATATTAGGTTAGAAATTAAAAAGATAAATATTCAAAAACAAGAACATAAAAAAGAAGAATGTATGATTGATAAAAAAACAAGACGTCAAATGATTGAAGAAAAAGTATTAGCTCTTGTTTTAAAAGAAAGAAGTAGAATTGATTTAATTAATGACTTTTCCTTTTTTTCTTTTCCTATTAAAGAAATACTAGAAAAGATTAAGGATAAAAAAGAGATTACTTTTGAAGAGCTAAAACAAGAATTTGAGGACAATATTAATTTTCTTAACTATATTTTTCTTAAATCAGAGGTAATTGAAGAGTTAGAAGAAGAGGAAGAGCTAAAAATGTGCATTTTAGAAATAGAAAATTTAACAATTAAAGAAAAACAGCATAATCTTCACCTAGAAATTAGGGAGTTGGAAAAACAAGGAGATTCTGCTAAAGTAAAAGTGCTATTAGAAGAATTTAAGAATTTAATAAAATATGAAGAAAAAAACAAAGAAAAAGCAACCATTAAAGAAGAAAAAGCAGGTGAAACCAAAGAAGAAAGTGGTGGCAAAGAAGAAGGTAGTAAAGAAGAAGCCGGTCAAGAAAGTAGCGAAGAAAAAGCCAGTAAAGCCAGTGAAACCCAAGAAGAAGAAAAGGAAAGCCAAGTCAGTCATAACTGAAGAAGCGTTAGACGGGTTAATTAAAAAAGCCAAAACAAGAGGCTTTGTTACTTTTTCTGAAATTTTATCATATTTTCCCAATATCGAAGACAATGTTTTAGAAGTAGAAAACATGTTTACTGTTTTAGAAAAAGAAGGAATTGAAATTAAAGATTCAAAGGGATATTTGGATTTTGATGATAAAGCTATTAAAAAGAAGAAAAGCTTTGCTGGAAGCAAGGTTGATTCTGTCCAATCATATTTAAAAGAAATAGGAAAGATTTCTCCTATTACTGCTAGAGAAGAAAAAGAGCTTGCTAGAAAGATTGAAGCAGGAGATGAAGAGGCAAAAAGAAATTTAGCAGAAGCCAATCTTAGGCTTGTTGTTTCAATTGCTAAAAAGTATATTGGTAGATCTCCCAATTTAACTTTATTAGATCTAATTCAAGAAGGAAACCTTGGATTGTTTAGAGCAGTAGAAAAGTTTGATTGGAGAAAGGGGTATAAGTTCTCTACTTATGCTACCTGGTGGATTAGACAAACAATTACCAGAGCTTTAGCTGATCAAGCAAGAACAATTAGGATTCCAGTTCATATGATTGAAACCTTGACTAAATATACTCAAGCTAAGAGAAGATTATTACAAGATTTAGACAGAGAACCATTAGATGAAGAAATTGCAGCTGAAATGGGGCTAGAAGTTGCTAAAGTTAGACATTTAGAAAGGATTGCTCAAAAAGCAGTATCTTTAGAAACTCCAGTAGGAGAAGATGACAAAGATAGTGTTTTGGGTGAGTTTATTAAAGACGAAAAGATTGAATCTCCAGCAGTTCAAGCAGGAAGAACATTATTAAGAGAGCATTTAGAAGAAATATTTAAAGATTTAACAGACAGAGAAAAAAGAATTATTTCAATGAGATTTGGTTTAGATGACGGAGTAATGCATACCTTAGAAGAAGTGGGACAAGAGTTTAGTGTAACCAGAGAAAGAATTAGACAGATTGAAGCTAAAGCAATTGAAAAGATTAGACAGCATAAAGATTTAAAGAAGTTGGCAGGGTATTAATTGTAACTTGACTTTCTTGGTTCGAAATGAGATAATATTTTTAATGAAAGGAAAATTAGATTTAAAAATCAAGGCAAGAGAGTTAAGAAAAAGAGGTTTATCTATCAAAGAGATAAAAAAGAAGTTAAACGTTTCTTTATCTTCTGTTAGTATTTGGGTTAGAGATATTAAGCTAAACAAAGATCAGCTTAAAAAATTATATTTAAATAAAAAAACAGGAAATTTAAGAGGAAGTATAATAGCAGCTCAAAATAAAATAAAAAAAAGAGAAAAAATCACTAAAGAACTCAACGAGCAAGGCAAAAAAGAAGTAAGCAAACTAAGTAAAAGAGATAGGTTTATTGCTGGAATAGCCATTTATTCTGGGGAAGGTGGAAAAACAGATAGAGATATATCTTTTGTAAACACTGATCCTCAAATGGTTAAATTTATGATGAGCTGGTTTAAAGAGTTTTGTAATGTTCCAACGGAAAAATTTAGAGGAAGCTTATACATTCACGATGATTTAAATGAGAAAAAAGCTAAGGTTTTTTGGTCAAGGTTGACAAAAATATCATTATCTCAATTTACAAAAAGTTATATAGTTAAAAATAATAAAAATAGATTAAGAAAAAAAAAGCATAGTTACGGAGTTTTTAGGATTAAAATAACAGATGCTTTATTGCACAGAAAAATAATAGGATGGGTTGACGGTTTACTCAATTAAAGGTATATATATTATATTGTTTAACATATTCCGGCGTGGCGCAATGGTAGCGCGGATGCCTGTAAAATACTTGCAGCTTTCTCGAGTAATCGAGATTGAAAAACGAGGTGAATTGCGGGAAACCTAAAAGCTTAATACTTATGGCAATCCGCAGCCAAGCCTGAAATATTTCAGGAAGGTTCAGAGACTATCCCTTATGGGAGTACTGCTTAGAAATGAGTGGGAAGCGCCTCGCCCCTTTAATTCAAAGGGTGATGATATAGTCCATGCCTATTAGAAATATTAGGGTAGATGTAAGCATTAGGTTGTAGGTTCGAATCCTACCGCCGGAGCCATATGAAAAATTATCGATGACCTTAAAAAATTGATTATAAAAAATCGCTTATTCATTTGAATAAGCGGAAAAAGGTGCTTTTTTTAGGGTTTTTTATGTCCACAATGGTGAATTCTTGTCGCCACTTTACCGTTCCAGCCTTGATTTCGTCTTCGATCGGAAAGGTGTCTGGACAATAGTCGAGATCCTGATTGTCGAGAATTGCCCGGATGATTTTTTCCGGGATAGGCATTGACATGATTTTGTCATACAGCTCTTGGCCGATTACCACGATTACCGGATCGAGATACTTCTTTTTCTCTTCGTTATTCCATTGCTTGTAGCGCCGGCCGGCGTAGAAAGTTTTGGACAGAGTATAGTTATCAATTACGGTAAAGTGGCGAACGATTTCGGTAGCTCGCCAACTGGTGATTAAGTCTCTGGGACCACCTAAGCCCCACATCTGCAAGACGATTTCATGATGCATCAGTCCGATGCCGCAATTTCCGAACGGTTGTTCATCGCAGACCACCGGCGTAAGTTCGATCATCTTTCCGTTACTCCAGCCGATTTCGGCCTTAAACGATTTGTTTTTAAAGTGGATAAGCAATCCTTCTTCTTTCATAATAGCACGCTCTTTGTGAATGAACTTTGCCGAACCCAAGCGGTACGGCTTTTAACGCTTTAACATTACAATATTATGTTATTTTGTCAAGATTTTAAAATAAGAAATAAGACCCCTATATTGTTTCATTTGTCTCGTTTTCCCTCAAGAACTATCCGACCATCTACTAGTATTTTATAATCAAGCTATTAGTTAATTAACCCTTACGGTTATTGGATAGAAATAGTCCAAGACCGTACAGGGGAGCTTTTATAGAAACCGACCTTTGTCGGTTTTTTGTTTTGTGATATAATAAATTAATAATATTTTTAATAAATTTATGAATATTTTAAAAATACCTCGCATGGATAAATATGAATATGATCGTTTAATTAACGATAATTATATTTGTCGTATTGCCTTTAAGGGAGATAATTTTCCTTATATTGCTCCTTTTCTTTATATTTTTGATGGAAAATATCTTTATTTTTTACCAACTCGTTATGGCCGTAAAATAGATTATTTTCATCAAGATCCACATGTTTCAGTAGAGATTGAAAATTACGCTAGCAACTTTTCTAGTTACAAATTTATTAGCTTGCAAGGCGTATTAGAAGAAATTAAGGATAATAATGAAAAACAAAGAGTGAAATCTGATTTTATTGATTTAATAAAAAAAAGAAAATTATCTCCTAATGTTTTAGCTGCTCTAGGATATATGGCTAGTGATTCACCAGAAAAGATTATTCAAGAAGATAGAAACATGGTATGGCGTTTAACTGACGTCAAAGAAATTATTGCACTTAAGAATACATAAAATTAAATTATTTATTATAGAATACTGATTAGATAAAAGTTGACTCTTTTACCCGTTTTCGTTTTGTGTTATAGTTTTAATATGTCTTCTGAACTTAAAATTGAACAATTTGGATATAATGAATTTTTTGAATCTAAAAGAAAAGAATTAAATTTAGGTGAATTTTCTATTGCAAGGGTGGTGTCAGAACATAGGGGATTATACGAGGTAATAAATCAGAATAGTAGATTTTTAGCAAGAATAACTGGAAAACAAATGCTTAATGCTTCTTCAAGAGAAGACTATCCTGTTGTTGGAGATTGGGTTGCAATAACAGAACTTGATAAAGAACAAGCTGTGATTCGTGCAATATTGCCTAGAAAAACAATAATTAAAAGAAAAAAGGGAGATAAAGACAAAATTAAGAATAGAATAGAAGTTCAAGCTATTGGTGCAAATATTGATGTAGCGTTTATAGTAGAATCAATTAATAGAGATTATAATCTTAATCGTTTTGAAAGATATTTTGCAATCACTAAAGATCAAGGCATTAAGCCAGTTATTATTCTTAATAAGATTGATTTAATTTCTAAAGAAGAATTAGAATTAATAATTTCTCAAATTAAAGAAAGATTTAACGATACGGACATTATTTTAACTAGTATATTAAAAGAAAAAGGACTAGATGAGCTAAGGGCATATATTGAAAAAGGAAAAACATATTGTTTTCTTGGTTCTTCTGGGGTCGGTAAGTCATCTTTAATTAATAAGTTGATTGGAACTGATTTAATTAAAACTGGAGATATAAGTAAGTATAGTGATAGAGGTAAGCATGTTACCACAAGAAGAGAGATGTATTTTTTAGAAAATGGAGGTATAGTGATAGATAATCCTGGAATAAGAGAGGTAGGAGTTACAGATATTAAGGTTGGTATAGATGATTTATTTGATGAAATTTATGAGCTTGGAAAAAACTGTAAGTACAACGACTGTACGCATATTAGTGAACCTGGTTGTGAAGTACTAAAAGCAGTAAAAGAGGGAAGATTGGATAAATCTAAATATGACAACTACACAAACATTAAAAAAGAATCTGATTTTTATGAAATGTCTGATTTTGAAAAAAGAGAAAAAGATCATGATTTCGGAAAGTTTATTAAAAAAGCAAAAAAAGATTTTAAAAAAATAAAAGAATAGATGTTTATTAAATACTTGGCACTTTTTTAATTTTTAGTATAATAAATTAATGAATAAAAAATTAGCATTTACTTTGATCGAGATTTTAATTGTAATAGTAGTAGTTGGTATTCTTTCTGCTTTTATTATTGTTTCAATGAATTCTTTTACAATTAATACTAACATGACTAAAAGCAAAGCTTTTTCTAATTCTTTGAGGAATTCGCTATTGATGAATTTGGTTGCAGAGTGGAAGCTTGATGGAAACGCTAATGATAGCTGGGGCTTAAATAATGGCATAATAACCAATGCTTTAGCATCTAATGACTGTGTTTATGGGTCCTGTCTCAGTTTTGATTCTAGTGGAGACTATATTACTGTTTCTCATCAAGATGAACAGATTATCACGGAAAGTATTACAATGGAAGCATGGATTAAAACTTCAACCAATCAAACAAAACTTTACCCAAATATTATCAGTAAATATTGGAGATATGTGATAAGTGGAAACCAAGGTGATAATAAGTTTAGGTTTGCTTTATCTGGTGTTGGCACTTTAATAACTCCTAATGATTTACCATTTAATAATTGGAATCATGTTGTTGGTACTTATAATAAAGACGGAGGGGTTGGAAATATGAAAATACATGTTAATGGGGTAGTTGCGACACAGACGACATTAAGCGGATCAATTGTTTCTTCTGTTACCAACAGTTTATATATTGGTATAGCTGATATCGCTGTCCCTAATGAAGGTTTTCTTGGTTTGATTGACGAAGTTCGTCTATACGATAAAGCTGTCCCTTCTTCTCAAATTCAACAAACCTATTATTCTGGATTAAATAAATTATTGGTTAATCATGAAATTAATAGTCAAAAATATAATCAAAGAACTGCTATACTAATCAATAATTTAGCTGGAAACAAAGAGTAACGGGTTTTACATTATTTAGCAAATTGAGTAAATCAAAGGCCAATTTTTCTTTGGTTTATGGTATAATAATTCAATCTTAAATAAGAATTCTTGATTGTGTTTTTTGACAAAAAATAGACTCAAAAGATTAATATTTATAATTTGATTTTTAAGACATGGTTTAAATAAGGCTTTCTTATTTAAAAACTATGTAAAAACTGATTTTGGTTAGGGGAAAACAGATATTGACAAATAATTCATTATATTGTACCGTATTGAGGCAAACAATAATAAAATAATAATTAATTTTGTCAATATGTGTATGAAAAAAGTATTATTTTTAGTAATGTTTATCTCTACTTTATCAATTAGCTTTGTTTTTGCTGCAGATAACTGTGGTTTAGCTAATGGTAAAAGCTTTGATAGTTTAACAAGTCGTTCTCCTGATTTATGCTCTAATGGTAGAGTTTATGCTTTTAGTTCAGTTTATTCTAGCTTTAAAGCATCTGGCTGGAAATGGAAATGTCTTGATGGGTCAAAATTTAGCTCTATAAATTCAGATTGGTGTTTAGCTGAAAAAACACAATCAAACAATGTTTCTACGAATAAATATTGTGGTTTTTCTCCTGATCAATCTTTTTCTAGTATTCCTAATACTGGATTATGTACTCTTGGAACAGTTGCCAATATTTCTGAAAATCAAAACCAGTATACTTGGTCGTGTAAATTCGGATCAACAATTGTCTCTAATTGTTCTGTTTTAAAAAGTCAAGCCACTCCTATTAACGGAAAATGTGGTTCTTCTAATAATCAAGTTTTGGAATCAATTCCAACAAATAATTTATGTTCAACTGGAACAGCGTCTAATATTACTGGATCTGGTCCTTGGAATTGGACATGTTTAGGAGAAAATAAAGGAACTAATGAAAATTGTTTAGCTCAAAAAAAACAAATAATTTCTAACGAAAAATACAAAATACCTGTTTTAGTGGTTAAATATTTTCCTTTAGATAAAAATGGATTAATTGATAAAAAATTAACAGGAGACTGTTATTGGTTATCTTCAGGTTGGGATTCTTTAGATGCTATGCGTCAAAAAGTTAATTCTTTTAATAAAGAAGCGATTTCTGTTTTAGAAAATGGTTCAAAACAATATGGTTATAAAGATGTAAATTCTATTCAAAGTTTGGATTATGAAATTGTTGGAACTGTTGAGTATTTAGAACCAATGCCAACAATTAAAAACAAAACATCTTATGGTGCTGATTATGATTATAATAAAATCATTCAAAGCATAAATGGAAAAGATTGGATAGAAAATAAAGGTGTTAAAGAAATATGGATTTGGGGTTATCATACACCCAACACAAGTCTTAATGAGTCTAATATGGCTGGTCCTTATGGAAATATTAGTAATAGTTATCGTTTAAATGATATGCCCGTTTATTCTAAAACATATACGGTTTATCATTATAATTATACAAGAGGGGTTCCCGAGGTAATAGAAAATCATACTCATCAAATAGAAGCAATTTTTGGTCATGTTAACTATAATGTTTTTTGGAATGAATTTGTTGGTACTGGATCTGAGCCTTTTGGTTGTGGTTGGACTCATTGTCCTCCTAATGTAATGTCAAGTTGTTCTAGTCATGAATATGATTGGACAAATGAAGCATCTGTTTTATCATATTGTGGTGGTTCGAGTGTTAGTATAAGCTGTCATACTTGGGCAGGAAGCACATGTGACAATGATGGTGGACTAAAATATAAAACTTGGTGGATGCAAAATATTCCTCAACAATGGTGGGCATATATTGGTGATTTTGATAATGCAAAAAGAAACAATATTGGCTTAACAAGTATAAAATAAATTCTTTCTTTGTTTTTGGTTTTTTGATATAATGACTTTATTAATATTAAAAAATCAAAATGTTTAAAAAAATAATAGTACTTATTGTCACTCTTTTATTAATCTTTTTTTGTTTTCATTTTTTTAAAAAACCTTTAATTGATGATAATTGGCCAGAACCATTGTCTGTTTTATCAATCTCTGAATTTAATGAAAACAAAATAACAATTAAAAATATTAGGAATTTTCGTTATGGAAAAGATGAAACAGAAATATATCCTGCTTATTATGATAAAACATATAATTTAGATGAATTAAAAAAAGTTTGGTATATTTTTGAGCCTTTTGATAATGTGGCTCATAGCTTTTTAAGTTTTGAATTCGAAGATAACATTTTTCTAACAATTAGCATTGAAGCTAGAACAAATAAGTCTCAGATATATAATTCTTGGGTTGGGCTTTTTAGATCATATCCTTTGATTTATGTTGTATCTGATGAAAGAGACGCAATTTTAATGAGGACCAATATTCGTAAAAATGAAATAATTCTTTATCCAATGACTCTTTCTCAAAAGCAAGGAATAGATTTGTTAGTGGGCATGCTAGAGGAAGCAAACAATTTAAGAGAAAATCCTAAATGGTATAATACTGTTACTGCTAATTGTACGAGCCTTGTTTTTGATCATTTTAATACTGTTTTATTTAAACCAATACCATATTCTTGGAAATTATTATTAACTGGTTATTCTGATGATTTAGCTTTTGATAATAATTTAATAAATACTAGTTTAAACCTTGAAGAAGCAATGATTAAATATAATATTACCGATAAATCAAGACAAATTGGTGATAATCCTGATTATTCTGTTTTAATAAGACAGGGGATTGAATAGCTTCTTAAAATGTAGTATTCTCTAGACTATGGCTAAAGAAGAATCAATCCTTAGTTTTAAAAAAGTATCTTTTGGGTATATAGAAAATAAGCCTCTTTTAAATGAGGTTGATTTTTCTATTCTTTCTGGAACAAAGACCACTATCATGGGACAAAATGGAGCTGGTAAAACCACTATATTTAATCTCATTACTAAAGATTTTTTACCAGAAGGTGGAACAATTAATATTGCAAAAGGTATTTCTATTGCTATTTCTCGACAAGTCATTCCTAGAGAAGAGCTTGATTTAACTGTTAAAGAGTTTTTTGAAAAAGCTCTATCAAAGTGTTCAGTAAAAAAAGTTTACGATATAGATTTAAGAATAGATAATATTTTAGATGTTGTTCATCTTAAAGCTTCTCATGATAAAATAATTAAATCTTTCTCAGGAGGACAACAAGCTAGACTTCTTCTTGCTTCAGCATTAATTCAGAATCCAGATTTGCTTTTACTTGATGAACCAACAAATAATTTAGATAAAGAAGGAATAGAACATCTTACAAAGTTTTTAATTGATTACAAAAAAACCTGTATCGTGATTTCTCATGATGCAGAATTTTTAAATAGTTTTACGAACGGAGTTTTGTATTTAGATGTATTTACTAAAAAAATAGAGCAATATGTAGGAAATTATTTTTATGTAAGAGAACAAATTGCTATTCGTCAAGAAAAAGAAAACAGAAAAAATGCACAACTAGCAAAAGAAATTCAGGACAACAAAGATAAAGCAAACTTTTTCGCAAACAAAGGAGGTAAGTTACGTTTAGTTGCAAAGAAAATGAGAGAAAAAGCAGATGAACTTGAAGAAGAAAAAGTTGATACTCGCAAAGAAGATAGAACAATAAGATCATTTATTATTGATTCACAAAAAGATATTTCCGGTGTCATTGTTCAGATATCTTCTTTTAAGGCCATAAAAAATCACAAAGAAGTACAAAAAAAGACAAACATAGAAATAAGAAGAAACGAACACCTTTTGCTCCAAGGCCCAAATGGTATTGGTAAAAGCACTCTTTTAGAATCAATCGCAAGAAACCAAGCAGAGGGAACTAAAATTGCTTCTAATGTAAAAATTGGTTATTATCGTCAAGATTTTTCTACTTTAAATTTTGAAGATACTGTTTATCAGTCTCTTTCAAAAGCAGCTGAACAACAATCAGAAAAAATATTAAGAAGTGTAGCAGCAGGTTTTCTTATTACCAATGATGTAATGAATACAAAAATAGGGAATTTGTCAGAAGGTCAAAAAGGCTTAGTTTCTTTTGCAATGCTTGTTTTACAAAAACCAGGCCTTCTTATTTTAGATGAACCAACAAATCATATTAATTTTCGTCACATTCCGATTATTGCTGAAGCATTAAACAAATACAATGGAGCAATGATTTTAGTAAGTCACGTTCCAGAATTTGTAAGTAAAATTAGGATTGATAGGACTCTAGATTTAGAAGAATAATTTTTTATTTAAAATTCAAATATAAAATACCACTATGTGGTATTTTTAAAATCAGTGAAAAATTTAATGAATTTTTTGGCCCCATTCTTGGAAGCTCCAGCCAGGACAATTCGTTTGTGAATTGAATTGGTAATGAGGTGCAACAACTGCGGTAGGGACAATGCTTTTGACGTTGTCAATTATGACATTTGCTGAAGCAATTTGAGCTTCTGTTGGGACGTCGGTTTCAGGATTTTCTAGGATAAAGGTCATGGAAAAACTTTCGCAATTAGCTTCCCAGTTGCCTAAACTCCAAGCAACCTGATAAGGACAAAGTCCTTCTTTTGTTCGGACCAAGGAAGAATCAAGACCTTTTGCTACGGTTCCGTCAGGATAAATCATCCAGTGGAATGGATAATACACTTCTTTTCCATTAACAATGTGTCCTGAATGGGGCTCTAATCCTTTAACATAAGGATCACCATCAACAGAATATCTCCAAACATATTGTCCTCGGTACACATCATTTATTTCTTCCGGGGTCATGTTCTCTGAACTATGAATACCAATATATTTAAGAGGTCTTCTTGCTGCGTCCCAATCAATGCGCCACTTGTTTTTGTAAAAGACAAACCAGATATCTCTATCTTCTGATAGTGTTTTATCGATATATGGTTGAGGATTGACTTCACTGACTAAGTAGTAGTCTGGTCGGAATGGATTCTCTGCCAGATAATTAATTATTCGGATTTGAGTATCCTTTTGAAGGAGAGCTAGTTTTATAAACTGCTCATGATTGAGAGATGCGTTTTTAGCAGCACTCATTCTTTGTTCTAATAACTGTTCCTTGTCAATGCTTTTTGGCACAAATGATGTTGCTGTTACACAAACTATGCAACAAAAGCAAGCAATAATCAAAATACTAGCAATTTTCTTCATTTTTTCCACCTAATTTTCAAAGAGCGGCAATTTATACTGCCATATACGATTTAGAATAGTTTTTATTATTTGTCAAACTAAAAACTCCCCAAAAGGGAGTTTAGTTTTAAGGACACAATCTTTTAACGTCGCGAGGAAATAATATTGCCTCCTTGATACTACTTAAGTTTAAAAGTTGTTTTATGATTCTTTCAGATCCCATGCCCCAACCACCATGAGGAGGAATAGCATATTTAAAAGTATCTAAATAGAATTCAAGTCCATCAGGTTTAATTTTCTTTTTTTTCATATTAGCAATTAATTCGTTGTAGCTGTGAATTCTTTGTCCTCCAGTAGCAATTTCTAGTCCCTTGTATAACAAATCAAAACCAAGAGTTTCTTCTGAATTTTCAGGATTTGTCATTGTATAAAATGGTCTATACTCCCAAGGATAATGAGTAATAAAAAGAAAATCAGAATCGAATTTTTCTTTTGCGTATTGTCCTGCTAATTCTTCTCCTTTTGGATCAATATCAGTATCTTCAGGAATTTCGTAATTATATTCGTCTTTTATTATTTTTTTCAATTCACTTAATTTAATTTGAGGAATTTCATTTGGTACTTGAAGAGAATCAATACAATATTCTTTTAAATATTCTTTTCCTTCTTTTTCTATTATTTCAAACATTTTTTTAATAACCTGGTTTAATGCTTTGGTTATATCTTTATAGTCTTCAATGAATCCCATTTCAGCGTCTAGACCAATATATTCATTTACGTGTCTTGTTGTAAAATGTGGTTCCGCTCTAAAAACAGAACCTATTTCAAAGACTCTTTCAAAAACACCAACCATTATTTGTTTGTATAGTTGAGGGCTTTGAGCTAGTGTTGCTTCTCTTTCAAAGTATTTTACTTTAAAGAAGTTAGCTCCTCCCTCTGTAGCAGTTCCTAATAATTTAGGAGTTTTAATTTCAATGAAATCATTTTCTCTCATTGTTGTTTCGTAGCTTTTAAGTAGTATATCGTAAAGCCTAAAAATAGCTTGGACTTTTGGATGTCTTAAGGCTAGAGTTCTATTGTCAAGCAAAGTAACAAGATTTAAGTTTAAGTCATTTTTTGCTAAGTCAAAGGGTAGTTCTTCGATTACATTAGAAACAACCTCTATTTTTTCTCCTTGAATTTCGTATCCTCCTTTTGCTCTTTCGTCTTTTTTAATTTTACCCTCCAAAACAACAAAATCTCCTATTTTCACTTCTATTCCTTTTTCAAATACGCTTTGAATTGTTCCGGTATAGTCTTGAACAACAAGAAAAACAATGTTTCCTAAGTTTCTAATATTAAAAACCCTACCTTTTATTAAGGCGCTTTTTCCTTCTTGTGTAGATATTTGATTAATTAGTGTTCTTTCCATTGAATTAATACTATCACTTTTTGTTTATTTAGAAAAGACCCTTTTATTGACCAATAGTTAGGGGGTTGGTATAATATAGACATAAAGGTTAAATCAATAAAATAATTTAAAACATATGTTAAACAATAAATGGTTTTTACTTTGTGTTTCTTTGTTGGTAATTTTGAGTCTTGCTTATGTGGTTTTTTATCAAACACCAAGGGTTAATAATCAACAATCAATTACTCTTCTTTATCCTAATGGAGGAGAAGAAATAACAGTTGGGTCAACTGTAAGCATTAAGTGGGAGACTAAAAATATTTCTTCAGAAAATAAAATATCTATTACTATTAGAAAAAATACTGTTGACGAAAATATCGAAGGTCAAGAATTTGATCCAATATTATTTATTAATTTAGATAACGATGGAAATGAGGATTGGTTAGTTTCTGATATGTTTAAAACAGGAGAATATATTTTAGAGATTAATAGCTACGAATCTTTACCAATTACTAATCCAATAAGTGATGAAAGTAATAATTCTTTTAATATTATTAATCAAGGAGTTGGTTTAGCTAATCCTGCTTCTCAAAACTGTATACAAAAAGGGGGAACCTTAAGCATTGAAGAAAGAGGAGACGGAGGACAATATGGTATTTGTTTTTTTGAAGATAATAGACAATGTGAAGAGTGGGCATTGTTTAATGGAGAATGTCCTGTGGGAGGATTAAAAGTTACGGGATATATAACGCCAGCTGCTGTTTATTGTGCTATTACAGGAGGAACCTATACTATTATTAGCGATGGTAATACTGATACTGAACAAGGAAAATGTAAGAAAAATGATAAAGAGTGTGATGTTTGGGATCTGTGGAACGGAAAGTGTGATTTGTGAAATAAAACAGAATCATGGTTGTATAAACATGTGAGGACCTCAGGATAATAAAAATAAAAAAAACAACCATGAATAAAAAACAATTATTAGCCATTTCTATTTTCTCTGTTTTAGCTGTTTGTGTGTTTGGTGTAGCTAGCGTTAAAGCTTCTGAAACTTCTATAATAGATAATTTTCAAAAAAGATTTGGAATTAATCTAACAGAAGAACAAAAAGCTCAAATTCAAACACAGCAACAAGAAATGGAAACCAAAAGATCTGAAAATTTGGCCAAGTGGCAATCAATGACTCTTGATCAATGGAAAGCACAAGAAATAGAAAGAATTAATAATATAACCCAAGAAGAATTTGATAAAATGAAAAAACAAAAAACAAAAATGCTTCAAGACAATGGATTTCATAAAGGTGGTAGATTTATGAATATGGAAAGACCAGCTGAATAAGCTGGTTTTTTTTGAAATAAGGAATAATGTTGAATTGTAATATATTTAGTGTATGATAAATCTTGCACGATATGAATGAATTAAGTGATGAGCAAATCATTGAGAAGGTTCTTAAAGATGATAAAGATATATACATAGAAATCATCAAAAGATACGAAAAAAAACTATCTCATTATTTGCGAAAATTTATTTGCGATCAAGATGAAATTGAAGACGTGCTTCAAGTTGTTTTTATTAAAACATATAAGAATCTTTATGGTTTTGATCAAACTAAGAAGTTTTCTTCCTGGATATACAGAATAGCTCACAATGAAGCAGTTAATCATTTAAAGAAAAAAAGAAGTACTAAAATATGCTTGGACGATATAGAGTATAAACTTGTAGACGATAAAGTTAATTTAAATGAAGGAATAGATAAAAACTTTCTTAAAAAAGATATTGAAAAGATTATGAGTAGTTTAAATATTAAGTACAGAGAACCATTATTGCTTTTCTTTTTTGAAGAAAAATCATATGAAGAAATTAGCGATATTTTAAGAATACCCAAAAATACAGTAGGAACTTTAATTTTAAGAGGAAAGAGACAAATAAAAGAATCATTAGAAGAAATAAAGAAAAAACATGAGTAAAGAATTAGAAAAAAACATAATGGATAAGATTAAGACAGGACAGATTAAGCTTAAATCAAAGTATGTGTTTTTAGCTGAAAAGCTTGGCCTGGAAACTGCCTTTGCTTTAAGTATTGTTTTATCTGCCCTTTTGTTTAACTTAATTTTGTTTTATATGAAGGAGACTGACAATCTTCAATATTTAAGTTTTGGCAAGATGGGAATATTAGCTTTTCTTGAGTCTTTTCCTTATTCTTTAGTTGTTGCCTTTATTGTTTTAATTGTTTTGGCTGGATATTTAATAACTAAAAGTGATGTTAGCTACAAAAAACCTTTTGGGTATTTTGCTATTTCTTTAATTGTTTTTGTGATGTTTTTTGGTGGAATATTAACTTATACTCAAATTGCAGAACAAATTGAAAAAGGAAATCATCCATTTAATAAATTTTTAATGAAAGGAAGTTTAGAAATGCGTGACAAAGGAATAGCAGGAATTGTTTTTGAAATAGGAGAAAATTATTTAGTCGTTGAAACTCCTCATGGTTTAAGAAATATTGATTTAATAGAAGTTGACAAAGAAAAATTACCAGAGATTAAAAAGGGAAACTTTGTTCTCGCAGTAGGAGACAATAAGGGTTATGATTTTATGGCAAAGAATATTCGTATTTTAGATAAAAAAGAAATGCCAATTATTAATAGAGGGATTGATAATAAATTTAAGCCATTTTTAGGAAACGGTTTAAATGAGGAAAATATTAAGCTTTTACCTACTCAGCTAATGCATTTTGAAACACAAGAAAAAGAATGCATAAAAGAATGTTTTAATAAGGGAAATAGTCCCAAAAAATGTTTTGACGAATGTATTAAAGCCGCTCCATAAGAGCGGTTTTTTAAAAAGAAATAAATTTTATTGGTAGTTGTACTAGATAGTAGATTTAAAAATAAAGAATATAAAATAATGATTAAAATAAAAAGTTTGCTTTTAAAGCATAAAGCGATCTCTTTGGTTGTTTTATTGGTGATTATTTCTATGTCTGTTTTGGGTTATAAACAATTAACAAATAAAAGCAGCGAGGCCAAAGTTATTACTCAAACAGTAAAAATAGGAGATATCAATGTTTCTGTTTCAGGAACAGGACAAATTTCTTCTTTAGATGAAATCGATATAAAATCAAAAGTTTCAGGAGAAATTATTTATGTAAGTGCTTTTACCGGCAAAGAAGTCAAAAAAGGAAATCTTCTTTTTCAAATTGACGATAGGGACGCTTTAAAAGAAATTAAAAGTGCAGAGTTGTCATTAGAAAGTGCTTTACTTTCTTTAGAAAAAATTAAAGAAGGGACAAGCGAGCTTTCCCTTCTTCAAGCAGAAAATTCTTTGACTCAAGCCAAGGAAACAAAAGCAAAAGCAGAAGCAAATTTAATCAAATCTTACGAAGACAGTTTTAATACAATATCTAATGTTTTTCTTGATCTTCCAACTTTAATGACAGGACTAAAAGATATTATATTTGGTTATGATGTTTGTACGAATGGAGTCCAAGAGAACTATAATTATTATGCAAGTGTAGTTAATTTTTATGATGAAAGAGCTTTTGTTTATAAAAATGAGGTTTATACTAAATATCAAAATGCTAAATTAAAGTATGATGAAAACCTAAATTCTTATAAAGAAACAAGTAGATACTCTAACCAAGAACAGATAGAGGAATTGATAAATGAAACATATGAAACAACAAAATTGATTTCAGATTCAGTGAAAAGTACAATTAATTTAATTGATTTCTATAAATATATTTTAACAAATCATAGTATAAATTATTTACCAATTGCAGACACACAACTTTCTTCTTTGAGTACTTATACAAGCAAAACAAATAGTCATCTATCGAGTCTTCTTTCTGCTAAGAATAACATCAAAGACTATAAAGAAAGTATTATTAGTGCAGAAAGAACAATCGAAGAAAAAAAATTAACATTGGCAGACCTTCAAGACGATTCAAGTGATTTGGAATTAAGAACTCAAGAATTAACAGTAGAACAAAAACAAAATGATTTAAATGACTTGAAAGATAGCTTAGCTGATTATTATGTCTATGCTCCTTTTAATGGAACGGTAACAACTGTTGATGTATCGAAAGGAGAAACAGTTAGTTCTTCTAATGTATTGTCTTCAATGATCACTAAAGAAAAAATAGCAAGTATTACTTTAAATGAAATAGATGCTGTTAAAGTTAAAGTTGGACAAAAAGCAGTAATTACTTTTGATGCGATTGATGATTTAAGTATTTTTGGAGAAGTAGCTGAGGTTGATGCAATAGGAACAGTCAGTCAGGGAGTGGTAAGTTATAATGTAAAAATAGCTTTTGATTCAGAAGACGAAAGAATAAAACCAGGAATGAGTATTAGTGTTTCTATTACTATAGATTCTGTTCAAGACGTTTTAGTGATTTCTTCTAGCTTAGTTAAAACACAAAAAAATGGAAGTTATGTTGAGGTTATGCTTGATAATGGAACAACAGAACAAAGAAAAGTAGAAACAGGTTTAAGTGATGATATTTTTGTTGAAATTAAAAGTGGACTAACTCAAGGAGAAAAAATTGTTAATCAAATAACAAATGGTAGTACAATAAAAATCAATAATACAAATACGAATAATAATAGTGGCCCTCCTGGTGGCAATATGATGAGAATGATGCAATAATATGATTAAATGTCAAAATATTACAAAGATATATAAAAGGGGAGATGTAGAAACAACAGTTTTGTTAGATATTTCTTTTGAAATAAAAAAAGGAGAATTTGTAGCGATTATTGGGCCTTCTGGTTCCGGTAAATCAACATTGATGAACATATTAGGAACACTAGATAAACCCACAAAAGGAAAATATTTTCTTAATAACGAAGATATGCTTAATTTTCCTGATGATAAATTAGCAAAGATAAGGTCTAAAAAAATTGGTTTTGTTTTTCAGTCTTTTAATTTATTGCCAAGAGCTGATGTTATTAGAAATGTAATGTTACCATTAGTTTATGACAATGATATTAAAAAGGAAGAAAGATTACCTAGGGTAGAGCAATCATTAATTTCTGCGGGACTAGAAAAACAAAGATGGCACAACTTATCAAGTCAATTGTCGGGAGGCCAAATGCAAAGAGTGGCCATTGCTAGAGCATTAGTTAATAAGCCAGATTTAATATTGGCCGATGAGCCAACAGGAAATCTTGATTCTAAAACAGGAGACATTGTTTTAGATACGTTCAAAATGTTGAACCAAAAACATGGTCACACAATTATTTTAATTACCCATGAAAGATATGTAGCTGAACACGCAGACAGAATAATTGAATTAAGAGATGGAAATATAATTTCTGATAATGTTTCAAAAATAATTTTAAAAGATAAATAAAATGTTTTTAACTGACTTAATTGAAGAAACCTATATATCTTTAACATCTAATAGAACTAGATCAATTTTGACTATATTGGGAATTGTTATTGGTATTGCTTCTGTTATAACCATGATTTCTATTGGTCAAGGATCAGCTAAAGATATAGAGGATAATATTCAATCTTTAGGTTCTAATCTTTTAGTTGTTTCTCCAGGAAATCAAAAAAGTATAGGAACAACAGTCAAGGGTGGTTTTGGTTCAGCTAGCACATTGGTTTTGAGTGATGCTGAGGCAATTGAGTCAGAGATACAAAACTTAGAAGCAGTAGCTCCTTTAATATCTTCCAGGAAGCAAGTAGTGGTTAAAGGACAAAATACAAACACCAGTATTTATGGTGTTAATGAAAACTACAAAGACGTTAGAAGTATTAATATGGAATTAGGCATATTTATTAATAATACTTATGTTGAAAAAAAATCTAAAGTTGCTGTTTTAGGCCCAACAACAAGAGACACTTTATTTGGAGAAGAAGTTGACCCAACAGGACAAAAGATAAAAATAGACGGACAAGAATATACTGTTATTGGTGTAACCGAATCAAAGGGAAGTTCTGGAATGAATAATTCTGATGATTTAATATATATTCCAATTACCGTGGCTGAGCATTACATAACTGGTAGCGAGTCCCTTAATTCCATTTATATCCAAGTTAGTTCAGAAAAATTAATGGAAAAAGCAGAAACAGATATTAATAGTTTATTAATGCAAAGACATAAAATAGAAGATGAAAGTAGTGTTGATTTTAGTATTATGAATCAAGCAGACATAATGGAAACAATGACCTCTGTTTCTCAAACAATGACCATTTTGTTGGGTGCTATTGCTGGAATATCTTTACTTGTTGGAGGGATTGGAATAATGAACATGATGTTAACTACTGTTACAGAAAGAACAAGAGAGATTGGTTTAAGAAAATCTCTTGGAGCAACTAGTTCTGAGATTAGCAATCAATTTTTATTAGAATCAATTTCTTTGACTTTTATTGGAGGTGTTGTTGGTGTTATGTTGGGTCTTCTGGCAGCTTACTTGGTTAGTAAGATTGGAGGAACAACAACCGTAGTAACTATTACCTCAATTGCTTTGGCTTGTTTTGTTTCAGCTTTTATTGGAATTATTTTTGGTTATTATCCTGCTAAAAGAGCAGCCAAATTAAATCCAATAGAAGCATTGCGTTACGAATAATAATAAACAATAATTTTATGAAAAAAATATTAGCAATAAGTATTGTTTTAATATTAATAGGTGTGATTGTTTTTTGTTTTTTAAATAAAAAAGAAGCGCCTAGCCTTCAAACAAAGCAACCACCAATCAAGGGGGAGGATATAAGTGTTTTAGAGGTAGGTAATATTGTTTCTATTTTTAATGAGAATGATTTAGTAGATAAAATTATGGTTTGTGACAGTCTTGAGACTTGTCAAATGCCTAAAAATAGTAAAGATAATAATTCTTTGAGAATTATCGGAACAATTCAAAACATAAATGGAAATAACATTGATTTAGAATTAGAAACAGGAGAAGTAAAAATAATAACATTATCTGATGATGCGCAGGTTTTAAAAAATAATTTTAATAAAAGGATTGATAATAAAAATTGACAAATTAATATTAATAGATATAACTAAAATAGTACAAATTAAAAGGGTGACTTAATTGCAAAGAGTTACATATTTTTATGCGAAAAATCGGTGCGTGGTATGTTGCGTGGTTTGTGAGAATGAAGAATGTGAATTTTGGGGAGATTCTCAAGAATGTGAAAGATGCAGCAACTTTCAGTGTGTTAATAACGGATATTATTGCAAAACCTATTATGATTGTGGAAATTGTAAAAATATTCATTGTGTAAATAATGCAAAATTTGATCCAATAGAAGAATTTTTTAAGCATTGCTAAAACCCTTTTTGAGGTTTTTATTTGACAAAATGTTTAAAATGTAATATAGTATGGAAGATATTGAGATCTAAGAAGCGGAGTCTCCATATTTGAAGGCATCCGTTTTTTTAATAAATTTATGCAAAATAAGACATTTAGAAAAAGATATACTGGTAAGTTTAGAGGAAAACCATCATATAATAGAGGCAAATCAAGATTTTCTGGTAACAAAATTGATGTTTCAAGGTTTATCCAGACAAGCAAATGCGCTCTAGAGGAAGATCCATATATACCAAATAATAAGTTTGTTGATTTTCAAGTAGAAGAATCATTGAAAGCTAATATTATTAAAAAAGGATATAAAGAACCAACTCCTATTCAGGACAGAGTAATACCCTTAATCTTGGAAGGAAAAGATGTTGTTGGAGCTGCTAATACTGGAACAGGTAAAACAGCAGCCTTTTTGATACCCGTAATTAATAAGTCAATTTTAAATAAAAAAAGCAAAACAATAATTATTGTTCCAACTAGAGAGCTTGCTCTTCAGATAGAAAAAGAGTTTAATGATTTTACTCGTGGACTAAGAATATTTTCTGTTATTTGTATTGGTGGAACAAGTATGGGTAGACAATTTTCTGATTTAAGAAGACAATACAGTTTTGTTATTGGTACCCCTGGAAGAATAAAAGATTTGGTTCAAAGAAAGTCAATCAATATGTCTCTTTTTGATACAATAATTTTAGATGAAGCAGATAGAATGCTTGATATGGGATTTATTGAAGATATAAAATTTATAATGGAATTAATGCCAGAAAAAAAACAAGCTCTTTGTTTTTCAGCAACTATTCCTCCAGAAGTAGATCAGTTAATTAAAAGATTTTTAAAAGATCCAATAAAGATTTCAGTAAAAACTCAAGAGTCTTCAGTTAATGTTAATCAAGATGTAGTAAGAATAGGCAGAGAAGACAAATTAGATGTTTTATGTAGTCTTTTATCAAAAGATAATTTTAATAAAGTTATTATTTTTGGAAAAACCAAGCACGGCGTAGAAAAGCTATCAAGGGAATTGAATAAAAAAGGCTTTCAAGCAGAGTCAATTCATGGAGATAAGACTCAAGCTAAAAGACAAAAATCATTAAACTTATTTAAGAGGAATCAAGTTAATATATTAGTAGCTACCGATGTGGCTGCGAGAGGATTAGATATTGATGATATCAGTCATGTTATTAATTATGATTTACCAGCAACCTATGATGACTATGTTCATAGAATAGGAAGAACTGGCAGAGGAAAGAAAAAAGGAGAAGCAATCACTTTTATACAATAAGAACAGGGGAAACCCTGTTTTTGGTTGCTTTATTTTTTAACATAATCTATAATATAATAATGTATTCACATTATTACAATTTTTTATTAATTAAAAGGTTAAGATAACGCTTCTTTTTGAAGTGTTTTTAAATATATGAAAAACATAAAAAATATTTCTTTAATTATTTTTATTTTGTCTGGTTTTATTCTTTTTGTTAATCAAGTTTTTTCAGAAATATCAACCGAAAATATTGTTTTTCCAGAGCTAAGTAAATCTTCTGTTTATCCTAATATTGTAAAACAAGGAGAAAGCATATTGGTCACTGTTTCAACTGTAGATAATTCTTCTGTTAATTCGATGCAAGTTAAAATAGGATCTTACTCTTCTACTCTAACTTATAATATGGTTTATTCAAATACTCCTGATTATATTGATTCAACTGGATATCATTTTAGACTTTATGTACCAACAGCAGCTCAAGATGGAATATGGAATATAAGACAAGTAATAATTACTGATAATTCAGGCAATACTAAAATATATGAACATGGAATGACCAATCTCTCTGTTTATTTTAAGATTGGATCAATAGCAACAACAGGTCTTACAACTTGTAGTACTTTTAATTATTCAGATTGGTCAGAGTGTTCATCTACTTATACACAACAAAGAGAAATAATTGAAGCTAATCCATATTTTTGTGTTTATGGAAATTCAGAATTGTTATTAAGAGCTTGTACTAATAATACTACAACCTCTCAGTATTGCGAATATGTTTATTCAGATTGGTCAGTTTGTCAACCTATTGGAACCTCAGCAACACTAGGAACCAAAACAAGAACAGTTATTAGTAAGAGTCCTGAAAACTGTATTGGTATTCCTCAAACAAGTGAGACTTGTACATTAACTAATTCAACTTGCACATATTATTATT
>JBFZBB010000004.1:0-4296 GCA_041308625.1 bacterium | reverse complement strand
CTGGAAAATCTTCTGTTGTATTATCAAAAGATATTTCAGAATCATAATCTAATATTAACTCTGGTGGTGTAGGTGTTTTTTTAACAATAAACCTTGTAGTCATATTTTTAAATCTCCTTTTATTTTTTTATATATTTTTTAAATTCTCAAATTTTTATTCTCTTTCATCTTAATTAAAAATATATGCTTTTCCTGAATTAAGACCAGCAGCATCATCTTCAAGCTGCGCACCAACAATTATATATGAATTACATACAGAAACAGCACTTCCAAACCCATCATTGGCACTTGTACTGTATGCATTTGGATTATCTAATGTATATAATAAAGCACCTGTTGCTGGATTAAAGACATATGCTTTTCCTGAACCAGTCCCATCAGCATCATCTTCAGCTGGAGCTCCAACAATTGCATATGATTCACATATAGCAACTTTACTCCCAAAGTTATCACCAACAGTTGTTCCATATGCATTTGGATTATTTAATGTATGTAATAAAGCGCCTGTTGATGTATCAAAGATGTATGCTTTTCCTGAACCAGCACCACCAGCATCATCTTCAGACATTGCACTAACAATAGCATATGAATCACATATAGCAACAGCAGTTCCAAAGGCATCAGATTCACTTGTTCCATATGCATTTGGGTTATTTAATGTATGTAATAAAGCACCTGTTGCTGGATTAAAGATATATGCTTTTCCTGAACCAAGACCATCAGCATCGTCTTCATTATATGCACTAACAATAGCATATGAATCACATATACCAACGTTAGCTCCAAAATAATCTAGATTAGATGTTCCATATGCATTAGGGTTATTTAATGTATGTAATAAAGCACCTGTTGATGGATTAAAGATATATGCTTTTCCTGAACTACTCCCACCAGCATCGTCTTCAGCTGGCGCTCCAACAATTGCATATGAATCACATATAGCGACACCAGTTCCAAAGACATCATCAGCAGCAGTACCATATGCATTTGGGTTATCCAATGTATATAACAAAGCACCTGTTGATGGATTAAAGATATATGCTTTCCCAGAAGCAACCCTACTAGCCTCATCTTCTTGACTTGCACAAGCAATCGCATATGAATCACATATAGCAACTCTAGACCCAAACCCATCAGCAAAACTTGTTCCATATGCATTTGGGTTATCTAATGTACGCAATAAAGCCCCTGTTGATGGATTAAAAATATATACTTTTCCTGAACCAGTCATCCCTTCCTCATCTTCATTATATGCACCAACAATCGCGTATGAATCACATATAGCAACATCGTATCCGAATGCATCACTCGCACTTGTGCCATATGGATTCGGATTATCTAATGTATTTAACAAATTACCTGTTAATGGAGGTGGTAAAATAACATTGTTTTTTACTACGAAGCCAAGCGCCATAAGTAATCTCCTTGTTTCGAACTGGCAATAAATACACGTTTATATTTTGTTCTAAAAAATATAAAAGAAATACCCAAAAAAATCATTTATAATTTGAAACATCTATATATATTAATATCTGAAATGTTAAAGAGTGTTGGTATATTTATTTAATTTACTTTAATTCAAGGAGACATTAAAATGGAAAAAGAAAACAAAGTTAAAGACGAAACCGTTAAAGGCAAGAAATTTTACCAGAACAAGAAAGTTCAGATCACCGCAGCAATCACTGTTGTAGTAGCGGTAGCGGCCACTGCTGCATACTTCATCTTTGGTGGTGAAGCTTCCGATTCCGAGTAATCTTTGAAAATGCACCTCTTCTATATTATCTTATAATATAGAAGAGGTGCATTACAAAACAAACAAAAAAACAAATTTTTTATAAAATTCATAAATAAAAATAATTAACTGAAAGGAAACACCTAATGAAAATCTTCCAGAATGTAATCAAAGATATTCAGTTCAAAACTGGCGCTGCAGAAAATGAAGACTTGAGAGTAAAGAATCTAAAATGTAAATGCGAAAACCTCATTCACATCAACACCGCAAAGTTGGAAGAAACCCAAAGGGAGTTAAATTACCTTAATTCTACTCTTACATTGCTTGAAAAAATTCATGCTACATTGGAGTCATTAGAAAGAAAGGAAAATAACAATGAATGACAATTTATATGAATTACTATTAAAACTGCCAAAGAAAAATCTGATAAATCTAATGTGGAATGCATTACATGAAATGCAAACATATAACGGTAGAAATAAAACATATTGTATACTTGAAGCATTGGGATGCAAAGAAGAAGAGAAAGACGGAACATCAAAATGGATAATCCCAAACATTAGTGAAATAAAAAAGAATACTGACACAAGTGGGTTTTGAAATGTCTATTTTCATCTTAATTGCAATGATAGGTGTAATCCTGTTCTTTGGAATAAACATCATTACCTACATAATAAAACAATTTATAAATAAACCCTAAAATAAGGAAATGTTACAATGCAATCGCCGTATCCTCTGTTAAAAAAATACAGGGAAGGAAAATGGGTTTTGACAGATGGTATAACCACTGTTAAAGCCAAACAAACCAAAAAAGATTCTGAAGGAGAACACCCAATCTTTAAACCATCATTGGGACTATTCAAAATATTTCCAGGAATAATGAGAGAACTAAAATATGAGATCTATCAAAACACAAGAAAGGAAGCTGCATCTCAATGGTTCACAGATTGTGGTTTTTGCTGGGCTCTACAAAAACCAATGGCAACCCCAACAGATAATGGTTATTGGAAAATTTCAAGAAGTTTCGTTAAAAAGTATGACATACATGTACAAGGGCTTGTTCATGTAATCGTAGGTCTTATTAAACATTTTGATACACTTTCAGAAGACCCGCCTCAGTTTAACCATACGTGCGGAGTTAGATGTTGTGTTAATCCAGAGCATATAGTTCCTGGAGCAGCCAAACCAAATGGGGAAACAGCTTCAAAACAACACAATCATTCTGACCCAAGAAATAGTAGCTGGAAGTTAAATAACTATCAGGTTTCGTTTATACGCCGGGCTGACAGAGAGAGATCCATGAGTCGTGAACAACTATGCATATTATTTAATATATCTGTGCATACACTTATGGAGATTTTGCATTATAGAGAATACCCAGATGCAGATGAGTCATGGTTGGACGAATTTGAAAATCCTCGTAAACTATTTGTTAGTAAAGTTCAGTTAGACACAATGAAGACATGCGGGCTTTCAAATAGCGTATTAGCAAAGATCATGGACGTTTCAGAGACAACAATTGACACAACACTGACAGAAACAAAGGAATCAGATTTTATCATAAGGAGAAGTACCAGACGAAAATATACTCCTGAAATTGATGATAAAATTCTTAAAGCTCAGAGCAATGAAGATCTAAAGGAAATATCGAAAGAGCATGGTATTTCATTTAACAAAATTAAACAAAGAAGTTATTGGTTTAAAAGAAAAGGAATAACAAAAATCTGAAGTGTTGATAATCATAGGGGGGTATATTCATTTATACCCCCTATGATGTTATTTTTTTGGTTTTAAATTTACAAAGATCTATATATATTAATAGGTGAATATCAAATACTAACCCTCTTTTATAAAGGAAATACACCATGACAAGAAGATACGATGACGATGATCAAGATTATTATGAAGAACAAGAAAGGGAGTATGCAGAGCAGCAAGAAAAACAAAGAAAATATAAAGAACAGTGTGATGAAGATGAATGTAGCCATTGTAGTTGTTGCTGCCGCCATATGGATGAATATGAGCAGGCATGTCATGATGTTGGTGAAGCTATTGGTGAAGCTATTGTGGAAATCTTTAAAAGGCAATTCACAAGAAAAAAAGAAAAAGAAAATAATTCAGAGCAGGCAGAAAAAATACGTAAATTAAAAATGATCTTAATGTAAAGAAAGGGCAAAACCAATGGAAGAAGAATCAAGAGAAGAAGAAAATGATTTCTATTATGATGACTATATTGATACCGACAATTTAACCATTGTAGAAAGCATCGCAGTAGGAATTGCAATAGGACTTGTAGACGCTGCATTTAGAATTTGCTCTCGCCGTAAATCTAAGAAAGAGTAAAAAAATGAACAAAGCGATAATGATAATGAAAGTAATTCAGGATGCCACAAAAGTCGTTGTAAAACTAGCAGACTGGTTGTCTGAAAAAATTTAATATGATTTGAAAATTATACCTGGTTGTTTACAGGTATAATTTTTTGGTAAAAAAATAAAACCAATGTATTATAACAAGAAAGGAAATAATAGAATGAGTGTTAATATGTTAGTGACTATTGTATTAA
>JBFZBB010000003.1:0-55113 GCA_041308625.1 bacterium | reverse complement strand
TCTCCGCCAGATTAATAAACTCAAATTATTATGAAAATAGCTTTTATTCATAGTGACAAAAAAATAGCCACTGGTGCTCACTATATAAATGACTTAATTAACGTTAAGTTGAAAAAACATGGCGTTTTCGTAAAAAACTTTTACCCTAAAACACCTTTGACAGAATCTCCTGTTCACTTAAAGGGACTAGCTAATATTCTCTTTTTTTATTCTTTATTAGAAAAAAGAAACGATATTTTAAAATATGACTTAGTTCAGGGTACCACCTACACCCCGCTTCCATTTTTAGCATCAAATAGTATTGCTGTAGTTAGTCATTTTGGCTCCACTACTCAAGGTTTTTTAGACTGCACTCCCCTAGCAAAAAACATTGATAAAGAAACTCAAAAAACATGGTATGAATTAAGAGAGAAAAAAATCGTTGAATTAAATGTTAAAACAAGACGCCCGATGAGAGATATCGCTGAAATAGAAAAGTATGTTGCCAAAAGAGCAAAAAAAATTATTGCTGTTTCTCAAAATGTAAAAAAAGAATGAATAGCAATGAATGTTCCTGAAAAAAATATTGAAATTATTCATAATGCTATTGAAGATTATTGGTTCGAAGAAAACAACAATCCAATTGTTGAAGAACCAAAAATTGTTTTCTTGGGAAGATTAGGTAGAGATTCTTTTACCTTAAAACTAAAGGGTGTAGACAGATTAATTCATCTTTACAAGAGATTTCCAAAAGTTAAAAAAACTACAATTTGCATGACAACTAATAAGAAGTTAAAAGAATACTTTCGCTCTAGCTTTGGAGAACACGATTTGTTTGTTAATTTTAAAAAAGATTTAATTCCTAATATTTTAAAAAATCTAAAAGGTAGTATTCTTTTTTTACCATCAAGATATGAAGGATTCTCATTAAGCTTGATTGAAGGAATGTCTCAAGGGCTTATTCCTGTCACTTATCCAGTTGGGGTTGCTCCAGAAATAATTAGAGATGGATCTAATGGATACCTTGTTACTAGTCAAAAAGAAGCTATCACTCGTATAGAATCGATTCTTTCAAATAATAAGCTTCGTCAATACATGTCTGAAAAAGCCCAAGAAACTGCTAATGAATTTCGAAGCGAGAAAATGGCCGAACAATTGGTTTCTTTCTATAAAAAAGTAACTAATAAATAACATGGAAGAAAAACTAGAAAAACTTAAAAACATTGTTGAAAAAGAATTATCTTGTTCTGCTCACGACTTAGAACACTCTAAAAGAGTATACAATACTTGTTTAAAATTAGCTCAAGATGAATCAGTGGATTTAAATGTTTTAAAAGCATCTGCCCTACTCCATGACATTGCTAGAGTAGAGGAAGATAATGATCCAACAGGAAATACTGATCATGCCATATTGGGATCTAAAAAAGCAGAAACAATTCTTAGAAAATTAGAATTTCCAGAAGAACAGATACAAAAAATTACACACTGCATTCTTACTCATAGGTTTAGAAACAACCAAGAACCAAAAACAAGAGAAGCTCAAATATTATTTGATGCTGATAAGCTTGATAGTTGCGGTGCTCTTTCTATTGCTCGTGGTTTTATCTGGGTTGGTAGAAATAACGCTAAAATTTACACAGAGGTTAATATTGATGAATACATAAAAGATAACTTAGGTGGAAAAATTAATGGCAAAATCAAAGACAAAACAAAACATAGCGTACAAATTGAATATGAAAACAAGACAAAACGATTGGGAGATAAACTTTATACTGAAAAAGCAAAAGAAATATACAAAGAAAGAATGGTTTTCTGTGAAGAGTTTTTAGAAAGACTAAAAAAAGAAATAAAAGGACAAGCTTGAATATTTTTAATTCTTATCCTATACTCTTATTTACGGAGGGATGCCAGAGCGGCCGAATGGGGTAGTCTTGAAAACTACTGTAGGGCAACCTACCGGGGGTTCGAATCCCTCTCCCTCCGCATTTAAATAGGCTTTTGCCTATTTTTTCTTAATTTGATATATTAATAGTAATGAATATTAAAGCTTTATTTCTATTAATTTCTTTGTTTTTTATTGTCTCCCCTGTTTTAGCTGAGGAAATACAAAGCTACGAAACAAACATTACTATTAACACTGATGCAAGCATTAGTGTTCAAGAAAAAATACTTTATGACTTTGACTCTTTAGAAAGACACGGTATTTTTAGAGATATTCCATATAAGTATAGTGCTAGAGGAGGAACATATACTGTTAGAATAAGCGATGTTTCTGTTTTTGATGAAAAAGGAGTTAATTATCAATTTTCAACAAGCACAGAAAACAATAATCTTAGAATAAAAATAGGAGATGGTAATAAATATGTGTCTGGGCAAAAAACATATATCATTAACTATAAAGTTAAAAAGGCGATTAATTATTTTAATGATTATGACGAGTTGTATTGGAATGTTATTGGAGGAAACTGGACAATTAACATAAAACAATCATCAGTTATAATTAATGTCCCTGAAAACAATAACACTATTTATACTTGCTATTATGGAACATTAGGAAATAAAAAAGAATGTTTAGTGGAAAAGCAAGGAAACCAGCTAAAAATAATTCATGATCAAACTTTATTTCCTCAAGAATATTTAACTGTTGTTGTTAGTGTACCAAAAGGAATATTAAGTGAGCCAAGCATAATAGAAGATATTAAAGATAAAATACTAGACAACATAATAATATTTCTTCCTTTTTTGGTCTTTATTTTCCTTTTTATTAAATGGCTTAAACAAGGAAGAGATCCAGAAGGAAAAGGTATTATTATAGCTCAATACGAACCAATAAAAGATCTCTCCCCTCTTGAAGCAGCAACTTTAATAAATGAAAATTACGATATAAGAAATATTCCAGCTGAAATAATAAACTTAGCAATTAAAGGATACATAAAAATACAAAAACAAGAAAAAAAACATGTATTTGACAAAATAGATTATCTCTTAATCAAAACTAAAGATTCCGATGGTCTTTTAAATGAAACGGAAAAAGCTTTATTGTCTGATATTTTTGCAGACGCTAAAGAATCGTTATTGTCTCAGGTAACCTTAGAAAATATAAGAGGATTAGGCGATAAAATCAATAAATCATTAACAAATAAGGGATATTTTGAAATCAATCCTTCTAAAGTTAAAACTCCATATATTATTATTGGTATTTTATTGATGTTATTGTCTCCAATAGTTGAGAGCATGTTTGGTATAATTGGCATTATGTGTATTTTAACAACTGGATTAATAATTATTATTTTTGGAATAATAATGCCTAAAAAATCCCCAAAAGGAGTTGAGGCAAAAGAATATTTACTAGGTCTTAAAAAGTATATTTCTTTAGCTGAGATAGAAAGAATAAAGTTTCACAATGCTCCAGCAAAAACCCCTGAACACTTTGAAACCCTACTTCCCTATGCAATGATCTTTGGTTTAGAAAAAGAATGGGCCAAGCAATTTGAATCATTAACCTATTCCCCAACATGGTACAATGATAAAAGCTTTAATTCTTTTGTTCCTCTTGTTTTCATTAATGATTTGAGAAGTTTTTCAAACTCAGGAATAAGTTCAATGACTCCTGCTTCTAGTGGAAGTAGTGGATTTAGTGAAGGTGGAGCGGGAGGAGGTTTTGGAGGAGGTGGTGGTGGAAGCTGGTAGCTTAGAATAATAATTTTCTATTGCTTTTTTTAAGGCTTGATTAGCCAAAACAGAACAATGCACTTTTTCTTTAGGTAAACCAGTTAATTCTTTAACAATATCATCTCTACTTATCTTTAATGCTTGCTTTAGTGTTTTTCCTTTGGCTATTTCTGTTGTAATTGAAGATGAAGCAACAGCAGCAACACAACCCAAAGTCTCAAAGCCAATATCTTTGATTATTTCCTCTCCCTTCTTGTTCTTAAAAACTTTAATATATATTTTCATTAAGTCTCCGCAAACAGGATTACCGACCATACCCGTTCCATCAGCCTTTTTAATCTTTCCCCTATTTTTAGGATTTAAGAAATATTTTAATACTTTTTTATTGTAATTGCTCATATTCTTCTAAAACACTACCTGATAATTTTCTTAATTTACTAATTGATTTTTTGATTTTTTCTATTACAATATCTATTTCTTTTTTTGTAATATATTTTCCTAAAGTTATTCTCAAAGAACCGTGAGCTTGCTCTGGACTTAAACCAATGGCTAATAATACATGAGATGCTTCTAAAGATCCTGTAGAGCAGGCAGAACCAGTAGAACATGCGATCCCCTCTTTATCTAATAAAAATAATAAACTTTCTCCCTCAATATTTTTAAAGCTAAAATTAGCATTGTTAGGAGAACGATGTTTCAATGAACCATTAAGACTAGACAAAGGAACTTCTTTTAATATTCTTGAAATTAAATAGTTTCTTAATTGTAAAATATTGCTATAATCTTTTTCAATTAATTCTATCGCTTTTCCTAAACCAACTATTCCAGGAACATTATGTGTTCCAGCTCTTAAACCTAATTCCTGGCTTCCTCCTTGTTGAATTGAAGAAATTAAAGATTTATTCTTAATATACAATAATCCTACTCCCTTAGGTCCGTAAATCTTATGCCCTGACATAGAAAGAAAATCTACCCCCAATTTCTTAACATTACAATCGAAATAGTTGATTGCTTGGGTAGCATCTGTATGGAATAAAATACTTCCTTTAATTTTTGCTATTTCTTTTATTGGTTGGACTGTTCCAATTTCATTATTAACATACATTATTGAAATCAATACTGTATTTTTCTTTATTGCTTTTTTAATATCGTCAACAGAAACAACCCCCTCTTTATTTGGCTTTATGTATGTTATTTCTGCATCAACATTCTCACAAGATTCTAAAACACAATGATGCTCAATTGAAGAAGTAATAATATGTGGTTTTGCTTGTTTAGAAACTTCAATCACACCTTTAATTACCCAATTATTTGATTCGGTGGCACCTGAAGTAAAATATATTTCTTCTTTTTCGCAATTGAAAAAATTAGCTATTTTTTCTCTAGCCTGTTCTATTCCTTTCAATGCTTCTCTCCCAAAAGAATGCAAAGACATAGGATTCCCATATTTATACGTAAGATATGGCGTCATTGCCCTTAAAACTCTTTTATCAATCTGGGTTGTTGCTGCATTATCTAAATATATTTTTTTCATATATCAATCCTACAACTAAAAAACCATTAAATCAAGCACTTAAAGTCCCTCTTTTTTTCTAGAAAAAACTTTTAAAAAATATTTTTTAATCCATATTTCGAATGTTTTTGAAGATAAATAAGATAAAAAAATAAGAACTAGAAGATAAGTATAAAATCTGCCCTCTTCTTTAAGAAAAGAAAAAATATTTAAAAAATCATAGATATAATAAACAGCAATATAAATTGGGAATTGAAGGATATATATTCCATAGCTAGCATCTCCTCCTTTCACAAACAACGACCATGATAATATTTTCTCAATTAATCTAACTGAAGAAGCAGCGCCAATTATTAACAAAGCAAAAATAGGAGCAAGGAGACCGTCATGATGAGCAATAGCAATTAATCCTTTTGAAACAAAGGGTAAATAAAAAATTAAAAACAACGAAGACAAAAAGAAAAGAATATTTCCTTTTTTAATTCCTTTAAGATAATATAGTCCCGCAACAATTCCAATTAAAAACTGATTTAAATGAAATAAAGGAAAGTACTTCGTAAAATAATTAATGATTAAATTATTTTGATCTAAGCCAAAACACAAAAATATAACCACTAAATTGCTTATCAACCAAAAAACAAATGTTTCTTTTAGTGTATTCTTTCTTGATACTATTAAAGGAAAAACAAAAGGAAATAAAAGATAAAAGAACATTTCTACTGAAAGAGACCAACCAGGAAAATTGAGACTCAAAGCATCGACAGGAATCCAGGCCTGTATAAAAAACAACCCCTCTATTAATTGTTTCAAATAAGTATCTTTTGATAAAAAAAACACTAGAAATAAGGCAAATACATATAAAGGAATTATCCGAAGAGCTCGTTTAATATAAAAACTTTTAGTATTTTCCCATGAAAATATTTTTAAATTTTTATAATTAATTACCATAATAAACCCTGACAAAACAAAAAAGAAGCTCACCGCTATATTCATTATTAAGGCATAATTATTTAATACGTGATTAAACGGATAGCTCCACCTACCAAAATGAAAAATAACAACAGCTATTGCCGCAAAAAACCTTAAAAAATTCAATTGTGGTATAAATGCCTTGTCCATTACTAATAAGTATCACATAATTAAAAAAATATCGACACTTTAATTTTGATAAAATTTAAAATTATGATATTATATAAATATATAAATTAAAAAAATCTATATGCCAAATCAAGATATTCTAAATTATATTCAAAAAAAACTAGAGAAAGGATCATCTGTGGAAGAGATAAAAGGAATTCTTTTAGGTCACGGATGGAAAGAAGAATTAATTGAAGAAGCTTTTGATTATTTAAAAATCGAAATAAAAGAAGAGCCCACTGAAACATTGCCAAAAGAAAAAGAAGAAAACTTTTTAAAGATTAAAGAATCTCCTATAATAGAAACAAGCTCTGAAACTCAAGATGGTTTTCCTGTTTTAGAACCTTATTTGCGAGAAGAAGTAGAATCCCCTATCCAAGAACCTGAAAAATCTTTTACTAAACCAACCGAACCGATTCAAGAAAATATTAATAGAAAAAAACCATCTAAAAAAAGATTCGTTATAATTATCTTTATAATTCTCTTTCTAATTGGCGGTGCTGCTTTTGCCTATTATTATACAAAAGAACCTTTACTTGTTTTATCTAAAGCATTAGACACCTCCTTAAATGTTAAAAGTGCTGAAACTGAAAGTCAATTGAAAATAAGCTTTAGTGATGATTTGCTAGAAGAAATTAATCAAGGTTCAGACATAAAAATAGAAAAAGAAAACACGATAAAAACTATTTTTTCTTTTGATTATTCAGACATAGAAAATGCAAAAGCAAGGGTTTTATTGTCAAAAATTAATGAAAACGGATACATTGAATTATTTTTCAATGATAAAACATTATATGGAAGAATAAATGATATTGATTATAGTTTTTTTGAAAAATACGGATATAGTATTCATCAAGAATTTATTAATTTAGTTACTGGTAAATGGATTAAAGTAATGGCGATGGAAAATAAAATCCAAGAAGGAGTGCAATTAAAAACAGATACCTTAAAATTGATCAAAGAAAATCCTCAAATAATTAAAACCATAAAGAGGTTGCCTGGTGAAAAAATATTAGAAATAGATACTTATCACTATGGAATAGAACTAGATAAAGATAAAATCTTAAATACAATTCAAACGCAAGACGACATTAATAAATATATTAATGTAAATAGCTGTGAAATATGGATTGGAAAAAAAGATAACCTTATATACAAAATATTTCTTGATATTAATATAGAAGGACTAACAGCAAGCGAAGAAGGAACAACCAATGGAAGTATTAATTTTCAACTTACAACCAATATATACAATCAAAACAAACCAGTTAATGCTTTTGAGCCTCAAGAATCAATAGACATTGAAGAATTAGTTGAACCCTTCATAATTTATCAAACAGAATTAACTACACTTGAAACAAAAGATTCTAGCATTAAGAATTATATGGACAACTTAAGAACAATTGCACAGCTCTATAAAAATGAAAGTGATCAATATTCTAATAAAATCATTGATAATATTGATTGTGATAAATCTCTTGCTAAAACATTCCTTGAAAACAGTACTGGTGGATATCTTCTTTGTGAAAACATACAAAATAATTCTGATGGTACTTTAATCATCAAAATCAACAACGAAAAAGGAGCTAATGCAAAATACTGCATTCAAAAAACCCTTAATCTTAACCAAACATGGTGTATTGATTCAGCTGGATTTATGGGCTATGAAGAAAATTGTGACAGTATAAACTTTGATTGCAAAAAACCATAAATTTGCTAATATCTACTCACAGCCCTTGTATTTCAATGGATAGAATGCAAGCTTGCGGAGCTTGTGATAGAGGTTCGACTCCTCTCGAGGGCACAATATATGAAATTAGGAGATTCAATTGAAACAATCCCTCACATTGGACCAGTATTTGCAAAAAGACTAAAAAAACTAAAAATCAAGACTCTAGCTGATTTATTATTTAATTTCCCTAAAAACTATAAAGATTTTTCTAAGATATCTGACATTAAAGATATAAAAATCAATCAAGAAAACTGTGTTAAGGGAAAAATAATAGATATTGAAACTAAAAAAACTTGGATCAAAAAAATGATTGTGGTCACTGCTCTTGTTCAAGACAATACTGGTTCCATTGAAGTAGTTTGGTTTAATCAGTCATACATAGTAAATAATTTAAAAAAAGACGATGAAGTCATTTTAGCTGGTAAAGCAGTTATTAAAAATAATCATATTTACCTTTACTCCCCTACTTATGAAAAAATAAAAGATACTGAAACAAAACATGCTGGAAGAATTATTCCAATATATGCTGAAACAAAAGGATTAACTTCAAAATATTTCAGATATATTATTAATCCTATTCTTAAACAAATAACAAATAAAATACCAGAAACCTTACCAGAAGAAATAATAACCAAACATAATCTCTTAAGCTTAAAAGACGCTCTCTACCAAATACACTTTCCTGATTCTCTAGAGTTAGCTAAAAGAGCAAAACAAAGATTTTCTTTCGAAAATATCTTCTTTATCTCTCTTTTTAGTTCTAAAAAGAAAATTGAGAACCAAAAAGAAACAGCCCCACAAATATTAATAAACAAGCAAGTCATTGATAGATTTATTTCTTCTCTCCCTTTTCAGCTTACTAAAGATCAAGAAAAAGCGAGTTTTGATATTTTGAAAGACCTTGAAAAACATTATCCAATGAATAGGCTCTTACAAGGAGATGTTGGCTCTGGAAAAACAGTAGTTGCTGTTTTAGCTTCAATCAATGCTGTTAAAGATAAAAAACAAGTAGTTTTAATGTCTCCAACAGAAATACTAACCAAACAACACTTTAAAACGTTCTTTAACCTCTTAAAGGATTTTAACATTAATATAGGGCTTTTAACTGGAAAAGAAGATAAATATTATTCAAAAAAACTAAAATCAGACACAATTGAAATATCAAGACAAAAAATACTAGAAAAAACACAAAAAGGAGAAATTGATATTCTTATTGGTACTCAAGCATTAATTGCTCCAAAAAAGAAAACTAAAGAAAAAAAGATTGTTTTTAAAAATCTTGGTTTAGTTATTGTTGACGAACAACATAGATTTGGAGTAAGACAACGCGCCGCCTTATTAGAAAAAGAAAATAATAAAATCCCCCATCTTCTTTCAATGACTGCGACACCAATTCCTAGAAGCTTAGCTTTAACTCTTTGGGGAGATTTAGATCTATCTTTAATAACCGAACTACCCAAAGGAAGAAAGAAAATTATTACAAAGATAGTTACTGAAAAAGAAAGACTTAAAATGTATCAATTCATTAAAGATGAAATTAAAAAAGGTGGCCAAGCCTTTGTTGTTTGTCCAAGAATAGAAGCCAATGAAGATGAAAACATTGAAATCAAAACCGTTGAAGAAGAATATGAAAAACTATCCAAAGAGGTTTTTCCAAAATTAAGAATAGAAATGCTTCATGGAAAAATGACACCAAAAGAAAAAGAAAAAATAATGAAAAATTTTAAATTAAAAAAATTTGATATTTTAGTTTCAACCTCTGTAATTGAAGTGGGTATTGATATCCCCAGTGCCACTGTCATGATGATTGAAGGAGCTGATAGATTTGGACTGTCTCAATTACATCAATTTAGAGGTCGTGTTGGCAGAAGCGACATTCAATCATATTGTTTTCTATTAACCAGTTCCCCTAGCGCCACCACAAGAGAAAGATTAAAAGCAATGATTAAATATGATAATGGATTTAAACTTTCAGAAATAGATTTAAAATTAAGAGGTCCTGGGGATTTTTTTGGTGTAAAACAATGGGGATTACCGGATTTCGCCATGTCTTCACTTCAAGATGAAAACATTGTTAAAAAAATAAAAGAAACAGCACAAGAAATACTGCAAAAAGACTCTGAACTAGAAAGCTACCCAACACTTAAAAAAAGACTAGAAGTTTTTGAAGAAAAAATTCATTTAGAATAAATTCTAATTAAGCTAAATTGACTTCTATTCAAAAATCTAATTGGTAAAAAAGTATTGCCAATACCACTATCAATATATAATTTTGTTTTGGAATTAACATCAAATAATCCTTTGTCATATTTAGCAAAAAATCCTTGACCAGGAATAAAAATTGCTCCAATAAAAGGAAATCTTACTTGCCCACCATGGGTGTGTCCTGATAAAATTAAATCAAAGTCTATGCCTTTTTCAATTATATCCATTGGATTGTGAGCTAAACCCAAAGAAAAAAAATCATTATTTAATTCTGTATCTTCAAATTTAGAATAATATCCAAATCCATATATATTAATTTCTTTATAGGTAGCACTATCTTCGTCTAAAAGAATTACTCCTCTTTTAGATATTTCTTGTTCAAAAACTTTAACATCATTATGACTTAACTCATGATTTCCTGAAACATAATAAATAGGAACATTAATTTTTATTAATTGCTCAATAAAATAATAAACATAAGAATAATCTTTTGTTTTTCTATCAATTAAATCTCCTGTTAAAACAATAATATTTGGATTTTGTTTTTTAACTTTATCGAAAAAATCATCCCCTACTTTTTTATTATGTAAATCAGAAATCTGAATAATTCTAACTTCTTCTTTTATCTTATCTGTTTCAATTAAAATTTCGTTAATTCTTGGAAAATTAACTTCAAAATAAACATCAATAATAAGAAGCAGTATTAAAAATATAATTAACATTTTTTTCATTTTCTTGTTTTAGGAGTAACCCAAAAACCCATGTATTTTCCTCTTAACCAATGTATTTGTGCATCTAGAGCTGGAAATGCACTAAAAAATATCATGACAAAAGGAATTAAAGCCCATTCAAAAATCATAAATATATTTTTTTTCTTATCAGGGCTCTTGGGTAATAAAAGCATGCTCATATAAACAGAAACCAATAAACCCATCATTGTTATTGTTAGTATTCCACTAGTTACTTTGGGTAAATTATGTGATAATAAAGTTTGTCCAAATTCTTGCCCCCCAAGATATAGTGGAAGCCAACCCAATAAAAATATAAGAATTGAAGAAGTTGCCCACGAGATATGTCCTTCTATTAACTCAAAGCCCATTGTTAATTTCTTTTTCCAATTAATTGCTTTATTTTTAATGCAAGCAAAAAGAAAATAAGGAATTTCTCCTACTCCATAAGCCCATCTTTTTTGTTGTTTATAAATATTTTTCAAAGTAGTTATAAGGTTTTTATCACAATTAGCATCCATTGAAATAGGATAATAAAGAGGTTGTACCCTATAGTCTCCATTATAATAAAAAAAACATTGCCAAAAAATTCTTGAATCATCTGAAATAACATTAGTTTGCTTAAAACCGACATCAATTAAAGCTTTTAAACTCATTGAATGAGAAGAAAAAGTAACCAAGCTATTTGGTCTTTCCTGATTCATGGTGTGCCAAAAAGTAGAGGCAAAAGAAAATACCCTAGAAATTGATGGTGCCTCCCAAACATTGTTGAGATAAAGTGGAATTGGCTGATAGCTTGTTCTTAATGGTTTTTTAATGGTTAAATAGTAATAAGTTAAACAACTAAAATATTTAGGATAAACCCAAGCATCAATATCAAAAGAAGAAACAATAACTCTTTCGTGAGAAATATTTAAATCATCAATCAATTCTTTTGCTCTTTTTCCTGCCCAAGCATCATTTGATCCATGACCAGCCAACTCCCCCTCTAATCCTTTTGGGTGCCAAGTAATTAGAAATTTAAAAAAATTGTTTCCGTATTCTTTTTCAATTTTTTCAGCAATTATTTCAGCGTTTTCTCTATCTGCTTCTTCACAAGCTAAAGCCACTATCATTTTATCTTTTGGATAATCTGTTTTTAATAAATGCTCACAAGTTTCTTTTACTATTTCAAATGGTTCTTTGTAAGTTGGTAATATTACTAAATGATAAATCTCTTTCCACGAATTAACATTTAATCCATTTTTAACTTTTAGTGTTTCTAATTTAGATATCCAATCTTCTCTTTCGTTTTTTCTCATTTGATCATATCCATACTTAAGGTGGAAATAAAAATAAATAGTCCTAAAAAGCCAATACACATCATAAATAATGATAAAAAAAGCAACCCATACAGGAAGCTTAAAAGACATAAAAACAGCAAGAAATAAAACAAATAAACTTGCTAAACCAGTAAACATTTCAAAAAAACGGTATATTCGCCTTTCTTTCTCGTTTTTTAGGTCCGAAGCTGTTGCAATTTTAAGATAGTATTTATCTTCCATTGTGACCCTACAGGGAATCGAACCCTGATTACCAGATTGAAAATCTGATGTCCTGACCGTTAGACGATAGGGCCTTAATGAATTATATATACCAGAATTGTTTAAAAAAGGCAATATATTTGCTAAAACTTACATTTTCCCTTAGAATAAAGGCATGAAAATATTAGGAATTGAAACAAGTTGTGACGATACCTGCATTAGTGTAATTGAAGACAATGAAATATTGTCTAGCTTGGTTTCCTCTCAAGAAAAGATACATGCCCAATATGGAGGAGTTTTTCCTAGTTTAGCTAAAAGAGAACATCAAGCAAACATTGTTCCCCTATTAATCAAAGGATTAAAACAATCAAAATCATTAATTAAAACAAAAACAATCGATAATAGAAAAATAGCAAAAGTTGAAAAAATACTAGAAAGAAACCCTGAATTATTTAATAATCTAAAATCATTCCTTGAAAACTATGAAATAAAAGGAATTGATAAAATTGCTGTTACAATTGGCCCAGGACTTGAGCCCTGCCTTTGGGTTGGTGTTAACCTAGCCAAAGCACTCTCTTTCTATTTTAACCTCCCCATAGTCAAAATAAACCACATTGAGGGCCATATTATGGCTAGCCTAATAACAAACAAAGCCACATATCCTGCGATTGCTTTAATTGTTTCAGGAGGAAACACTCAACTCATATTAATAAAAGAAAAAGGTAAATATAAAGTAATTGGTGAAACAAGAGATGATGCAGCTGGTGAATGCTTAGACAAAACAGCAAGAATATTAGGATTAGAATATCCAGGAGGACCTAATATAGCTAAATATGCTAGCAAATTTAAAAAAGCAAAATATAATATAAAATTACCCAGGCCAATGATTAATGACAACAATTTTGATTTCAGTTTTTCAGGCCTCAAAACTGCTGTTCTTTATGAAACAAAAAAGATAAAAAACATTCCAGAAAACTATAAAATAGAAATGGCTCACGAAATACAAAATGCTGTAATTGATGTTTTACTTAAAAAAACTATCAAAGCTTTTAATAAATACAAAGCTAAAACAATAATCTTGGGAGGAGGCGTATCAGCCAACAAAGAACTAAGAAAAAGATTTAAAAAAGAATTTAAAAATAATTGTTTATTCCCTGAGTTTAAATTTTCAATGGATAATGCAACTATGATTGCTTTTACTGGAAAATATTCTAAAAAAGAAGTAAAATGGAATAAATTAAAAGTTAATTCCAATTTAAATATTAATGACTAACAATATCTTAATATATTTTTTATTCGCTATTGCCCCTGGGCTAATTTGGCTTTTTTACTTTTTAAGAAAAGATAAACTTCCTGAACCTAAATTACAAATACTAAAAATCTTTGTTTATGGCATAATAGCAACAATTCCTGCTATTTTTATTGAACTCACCTTAATCAAAGATCTTGGTTTAGCCAACCTAGAACCAATAACATACACAATAATAAAATATATTTTTATTATCGGTTTTATTGAAGAATTATTTAAATATATTGTCGTAAGGTTCTTTATTTTAAAGCATTCTTGTATGGATGAACCAATTGATATTCCCTTATACATGATTATTTCTGCTCTTGGTTTTGCTACATTGGAAAATATTTTAGTGTTTAGTAATGATTCCCTGGTAAATATTGCTACCCAAGGATTATTGGTTATTTCTATAACAAGATTCATAACTGCAACATTTTTACATGCCTTATGTTCTGGCTTAATTGGTTGTTTTATTGCACTTTCTTTCTATGCTTTTAGATTGCGTTGGTTTTTAATATCAATTGGTTTTATTCTAGCTATCTCTTTGCATGGTCTTTTTGATTTTTATATAGAATTAGGTATAATGGGAGTAAGAACAGAAAACGAAAGAAACTATCCCCTATTCATTCTCTTTATTCTTGCAACTGCGGTATTTATCCTTTTAAAAGAAATTAAAAAAATAAAAAGTGTTTGTAAAATATAATTTATGGCATTATTTAAAAAAACAAAAAAACAAGAAGCTGTTGAAATTGGAACAACCAATATCGTTGATCATGCTAAAGACTGGAAAGTTACTGATGGTCAATTAGTTGTTGATATCTATGAAACAGAAAAAGAATTAATAGTTCAATCTGCTATTGCAGGAATAAAGAATAATAAAATAAATATTGGTCTAGAAAACGATATTTTAATAATCACTGGAGAAAGAGAAAATCCAATAAAAGATGATAATAAAAACTATTTTACTCAAGAATGTTACTTTGGACCATTTTCTAGAGAAATAATACTACCAAGAGAAATAGATACAAGTAGAATAGAAGCAAAAGTAAAAGAAGGCATATTAACAATAAGAATGCCTAAAATAGAAAGAGCGAAAAGCAAAAAAATAGAGGTTGAAGACTAAAACAAAAACTCCCCAAATCAAGGGAGTTTTTTAATACAATAAATGTGCCGAGGGAGGGAGTTGAACCCTCACATCAAAAAGATATATGCTTCTAAGGCATACGCGTCTGCCAATTCCGCCACCTCGGCAAATGAAAACATCCGCCTTGCTTTAGGATATACCAAAAACAACGACGGATGTCAAAACACTAGTTCATTCCAATCAACAATTTAACAATTGCTGGGATAGCTCTTGCGAACAAAGCAATAGCAATACCAATTGCTGCATACATAATGTAATTTCTTCCAGCTGTTGTTTTTGTTGTGTCACCAGCAGAAGTAACATAATTAAATGCACCAACGATGATCATTAATGCTGATAAAGCCATCAAGAAAATAAAAATCCAATTAGTAACAGTGAAAACACTATTTAATAGACAGCATACTCCACAATCAAATTGAGTACTATCAAAGGGACAATCTCCACTTATTGGACAATCCAATCCATCAACAGCTTTAGTCCATCCAGAAACAGCTGAATTTAAATCTATTGTACATTGATCAGGAGCACCTTGAGCTGAAACAGTAACAGGAACAATAATTCCTACCAAAGCAATAAAAGCAATTAAAGATAATACAATTTTTTTATTCATATTATATGTTTTATTTATTATTTATAAGACCTTTAAAAATTAAATTTGAAACGACCTTTAATTATGAAATAACCTTTTGAACTGTTGCAATAATAACATTGGCTAACATTATAATAACAAAACCAATAACTGCACATGTAATCATACTTTTAGCGGTACTAAGTTGTTTTTCGTTTCCACCACCACTAGCATAAAGAAAACCGCCAATAATAATAAACAAACCAACTATTGCACCACCTACAATGTTAAAAAAATCTGTAATATTTTTTATTGTTGTATAAATTGGTTCATCTTCCCAATTGATGTCACTTGTAGATGTACCACATGCTCCACTGCTCCATGTACAACCTATCGTTGCATTACAAGTTGTCATATCATTAATACCACTACAAGAAGCTGCCAAAACAAACACTGGAGTTGTTAAAAAAAACATAACTACAAATAATGAAAAAAATTTCTTAAAATTCATATATTTATTGTATAATTTATTATTTTTATAATATATCATGGATTCGAAGGAAGTACAACAATCTTTTGTAATGTTGTTATTATGCCTTTTGCTAATAAAACCACTGCTAATCCTATTAGTGCATATAAAAGCATTGTTTTTGCTTTTTCTATTTTTCCTGTATCTCCACCAGCTGTTGCAAAACTAATTCCTCCGATAATAATAACAAGGGGTGCTATTACTAGTCCTAATCCTAAAATATAATCAACAAGCCTATTAACTAATTCTTGAAAATTATTTATACCTGTAAGAGGGTTTTTAAGTATACCTGTGGCGGTTGCTGTGTCTTCAGCAAAAGCAAAGCAACAACAAAAGAAAACTAGAATTAAAGATAATATAATTATTTTTTTCATAATTTCCTAATTAATATTGCCCAATGATATTTACCTGCATCAAACTCTTTTTCTACTTTAAATCCTAAATCATTTATCATTGATCTTGTTTTTTCAAAAGAAACTCTTCTATCTTTCATTCCAATTGGGCTATCTTCTTTCCAGTCAACAATTAAAGCAGTTCCATCTGACTTTAATAATCTTCTTACTTCTTCTAAGACAGATTTTTCATTATCAACTTGAAAAAGAATATTGCTTAGTAAAACAAAATCCATTGAACTGTCTCCAATTCTAACACCTTTCTCTATGTCTGACAATATAGCTCTAATATTGCCTATTCTTTCTCTTTCTATTTTTCCCTTTAAAGCAGATAAAGCTTCTTCTAAAATATCAACAGCATAAACAACACCATTGTTTAATATTTTTGCTAAAGGAATTGTCCAGCCGCCAGAACCACACCCTAAATCACAAGCAGTCATATCCCCTCTTAGGGGAATAGTTTCTAATACTTTTTTAGGATTTAGAAATTCTTCGTTCATATTTAATTTATTTGACTCGCTTCTTCTATTAAACACGTAGCTGCTACTACCTTGTCTCCTTCTTTTAGTCTCATTACTTTTACTCCTTGGGTATCTCTTCCTAGTTTAGGAATACTTGATATTTTTGTTCTTATTGTTTGTCCTTTTTTAGAAATAACAATTAAATCTTCTTTGTCTTCAATTATTTCTATTTTAGCCAACTCACCTGTTTTAGCAGTAATTTTAGCAATCTTTACTCCTGATCCTCCCCTGCCTTGTTTTTTATACTCTCCCAATAAAGTTCTTTTACCGTATCCATTTTCAGTTAAAACTAATAAATACTCTTTTTCTTTTAGTTTTTCTTTTCTTACTACTTCCATTCCAATAACTTCGTCTCCTTTTTTTAATCTTATTCCTTTAATTCCAGAGGCTGTTCTTCCCATTGATCTGGCTTCTTTTTCAGCAAAACGAATTGATTGACCATGCTTGGTTGCTATCATAATATCATCTCCATCTCCTCCTTTTTTAACACTGCACAATAAATCGTCTTTCTTTAAATTAATGGCAATTAAACCATTCCTTCTTACATTTTCAAAATCTTTTAACTGGGTTTTTTTAATTATACCGTTTTTGGTTGCCATAATCAAGTATTTAGAACCGCCCTTAAGATTCAAGGCTAAAACTGATAAAATTTTATCGTGAGCAGATATCTCCAAGAAATTAGTTAATCCTCTGCCCTTGTTTGTTTTTTGTCCTTCAGGTATTTCATATGCTTTGGTTTGAAATACTTTACCTGAATCAGTAAAGAAAAATATTGAATCATGAGTTTTAGCAGTGATGAAATGACAAACCTGATCATCTTCTGATGTTTTGATTCCTACTGTTCCTTGTCCTCCCCTATTTTGTTTTTTATATTCAGCTGGATTTATTCTCTTTACGTATCCTCCGTAAGTTAAAGTAACTATTGTATCTTCTAAAGGAACTAAATCCTCTTCTGAGATTGACTCTGGGCTACTTTTTACTACTTTAGTTTTTCTTTCGTCTCCATAAAGTTCTATTTGCTTCTCTAATTCTTTTTTCATTACTTTCTTTTGCTCTGCTTTACTTTCCAAAATCTTCATATATTCTTTAATTTCCTTTCTTTTTTGTTCTAACTCTTCTTCTATTTTTTGTTTTTCTAACTTTGCTAGTTGATGTAACTTAATTTCCAAAATCGCTTCTGATTGAATAACAGTCAATTTAAACTTTTTAACTAAATTATCTTTAGCATCTTCTTTGTCTTTTGACTTTCTAATTGTTTCAATTACTGCATCAATTTTATCTAATGCTTTTGAAATTCCTTCTAAAATATGTGCTCTTTCTTTAGCTTTTTCTAGATTATAGGTAATTCTTCTAACCACAACCTCTTGTTTGTGTTTTAAATATAATTCAAGAACATCTTTTAAATTAAGAATCCTTGGCTCAATTCCATTAACCAAAGCAAGCATATTTAAATGATATGTTTTCTGTAAATCAGTGTATTTATACAAAGAGTTTAAAATCTTTTTAGGAATAGCCCCTTTTTGAAGGTCAATAGCAATTCTCATCCCCTCTTTATCTGATTCATCTCTAATATCTTTTATTCCTTCTATTCTTTTTGTTTGAACTAAGTTAGCAAAATTAGTTATTAAAACTGATTTATCAACCTGAAAAGGAATTTCTGTAATAATTATTTGTGTTTTGTTATCTTTTTCAATAATATCTACTTTTCCTCTCATTAAAAACGATCCTTTTCCTAAAGAATATGCAGAAACAATGTCTTTTTGATTATAAATAATTCCTCGAGTAGGAAAATCAGGACCTTTAACAAATCCTAATAATTCTTCTGTTTCTGCTTTTGGATTATCAATTAAATAAATTAAAGCTTGGCATACCTCAGTTAAATTATGAGGTGGAATATTGGTTGCCATACCAACCGCGATACCAGTAGAACCATTTAATAATAAATTAGGAACTGGGGAAGGAAGAACATTAGGTTCTTTTCTTGTAGAATCATAGTTATCACTCCAATCAACAGTATTTTTATCAATATCTGTTAATAATTCTTCTCCGATTTTAGAAAGTTTACATTCTGTATATCTTTGAGCTGCAGGAGGATCACCATCAATACTACCCCAGTTACCTTGACCTTTTATTAAGGTATACCTTAAAGAAAAGTCCTGGGCCATTCTTACCATTGCTCCATAAACAGATGAATCTCCATGAGGATGATATTTACCTAAAACTTCTCCGGTTATTGCTGCTGATTTTCTTAATTTTGCGTCAGCCCTAACACCCATATCATACATAGCATAAAGAATTCTTCTCTGTACTGGTTTTAAACCATCTCTAACGTCTGGCAAAGCTCTTGAAACAATAACCGACATTGCATAATCAAGATAGCTCTCTTTCATTTCATGAGATATCTCTATTGCTTCAATTTTACCAACATCTTGAATTAGTTTTTCTTGTTTTGCCATTATTTTGACTCTAAAATTATTATTTCTACTTTTTCATTGTCAGAAGAAATATTCTTTTTACTAATACTAAATTTGTCTTGAGGAACAACTTCTTTTGCTCCCATTATCTTTAAAAAAGCATCTAAGGTTTCTTTCTTTTTATATGCCATTGGTATTACTATTTTAGGCTCAATTTTAACAATTATCTTTTCTGCTTCTTTAAAATTAATTGTTTTATCTCCATCAATAGGGACTAAAAGAATATCTACTCTTCCAATTGCTTCTAATTGTTCTTCACTTAAATCATCTTCTCCAAATAATCCTAAATGACAAACTCTAATGTTTTCTGCTTCAATTAAAAATATTATATTCTTCTTTTTTTCCAAATCCAAAGAAGGAACTGCTTGAACAAACACCTCCTTAGATTCATATTCTCCAAAAGAAGAAATAACGAATTGATCGTCTTTTTTTGAATCAGAAGAATTAAATTCGTGAGACTTCAAAACAATATTTGCTTTTGATTTCTTGTCTCCTTTTTCATCAATAGTTACTAAAATTGCTTCCTTATCACTAGAAGAACAAGATATTTCGAAACAAGTTTCTCCACACCAATTAATTTTCATAATATATTATTAATGTTATCTGGAGCGGGCGAGCAGAATCGAACTGCCGTCTCAACCTTGGCAAGGTTGCATAATAGCCGTTATACGACGCCCGCTTAACTGTGCCGAGGTCCGGAATCGAACCGGAATCTAATGTTTTTCAGACATTCGCCGTGACCGACTTGGCTACCTCGGCATTAAATTTTCAAACTCTGGTGGGCGGCAAGGGACTTGAACCCCTAACCCCTTCGGTGTAAACGAAGTGCTCTGCCAATTGAGCTAGCCGCCCTTTAGGCTTGGTGGGCGAAGGGAGACTTGAACTCCCACGGGACGAATCCCCTATGCCCCTCAAGCATAGATGTCTGCCAATTCCATCATTCGCCCTCTTTCTCTTCTTTTTTGTCTTCTACTATTTTTAATCTTGCTTTCCTTCCTTTCGCTCCTCTTAGATAATATAGTTTTGATCTTCTTGTCTTTACTCTTTTTACTATTTCTATTTTTTCAATTGATGGTGAATGAATCGGAAATACTTTTTCAACTCCAATCCCTTGAATTACTTTTCTTACAGTAATTGTTGCATTTATACCTTTTCCGTGTTTTACAGCTAAAACTTGACCTTCAAAAATTTGAATTCTTTCTCTTGGTTTGTCTTTTACTTTATCTTTAATTTTTTGATAAACTTTTACCGTATCTCCTTGTTTAATTTCTGAAAGATCCTGTTTTAAAAAGGATTCCACTATTCCCTTTTCTTCTGGCTCTTCTTTTGAAACAATTTCTTCTTGTTCTACGGTTTCTGTCTTTGCTTCTTCTTCCATATTTTTTTCTTATCTTTATTATGGTGGGCGTATCCTGACTCGAACAGGAGGCCTTTACGATGTCAACGTAACGCTCTAACCAACTGAGCTATACGCCCTAATCTTGAAAAGGGCTCTCCTTGCCCATAATCTATACTACTCAATTTGAGCGATTTAGTCAACAATTTAGTGCGCGTGGATGGACTCGAACCATCGACCCCAGCTTTATAAGAGCTGTGCTCTAACCGCCTGAGCTACACACGCTTACTCTTTTTCTTTTCTTTGACAATTTTCTCAAATTCCTCTCTCTCAATGGTTTCTTTTTCCATTAAAGTTTTAGCAATTTTTTCTAATAAAGGCTTTTTGTCTTTAATAATCTTCTCTGCTTGTTTTTGAGCATTCTTTATCAGTTTTTCTACTTCTTTGTCAATATCTATCGCCACTTTTTCAGAGTAATTTCTAGTTTCACTAAACTCTTTACCTAAAAATACATCTGTTTCTCTTTCTCCAAAAACAGTTGGTCCTAAAGAAGACATTCCATAAACTTTGACAATATTTCTAGCTAATTGAGATGCTTTATTCAAATCATCAGATGAACCTGTTGTTGTATCGCTAAATTTCATCTTTTCTGAAATAAATCCTCCTAATAAAACTGCTAATTCTGCATGAAATTCTGATTTTGTCCTTAAAAATCTATCTTCTTTGGGAACCTTAAGAGTATAGCCAGCTGCCATTCCCCTTGAAATAATAGAAATCTTTCTTACTGGTTCAGCATTAGGAGTAAAAGCAGCAACTAAAGCATGACCTGCTTCATGATAAGCAGTAATTTCTTTTTCTTTTTCAGACATAATATGGCTTCTTCTTTCTGGTCCCAATAATACTTTTTCAATTGAATCTAATAAATCTTGCTGTGCAATGCTTTTAGCGTTTTTCTTAGCAGCCAAAAGAGCAGCTTCATTAAAAACATTAGATAAGTCAGCCCCAGAAAAACCAGGTGTTCTTTCTGCTACTTCTCTTAAATTAAGGTCAAAACCCAAAACCTTGTTCTTTGAGTGAATTTTTAAAATCTCTTCTCTTTCTTTTATGTCTGGCAAATGAATAACTATTTTCCTATCAAATCTTCCTGGTCTTAATAGTGCAGGATCTAAAACATCAGGTCTATTGGTAGCAGCAAGAATTACAACTTTATCGTTTTGTTCAAAACCATCCATTTCAGTTAATAATTGATTTAAAGTTTGTTCTCTCTCTTCATTGCCCCCTGCTATAGCTGGACCTCTTGTCTTTCCAATACTATCAAGCTCATCAATAAAAATTAAACAAGGTTGATGTTTCTTGGCAACAGCAAATAAGTTTCTTACTCTGCCTGACCCAACACCAACAAACATCTCTACAAAAGATGATCCAGCAACAGAGAAAAATGGAACATTACTTTCTCCCGCTACTGCTCTAGCTAATAGTGTTTTACCACAACCAGCAGGACCAACTAACAAAGCTCCTTTAGGAATCCTTGCTCCCATTTTCAAGTACTTATCAGGATTTTTAAGAAAATCAACGATTTCTTCAACTTCTTCTTTTTCTTCTTTTAAACCAGCCACATCTTTAAAAGTAATCTTTTCTTTTGGATGTCCTTCTGCTCCAAACATTTTAGCTCTTGGTTTTGTAAAATCAAAACTTTGAGCTGCTCCTGATTTTGCCTGCTTAAAAACCATGAAAAAGAAAAAACCAAACATTAAAAATGGTAAAACAACAAATAACAACAAGGGCCATAACCAATCCCCTGTTCCATCTGGTTCTTCAAAAATAAAAGAAACATTTTTTAGTTTTTCTTTGTCTACTCCAAAATCATTTAAAGCTTGCCCTAAACTTTCTCCTGTTTCTTTTTTTGTTTTAAAAACACTGTCATCGTTATAAGTTATCGTAACATCGTTACTTAATACTTTTATTTCTTTTACTTTTTCGTTATTAATATCTTGAACCAATTGAGTAACTGAAACTTCCTTAATCTCTTGAACAGGCATGTTTAGTAAAGAAAAAACAGCTCCTAATAGAAAAAAGATAAAAACAACAAAAAGAATGTTTTTAAAAAGACCTTGAAGAGGGCTCTTCATGTGTGTTTTTGAATATTATTTTAATCTTAAAGACATCCAATGTCTTTGTGGTTGAAAACTTAAGATTTCAAAATCGTATTCTTTGTTAATTTCTAGCTTTTCTTTCATTTTAGCTTCTGTGCCAAATTCAGAAATATGAATTAATCCTTGTATTTTAGTCTGATCATCATCTTCTCCTTCCCTTTTGATTTGTACAAAAGCTCCAAAAGAATTGAATCTAACCACTATTCCATTAATAGAATCTCCTTGCTTTAAGTCTAGTTCTTTCCATGGATCTTTCTTTAAGTTCTTTAAAGACAACGAAACTCTTCCTTGAGAAATATCAATTATTTCTGCATCTACCTTTTCTCCAACTTGAACAATTTGAGAAGGGTCTTCTATTAGTTGCCAATCAAGTTCAGATATATGTATTAATCCTTCTAATAAATCTTCTTCGCTTGTTTCTTCTAAGGTTTTTCCTGGTAAAGCAAATTTAATAAAGCAACCAAAATTAACTATTCCTGAAATCTTTCCTTTAACTTTATCCCCTAGTTTCAATGTTTGTAAAACCTTTTTTACTTGTTCATTTTCTTTAGATTCTTCTGTTAAAATGATTTGCCCTCCCTTTTCATCAAAGTCAAGAATTTTAACTTTAATTTCCATTCCAATAAATGATTGTAACTTTCTTAATATCTTTGTTTTGTCCCCTTCTGGAACTTTAGGATATTTATCAGGAGACAATTGAGAGGTTGGTAAAAATGCTGGCATTCCTGAAACTTCAGTTAATAATCCTCCTTTGTTTACTTTTGATACTTTTATTGTAAATGGCTTGTCTTCGTCTTTCTTTTCTTTGATTAACTTCCAAGCCATATCTTTTTCAGCTTCTTTCAAAGACATTTCAACAAAACCGTCTTCGTTTTCAGAATCAACCACTTTTACGGATACAACATCACCATTTTTAATGTTTCTTAAAACATTTTTAGCATTTTGATATTCTGCACCATAAATAATACCTGTCTTTCTAGGGCCAATATCTAAATAAAGGGCATTGTTTTCGATAGCCAAAACCTTGGCATCTACAAGATCCCCTTCTCTTAGAGTTTGGATTGCGTCACTTAATTTTTGTAATGTTTCTGTTTGCATATGCAGATTATATATCATAAAAACAAAAAGAAGGCAAGTTTTTAACTCCAATTAATCTTTGTGTATTTATATTATACCTTATTTCTTTTTTTGCTTCAACAAAAGCCTCTGTGGACAAAAGCTTTGACAAAAAAGGGGTTTTGGGGTAATATATGAGCATCCCTGCGAAGGGGTTTTATTTTTGACAAAACATTTAATTTATGAAACAAATACACAATTATATTATATTTATCGTTGGTTTAACCCTATTTACTATATCTATTGGTATTATAGGCCTAGAAACAAGCAATAAAGGGCTTGATTCTCAAGAAAAATCCTTTATTTCCTTTGCTTCTGACCCTATTACCCAAAACCACGAAAATAACATTAAAAAAACTATTAACGTAGTTATTACTGCTTACTCCTCTTGTCCGACTGAAACAGATGACACTCCATTTATTACTGCTAATGGATCTAGTGTAGCAGAAGGCGTTGTAGCTAATAATTTACTTCCTTTTGGAACACAAATCAGAATACCTGAATTATATGGAAACAAAGTATTCGTGGTTCAAGACAGGATGAGTTATAAAAAAGGATATTATCATGTTGATATCTGGTTCCCATCAAAAGAACAAGCAATTCAATTCGGAGCAGTTAAAACCTATATCGAAGTACTAAAAAGCTAAAACCGAGAATTGAATTCTCGGTTTTTAGTTTGTGTGCCTCGGGAGGGACTTGAACCCTCAAGAGCGTGAGCCCAACGGATTTTAAGTCCGTCCTGTATGCCAATTCCAGCACCGAGGCAGGCAAAATCATTGAGGCGTGGGCGGGAATTGCACCCGCGTATAAGAGTTTTGCAGACTCTTGCCTTACTGCTTGGCCACCACGCCAATGATAAAAAAAGTTTATCACATTTCTTTTTCCTTGTCTATTTCTCTTAACAATTCCTCTATTCTTGATGCTTCTGCTGTTTTTGATTCTTTAATAAATACTATTTTAGGAACAGGTCTTATTTGCAACTTCTTATTCAATACTTGTTGAATAAAATATATCTTTCTTTTGAGTAAGTCAATAACTTCTTGAGCCTTATCTTCTGGTAAAATTGAAAGGTGCACTTTAGCCTCAATTAAATTAGAAGAACTTTCAACTCTAGTTATGGTAAGTAAAATATCAGGAAAAATATCCACTTCTTTTAAGATAATAGCTCCCAATTCCTTTTTAATAAATGCATTAACCTTTTCAATCCTCCACATATTTGAAAAATATTAATTCATCTCCTTCTTTTATTCTTTCGTTTCCCTGATAAAGAATTGCGCATTCTTTTCCGGTTTTAACAGATTCAAAACTTTTTTTATTAGCCTGTAAGTCAATAATCTTTCCTTCTCCTAATTTTTCTCCATTTCTCATAATTTCAATAGTTGCTGTTCTGTTAGCCTCCCCTTCTGTTACTTGCCCACCAACAATTTGTCTGTTTTTCTCTGTTCTAAAAATAATAGAAATTTCCATTTTACCTAAATCATTTCTAATTTTTTCTTTTTTAATCTTTCTATCCATCAATTCTCTTGTTTTCTGAGCTAAACCATAAATTAAATCAAATTCAAAAAATTTAACCTTATCTCTTTCAATCAAAGCTTCTGCTGTCTTGTCTTTTTTAACCCTAAAAGCATAAACAATGCTTTTTGAGTTTTTGGCAAGCTTAATATCGTTTTCATTAACATTACCAACATCAGCCTTGATAACCCTTAAACAAACTCCTTCTTGAGGTAAAGTTTTAAATAATTCTTCTATGCCTTCTAAAGAACCTATTGCATCAGCCTTAATAATAACGCTTAATATTGGCTGATCAGTTTCTACACACTTAAAACTACTAACAAAAACTTCTTTATTAATAATCTTTTCTTTAGCTTCATCTATGGATGTATAAGATAAAAATCTTTCTCCTACTGCTGGAACTTTATCTAACCCAGTAACAACAGCTGGTTCTGAAGGATAAATTTCTTTTTTTTCTTTTCCTTGAAAATCTTCTAAAGAACGAATCTTGCCTGCAGCAGAGTTTGTTCCAATTGCGTCTCCTATTTTCAATATTCCTTTTTCTACAATTAATGTAGCTATTGGACCTCTTTGATTATCTAGATATGATTCAATAATAACTCCTTCTGGTCTTGCTTCAATATCTGCTTTTAATTCTTTCATTTCAGCGACTAATAATATTAAATCTATTAATTCATCAATGCCTTTTCCTGTTTTAGCTGAAATTTCAATACTTAATACGTCTCCTCCAAACGATTCTACAATAATATCTTCTTTAGCTAGCTGTTGTTTAACCATTTCTGGATTAGATTCTGGCTTGTCTGTTTTATTTAAAGCAACAATAGTAGTAATCCCAGACTCTTTAATATGGTTAATTGCTTCCTTGGTTTGTTTTTTAATCCCTTCGCAAGCATCTATAACTAGTATAGCAATATCAGCTACTTTAGAGCCCCTAGCTCTAATAGCTGAAAAAGATTCATGGCCTGGCGTATCTAAAAATGTAATCTTTTTGTCTTTGTTTTCTATTTGATAAGCTCCGACATGCTGAGTAATACCTCCTGATTCTTTTTCTAGAATATTAAAGTTCTTAATCGCCATTAATAGCGAAGTCTTGCCATGATCAATATGGCCTAAAATTACAACTACTGGTGGACGGCTAATTAAATTTTCTTTATTTTTTTCCATAATATTCTTTTGCTTTTTTGATTGCTTGCAATTCTTCTTCTGATAATTGATATTTTGATTCTCCTTTTGATACTGGTTTAATAAACACTCTTACTCCCTCATTAGTATAAATTGATGTTAAAACAAATCCATTGTCATAATCTTCTAAAAGAGCCAATGAAAAGCTTTGGTCTCCCCCACCATCCTTAAAAGGATTATATCTTATTAGTCCCATTTTTCTCAAAGCAAGATTATTTTTCTCTTTTTCTTTATTTAATTCAACTCTAAATAATTCGATGCTCTCCTCTAGCTTCTTGATATGTTCTATTGCTTGATCAATAGTCTTAATTTGTTTTTTCTTAAAAAACATAAGATTAGGGAGCGGAGAGGGTGAGATTCGAACTCACGGTAGATTGCTCTACAATGGTTTTCGAAACCATCCCTTTAATCCACTCAGGCACCTCTCCTTTTTTTTAGATTAATGTTTAAGGTTACCATTTTTTATCAATTAAATCAATGCATCTTTTTCTAAAAGCCATTTCCATAGAGGAACAAATTTTATCTCTTTCCCTTCCACTGTTTTTGTATCTTCATTGTCCCAGGTTATTAGTATTAAATTATTACAATTCAATTCTTGTCCCGCCTCAACAAGAGCGCTTACTTCTCTTTTTTCAGTTCCCAGATCATTAGTATCATAAGAAACCTGTATTAATGAGTCTATCCCTATTCCCTCCTTTATCAAAAAATCCACACCCCTATTACTCTTTGTCTTATAATAAAATAAATCTGTATTTGATTTAAATCCGCGCTTTAGCAATTCGACAAATACCAAATTTTCCATTAACTTACCTTTATTTTTTGAAAACTGAATAGCCTTAGATGTAACTAGCCCATTGTCAACAACGTAAACCTTTTTAATAAATCCAAACATATCCTTTGTTTTGTATGAATATTTGTTAAGCAAAAATATTAAATAAGATTCTTGCAAAAATTTGGCATACTTCTCTATTGTCACTGGACTCTTAACATCAAGTAGAACTAATAATTTACGATAACTAAACTCACTGGCAACATTATTTATAATAAACGTCCCAATGCTTGTTATCTTCTGAGGATACCTAATCTTGTACCTATTAACAACATCTTTAAAAATTACTGCATCAAACAAAGTAGAAAGATATTCTTTTACGTCTAAGTCCTTAACCACCACCTCGGGGAAACCTCCATTCAACATATAATTATCAAGGTAGTTAAATATTTCCCCCTTATAACTTGCAGACAATGAATCACTAATTTCAAATTTCTTAGCAGTTAAATATTCTTTAAAACTAAAAGGCAAAACCTCTATTTCAAAGTATCTTCCTGTAAGATGCGTAGACAGTTCTCTGCTTAGTAATTTAGAGTTTGAACCAGTAAGAATTAAATTGTATCCCTCTCTGTGGAGTTTATTAGCAAAAAGCTCCCAACGATCAAGATTTTGTATTTCGTCAAAAAAAATAACGTTTGTTTTTCCGTATACGGAAAGCATTTCTTCTATCAACTCGTCATAATTTTTCATGTCTTTTAATATCTGACACACAGAATCATCATCTAAGTTTAAGTATGCAAACTTAACATCCTTTAATAACAACAACGCTAAAACAGATTTGCCTGCCCTACGAGGCCCTATAATTACCTTTATTAGGTCTGTTTTTACAAGCTCTTTGGCTTTTGCAAAACCAGAACGAGCAACATAATCCCGAGAAAGCATTTGTTCTATTGATTCCTTTTGTTTTCTTATAATTGAATTAAGTAGATTGTTCATATTTTTATGTATAATAAACAAATTATGCACTTTTTGTTTATTATGTATAAATTACTACTTTTTACACAAAAAGTCAAGCCCAACTACCTGTTTAAGAATTAGTATAATTATTATACCAATTCCTAATCAACCTTTGGTAAAAACAGCTTTTGTTAACTCAAAAAAATTAGCATGTCTAGCATAAGCAAGCCAAGCATTGATTTCCTCTCCACCCATCATGTTGTTTTTCATTTTCTTCAAGAATCTTTTAACCGTGCTTTTCCTTAATAAAACGTAATCTTTATACAAAATGTATCCTAAAAAATCTATTCCTAGAAACAATGGAAAAACATTTGCTTTTTTAGGGTTAAATTTTAATCTAAGATTGTTTATTAAAAATAATTTAATTTGATCTTTTAATATATGCATTTCTTTTTTGTCTTTCCCTAAAATTAAAAAATCATCCATATATCGGATGAAACTGTCTTGCTTCAAGTCATGCTTGATAAATTGGTCTAATTCATTTAAATAAACACTGGCAAACAACTGAGAAGTTAGATTCCCAATAGGAATCCCCTTCCCTGCTTCGTCTTTGTGACTGCTTCTAATAATTTCTTGAATCAGCCAAATTGTTTTCTTGTCTTTAATTTTTCTTTTAATCAAAGACATTAAAATATCGTGATTAATGCTGTCAAAATATTTAGAAATATCACACTTTAAACAATAACAATTATTTTCGTTTTTTAAAAAAGACTTTAATCTTTCAACCCCCTTGTGTGTTCCTTTTCCAATCCTACAAGCATAAGAATCAAAAACAAAAGATTTATCAAATATCGGCTCAATAATATTGCATAAAGAATGATGAACCACCCTATCTTTAAAGCAAGGAGCTTTTATTCTTCTTTTCTTAGAATCACAAACAAAAAACTCATTATACTTGCCGTGCCTATAATCTTGCAAATATAGCTCTTTTTTAATTCCCAGCAAATTCCTTTCTAAATTATAAGTAAATGTTAAAGCTTTTTTAGCATATCTTTTTCTTCTTCTTGTTTTTAAGTATGCTGAATGGATATTTTTTAAATCAATTACCTGAGAAAATAAATTGTTGTATCTTTTCATTTTTAATTCGCCTATTAACCCTGGCCAGATGTTTCGTTATTACTACTAAAACTGACCAGGGATACGGGCTTAATATTTTCCCTTTTGATTAAACCTACTTGGGAAGGAATAAAATCTGGAACCTGTAAACACTCTTTTTGCTTCCTTAAAAACAAAAAATCTGGTTAAAACTAACTGGTTCCTAGCGGGCGCAGCGAAACCCAATGTTCGTATTCGTATTAGCAGGTGAATTGTTCAGATTCAAGGCAAAGGCTCCAGCGTTCGTGTCATTGTTCCAATTCCCGCCGCGAAGGAAGGCTGCTTTTTTCGACTTTATCCCTCTATCTATAGATAGTTAATTAAATCTTTTTTTCAATCCAAACAACATTTTCTCAATTTCAACAATCAATCCTGATGAGTATTCGTATTGCCTAATACTAATTAATTTAAAATCCTTACTTAAACGGATAAGGATTTTAACAGTTTCATAACAAACAAAACATTCTTCTATCGCTTGCTTTTTATCTTTCTTAATATTCAGTCTTGCAATTGATTTTAAAAGTTCCAACGTTTCTTTTTCCAATTCTAGCCCTAAACTATATTTATGTACCCTCGTAAATCTTTCTACTGTTGGTTTTATCCAAAACAACAAATCATATGCTTTTTGATACACTATCATTTCTTCAAGCATTCTTTTTTATTCTCATTTTATTCTTTTTTAATTCCTTTTCTCAAAAATCGTATTGTATCCACGAATACATATAATATATTGGCCATGACAGAGATATTAGATTCTAGATTCAGGTTCCTAGCGGGCGCAGCGAAACCCAATGTCCGCAGCCGTATTAGCAGGCGAATAGTACAGAGACAAGGCAAAGGCTCCAGCGTACGTGCCATTGCTCCAATACCCGCCGCGAACGAAGGCATGAGCAGTATTATCATACGGTGTATTATTCGAATAAGAAGTGTCGGGGTCAGTATAAATTCTGCCTACTCCATTACTTCCGGTTCTGCTTTTGTCTTTTGGTCCAACATTATCATATCCTAAGTTAGTGCTCCAATTTGTGATTTGATTGAATTCTAACCAACCTGTTCTAGGTGTAGGCATTTCTGTTGTTAAAATACTGTAATCAACCCATTCCCAGACATTGCCAGCAATATCCCAGATTGTTTGTCCGTTTGATAAAGTTAACGTTCTTCTTTGTTCAGAAGGAGAAGATTGTCCTGTACCATAATATGGATCAATACCATCTGAAGCTAAAGCACTAGCAGGAACATTATCAGTGTGACCCCTATACATTACAGATCCATTCCAATTTGATGATGCTGATTCTGCGTCTCTCGCTATTGCCATCCATTCTGAGTTATTAATTAAATGAGCTCCGATTGCTTTACATGCTGCTTGAGCAGTTGTCAAATTAATTGAAACCCAAGGAGTACTTGCTGCTTGGGAAGTAGCAATTCCTCCAACGTTTTTTGCTTCGTATTGCATAACACAAAAACCAAGACCTGTATTAATCCAGCCTGTTCCACAATCTTGGTTTTCTTTAGCAGAACTAACAGTTGATTCTGAAAGAGAAACAGAGCCTGATCCTTCAAGTTTAGTATAAATATCAAAGGTAGTACCGTCTGATTTGTAGAAATAGCAATACTCTTTGCTTCCAGATTTAAATGATGGGTCTTTAGGCACTGCTCCTCCTATTGCTGATTCAATGTTTGTACAATTAGTATCTCCTGAACCTAAACAGCATTGAATACGTCCTGAATTAGCATATTGTGAAGCTCCAATTATTGGAGTTGTTGGATATCCATTGACGCCCATATTAGATGCTGACCAGATTGCGTTTCTTAGTCTTGTCATTTCTGCTTTTCTTTGAGAATCCCTAGCATCTCTAGAAAAAGAACTCATTCCAACAAGAATGAATGAAGAAAGAATCCCTACCACAACAATCACGACTAGAATTTCAATTAAGGTAAAAGATTGCTTTAGAGTTTTCATTAATTTCTTTTAATTTATCCTTATTATTATTATTATACCTCAACAAAACTATTTGTCAAAAAAAAATACTGACAATTGACTTGAAAAAATCAGGAAAATCATTATCATAATTAATTTTTGAAGGGATTATATAGGGAAAAGAAAAACCAATAAAATTAACTAATTTATTAGCCATTCTCCCTTTTAACATCTTATACCTAAAAAATTGCCTGACTTTTCTTTCATACTCTTTAAAATCTGGAAAAGTTTCAACAAGAGCGCTTGCTGCGTATAAACTCCAAATTATCCCTCCCCCACTCCATGGTTTAGTTAGGCCCATTGCGTCTCCACACAAAGCAACTCTTTTATCTTTTGAAAAAATCATTCCTAAAGGAACTGGTGCAGCAAAGACTTTTTTCTCTTCAGTGTTCTCTTTATTTAAAAAATCCATTAAAATATCTTTGGCTTTTAAAGATTTACTTAGTATTCCATATTCCACACAATCTCCTTTTGGTATTTTCCATAAGAAGCCTGATTTAATAGGAAATGTATCTGTAAAATTTGCGTTATCTTTTTTATCTACAAAAACTTGCATCCCTATTTTCATTTTTGGATCCTTTAATCCTAATTCTTTTCTAACAATAGAAAAAGGCCCATCACAGCCAATAACATAATCAAATTCCACGGGAATAGACTTAATCTCTTCTCCTAACCTTAATTCCACTCCCCTTTCCTTAAGCAAAACTAATTGTTCTTTAATTAACTTGTCTCTATTTAAAATTAAATGTTTTGGATTAAAATGAAGTTCTATTGTTTTTTTGGGAAAATGAATTTTGCAAACATTAATCGTATTTTCTATACAATCATCTGAAAAACAAAGAAATTGTTTGATTCTTTCTGAAACTAAAGTAGAACAAGGCTTAAATCCAAGATCTTCTTCTTTTTTCTTATCATACAAAAAAACATCAAAACCTTTTTCTTTAAGGCGTAAAGCGATATATATACCAATAATACCGCTTCCAACGATTGCTATCTTCTTCATGGAGCGGGTGAAGGGAATCGAACCCTCATAAACAGCTTGGAAGGCTGACACTCTACCATTGAGTTACACCCGCACAATATATTTCAAGTCGGGGCACTGAGATTCGAACTCAGAATAAATCTTCCCAAAAGACTCGTGATAGCCGTTTCACTATGCCCCGGACAATAAATATATATCATTTTTTTTACTTTCAGTCAAAAGAAAATCCACATTGCATCTTTAAATAATTATGTTAAAATACAGGTATAATAATAACAATTTAGAAACATGAAACCAAATTACGAAGCTAGTTATCATAAATGTATTTGTGCTGCTTGCCCCTCTTACAATGATTGTTGTCAAAAATCAGGAGAAAGAGCTTTTTGTGCAAATGAAAAATGCTCTTGTTCTATTGAAAAAAAATCATGTCGTTGCGCTTCTTGTCCTGTTTACATAGAAAACAATCTTTCGGGATCATATTTTTGCATTGACGAAAGAGGATACTAAAGCTTGACCTTGCTTTTTAGGGCTATTTTTGGTATTAATATATTAATTGTCCTCGTAGCTCAATAGGACAGAGCGACAGACTTCTAATCTGTAGGTTGTGCGTTCGATTCGCACCGAGGACACAAGGTTTTTTAAATGGTGACTATAGTGTAATGGCAGCACAGGACCCTGTGAAGGTCTTAGTACGGGTTCAAATCCCGTTAGCCACCCAGCGAATTAATTAATCTTATTAAACCAAGATTTAATTTTTTGAAATAATTCTTTCTCTGCTCCATTGAAAGAATGTCCTGCCTTGAATAATTTAATTTCATTTAAATTGCTATTTAATTTGTTGTTAAGTAATTTTATTATATCCTTTGGTTCATTATAAAAAGAATCCTCTTCTCCTATTGCAATAAATATTGGTTTTTGAATTTTAGACAAAATGCAAAAATCCGAATTATTGTCATGGAAGGGAAAAACATTTTCGTTACTATCTTCACTATATAAACTAATAAATCTTTTATAAGAAACTGGAAAATCCATTCTTGGATCACATAACAGTTCATTACCCTTTCCTTCGCGAACATATTTTAAAGAATTATTCATTAATTTATAAAAATCATTTCCTAATTCCTTTTTCATAATTGATATATTGCTTCCAGGTGAAATAAAAATACCTCCCTTAATCATTTTGTTATTATTATTTTTTGATAAATAAAAACCAGCCTTATCTGCCCCCAAACTAATACCCATTAAAAATACTTTTTTAAATCCTTTTTCTTTCAAGAATTTTAATGCCCCATTTATATCGAATATACAATCTTCAAAATTTTCCTTGGCCGAACCGATAACCTTATAACTACCGTCTGTTTTCGAAATAATATTTAGAATATCGTGTCCTCTTGTATTTAAAGACAATATACTACAACCAATCTCCTCCATGCATTCTATAAGATTAGTATTTTTATAAAAATTTCCAGGAAAGCCATGGATAAAAATTATTGCCAAATCCTTATTATTAGCATTAAAAAATAATCCATCTAAAACGAAATTATCTTTTGTAATTATTTTTTCTACGGAAAACATCATAATTTTATTTATATTATATAAAAAAAGAGCTGTTTAGTCCAGCTCTAACACTTTGTCCAGTTATTAATCCGTCCACGCCAATTATCGGCTTTCGCTTCCTTCTGGCTGTTCTTTACAGCCGTAAGAACGTTTTGAACAAATTCTTTCTTAGACATATCTCACCTCCACATATTTATTATCATGATTAAACGAATGCGTCAAATGCATTTTTTATTTCGTAAAATAATCTTTTTCTTTGTTCGCAAAAAGCATAAACACCATCAAAAGAAATTTTATCATCTTTAACCCTTATCATAGGGCAACCATTTCCACAAAATTTAAAAAACTCACATCCCATGCATTTCGGAGGAATATAATTAAACATCGTTTTGAAATTTTTATATGAATTCGTCGAAAAGACTTCATCAAGTTCGATGTCTTTAATGTTCCCATATACATGGTCTGTTTTTAAATATTCGCAAGGATAAATGACTCCTTCAGGATCAACAGATATCCAATTAAGGCATGTCTGATTACTTGAACATAAATTCAGAGGTTTCTCACCTATCCAAGTGATGACTTCATCCAAGTCTCTTATCTGAATACTAGAATCACATAAATCGAACCAAAGGTCAAAAACTTTTTTTAAATAATTAAACCATTCTTCATTGTTGATGCTAAAATTATCTTCTACAGAATCAAAAACGGGATTATATTTTATCTTATCAAATCCGTTATTGACTAAAAAGTGAAAAGTTTCTTCTACAAAAGCAAGATTTTCTTTTGAAACTGTGCAAATAACAGAAGGATTAATCCCTGCTGAACGTAAATTTTCAACTCCAGCCATAACCTTTTCAAAAGAATTCCTTCCGCTCTGATCCTTTCTGTGTCTTCCGTGAATATGCTCAGGACCATCTAAACTTATACTAACTGCGAAATTATATTTCTTGAAAAAATTAGCCATTTTTGAATCAATTAATGTTGCATTGGTTTGAATTAGATTATAAAAATTTTGTCCTGGCTTTTTGTATTTCTCCATTAATTCTACGGCATGTGAAAAAAAATTACATCCAACCATGGTTGGCTCACCTCCATGCCAACTAAAAGTTGGGTAGGGATAATCCTGATTCATTATTTTTTTAATTACCGAATCAAGAACAGGCTCACTCATTATTGATTTATAAGCTTTCTCAGCATGAACATAGCAATAATCACATCTTAAATTACAAAAACTACCAACGGGCTTTAATTGAACTGCAAACCATTTTTTTCTTTTACAATCACTCATTATTATCACAACCTTTTAAAAGAACAACAAAGCATAATAGATACACTTTGAGTATTCTATAAATACAATAAATTGAATAAAATGTCAATTGTAAAAATACCTTGATCCTAAAAAGAAATAAAATTATTAATTAATTTTTCTTTATTGGCCTTTATTTCTTCCCAATCAAAAGTTCTGAATGCGTCACGTAACCGACCCATCGAAATTGACAGTCTATAAATATCGTGATATAAAATAAACATCAAGACAAAAGGGTCCCTGCAAAGGCCCCCTTTTTTTATTTCTTCTCTATTAAATGTTTAATATTAATTAAATAATCAAAATATACTCTGGTAATTTTTTTGTATAAAGAGGAAGCAAAGTTTTTGTTTGGAAATAAAATCTTTTTAAGTCTACCCTCTTCAATCAAAAAGTCTACTAACATTTTATAGTCCCCATCTCCTGAAACTAGAACTATTTTATCAAAAAATTCTTTTTTATACATTCTTTTCATAACATCAAAAATAATATCAGAATCAACGTTTCCTTTCTTCTTGCCGATCATAACCGAATTATGTTCACGAAATTTTATAATAAAACCAGCTTCTTGTATTTCATCATAAAGATCCTGGTAATCTTCATCAAGAAAACCTAAAAAGTAATAAGCTTTTTGTACATTATATTTTTTAGTTAAATATTCTCTAAATTTTAAAAGATCAACTTTCCACTTAGGATTAGTCAATGTGGTTCCTCTATATAGATTTTGTCCGTCTATAAAAGCTATGTTTTGTTCTTGTTTCATAACTTTATGAAATATTTATTATTGATATCATTCTATCAAATAATACCACTTTTTTCTATGCCCCTGTTTATTCCCTCCCAATTCATAATTCTGAACATGTCCCGTAACCAACCCATCGTATTTTAAAACATCTATACGGGTGTTTTAATTAACTAGTTAATTATATTTTTGTCGACAAAAACTTCCCTATTTACCATATTTTTTACTCTAATAGAGATGCTTCACACTATCAACTTCGATTAAATCTGCTCGATCCACATCACTACTTGGGCAACTTAATCTATAATTATCTATTTTTATTGTAACCATAGCCTCATACTCTAATTTACTCTTCGCAAAGTCATTATTTTTAAAACAAAATGGCCGATAAGGATCGTTATGTGGCAATTTATTAGCAGAAGAAAAATCAAAATCTCTCATACAGTATTCATCAAAAGGAGGAAAAAGATCATACTTTCCGCTTATGGTAATTGGTCCAGTCAACAATATCTCTAATTCATTTCGATTATTTGTAACAACCTGTTCAACGCTTTTGACAAACATTGATCCATATTTATCTCCGATGGAGATATTTTCACAACTTGCTCCGACTTTTATTAAAATATCAATAACGTCAGGATTTTTAGTAAGCATTAATGGCACCATCCCTCTATTGTCTTTAATGTTAACATCCGCACCCTCGCTGGTTAGGATATGTGCCATTTTTACGCTGTCATCACCGTTTCCAAAAGAATTGACTAAAGCGGTTTTACCTTCATTGTCTCTAGCATTAACATCGGCGCCAGCCGCAATAAGAGCTTTAACAATTTCACTTTGTCCCCTACGAGAAGCCTCTATAAGTGGCGTATTACCATTAATATCTTTTACATTAATGTCGGCACTAGCTTCGATTGCTTTTTTAACCTGATTTAAATCACCTTGGCGGGAAGCATCCAATAACGCATTATTTTTTTCTTCTTGTGTAAGGTTAGTATAAACATTATTCTGACTCCTTAAGAACGTTAACTGTTTTTGTTGGTTATTTTTATTAATAAAATAATAAAATCCCCCGCCAATTAAAACCAAAGCGACTATTCCAATTATTAAAATAATTACGAATTTTTTCAGGTTAAATTTCATATTGTTTGATTATTATAATTTAATCTATTATACCAAAAACTGGAAAATTGACCATATTCTCCCTTATCCCTCCCAATCTAAAGTTCTAAATGTATCACATAGCTGGCCCATCTAATCCATAATAATTCTTCTGTTGACATTTTTGAGTAACTAGCTCAAAATATAATATATGACTAAAAAAACAAAAGAAGAAATAATACAAGATGAACATTTAACTCGTCCTCCCCGACTAAAAGGAAAGGTTAAAAATTCTCAAACAAAAAATATAAAAAAGAAAAAGAAAACAAGCTAATATGCTTGTTTTATTGATTATCTCCCACAATTACTGTTTGTATTTTAATCATCTTGTTATAAGCCTCGCAAGTTTTTAATAAGTCTTTATGTTTTCCCTCCCCTATTACTTTTCCTTTTTCTAAAACAATAATCTTGTCAGCATCTTTAATGGTTGATAATCTATGAGCAATAATTATTGTTGTTCTACCTTTAGATGCTTTTTCAATAGACTCTCTAATCAAAGATTCGTTTTCTACATCCAAACTAGATGTAGCTTCATCAAATATAAGGATTGAAGGGTTTTTAACTAATGCTCTCGCTATACCTACTCTTTGTCTCTCTCCTCCAGAAAGCTTAACTCCTCTCTCGCCTATTATTGTATCTAATCCTTTTTCTAAGGTTTTTAAAAATTCATCGATGCGAGCCATTTTAATTGCTTCTTTTAGTTGATTCTCGCTAACTGAATTTTTTGTTCCAAAAAGAATATTGTACCTTAAGGTATTATCAAAAAGACTTACTTCTTGAGGGACAACCCCTAAACAATTCCTATAATCTTTTAGAGATAAGTTTTTTAAATCATTGTCATCGATTAGTATGTTTCCTTTGTCAGGATCATATGCTCTAATTAATAATTGCACTAAGGTGGACTTACCTGCTCCACTATGTCCGACTATTGCCACTCTTTGACCAGGCTCAATTAAAATACTAACATTTTTCAACCCATCTTCTTTTTTTATTTTATTAACGCTTTCTCCAATAAATTCTCTTTCTGGATATTTAAAAGATATATTTTTATATTCTATTTTCCCCTTAAACCCTTCTAATACAATAGGATTATCTACTTCTTTTATATCAGATTTAATAGATATTAATGTAAAATAATTCTTTATTGCTGAATATAAATGATTAATCCTTCTTTGCATGTATGACAAGTATCCTATTCTATCAAAAGCACTATTAGACCATGATAAAAATACAACCAAAAAACCAGGAGTATAAACCTTTTGATAAATTAAATAAATCCCAACAATTAAAACAAGAACCCTTGTTATATCTGAAACAAGATCTCTTGTTTTAGCAAAAACTATAAATCTAGTCCAAATTTTTTTTTCAAAAACATTAATCTTTAATAGATTTTTATTATACTCCTTTGCTACCTCATCTTCTTTAGCGTTAATCTTAACCAAAGAAGCGTTTCTTAAAAATTCTGATTGTTTTTTATCGGAATCAACCCACATATCTTGGGCTTTTTCTAGGTCTTTTGAAAAAACATTATTCGTATAGATAATAATCAAAATAAAAACAGTAAGACCTCCCAAAACAATAAATCCTAATATTGGCGAAACAATAAATAAAGCAATAACAGTTACTAATACCTGTAAAAAAGCTGGAAAAATTCCATACATTAAAAGATTGGCTAGCTCTATCAAGGCGCTCTGTCCCCTATCAATAACACTCTTTTTCATTCCTGAATTTTGATTTTCGTGTTGGCCAATAGAAAAATCTAAAACTTCTTCTAGGGTTTTTTCTGAAACAAACCTAGGAACATCTAATTCAAATCTTTTTATTTCAAATCTTTCTCTTGTATAAGCAAGAATAACATTATTTAAAAACAATACTCCAAAGGAAAGAAAGCACAAATTAATTACTTGATAAAATTCTTGCTCTTGTAAAATACCATCTATTATTTTTCCATAAATATATGGTGCAACCAAACTTAATGCTTCTTGTAAAAGCATTAATAAAAATATAACCACTATTGCTCCTAAAAATGGTTTATAAAATTCTTTCAGTTTTGATAAAAAACGCCAAAATGTAAAATCTTTTTTCATCACACAAAAATAATCTTTAAAATATTTATTCTTTTTCTATTTCTTTTCTTTTAATTCAACCTCTAATTCTATTTCTTGACAACATCTTAAAACCTTAAGCATCACACTGTCCCCTGTTTTGTATTTTGCTATTATATCAGCTAAAGGATTATCTTGATTAATTTTTTCCTTATTGATTTCTAAAATAATATCGTATTCTTTTAATCCTGCTGTAGCAGCACTAGAATTCTTAGCTATCGCTGATTCTCCAAACATTTCTCTTACAATCAATGCTCCATAATTAACCTCTATCTTATTCTCCTTAGCTATTTCAGGGTTTAAAATAACGTATTTTACTCCAAGATAAGGCCTTTTAACTTTTCCTTCTTTTCTTATCTCTCTTAACTCGTCTTTAATATAATTAATTGGTATAGCAAAACCAATGTTTTCTGCTCCCATAATCATAGCTGTATTAATGCCTACTGCCTCCCCTTTCATATTAACTAATGGCCCTCCAGAATTACCAGGATTAATAGCAGCATCTGTTTGAATAAGCCCTCTTAAAAATGTGATATCAGACGTAAAACTATTATGAGCACTAATTTTTCTGCTTAATCCAGAGATTATGCCTTTAGAAAGAGTATCTTCAAATTCTCCTAAAGGATTTCCTACTGCTAATACATCTTCACCTAAATCTAGCTTATCGGAATCTCCTAATTTTAAAAAGGGAAAATTATTACCTTGAATCTTTAATATTGCCATATCAATCAAAGGATCTTTGTCTAATACTCTTGCCTTGTATTTATGATCAGGATCAATAATCACTGTAAAATCAGCTTCTTTATCTTCAACAACATGATTACAGGTTAGTATATATCCGTCCTTAGAAACAATAAAACCAGAACCGCCCCCTATTTTTGTTCTACAATTACCTTGTTTTATCTTTTTAGGAAAAGCAATCTTTTCTCCCTTAAAAGGAAGGAAATAAAACTCTTCTATTTCTGGTAAGTCTTTGGAGGCAACAATGGTTATTACTGCTGGACAAACCTTTTTAGCTATAGAAACGATTGGTGATTTTTTCATAATAATTTATGTTATTTTTCTTTAATTTTATCATAAAAAAAGATTGATAACAATAGAAAAATATGATATTTGATATATATGTCCCCGTAGTTCAACGGATAGAACAAGAGACTCCTAAGCTCTAGATAAAGGTTCGATTCCTTTCGGGGACACACTCAAGGGCCCGTAGTATAGAGGTAACACGCGTCCATGGCATGGATGAGTCCGGGGTTCAATTCCCCGCGGGTCCACATAAAAACCGCCCTCAAAAGAGGACGGTTTTAAAATTTAATCTATCTTACAGCATCTTTTAAAGCTTTTCCTGCTTTAAATTTAGGACTTTTCATTGCTGGAATCTTAATTTTTTCTCCTGTTTTAGGATTTCTTCCTTCTCTAGCTGCTCTAGCACCTACTCTAAAAGTACCAAAACCAGTTAAAACAACTTCACCTCCCTTTGATAAAGTTTTTGTAATTTCTTCAATAATAGTGTTTAAAGCTTCGCTTGCGTCTTTTTTAGACATAGCTGTTGCTTTAATAATTGATTCAACGATATCTTCTTTTGTCATTTTTGTCATATTGTTAAAAAACTTTCAGATTGAAAATTAATTGTTGATTAATCTTCAAGATAAAAGCCTATTAGAATTAGTGTCGACCTTTTATTTTATTATTTTGCATATTCTGTCACCCTCATTTCTCTAATTAAATTTACTTTAATTTCTCCAGGGAATCTTAATTCTTCTTGAATCTTTTTAGCAATCTCTCTAGCCATTTTATGAGCAGTTAAATCGTCTACATCAGTTGGTTTAACAAATACTCTTATTTCCCTTCCTCCTTGTATGGCGTATGCTTTTTCAACTCCCGGAAAAGCTGTTGCAATATCTTCTAAATCTCCTAATCTTTTTAAATAATTTTCTAGTGTATCTTTTCTTGCTCCTGGTCTTGCTCCTGATATTTGATCAGCAGCTTGGATGATTCTTGCCTCTACACTTTCATAAGGATATTCTTCATGATGAGACTTAACAGCTGTTATTACCTTTTCGCTTATTTCAAATTTCTCTAAAATCTTACCTCCTATATCAGTATGCGACCCTTCTATCTTATAGTCAAGGGCTTTACCAATATCATGAAGCAATCCTGCCTTCTTGCACAACGACACATCTAAACCAATTTCTCCTGCCATGGCTCCTGCTAAAAGTGATACTTCTATGCTATGATTCAATACATTTTGACCATAACTTGTCCTATATTGCAATCTACCTAATATTTGAACAAGCTTATCTGGTAAATCAAGTACTCCTGTTTCGTAAACCGCTGCTTCCCCTGCTTCTCTTATTTTTTTGTTAATTTCTTCTTCTGCTTTTTCAATTTCTTGTTCTACTCTTGCTGGTTGTATTCTACCATCTTTTAATAATCTTTCTAAAGCAATTTTAGCTATTTCTCTTCTTACTGGATTAAAACTTGAAAGAATAACCATTCCTGGGGTTTCATCAACAATCAATTCTACTCCTGTTGCTTTTTCAAAGGCCCTAATATTTCTTCCTTCTTTTCCAATAATCCTTCCTTTAATTTCATCAGAAGGAATAGCGACTGATGAAGTGGTTAATTCTTGTACTTGAGGTAATGCATATGCTTGAACAACTGTACTAATAATTTCTTTGGCTTTTTTCTCATACTGCTCTACTCCCCTCTCTTCCATTTTTCTTATTCTTTCCAAGATTTCTGCATTGTATTCTCTTTCTGTTTTTTCTAATAATTCTTCTTTTGCTTGCTCTTTTGATAATCCAGATACTTTTTCAAGCTTTTTTAAAGTTTCTTCTTTTAATCCTTCTAAATCTTTTTTAATCTCTTTTAATTTTTCTAGCTTTGTTCCTACTTCTTTTTCTTTATCTTGTGTTTCTTTTTGTTTTTCATCTAACTCTTCTTCTTTTTTTAAAATACGGCTCTCTGTCTTAAGTATAATCTTTTGTCTCTCTTCTAGATCAGAAAAAGTTTTTCTCTCTAAATGTTCTGCTTTTTCTTTTGCCTTATTTATTATTTCTTCGGCAGTTTGTTTTGTTTGAACAATTTTCTTTTGAAGCTCAGCTTCTATTGTTCCTGCACGCTTTCTGGCAATCGATTGGCGGACATAATAACCAACAATGGACCCTACAATCAACGAAATCGTGATTGCAACCACTGGCGCTAATGTTTCTAACATGTATGTAATTGAAAATTTGGCACATAAAAATACCTATAGTTTTGTTAATTTCATTAATATTATCTTCATTTTAATAAAAATATATTTACCAAAAATTTCAAATTAATCTAATAATCTCAATTTAGTATATCAAAAAACCCTTGTAAAGACAAGGGTTTTCCAAAATACTATTTTTATGGAACCTCAATCCACTTTGGAACAGGAAGATTTGAATTAACTCCACTTCCCTCTCCAGAACAATCAGAACCAGTGATTTTTAATCTTGGTCTTAAGTCATCACCCGGATCATCATATTTTAATATTGGATTAGGAGAAGATAATGTTGTTTCTGACTGGAATGTTGTTCCAGTAGGCATTGCCCAAGTAAAGGCATTTGAATTAGATTCCCCACAAAGGACTGGTTGATTACTTGAGTTATAACATATACTACATTTCCAATCAGAATTATCAGCCTCAAGAGATGGACTTCCAGATCCTGTCCAACAAACTGGATAACATGGATCTTCTGTTGCATCTAAGCTTGGTAAAGTTGTACAATACTGAACATCAGAACCAATGGTTACTGCTGATTTATCAGCTACTATTCTTACAATTGGCCAATGCTTTGAAGGAGTAGTAAACGCGGTTCCTTCTACCCAATCTGATTCAATGTCACTATCATTCTTTACTTTAAACCACCAATGATACGTTGAACCATAACTAATATCATTTGAAAGGGTTGGAGCATTCTTAACACTTACAGCGCTGGCAACAGTTTTAACAGTTCCTACGGCTCCTGATGCAGGAATCCATGATGTTGTGTATGTTGCGCCACTCTGAAGGGCACTTGTTCCAATCGAGAACATGTAATAACTAAGAGTTGCTGTTGGCTCAGAATCGTCATATGTAAATTTAAAGTCTAATTGACTGCTCTTTCCTACTGTAAGAGTAGAAGCATCACTTTCGTTCGTATAATAATGAGTACAATACCAACATGAATCATCAGAATTAATTTGTGTTGGAGATTGAAGAGTTGTTGGAAGAGGACCAGCAACTGATTGGTTAGCTGAACAGCTTGTTGAGTTTGTAACATTTGTTTCTTCTGAACCAAATGAATTCGTTGGTTCTGTTGCAGTGTAATTACGTGCGAAAATGTAATCAACCTTTACTATACCACCAGATGTAGTAGAAAGGTCTCTTGAAAATATAGCAATATGGTTTGGGTATGATAAGGCACATTTTGTTTGCCAACCTGAATCGTCACCTTGATCTGATTGTAATCTTACGGTAGTGGATAACCACGATACCATAAGCTTATAGGGAACAAACGGGGCACCACTGAAATTATACTTGTTTGATACAACCCTCAACCCGTAATCAGATGCTCCCATTTGACCATAAATTTCGAATTGGCTGGAGGCATCACCATACCAAGGAGGGTCTTGTTTTGAAAGTGGAGCATATGTACCACCCCCACCCAAATCAATTTTTGCAATGAATTGGGTATTGGCAGGGAAAGTATCGACTGAGCGGACACCAGTATTTTTATTATCATCATTTGCACTCAGTATCCATAATTGTGAGCCTGTTACCATTATTAAGCCCGTGGCTTGATCGCTTCGATTAACCCATTTATTTGAATCAAGAGAACTTCCAAGGAAGTGGTCAAAGAGATCAAAAGTATTATCTCCATCACTTGTAGTTGTTGCAGAAGAGTTTCCATAATACATGTATATTGTATTACTTCCGTTGGCAAGACTTGGAATCTTTATCCAAATACTAGCCATAGCTGAATCTGTTTTAGACTCTAACCAATAATTTAATTCAGTTATTCCATCTGAAGTCGTAAACCTTAAATCGTCAAAGTCTGTTTGCATATCTGAATCATATGCAACAGTTAAATTAACTTGGTAATCAGTCAAACTTGATCCTGAATTAGAAATATTGATTGGTTTTCTTTTCATCCAAGATTCGTTATACCAAGAATTAGCAGAACAAGTCCAATTCCAAGTAGTTGTTAATGATACTTCTGATGCTACACCAACACTACATAGGTCTGTTGTTGGTTCTGTTAAAAACTCTCCTCCATCAGATGAACCACAAATTGGAACAGTTGCTGTTGCACAAGCAGTGCTACTTTCTTCTTGAACTTCTTCAGAGTTTATGACAAAGCTTGGCTCAGTAGCAGCATATTTACGTGCAAGAGCAAAATCTATTCTAAGTTGAGAACTTTCTGATTCTGTAGAAGCATAGCTCAAATAAGCAGAAGTACCAGAATAACTAGCGCTTCTTGAAAATATTTCAGACCCTCCATAATTATTAATTTTCCAATAAAATGTTCCTGATCCATTATATATATGACGGAAAAGATACCAAGTGTTATTGGCTAATGTAGAACCTGTCCATCCCCCCCAATACAATGATGGAGAAAAATCACCCCAATCTGTTACTGATGGTGTAGGAACAGAATTAGTTCTATTTCTATAATACGAAGGTCTTTGATATTTTACTTCAAAAATAATTGGCATTGGTATTGAATTTTTTTGTATAATAGCTTGATTATTATTAATATAAACAACGCTATTTGAAAAAGTTGGTATTCCACCGTTAGTCCATTTGTTTAAATCAAGACTAGCTGTATCAAAATGATCAAAGAAATCAAAAGTATTGTCTCCATTACTTACAGAAGAAGCGGAGCTATTTCCATAATACATATATATAGTATTGACTCCACTGAGAAGAGTTGGAATTTTTACCCAAATCTTGGCTGTAGTTGAATCTGTTTTGTACTCTAGCCAATAATTTAATTCAGTTATTCCATCAGAAGATGTAAAACGAATATCATCAAAGTCTGTTTGCATTCCTGTTGCAAAAGGAACAGTTAAAGCAATTTGATAATCAGTTAAACTTGCTAAAGAGCTAACTGTTATTGATTTTCTTTTTGTCCAAGAAAGATCATACCAAGAACCAATTGCAAACCCAGAACATGTCCAATTCCAAGGACCAGATCCTGAAACCACAGAAGGAGTACCTGAATTACATAAATTTGTTGTTGGGATACTTGTTAATGGTGCCCCATGAGAGAAACCACAAATACCATTTAATGTTTTCCCTGCTGAACAACTAGCTGTTTCCGAAGAGGTTCCTATTCCAATACATGTCCAATCATATGTTGTTGTGTTATTTGTTACCGAAGATGCAATTCCCGCACTACAAAGATTTGTTGTTGGAACAGCACCAAATGACTGACCATTTGCTGTGCCACAAACACCATCTGCTATTTCAACGTTTGCTGAACAACTAGCAATAAGCGCATTGCTTTCTTCTGTATTAAAACTTGCTGTTGGATCTGTACCAATAGACTTGCGAACAAAGACCCAATCCCATGTCGCATTATATGATTGATTTAAAAAACTATCGCTATCTGGTCTTCTTCCTATCATTATTGGTTCATTAGAAACAGCATTACTAATAATTCCAAGTACCCAATAATCTGCATTTGTATCATAAACATATGCACCCATTGAAACCTGTGTTGAATTTATAGTTTTAGTAACAATTCTATGATAAACACCTGTTACTGGAGCACTTGTGTTAACCCATGTACTATCGTTACGATAATACCAATTAGTAGGATGATCTAACCAGGTGATTCCATTTGATGCACTTGTCCAAAAACCACCAATAATATGTCCGTTTGTAGCAAGCGATGTTGTTTTTTCTTTTATCTCTAAAGAAACACCTGTTCCAAATGTTTGGATACTTCTTATTCTTCCTGTTGTGTTAGTTCCTGTAAGAACACCGCTACCAACACTAAATCCTGTTGAGGAATCAACTGTCCATTTTGACGTATCTATCGCAGAGCCACTAAAATCATCAAAGAATGTAAATGTCTCATCTCCATCAGAAGCTGTTGCTACTGATGCATTACCATAATACATATAAATTGTATTGTCTCCATTTACAAGAGTTGGTATTTTAACCCAAATCTTGGCTGTAGTTGAATCTGTTTTAGATTCTAACCAATAATTTAATTCAGTTATTCCATCTGAAGTTGTAAACCTTAAATCATCAAAATCTGTCTGCATATCTGAATCATATGCAACGGTTAAATTAACTTGGTAATCAGTCAAACTTGATCCTGAATTAGAAACAGTTATTGATTTTCTTTTTAACCAATTACCGTACCATGTTGGAGAAATTCCAGAACATGTCCAGTCCCATGTTGTTGAAAATGATACCTCTGAAGCTGTTCCTGAAGAACAAAGATTAGTTGGAGTGGTAGAAAAAGTACCTCCATTAGAAGATCCACAGGTAGCAGCAATATCTTTATATGCTGAACATGTATCAATAGATACTCCGAAATCTTCTTCGCCAACACTTGTTGTTGGTTCAGCGGGAACATATTTTCTAACTAAAACATTGTCAAATCTTTGAGTCGCATAAATAGATTGATCAGCACCTCTTAAGAAATATAAATATTTATTATATGTTGATGATTGACGGTGACTTGCATTTGTAACTAATTGTGTCCCATCTGCAAAAACATTAACTACACTTTCATTAATACCAACTGTAAAAGTGTGATTTCCTCCAAAGTTTGCACTCCAATAAAGTTGCGCATCAGTACATCCTTCTGCACTAGAACTAGAAATTCTATCAGCAACACATAAACTTGGTGGATTTGATGGATAAGTTACTAAATTTTGTGTCACAATAATTGAAGATGCAATTGAAGGAAAACCAGCTGGGTCATAAGGAGGAGTGGCAACATCACTTAAGAAAAATCCTGCTCTCCACCAATTTCCCTCACCAGAACCTTCGTATTGTTTAGAATAATATTGAACTGCATATCCATCTCTAATATCAAATGTGTTTAAACTTCTTGCATAGCAAACAGTTTTACAACTTGCATAACAAGAAGACCTAGCAGTAACAACTAATTCATTACTAACAATGGACACTGATCCTCCATTATCACTACCAACACAAGAAGTTACCCATTTGTTTGTATTAATTGTTCCAGAATTGAAATCATCAAAAAATGTAAATGTATTTGCTCCACTTGAAGCACTTGTAGCTGAAGCATTACCATAATACATATATATAGTGGTATTTCCGTTAGATACTGATGGTACCTTAACCCAGAAAGTTGCTGTGGCTGAATCTGTTTTAGATTCTAACCAATAATTTAATTGTGTTGTTCCGGTAGAAGATGTAAAACGAATATCATCAAAGTCAGCCTGCATATCCGAATCATATGCAACAACTACTTTAACTTGATAATCAGTTAATTCTGATGAAGATGTTACGGTTACTGGTTTTCTTTTATCGTAACCCTCCAACCAAGAAGCTGTTGCTCCTCCAGTACAAGTCCAGTCAAATGTATTTAAATTATCACTCACCAAAGAAGGGGTTCCATCTGAACAAAGATTCGTTGTTGGTGCGCTAGCAAATGAACTACCATCAGAAGAACCACAAACACCAGGAACTATAGCTGTTGCACAGTAATCAATCGCTGAATTGCTTTGCTCTAAACTTAATACGCTTGAAATTTCTGCTGAAGTATAATTACGAACAATAACAGAGTCAATATAGTAAGAATATGATCCGCTATTCGATAAAAGAAAATATATTAAGTCCTGATATGTATTCGATGAATAATTAATATCTGTTTGAATATATGATTCATCTGGTAATGCAAAAGAATATTTATAAGTATTATTATTTAAAGTAACAATTGTTTTAAACCATTGTCCAACAGAATATGTTTTACCTGTAGCTACCCAAGCTGAACCATCATAATATTTAATACTTGCATCATTCCAAAGAGCTAATCTTGCCCCTATCAATCCTGATCCACGCGTATTGAAAGTACCATTTGTTGCTAATTGTTCTGATCGCATTTGATATTCTATAACAGTTTGCGATGGAAGAGGAGAGACAAAGTTTTTAATAAGACTCATGGTTGTTTCACCATTTTTGTAAAGCTTAAGACTCTTAGAACCAGCATAAGCAGCATCACTAGAAACCTTTATAGTGGTATCCGTACTTTGATCTACAACCCATTTAGATGGAGCAACACCAACAGAATCACTTTCAAAATCATCAAAGAAAATAAATGTATTGTCTGCGTTACTTGTGCTTGTTGCAGAAGGGTTTCCATAATACATATAGATATCAGTATTCCCGTTGGCAAGATTTGGTATTTTAACCCAAACTGTTGCTGTTGTTGAATCTGTTTTAGATTCTAACCAATAGCTTAATAACGTGTGACCATCTGAAGTAGTAAATCTTAAATCGTCAAAATCTGCTTGCATGTCTGAATCATAAGTAACCCCTATTTGATACTGATAATCAGTCATGGCAGTACCGGGATTATTAACTGTAATTTTTTTTCTTTTAAACCAATCTCCATTATACCACCCTGCAGGCGTCCCGGCACAAGTCCATTCCCATGGACCTTCTCCACCAACAGCAGAGGCTGTTCCTGAAGAACAAAGATTAGTTGTTGGAGCACTAACATATGTTTGTCCGTCCGAAGAACCGCAAGTAGCAGTAACTTCTTTATTAGAAGAACAACTTATTGATGCTCCGGTAGAACTACATGTCCAGTCATATGTTGTTGCATTAGTTGTCACACTTGATGCTGAACCAAGACTACATAAATTAGAACTTGGTGCACTAGCAAATGTTCCTCCATTTGAAGTTCCGCAAGCAGCTGTTTTTTCTATTTTAATCAAAGACATTATACAACAACTACATCCACCATGACTTCCTGTTGTTCCAGTAGTACAAGAAGTTGTTTCATACCCTGCTGGTGGAGTATATGGCCAACTACCTCCACAAGTAGCTTCATACCATCCCTCAAATACGTCTGGACTTGAATAACTACCAGTATAATAAGAAACCTCTGAAGAACTAAGCATTGATTTTGTTGGAACATTTGGGTCACTGGCAGAACAAGAAGTAGCTTCTCCGTCACACCACCAATGCCAATTTCCCCAATCCGGATCTGTTGGCCAAGGACCAGACCCATTACAAATCGTTTGATCGTAATCACTGTGAATAGAAACTTGTGAAGCTGTTCCAGAGGCACAAAGATTAGAAGTTGGAACAGTAGTAAAACTTCCTCCACTAGATGAACCGCAGGTACCTGCAATTACATTGCCTGAAAAAAGAAACATTGCAATAAAAATTAAAGAAAAGGCTATAAAGATTTTTTGGTGGAGGCGATTAAAATTCATACTTATTTATTATTTATTTATTTTTATTATTTATTATAACGCACTTAAATTATTTATTAAGGTCCAATCTCTATCCACCTTGGGACAGAAAGATTTGACGTTGTTCCTTCTCCTTCCCCAGAACAATCAGAACCAGTAATTTTTAGTCTTGGTTTAAGATTATCTCCAGGTGAAGTATATCTCAAAACAGGATTAGCCGAATAAATATTTGTTGAAGATTGGAACGTTGAATCAGTAGGCATTGCCCAAGTAAAAGCATTTGAATTACTTTCACCACAAAGAACTGGTTGATTGCTTGAGTTATAGCAAACACTACATTTCCAATCATCTGAAGTTAAGCTTGCTGTATCTCCTGACCCTAACCAGCAAACATCAAAACAATTACTTGTGTCTGTTCCTCTGTTCAACGTATTTGTTGTTGCGCAATACTGAATATCTGAACCAATTGTTACTGCTGTTTTATCAGCTGCTATTCTTACAATTGGCCAATGTTTTGAAGGGGTAGCAAAAGCAGCTCCCTCTACCCAACCTGATTCAATACTATTATTATTCTTTACCTTAATCCACCAATGATAAGTTGATCCATAAGCAATATCACTTGAAAGGGTTGGAGAATTCTTAACATTTACAGCATTAGCAACAGTAATAACAGTTCCTACAGCTCCTGATGCAGGAATCCATGACGTTGTGTATGTTGCACCACTTTGAAGAGCACTTGTTCCAATTGAAAACTGATAAGATTGAAGAGTTGCTTCTGAATTAGCATCACTGTATATAAACTCAAAATCTAATTGACCGCTCTTTCCTGTGGTTAAAGTGGCTGCATCATTTTCATTTGTATAATAATGAGTACAATACCAACATGAATCATCAGAATTGATTTGTGTTGGAGATTGAAGAGTTATTGGAAGAGGACCACCCGTAGATTTATCAGCTGAACAATTTGTTGTAATGACGCCTGGATTTGTTTCTTCTCCTCCAGAACTTATAACGGGCTCAGACGAAGAACCTTGATAAACAATAATAGAATCAATATAGTAAGTATATGTTCCATTATTGTAAAGAGGGAAAAGAATCATATCGGTGAGCGAATTGCTTAAATAGCTTAATCCTGATCCAATATATGAAAAACTTGGCAATGCATAATCATACTTATATTCATCATTTTTTACAGTAAACTTAACATCAAACCATTGGCTAGCAGAATATGTTTTACCTGTAGCTACCCAAGCTGAACCATCATGATATTTAATACTTGCATCAGATCCTAGATATGATCTTGCTGTTATCACATTGCTTGTATTACGCAAATGAACATACTCAAATGTTACGTTTGTTTGTTCGGATCTTACTTTAAATTCAACAACACTCTTGGTGGGTAGCGTAAGTGTTTTATGAGCTGTTGTTGTTGTAGTATCATTTTTATAAAACTTAAGACTTTTAGAACCAGCATAAGCAGCATCACTGGAAACTTTTATAGTAGTATCTGTGCCTTGAGTTATAGCATCCCATTTAGATGGAGCGCTGCCAACAGAATCACTTTCAAAATCATCAAAGAAAACAAATACATTGTCTCCATTACTGGTAGTTGTTGCTGATGCGTTTCCATAATACATGTATATGGTGTTCGAACCATTAACAATGCTTGGAACCTTTACCCAGAAAGTACCATCTTTTTCTTTCCAATAATTCAATGCTGTTACTCCATCAGATGAAGTAAACCTAATATCTTCATAATCTAGTTTCGCTTCATTATTGTAATGACTAGCAATTTCAGTTGAAGTAAGAGCACGAGTATAAATACGAGTATCATCAATAGTACCAAATGGTTGAGTACCACTTTGATAATTTCCAATAGAATAAATATCTGTAATAGATTTAAAGGCAGATGATCCTTTGTATTCTCCATCAATGTAAAAAGCAGTAGTTGATCCAGAACCAACAGCAACAAGATGATGCCAGCCACTACTTAATGTGCTCATTATGAAACCAGATCCATAAAATCCTGAAACTGCAGTGGAATAAGAACCAAGCTCCATTGTTGATCTTTGAACTATTACTTGATGGTCACCACCTGCTCCTCTAGTAAGAGTGTTCCAAGTTGCTGATGACGCTAGAGGATATTGAAACCATGTTTCAATAGTATAGTCTGTGCTAGCTAATGAAATTGTTGGAGATATTAACATTGTGTCTGACGAAGAAGCAGCAAAACTTCTAGCATTACCAAACTTTCCAGCAACTACTGTTGTTCCTGTTACTGTAGCATTTTTTGCATTTCCAGATGAGTCAGCAGCTACTGTTCCACTAGCTTCATTCATATGCCAACTACCGGCTAGTCCTGTTTCATTGTATAAATCTGTATTTATATTAATTTGATAATTAGTCAAAAAAGATGAAGATGTAACAGTTATTGCTTTACGTTTTAACCAAGAATTATTATACCAAGCAGGGAAAGATCCCCCGACACTACATGTCCAATCATATGTTGTTTCATTAGTTATAACTAATGAAGAAGAACCTAAGGCCGTACAAAGGTTTTCTGTAGGAACATTAACAAATGATCCTCCGTTAGATAAACCACAGGTAGACTCTTCTACGGAAGCAGAACAAGAAACACTATTTCCTCCATTGACACCAGAACAAGTCCAGGTAGTCGAATTTCCAGCTATTGGAAAAATTGGACTAACAGGAGAAGCTGTTCCCAAGCTACAAAAAGTATATGATCCCCAATTTGTTTCAGTGTCAGCAAACGTTCTGTTGGCTGTTCCACATTGACCATCTTGAGATCGAGTAGCAGAACAAACTCCACTAGAAATTCCTCCAGCTACTCCGTCACAAATCCATTCAACAGAACTACCTGCTGTTGGAAAATTAAGACTAGACGGATTTAATATTCCCTTAGAACATAATGTATATGATCCCCAATCAATATCGGTTGATAAAAAATTATGATTATTAGCTGTTCCACATTGACCATCCATTAACATAATAAATTTAAGAATAACCGTTCCTGAACTTCCAGCACCACCAGAACCAGTGGTTCCACCTCCACCACCACCAGAACCAGTATTAGCAACAGCATCTCCTCCTGTTCCAAGACCACCTACACCACCAATTCCAGATCCTCCTGTACCAACACTACTATTTTGAGCACCACCACCTCCTCCCGCTGCATAATAAAGAGCTGTTCCAGTTATTGAAGACTGGAAGCCTGATCCACCGTTTCCTCCACTAGCGCTTGTTCCATTACTACCTATTGTTCCAGCTCCCCCTCCTCCACCACCAGTAAACGGATAGGTAACTGTTCTGGAATCATAACCTTGTCCTCCATTATTTCCTTGCCCTACAGTGCTATTTCCTCCTCCAGCATTCGAAAGATATTCACCTCCACCACCAGAACCACCAACTGCACCGGTTGAGTTTCCTCCTCTTCCACCACCAATTACAGTAAGAGTTCCAAAAACAGAATTTTCTCCATTGAAACTATTTCCTCCTCCAGCACCAACTGTTACTGTTTGTGTGCCAGAAACAGAATAACTAGAACCATATAAAAGTCCTCCAGCACCACCACCACCTCCAGCCCTAGCTGATGTTCCACCACCACCACCTCCAGCAACAATAAGATACTCTACTTCATTAACATTTGGTGGTGGCGTCCAAGTACAAGCTCCTGGCCCAGTATATTTATAAATAGTATATGGTCCATCTGTAATCTCCGTACAGGTTAAACCCCCACAAGAAACACAATAACCAAAATTAGCAAAACAACTTGCAGACTGTCCTCCTCCTGTGCAAGTCCATGTCCATGGACCAGAACCGATAACTTCACTAGCTACACCAAAATTACATAAATTTGTCGTTGGCTTATTAATAAATGAAGCATTGTTTGCGGAACCACAAGCACCCTCTGGTTTACGAAATTTAATAATAACTGTTCCAGAACCACCAACTCCAGCGCTATTATCACATCCTCCACCACCATTTCCTAGAAAATTAGATCCTGCACCGCTACAAGTCCACCCACCCTGTGCATAAGTCACAGCACTTCCAGTAATACTAGATGTGAATCCATTGGACAAGTAAGCATTATTAGCTCCACCTATTCCGGTAGCTCCCCCTCCTCCTCCAACCAAATAAGAAGCTGAACTAGTACCTCCATGATTTCCGTAACCACTTAATGTTCCTTGAGTTGTTTGAGTTGCATTACCATAAGGAGGATTTCCGTAAACATATGTTGCCGATCCTCCAGAACCACCATTACATGCAACATATCTTGCTCCACAACCACCCCCATAAGCTACATAAGAACCAAAGGAAGAATTTCCTCCAGAAACACCATTACTATTTGTTGTTGTAGCAGCGCTACCACCTGCACCAACCGTAACAGAATAAAAACCAGAAAGACCAGAAAGTGTTCCACTTAATAATCCCCCTGCTCCGCCAGAACCTCCAAAAGAAGATCCTCCTTGTCCTCTTCCACCACCACCTCCTCCAGCAACAATAAAAAGTTCTGCGCTTGTTACTTCGTCAGGAACAGCCCAGGGACATGTTCCCACTCCAGTATATTTATAAACTATAAATTTCCCATCCTGATTTTCTATTTCATTTTCTGTACAAGTTAATCCTCCGCAAGAAATACAACCGCTCGCAATCCTATTCGCTAAACAGCTGACAGAAACTGTATCGTTTCCAGTACAAGTCCACTCATACGTTGTTTCACCAACTACTACTTCTGATTCTGATCCATAAGCACAAAGGTTCATCGAAGGATTAAATGCAAATGATCCGCCATTTGCAGTTCCACAAACCGTTTTATAAGTATAGCAAGAAGCACTTTCTCCAGGACTATTTTCACAAAGCCAATACCAAACATTATCTACTAAACTAACTGTTGTTGGTGTTCCTACGGAACATAAATTAATTGAAGGTTCTACGGATACTATCTTATTATGTGCTGTTCCACAAACACCATTTTGAGATCTGTTTGCTGTACAAATTTCACTATTTGTTCCTCCATTAATTCCAAGACAAGTCCATGTTGTTGAAGCTCCAATTGTTGGAAAAATCGGACTAACCGGAAAAACTGTTCCCAAACTACAAAAATTATATGATCCCCAGCTTATTTCAGTTTCAGCAAACGTTCTATTGGCTGTTCCACAAGTACCATTAATAATTGTTCTTGATGCTGTACAATTTGCACTTACACTTCCTCCATTAACACCAGAACAAGTCCAGGTGGTTGAAGAATTTA
>JBFZBB010000002.1:0-18324 GCA_041308625.1 bacterium | reverse complement strand
CTACGCCAGTTGTTTCATTGGTTGATTTGGTTTGTGAGATTAAAAGAGAAACAACAATTGAAGAAGTCAACGCTTTGTTCAAAAAGAATTCAGACAAAGGAGAATTTAAAGGAATATTGTTTGCAGAAGAGAATCCATTAGTTTCTTCTGATTTTATTGGTAATACTTTTTCTTCAATTTTTGATTTAGAATTTACTAGAGTTAATGGAAATATGATCAAATTATTATCTTGGTATGATAATGAATGGGGCTATTCTTCTAGATTGGCTGAAATGGCCTTATTTGTTTCTAAGAAATAAAATCAAACTTGTCTCAAAATGGTTTTTAATGATATAATGGTTGCATGGAAATATTAAACTTTAAAGAATCAAAAAATATTCTTTTGAAGTATAAGCTGCCTTTTTGTCAGACAGACATTTTTGAATCTTTAAGCAAGGGATTGATGTACGCAGAAGAAATAGGTTTTCCTGTTGCTTTAAAGGCTTACGGAAATAATGTTTTTCATAGAACAGAAAAAGGAGGAGTAGCTGTTGGAGTAAGGACAAAAGAAGACTTTAGAAGAGAATGGAATAATATTACTGAAAACTATAAAAATATTGAAGGAGTGTTGGTACAAGAAATGGTAAAAGGGAAAGAATTAATTCTTGGAATGAAAAGGGACGAGCAATTTGGTCCTGTTTTAATTTTTGGAATGGGAGGTATTTATACAGAATTATTTAAAGATATTTCTTTAAGGGTTGCTCCCATTTCTAAAAAAGAAATAGTTGAGATGATGAAAGAAACAAAAGCATATGAGCTTGTTAAGGGTTTTAGAGGAGAGGGAATTAACGAGGAAAAGTTAATTGACTTAATTACTAAATTATCAAGTCTTTCTTTGAAAGAAAGAGCAATCAAGTCTATTGATTTTAATCCTGTTATTGGAAACAAGAAAGAGGTCTTAATTGTTGATTTTAAAATTGTTATATGAATTTAGAAAACATATTTAATCCACAAAGTATTGCAATAATCGGTGCAAGCGAAGAGCCAAAAACAGTTGGTGCTGGTTTGGTTAAGAATTTACTTAATAGTGGAAAAAGTATTTATTGTGTCAATCCTTTTAAAGATAAGGTTTTTGGAATGAATGCTTTTGATAAAATATCTAATATTAAAGAAAAAGTTGATTTAGCAATTATTGCTGTACCAGCAAAGCTTGTTTTAGAAATAGTTGAAGATTGTGCGAAGAAAAAAGTAAAAGGTATTATTATTGTTTCTAGTGGATTTGGGGAAACAGGAGAACAAGGAAAAGAAATAGAGGAAAGAATAAAAGAAATAGTAGATAAAGCTAATATTCCCTTAATTGGACCTAACTGTTTAGGAATTATTAACCTTAATAAGGGTTTAAATGCCTCTTTTGCACCTATTACTCCTCAAAAAGGCAATATTGCTCTATTGTCTCAATCAGGGGCTTTAGTAGACGCTTTAATTGACAAAAGCACAGAAGATGATTTGGGTTTTTCTAAAATTGTTTCTTATGGAAATGAAGCTCAAATAGGTTTATCTCAAATGCTTCTATACTTAAAAAAAGATAAAGATACAGATGTTATTCTTTTGTATTTAGAAGGTATCAAGAATGGAAAAGAGTTTTTTAGTGTTGCCAAAGAAGTTGCTAAAGAAAAACCAATCGTTGTTTTAAAATCAGGAAAAAGTAAATCAGGAGAAAGAGCAATATCAACCCATACTGGTTCTTTGGCTGGAGGATATGAGGTTTACAAAGCAGTATTTAAGCAAACTGGATTAATTGAAGTAGATAGCATAGAAGAATTATTAGATACGGGTAAAGCTTTAGCTTTTCAAAAAAGGTTTAAAAATGGAATTGGAATCATTACCAATGGTGGAGGTCTTGGTGTTTTAGCTGCTGATTATTGTGAAAGTTTAGGAGTAGAAATTAAAGAATTAAGCAAAGAAACTATTGAAAAATTAGACAAAGAACTAGAAAAAGTTTTAATAAAAAGAAATCCATTAGATATTCTAGGAGACGCTTCTCCAGAAAGATATGAGGTTGCAATTAGGAATGTTTTAGAGCAAAAAGATATTAATGCTATTGTTGTTATTCAAGCAATGCAAATAATGACAGAAGCAGAGAAAAATGCTAAAATTATTGTAGAATTGAAAAACAAGTTTCCATCTAAAATAATTATTTGTTGTTTTGTTGGTAATGTATTAATTAAAAAAGCAGTTGATTATTTAGAAGAGAATAAGATACCTAATTATTCTGATCCTAAAAGAGCAATTAGGGTAATTAAGAGTTTGATTATATGAACATATTAGTATTTCTTTTAGATATTATATTTATTATTGTATTTTTAATATTATCATTAATAACGCTTTTTGGCGGCTAAATATATTGCATATGAACAAAAATATTTTGTGGTTTTCTGAATTAAGAAAGTCTGATGTTAACGAAGTAGGAGGTAAGAGTGCTTCTTTGGGAGAAATGTATTCATTGCTTGTTCCAAAAGGAATCAATATCCCTAATGGTTTTTCAACAACAGCTTACGCTTATTTATCTTTTTTAGAATATAATGGATTTGATAAAAAGTTAAAAGAAATATTTTCTACTTTTAATCCTAAAAACTTAACTAATCTTCAAGCAACAGGTAAAAAAGCAAGAAATTTAATATTATCAGGAAAGTTTCCTCCTCAGCTAGAGAAAGAAATAGTTGAAGCATATGCAATGCTTTGTAAAGAATATGGATCCAATTGTGATGTAGCAGTAAGATCCTCAGCTACTGCCGAAGACTCAGTTTCTGCTTCTTTTGCAGGACAACATGAAACATATCTTAATGTAAAAGGTAAAAAAGAAGTTTTAAAAGCAGTCATTAAATCATATTCTTCTTTATTTACCGACAGATCTATTTCCTATAAGCATGAAAAAGGATTTGATCAATTAGGAGTATATTTAGCTTCTTGTGTTATGAAAATGGTTAGAAGTGATAAGTCTTCTTCTGGAATTATGTTTACCCTAGACACAGAAACTGGTTTTAAGGACGTGGTGCACATTAGTTCAATATTTGGTGTGGGAGAATTAATTGTAAAAGGAAGAATTACCCCTGATGATTTTTATGTTTTTAAGCCAACCTTAAAACAAGGATTTAAATCAGTGATTATTAAAAACATTGGTAGAAAAACCAGAAAATATATTTATGGAGCAGGTGACGGATTAAAAGATGTACCAACAACCAAAAAAGAAGAAAGTAGTTTTTCTTTAACAGAAGAAGAGGTTTTAACTTTAGCTAAGTGGGGATGTATTGTTGAAGAGCATTATGGAATCGCTCAAGATATTGAATGGGCAAAAGATGGAAAAACCAACCAACTTTTTATAGTCCAATCTCGTCCAGAAACAATTCACAATGCAACTACTGCTAATGTTTATGAAGAATATGATATTGATATTACTGAAGATCCAATATTAACAGGGATTGCTGTGGGAGAAAAAATTGGTTCAGGAAAAGTAAGGGTGATAACAGATATTAGGAATATGAAGGACTTTGAAGAGGGAGAAGTATTGGTTACTAAAATGACTGATCCTGACTGGAACAGCATTATGGTAAAAGCATCAGCTATTATTACTGATGAAGGAGGAAAGACCTGTCACAGCGCTATTATTTCAAGAGAACTTGGTATTCCTTGTATTGTTGGTAGTAAAGAAGCAACCAAGAAATTAAAAACAGGAATGAAAGTAACAGTTGATTGTACTCAACTAAACGGAAGAGTATTTAATGGAGTTATTCCTTTTAAAGTTAAGAAATATGATTTAAAAGAAATTCCATCTTTACCAACTAAAATAATGTTAAATATTGGAACACCTGAATCAGCTTTCAAGTCATCATTTTTGCCAGTATCTGGAGTTGGTTTAGCAAGAGAAGAGTTTATTATCGCCGAGAAAATTAAAGCTCATCCTTTAGCTTTGGTTCATTTTAATAAATTAAAGTCAAAGATGACCAAAGAGGAAGTTGCTGAAATTGAAGACTTGACCCGTGGATACAAAGATAAAACAGAATTTTATGTTGATGAATTAGCAGAAGGAATTAGTCAGATTGGAGCTGGATTTTTTCCAAAGCCAGTAATTGTTAGATTTTCTGATTTCAAAAGTAATGAATACGAAAATTTAATCGGAGGACATCTTTTTGAAGATCAAGAATCTAATCCAATGATGGGTTTCCGTGGAGCTTGCAGGTACATTGATCCAAAGTTCCAGCCAGCCTTTGAATTAGAATGCAAAGCAATTAAAAAAGCAAGAGAAGTTTTTGGCTTAACCAATATTTCAGTAATGATTCCTTTTTGTAGAACAATTGAGGAAGGAAAGAAAGTTAGAGAAACAATGAAAGAATTTGGGTTAAAGGATGATAAATTAAAAGTATATGTAATGTGCGAGATTCCTTCTAATGTAATTCTAGCAGACGAATTTTTGAATGTATTTGATGGAATGAGTATTGGCTCAAATGATTTAACTCAATTAGTTTTAGGATTAGATAGAGATAATGGTAAGATTGCATATATTGGAAATGAAAAAAATGAAGCAGTAATGAAATTAATTAAAGAAGTAATTAAAAAATGCAAAGAGAAAAAGAAATACTGTGGAATTTGTGGTCAAGCACCTTCTGATTATCCAGATTTTGCTCAATTTTTAATGAAAGAGGGAATCGAAAGTATTTCTCTTAATCCTGATACTGTTATTAAAACAATATTAAAGTTGAGTAATAAGCTATAATGAACAAGTCGTTTACATTAATAGAAATATTAGTAGTAATCGTTGTTGTTGGAATTCTTTCCAGTTTTATTCTCATTGGAATGAGTTCGATTTCAGATAAGGCAAATATTGCTAAATCTCAATCGTTTTCTAATTCTTTAGATAATGCATTATTGTTAAATAGGGTTTCGTATTGGAAGTTAAATGGAGATACTAGTGATTCTTGGGGACTAAATAATGGAACATGGACTGGAACAGGAGCCCCCAACACAGTAGTTAATTATAGGCCATCTTCTGAGTGTGTATCAGGGCAGTGTTTACATTTTGATGGTGTGGACGATATGGTTGATTTTGGAAGCGATAATTCTTTATCAATGGGGACCAAAGATCATGCACTTTCTATTTGGGTAAGATTTGATAATGATCCTCCGCTTGATTCCGAAACAATATTTTATTGTGGTGCAATAGCTGAAACACAGCCTGGCTATTGGCTTTACAGAAGAACAACTAAAAACTTGAGGCTTTGGTTTAGCGATGGTTCTGCTGGAACCTTAACACCTTATTTAACCAATGCAAATGTTATTAATGCTAATGTTTGGTATTATGTAGTTGTGACAATAGATAGAGATGGAGTCGCTCAGGCATATTTAAATGGACAAATACAAACAGGGTATTCTGCTGATATTTCAACAAAACAAGGGAATATTGCTAATTATACGTCTCTTAAAATAGGGAATACTGGCGGTAGTTATCGTTTTTCCGGTAAAATAGACGAACCAAGAATATATCATGGGGTTATTTCAATATTATTGATTAATAATAATTATTTTTCAGGAATTAATTATTTATATTGTAATAATCAAATTGCATTAGAAGAATTTAATCAAAGATTAGCAGGGTTAAAATATGATTTAGTAGAAAATGAATAAATCCTTTACCTTAATCGAAATATTGGTAGTTATTGTTGTAATCGGAGTTCTCTCTGCGTTTATTCTTGTTGGAATGAGCTCAATATCCTCTTCTGCTAATGTTGCTAAAAGTAAAGCATTCGCTAATTCTTTAAGAGACTCTTTGCTAATTGATTTAATTTCAGAGTGGAAACTAGACGGAAATGCTAATGATTCTTGGGGAAGCAATACGGGCAACTTAATTGGGACCTTTGTGACAAAAACGAGCAATGAATGTGTTCAAGATCAGTGTTTAGAATTTAATGGAAGCAATAATGCTATTACTTTAACTAACATTGATGCAAGTTTTCAGAATTTAACACTTTCATCGTGGTTGTATATTAAAGGCGATAGTGCTTCTGGAAGTTATCAGTCAATATTTAATCAATCAAATGATTCACAACACAGATTTAGTTTTTATATATATAATACTGATAAAACCCCACGAGGGTGGATTATAGGAACAGATGGTGTTTCTAGTTTAAGTTTTTATGCTACTTATAGTTTATCATTGAATACATGGTATCATTTAGCTTATGTTCTTTCTGGGGTAAATATAAAAATATATATTAATGGAGAAAAAAAGTTAGATACAAATTTAAGTGATTCTATTTATACGACAACAACTCTAAGGGCTACTATTGGAAGCTTTGTTGATAGGGCTAGCTATTCTTTTAACGGATATGTAGATAATATTAGTTTTTATAAAAAAGATTTATCTTTAACGGAAATAAAACAAAATTATTATTCTGTGTTGAATAATTCTACAGTAAAAGGTAATATAGACAAAGAGGAATATAATAATAGGCTAATGGCAATAAAATAATATGTTTGACATAATTACATTTGGTTCAGCTACTTGGGATATATCATTAAAGATTTCTGGAAAAAGAGTAAAAGATGACGCTGATTTGATTTTGGATAAAGGAATATGTTTTAATCTTGGTTCTAAAATAGATATTGATGATATGTATTTTAGTTTTGGAGGTGGAGGAATAAATACAGCCACTACATTTAAGAATCAAGGATTAAAAGTTGCTTATTGTGGTTCAGTGGGAGAAGATATTCCAGGAAAGGAAATAATAGAATATTTAAAAGAAAAAGGAATTAATAATTCTTTAATTGTTAAAGTTAAAAAACCAACCAATAATTCTGTTATATTCCATATTCCCAATGAAGATAGAACTGTTTTAGCTTATAGGGGAGCTTCAGAATTGTTGAATAAAAAAGATATTGATTGGAACAGTTTAAAATCCTCTTGGTTTTATTTAGCTCCTTTGTCTGGAAAATTAAGTTCAATTACGCAAGATATTGTTGATTATGCTAAAAAACAAGAGATTAAAACACTGGTTAATTTTGGAAATTCTCAATTAAAAATGAGTAAGAGTAAAATAAAGGATATATTAAAGAAAACAGATATTCTTTTATTGAATAAAGAAGAGGCATCTTTGTTAACAGGAATTCATTATGAGAAAGAAGAAGAAATAGTTAAAAAGATTAATGAATTACATCAAGGAATAAATGTAATAACCAAAGCTGAAGAAGGAGTAATTGTTTCAGATGGAAAAAATATTTACGAAGCTAAATTAAAAAGATTTAAAGTTGTTGATAAAACTGGGGCAGGGGACTCTTTCGGTTCCGGCTTTATTTCTGGTTTAATTAAATCAAAAGGAGACATTGAATGCGCAATTAAATTTGGTTTAGTTAATTCAAAGTATTGTTTAATGGTTAAAGGAGCAACTAATGGATTGCTAAAAGAAAAAGATGATTATTTAATTGCTAAAGAAAAAATTAAAATTAAGGTTAAGGGACTTGCAAAGTAAAACAATGAAGGGTATAATATATTAATATAATAAAATAAGGCAATTTTATGAATAAAATAAGTTCCAAAAAAACATTCTATATTATTTTATTTTTGCTTTTGATTTGCTCTTTCATTTTTTATCTTTATGCTTTAAATAAGTCTGCTAGTTTTAATGATTATGATGAGCTTTTAATAAAGACCAATAAGCAAGAATATGGTTCTGATGAAAAAGCAGTAATTGTTATTGAAAATACTTCTGATAAAAAGGTTTGTTTTTCTTCTTGTTATCCTTTTTATGTTCAAATACAAGATCAAACCAAGAAGTTTTATCAGTACGAAGCTTGTCCTTTTGATGATGTTGCTAACATTTGTATTGAACCAAGCGATAAAAAGTCATTTCAAATTGATTTAGAAGAACAAAGAATATTATCAGCACCAGACAATTATCGTTTTGTAATATCTGCTTGCCTTAGTTGTGATTTAGGGGAAAGTTTTAAGAAGGAAGAATTCTTTTTTTCAAATGAATTTAAAGTAAAATAAATATTATGTTAAATTTAGAAGCAAAAACTAGGGTTAATAAAAACATTGATCCAGAAAAGATTCCAGCTGTGCTTTATGGTCCAGGAGTAGAAAATACTCTTCTTCAAGTAGAAAAGAGTGTTTTTGAAAAGGTTTTTAAAGAAGCAGGAGAAACATTGATTAATTTAAAAGTAGGGGATAATTCTTATTCTGTTTTAATTTATGATACGCAAAGACATCCATATACTGGACAATTAACACATATAGACTTTTATCAGCCAAATCTTAAAGAAGATGTTGAAACTGAAGTACCGTTAGAATTAGAAGGAGAGGCACCAGCAGTAAAAAACCTTGGTGGAACTTTGATTACTAATATTAAAGAATTAAGTATTAAGGCTTTACCAAAAGATTTACCAAGTAAAATCATAATTGATGTTAGTGGTTTAAATACTTTTGAAGATTTCATTTTAGTTAAAGATATAAAAATACCAAATGGGGTTGTTGTGTTGGATAATCCAGAAGAAATAGTGGTACAAGTGGTTGAGCCAGAAAAAGTAGAAGAAGAGCTTGCTAAAGAAGTGGAAGAAAAATTGCCAGAAGTTGTAGAAAAGAAAGAGGGAGAGAAGGTAGAAGAAGAATAATATAGAAGATATAATGTTTTCTTTTTTGAAGAATAAAATAGTTTTCTTTTTGTTGTTTACGGGCATTATTTTCCCAGTATTTTTTGTTTCAGCGGCATATGACTTAGAAAGTATGTGTGAATCAGGAGATTGGGAAGAAGAATGTAATAAAATATCTCAAAAAGAATGCGAAACATTATGCAATCAATGTCTTGATTATTTAAATCAAAAATCAGCAAAAGTTCAACAAGAAATTTCAGAAACAGGACAAAAGAAAACAACCCTTCAAAATCAAGTATCAACCTTAAATAAAAAGATAAAAGATATTGATTATCAAATTTATCAATCTAACATGTCTATTAAAAGTTTAGGTTTTCAAATAAATGATACAGAGAAATCAATTGAAGCAACATCACAAGACGTTGAAGAGCAAAAAAAGAAAGTAGTTGAAATATTAAGAGCAGTTGAAAAAGAAGATAAGAAGCCCTTTTTTGAGATACTTATTTCTAGCGACACTTTATCACAATTTTTTGATAATTTAATTTATATGGAAACCTTAAGCACTAAAAATAGGGAAGTGCTTTTGAATCTTGAAAACCTTGAAGATAGCTTAAGATCTAAAAAAGTAAATCTAGAAGATGAGACAGATGAATTAAAAAACCTTGTTATTATTCAAGGTGTAAAAAAACAAGAAAGCGCTCAAATTAAACAAGAAAGAGAATATTATCTTGGTTTGACTGAAAAAGAATACCAAGCAAAACTTCAAGAAAAAAGTGATTTAGATAAACAAGCAGCAGAAATTAGCAAAAGAATGTTTGAACTTGTTGGTGTAAAAGAAGGAGGAATTGAATTTGGAGAAGCAGTAGAAATTGCTAAACAAGTTGAGAAAATAACAGGGGTAAGAGCAGCTTTTCTTTTAGCTATTATTCATCAAGAATCATACAATAATGGTAAATTTGGAGGTAATGTTGGTCAATGTTATGTTACTAATTTTGCAACAGGAGCAGGTACTGATCTTAAGGGAAATCCTAAGTCAAGAGTAATGAGTCCAACAACCCAAATTTCAATATTTAAAGATATTCTTAAAGATTTAGGAATGGAACCAACTAAAACAGCTGTTTCTTGTTGGTTACCTTTATACTCAAAAGGAGTACCTTATGGTTGGGGAGGGGCAATGGGACCAGCTCAATTTATTCCTTCTACTTGGAATGTTTATCGTAAAAAAGTTGCAGAAGTAACTGGTAGACCAGCTAATCCATGGAATATTAATGATGCATTTCTGGCATCAGGATTTCTTTTAAGAGATAATGGAGCAGCTCAGAATGAGTTTAGAGCTGCAATGATGTATTTTTCTGGTGCTTCTTGGACCAAGCAAGAAGAATTTTACGGAAGAAGTGTTGTGGCCAAAGCAGCTGATTTTCAGAGAGATATAGAGGTACTAGAAAAAGCTAAAAATTAGAAAGAAGCAGTTTTTTCTGCTTCTTTGATTAGGTCAGATGCGTCATTGATACACATCCTTAACCATTTAATGTCTTCCATGATTTGCAATTCTTCATGCAAATCATTAACAATGACACCCATTTCAGAGTACCATTCAAGGGACATTTTTTTGTTCAAGATCGCATTCTCAACAGAGTCAAGGATTTCATTCATAAGAATGAAATCGCTCCAGTTTTGTGAGGCCCTGTAACATACCTGTGGCCTCATATCAACTATTTTTAGATACATTGCCTCTAGCGCTATGTCTAGGTACATTTATTTCACCAGAAATATAATAATACAATCTATTATTTTGTCAAGAGAGGTTTTTCCCCATAGCACTAATCATTTTTTCAATTCTACCATTCATAATTGCCTCGATATCATGCCAACTTTTATTGATTCTATGGTCAGTTACTCTGTCTTGAGGGAAATTATATGTTCTCATTTTTTCTTCTCTACCAGCTCCTCCTATTTGAGATCTTCTTGCTCCACCTATTTCTTTTTCTATTTCTTTTTCTTTTTGGGCTAATAATCTTGCTGCCATAATTGCTAGAGCATTTTCTTTATTTTGTTGTAAACTTCTTTCTGATTGAGAAGTAACAGCTAAATTAGTAGGAATATGAACAATTCTAATAGCAGTCATTCTTTTATTAATATATTGACCTCCTGCGCCAGAAGCTTTACAGGTTTCTGTTCTAATGTCTTGAGGTCTAATATCGATCTGTGTTTTTGATGGTTTAGGCAACACTGCTACAGTTGCGGTTGAAGTATGAATTCTTCCTGATTTTTCTGTTTTAGGAATTCTTTGAACTCTATGTACACCTGCTTCATATTTAAATTTATCATAAACATTGTCTCCGCTGATTTCAATAATAGCTCCTTTTATTCCATTGATATCTGTTTGGTTCATGTCTAATACTTGAGTTTTAAATCCTTGCATTTCTGCATAGCGAGAATACATTCTTAAAAGATCATTAGCAAAAAGAGCGGCTTCATCTCCGCCTACTCCCGCTCTAATCTCCATGATTACAGCATTAAACTTCTGGTCCATAGTTATTTTTTCTTAGCAGCCATTCTTTCTTTGAATTTCTGAACTCTGCCTACTTGGTCAGAACTTCTTTCTTTTCCAGTGTAGAATGGGTGACATTTTGAACAGATTTCAACCTCTAGGTTTTCTTTGGTTGATCCAATTTCAAAAACTGCACCACAAGAACAGCGAGCTTTAGTTTTTTCAAAATATTTTGGATGAATGTCCTTTTTCATATGTGTTATACTATCAGAAAATCTTTTTTTAATCAAGAGGAGGGGATAGAATAAAAAAGCCCCCAATAAGGACAAAACATTATAATGGTCTTTTTCGTGACAATATTTATATTGTATTTTAAAAACAGAAATAGTCAAGTTTGATTTATAGATAAATTTATTATACTATATTAATATATATAAAAAAACAAAAAAATGATAACACATCAAATGAAATTAACTGTCAAACCTTTTGGTAAGATTAAGGACGGTAAAAAAATTATTGAATCAAGATTGTATGATGAAAAACGTAAACAAATTAATATTGGTGATAATATTGATTTTGTTTGTGTTGAAAATCCGTCAAAAAAAATATTAACTAGGGTGAAAGCAATCTATCGTTATAAATTATTCAATGAATTATTTTCTGATTTTCCGCCTCAATATTTTGGCGGAAAATCAAAGGAGGAATTACTTGAAGAAATTGAAAAATTTTATTCAAAAAAAGAACAGCAAAAGTATGGAGTTGTTGGATTCATGATAGAATTGGTTAAATAAAAAATACCCAGCTATTTTAAATGCTGGGATTTTTATTTATTTTTTAGCTATCATGAATTCAAATACTACGACGCCAAGTTTTTCTTTGTTCCGCGGATAAATCCGTTCAAGCAAAAAAAGTACTTCTTCGTTAGATGTAGAGTCTGGAGCGATTTGTTTCCATGGTTCTATTTCCAACATTTTTTTAAATGTAAGATATCGTCTAATATCTTTAACTTTAACTTCAAGGTTGCCTGTGTGTGATATAAGAAGAATACGTTCTCCAACTTGGATACGATTAATTGTATCGTAGCCAACACGCACCTCAAGATTTTTTTTGTTTAATTTAATTAAGTCAAAGAACCTTTGTTTAATTCTCATTGTTCTCATGGTTTTTTCTCCTATATTTAAACTCCATTGTTGCGTAATAATGTCTAAATGATACGCATTCGGCATGGCTGCATCTAATTTCCATCCAAGTCGTTGAAGCGAAGTTACTTCATTCGCTGTAGGATTGATGTGTATATATAATTTATGTCCATATGGTGTAAGTTGGTGCGGAATATCTACGAGCAAAGCTTCGAATGCAACTATGTTTGTAGCAACGATAGGCATTATTTTGATAGGATTTCCTTTTTTTGGTGTTGCACCAGCTATACCCACCACTCTTCCCGTGCTGTCGGTGGCAACATAGATTAGTTTGTATTTAGTGTTAATATCAAGTGTTTTTCTTCGATTATAACCATCAAAAAGTGCACGTACCCAATCATCTGTAATACCTTCAAAAGAATCTTGAAGTTTTTCCAATAAAAGACTTCCCGCTCGTTCTTTTATTTCCAAATTTGTTTCATCTAAAGGTAACACGGAAACGTGTAATTGATCAAAAGACATGATTTTGCTTTTACCGTACAATGGTTTATATAGCATTGTTTCGGTTATGCCAATTTTGTATTGACTGTCAGAGCTTCCAGCCTTAATAAATCCATTGCGGATAAAAAATTGTAATGCAGCAATATTTTGTTCTGCTACCGTACAATAAATTTGTCGTGCCTGGTGTTCTCGAGCATATTTTTCAACGTGCTTAAGAAGTGATATTCCTAGGCCAAGCTTATCTCTAAATTTTTGTGTTACAATGAGGGGACTTATTTTATATGTCGATTGTCTCTTTCCGACGACATGAATCATTCCCGCAAGTGTTCCATCTGCTTCTGCTATGAACATACGTTGTTCAAAAGAAAAGAAACCAAGATGATCGATACTATCAGAAAGGTGGGCATTAATAATGCGTTTTGCATGTGCTCGATGATCTCCCCCGTAGTACATTTCAAGGGTGTTTTGCATGAGATTTTCTACCCACTCGCAGTCTGTGGCTTGTGCTTCACGGATTACGATAGTCATTTTTTCTCCTTTGCCGAATCACTACCTTATATTGATAATAAAGTATGCGTGACCCCGAGGTTAAATTTTTAAAAGAGCTGATCTGTGTTCCTCAAAGCTGTTTCGAGGTTTAATATATAAAAGCATATTTGGTATGATTTGTAAAGATTATATTTTTTTAGTGGTTTTTAAGTATTTAATTTTAAATTGGTTAATATTGGGGATGTCTAAGTTAATTTTTAATGATTAGCACTTGCCTTTAATTTTTATTTGTGCTATATAAATGAATATATTTATGATTTCGCTTAAAGGCGATTATTGAATTATGGAAACACAAACAACAACACAAAAATACAATATTTCAATGGATGAAATGATTAAAGCAGGTCTTGGTTTTGGTCATCAAAAATCAAAACTTCATCCAAAAATGAAAGACTATACTGCTAAGATTAAAGATAAAGTTTATTTAATTGATTTAGAAAAAACAGCTGAGAAGTTAACAGAGGCAATGGATTTTTTGAATACACTAAGACAGGAAGGTAAGAGTGTTATTTTTGTTGGAACAAAAGTTGCTACAAGAAAACTAGTTGAAGATATTGCAAAGAGCTGTAAGTCTCCTTATGTCAACCAAAGATGGATCGGAGGAACATTTACTAATTTTAAAGAAATTAGAAAAAGAATAGCATATTTAAAAGAACTAGAAGACAGACAAAAAGATCCTGAATACGAAAAGAAATATGTTAAAAAAGAAAGATTGACCATTCAAAAAGAAATAGATAGAATGAGAATAAAGTTTGATGGTATTGTTGACATGGAAGAATTACCAGGAGCAATATTTGTTTTAAGTGCTGATAATGAGAGTATTGCTATTAAAGAAGCAAAGAAATGTGGAATCAAAATTATTTCTATTGTTGATACTAATACTGATCCAACACCAATTGATTATGTTATTCCAGCCAATGATGATGCTTTTACTTCAGTTGAATATATTTTATATAAGGTTCAAGAAATATTAAAAACAGAATAATATTTATAATTATATGGCAGTAGAAGTTGAATTAATCAAAAAACTTCGAGAAGAGACAGGGATTTCCTTGTCAGATTGTAAAAAAGCCTTAGAAGAATCACAGGGTGATATTGAAAAGGCAAAAGAATATTTAAGGAAAAGAGGGGAGTCGGTTGCTTTAAAAAAAGGAGATAGAGCAGTTGGAGCAGGTATTATTGATTGTTATATCCATCCAAACAAAAGAGTTGGTGTAATGATTGAATTAGCTTGTGAAACAGATTTTGTTGCTCTTGGAGAAGATTTTAATAATTTAGCTCACGAATTAGGTTTACAAATAGCTTCAATGAAACCATTGTTTGTTAAAGAAGATGAGATTCCCGAAGATGTTTTAAATAAAGAAAAAGCAATTTACGAAGAACAAGCAAAAGAATTAAATAAACCAAAAGAAATTACAGACGGAATTATTAAAGGAAAATTAGAAAAGTTTAAGAAAGAAAACTGTTTGATTAATCAATTGTGGATAAAGGACGATTCAAAGACAATTCAAAATTTAATAAACGAATACATTGCTAAAACAGGAGAAAACATTTTAGTTAAAAGATTCGTAAGGTATGAATTCTGATATTATTTTACAATTAACTTTTGCTTTAAGTTTTACTGGAGTAATATGTTTTGTTTTGAAAAAAAAGGATCAAGTTGCAGTTTTGTCTGAAAAAGATCATTGTTTTAATAGTGTTAGAAATTATTTTGATAAAACCGTAACAGAAATAAGAAATTATTTGAAAGAAAAGTCAGGAACATGGGAAAATTCTTTACATAAGCTTCTTTTTAAAACAAGAATATTGTTTTTAAAAGCTGACAATAAGACATTAGAATTAATTAAAAAGTTAAAACAGAGATCAGAGAAAAGAAGAGGAGTTGATGGTTATTGGAAAGAAATAAAAACATCAATTAAAAAGAAAAATCCTCAAAAAAATAAGCCGGCATAGCTCAGTGGTAGAGCAACTGTTTTGTAAACAGTAGGTCGGGGGTTCAAATCCGTCTGCCGGCTCATGATGTGTATTGACAATTATAAAGAAGCAGAGTAATATGTTTCTACGTTAATGAGATCTTTGAAATATTTATTTAAGTAGGTTTTTATATAGTAGGTTTTTTAGAGTTGTTCCGTAATTATTTTATTTTTTTTGAGAGTTTGATCCTAGCTCAGGATGAACGCTGGCGACGTGGATCAGGCATGCAAGTCGAACGGTCATATATCGCAAGGTATATGATAGTGGCGAACGGGTTAGTAACGCGTAGATATCAACCCCTTACTCAGGCATAACCTGGAGAAATCCAGGATAATTCCTGATGGTCCGAGCAATCGGTAAAGGTTTTCCGGTAAGGGATGAGTCTGCGTCCTATCAGCTAGTTGGTAAGGTAATGGCTTACCAAGGCTATGACGGGTAGGCGGAGTGAGAGCTTGTCCGCCAACAATGGCACTGAGATACGGGCCATACTCCTACGGGAGGCAGCAGTCGAGAATATTGCACAATGGGGGAAACCCTGATGCAGCGACGTCGCGTGTGGGATGAAGATCTTCGGATTGTAAACCACTTTTCTATGGGAAGAATTTTCTGACGGTACCATAGGAATAAGGGGTGACTAAACTCGTGCCAGCAGTAGCGGTAATACGAGTGCCCCAAGCGTTATCCGGATTAATTGGGCGTAAAGGGTCTGTAGGTGGTTTATTAAGTTCTTCGTTAAATCTCTAGGGCTTAACCTTAGAGCTGCGGGGAAAACTGGTAAACTAGAGGATGTTAGGGGCTGATAGAACACTCGGTGGAGGGGTGAAATCCGTTGATATCGAGTGGAATACCAAAAGCGAAGGCAATCAGCTAGGGCAGTCCTGACACTGAAAGACGAAAGCGTGGGGAGAGAAAAGGATTAGATACCCTTGTATTCCACGCCCTAAACTTTGAACACTAGCTATTGTAAGTGTCGACCCTTGCAGTGGCGAAGCTAACGCGTTAAGTGTTCCGCCTGGGAAGTACGGCCGCAAGGCTAAAACTCAAAGGAATAGACGGGGACCTACACAAGCGGTGGATCACGTGGCTTAATTCGACAGTAAGCGAGGAACCTTACCAGGGCTTGACAGACTATTGACGACACTTCGAAAGATGTGTTTACCCGCAAGGGACAGTAGTCCAGGTGCTGCATGGTTGTCGTCAGCAGGTGGCTTGAGTTGCTCCCTTAAATGGGGTAACCTGCGCAACCCTTGTCCTATGTTTCATGTGTCATAGGAGACTGCCTGGGACGACCAGGAGGAAGGTGAGGATGACGCCAAATCAGCATGGCCTTTTGATGCCCTGGGCTGCACACGTGATACAATGGAGCCGACAATGGGACGCCAAAGAGTAATCTGGAGCTAATCCTATCAAACGGCCCCTCAATACGGATTGAGGTCTGAAACCCGACCTCATGAAGCCGGAATCGCTAGTAACCGCAGATCAGCCACGCTGCGGTGAATATGTCCCTGGGTCTTGTACTCACCGCCCGTCACGTCAGGCGAGTTGGGAATACCCGAAATCTCACATTTGTGGGCCTAAGGTAGGCTCAATAAGAAGGACGAAGTCGTAACAAGGCACGGGTAGCGGAAGCTGCTCGTGGATCAATTATTTTATACAAAGTTTGTCGGCAAGAATTAATTCGCGAGTGATCACTGAATTAATTCTTAAGGTGTTAGTCTTTCTTACCTTTAAAAAAGACTATTACGGGACAACTCTAAGAAACTTCTATTATGATGTTTTATTCTATCTTTCGAGGATTTTATAAAAAAGCAGCCAAAAGAATGGTAAATGACTGCCGAGATTTTATTCCACTTAATTCCAAGATTTTGGATTTTGGGTGTGGTTCAGCAATAGTAGGCAAAGAATTTGCAGAATCTTTTAAATCAGAAATTTTAGGAATTGATATTATTGATAACAGGGTTGAAAATATTCCATTTAAGCTGTATAATGGTAAAGATATTTCTTTTTTTAATGACAATTCAGTTGATGGTGTTTTAGTGAGTTATGTTTTACATCATACAAATGATCCAATAGGAATATTTAAAAGAGATGTTAAAAGGGTAGTCAAAGATATTGTTATTGTTTATGAATCACCTTGCGATGGTTTGTTCTATAATCTAATGTGTAGAATTCATGGAACATCTTTTGCTAAGTTTTTTCAAAAGAATTCAATCAAAGGAAAGTTTTTTACAACTAAAGAATGGGAAGATATTTTTAAAGAAAACGGTTTTAAGATTCTTAAACAGAAAATAGTTAATAATTTTCCTTTAAGAAACACACTTTTCATATTAAAAAAGGGTGTGTAGCTCAGCTGGTTAGAGCGCGTCACTGATAATGACGAGGTCCCTGGTTCGAGTCCAGGCATACCCACTCATATGGGCCCATGGCGCAGTTGGTAGCGCGCCTCTTTTGCAAAGAGGAGGTCAGGAGTTCGAATCTCCTTGGGTCCACAAATTATTTGTAATTGTTTTTAGTAAGTGTTATCTTATATCTAGTTCATTTTAAGGAGGAATATCATGACAATGAGGTTTGATGGAAAACCCCTTTCGCTCATTAATGTAGACCATGATGGAATAGATACAATGGACAGCAACAATGTACTAAAGAGTGAAAGATTTTCAGAAAAAGTAAGACAAGGAAAGTTTATAGCAAAAGAGAATAAAAAGGCTTGATATGATCAAGCTTTTTTAAATAGTTGTTTTTTTAATTTCTTTGTGATAATTTTAAAGTAGTTCCTATACATATTGGAGGGACGTGAGTGACACGAGAGAGTAAGTACAAGAAAACCATTAGAATGGACTGTGAAGCGAGAATAGAGACCTTTGGCGACATTATTATTGAAGAAGGAGTCTTCATAAAAGGAGATGTCGTTGCTAATAGTGGAAGTGTGTTTTTAAAATACGGAGCCACAATTAAAGGAAATGTTTTTGCGAGCATTGTTGTCCATATTGGTCAAGAAGCAAACATTATTGGAAAAGTAGAAAGCTTTTCGGTTGAGAATTACGGAAACAT
>JBFZBB010000001.1:0-22557 GCA_041308625.1 bacterium | reverse complement strand
AAATCTGTATCTACTTTTCCCATTTCATCAATTGGTTCTCCTAAAACATTTAAAATTCTACCCAAAGAACCTTTTCCTACTGGAACTTTTATTGGAGATCCTGAATCTTCAACAATATCTCCTCTTTTAAGTCCTTCTGTTTGACCCATAGCCAAACATCTAACCTTTCCTTCTCCTAATTCTTGTTCTACTTCTAAAACAAGGTTTTTATCTTTTACCTTTAACGCATTATATAGTTGAGGAACATGACCTTCTTCAAATTCCACATCAACTACTGGACCGATAACTTGTGTGATTTTTGCCATACTTAATTTTCTTAATTATTATTCCATTGCTTCTTTAGTTGACGATATCTCGCAAACTTCTGAAGTTATTTGTTCTTGTCTTGCTTTATTATAATCTAATCTTAATTCTTCAAGAAGACCTCTTGCATTATCAGATGCATTTCTCATTGCCATCATTCTTGCTGAATGTTCCGAAGTATTTGCAGAAAGAATAAACTGATAAATTAAATATTCAACAAAAACCGGAAGCACATCATCTAGAATTATTTTACTCGAAGGTTCAAGCAAATAATCTGTTTCTTTTTCCTGCGCCTCTTCTTTCAAAAAATTATCAAATGTTTCTTTTTCCAAGGGAAACAGTTGGACTTTTGTTGGCTTCTGAATAAAAGATGAAAAGAAATGAGTATAAAATAAATATATTTTTTGATACTTATTTTCCAAAAAAGACTTAACTAAGAAATCGGAAATTTCTTTTGTTTGATTAAATCTCCAATAATCACCAATCCCTGAAAAACTATGAAATATTTCATTATTTCTTTTATAGGATTCTATTGATTTTTTACCAATTGGCATTATTTCTACTTCTCCTTCTTTTTTAATTTGCTCTAACTCTCTGTTGGCAAACTTTATTAAATTACTATTAAAGGAACCGCAAAATCCTCTATCAGAAGCAATAACACAAACTAATATTTTTTTAACTTCTCTTTTTTCTAAAAATATAGAATGTCCTTCTTTTAAGACTTTCTCTATTTTTCTTAAAATATTTGATAATTGTTGAGCAAAAGGTTTTGAGTCTAAAAATCTTTTCTGAGTCTTTCTCATTTTTAAAGCTGAAAAAGTCTCTAAAGCAGATGTAAGCTCAGAAATATTTTTAACCGAAGATATTTTTCCTTTAATCTCTCTTAAATCCATAATTAACTTTAATCTTTTTAATTATTTCTAAAACCTTCTTTTGATCATCATCGCTAAAATCTTCTTTCTCTCTAATACTGTTTAAAATTTCTTTATGATTAATTTCAATCTCTTGCATTAAATCCTTTTCAAAGTCTTTAATTTTATTCAAAGGAACATCCTCTAATTCACCATTGACTCCAGCGAAAATAACAATAACTTCTTTTTCAAAAGGCATTGGGGTTAAATCTTCTTGTCTTAAAATTTCTCTAATTCTTTTTCCTTTTTCTATGGTTTTTTTAGTTTGAGGGTCAAGTTCTTCTGTAAACTCAGAAAATCTTTCCAATTCTTGGAATTGAGCTAAGTCAAGCTTAAGACGTCCAGCTACTTTTTTCATTGGCTTTAATTGAGCAGCTGAACCTACTCTTGAAACAGAAGTTCCAACATCAATAGCTGGTTTTTGTTCTTTTTTAAACATTGTTGAATTTAAAAAGATTTGTCCATCAGTAATAGAAATTACATTAGTAGGAATATATCCAGAAATATCTCCAGCTTGAGTTTCAATAATTGGTAAAGCTGTTAAGGATCCTCCCCCTCTTTCGGGTGAAAGCTTAGCAGCTCTTTCTAATAAACGAGAATGAAGATAAAAAACATCCCCTGGATAAGCTTCTCTACCTGGTGGACGTCTTAAAATCAATGAAATTTCTCTCCATGCCCAAGCTTGTTTTGTTAAATCATCATAAACAACTAAAGCGTCTTCTTTGTTGTCTCTAAAGTATTCTCCTATTGTTGCACCAGCAAAAGGAGCTAAATATACAAAACTAGCTGGATCATCAGCAGCAGCAAAAACTACTGTTGTGTATTCCATTGCTCCTTCTTTTTCTAAAGTACTTATCAATCTTTTAACTTTACTTTTCTTTTGACCACAAGCAACATAAATACAATATGGTCTATTTTTTTCTTTCTTTTGATTTATAATCGTATCAATAGCAATAGCTGTTTTTCCCAAACTTCTATCTCCAATAATCAATTCTCTCTGTCCTTTACCAATAGGAATCAACGCATCTACCATTTTAATTCCAGTATGTATTGGAGTTGAAACAGGGCTTCTTTCAATAACTGACGGTCCTTTTCTTTCTAAAGGCAAATATTCATCTGCTTTAATTTCTCCTTTTCCATCAAGAGGTCTTCCTAAAGGATCAACAACCCTGCCCAAAAGAGATTTTCCAACCGGAATAGAGAAAACTTTTTTAGTTCTTTTTGCTACCATTCCTTCTTTAATATTCCTACTTTCTCCCAATATAACTGCTCCAACCTCATACTCTTCTAGATTTAGAACTAGCCCTAAAACATTAGCTTCTTCAAAATCAATAAGCTCAAAATTTTCTACATTCTTTAATCCAGAAAGCTTCACTACGCCATCTTTAACTTCAACTACCTCTCCTATTTCTTCCAGCTCTCCTTTAATTTCCAAACCTTTTAATTGTTGTTTAAACTGTTCTATTAAGTCCATAGTTCTTTTTCATCTTTATCAAAACATCCTTTAAAGAAGCTTTGATAAAGATGTCTTTTGTTTTTAAACGGAAACCCGCCAAAAGACTCTCATCTAAAGAATAATTAATTTCTTTTTTTTCTTTAAGAATATCTTGAATCTTTATTTCTAATTCTTCTTTTAAACCTTTTTCAAGGTCACGAGCTAATACCAATTCCACACTTTCTTCTTTCTTATAAATGCTTTCTGCTTTTTTCAAAACAGGAAAAAGAAGTTCTTTCTTTTTTTCTAAAATTTTTAAAAGATTAGAAAAAATCTCTTGTCTTTTTTCAGGATTTTCTTTTAGAGACAAGTACAAGCTCCTAGCTAAAAATGTTACCTCTTTCTCTTTCTTCATATACTTCTTAAAAATTCTTCTGTTACTTTCTTGTTCTTTTCTTGATCAATATTTTCTTTTAAAACTTTCTCAGCCAAAGCAAAAGAATTATCAATAACAATCCTTTCCATTTTTTCTTTTTCTTTTTCTTTAATTTCTTCTGCTTCTTTTTGAGCTTTTAATAAAAGACTCTCTCGTTCTTTTTCAGCCAAAAGAATTGCTTCGCTAATCTTTTCTTTCCCTTGTTTTTCAGCGTCAAGAATTATTTCTTTCTTTTTTTCTTCGTTTTCTTTATCAGCCCTTTCTTTAACTTCTCTTATCTTGTTAAGATTTTCCTCTGCTTCTTTTGATTTATTGATACCGTCTTCTATTTGCTCTCTCCTTTTTCTCATTAATTCCAAAAAAGGAGTATAAACAAAACTCTTTAATACAAAGAAAAGAATAGCAAAGTTAATTAACTGCCCTATTAAAATTTTCCAATCTATATTTAAGCCTTCCATTGTTTATTAAACAAATAATATAATTAATGCGACTACTAAAGCATAAATAGCAACTGCCTCTGCAAAAGCAATAGCCAAAATCATACTTGTTTGAACTTTTTGTGCTGCTTCTGGATTTCTACCAATAGCTTCTGCTCCTTTAGATCCAATCATTCCAATACTTATAGCTGGACCGATTGCTCCTAAACCAATAGCTAATGCTGCAGCAATACTTATTAATGGTTCCATGATATTTTTTATTTTTATTATTTTTTATCTAGTGACGACCTTTTTTCTAAAAATGGTAACACCAATTTATAGACATCAATAATTGTTAACACTATTCCTATAAAAATGAATACTAATAGGAATACTGGAAACTTATCAAACTTCTGGTCAAAAAACAAGCCTAACAATATACAAATCACTAAGGGGGCGGCTATTAAAAAGCCTAATTCTGATCCTAAAAAAAGTGCTTGACCAAGGCTTTTTTTAGTGTTCTTGATGTTCTGTGTGGTAGACATAAAATACTGTAATTAATGATGAAAAAACTAATGCTTGAATAAAAGCAACAAATAACTCTAGCCCCAAAAATGGTAAAGGAAGTATATATGGAACCATTGCATAAACAATCATTAAAAGAATTTCTCCTGCAAAAAGATTTCCAAAAAGCCTTACCCCTAAAGAAAAAGTTCTGGTAAATTCTCCCATTCCCTCTAAAATTCCTACAAAAAACATTATTGGATCCTTAAAATTAAAGAATTTTTTAAAATGATCCATTACTCCTATTTTTTGAAGAGCAACAATGTGAACAAAAGCCATAGCAAACATGGCTAAAGCTAAAGTAAAATGCAAATCAGAACTAGGAGATCTTAAAAAAGGAAAAACCCCTAAACCGGGGACTATTTCTAATAAATTATTGAAAAGAATAAATAAAAAAAGTGTTGCTGATAAAGGAAATACTTCTTCTGTTTTTTTTCTATCACCAGTCATACTATCAAAAAGACCAAATATTGTTTCTAGGATTATTTCAAAAAAGTTTTGCACTTTTCCTGGAATTATTTCCTTTTTTCTAAAAGCAAAAACAAAAAGACCCATCATTAAAATAGCAATCAAAACACTCAAAACAAGGGTATTGGTTATTTCTATACCGAACAAAATAAATAATGGTTCACCTGATAAAGCTATATGTATTTGCATGTTTAAAAAAATAATTTGGCTAGTTTGCCAATTACATCTTACCTAAAAAGAATTTAATGTCAAGAAAAAACGTAATCATGCCTGATTACGTAAACAGCTATCTTTAAGGTCTTTTATTCCTTTCTTTGAGTCTTGAGAAAACTTTATATACCCAGAAAGTGCAAAAAATAAGTTATTTGCTGGCAATTCTTCATCTGTAAAAATAGTATCATCTACACTTAAAGTATAGTTTGAAAAAAAATGAGAAATCTTTTCTTCTGGAGTTAATTCTTGAAGAAAAACATCTTCTTCTCTATCAATAAGCATTTGCTCTGCAAGTAAAACATCCTCTTCTTCAGACACTTCCATTTTTATCACCTTTTAAAAATTACTATATCAATAGTATCACTTAAATGCTTTTCTCACAATATCTCTATCGTCCCAAGGAATCTTTTTCCCATCCTTAACACATATCCATGGTTCACAGCCCTTACCAGTAATAATAACTACATCTCCTGCAACAGCCAAAGAAAGAGCCTTGTTTATTGCTTCTTCTCTATCTAGTATTTTTTCTGCTTTAGGAGAACCAACAGCTACTTGATTAATTATTTCCATTGGATCTTCATCATAAGGATCTTCATTAGTTACAATCACAATATCTCCATATTTTTCAGCAATGCTACCCAATACTGGTCTCTTCCATTTGTCCCTTCCTCCCCCACAAGCACCTAAAACACAAATTAGTTTTCCGTTTCTTGGTTTTAAAAAACTATATACTTTTTCTAAAGCAACTGGCGTAAAAGCATAATCAACAAAAACCTTAAAAGGGCTTTGAATAACCTCCTCCATTCTTCCTGGTATTTGTTCTACTTTTTTAATCCCGTCTCTACATTTTTCCAAGCTAATTCCTTCTGAAAGACCAATAGCAATACCTGCCAAAAGATTATATACGTTAAAATCAAACAAAAGCCTTGATTCAAAATCAATACCCTGAACCTTGAATTTGGTTCCTTTATAACTAGTGATTACATCTTCTGCTTTTATTTCTGCGTCACTGCTTTCAATACCATAAGTAATTGTTTTCTTTGCTGGAAAAGAAAGAAAATAATCCTTATGTTGATCATCTGCATTTATAATATGAATATCTTCAACAATTTTAAATAACTCTCCTTTGGCTTTTTTATAATTTTCAAATCCTTTGTGAGCCTCAATATGTTCTGGATTTAAATTAGTAATTAAAGCTGTTTTAAAATTAATAAATTTGTGTCTATATTGTTTTATTCCTTCTGAGGTTACTTCTATAACAGCATAATCGCACTTTTCTTTAACTGCTTTCTTCAAAAAGCTTTGCAAAATAAATCTTCCTGGCATTGTCATTTTTAATTTATTTTCCTCTATCTTGTCTCCTATCTTGAAAACAATAGAAGTAGAGGCAGCTACTTTATACCCTGCTTCTTCTAATATTTTTGTTGTAATGCTTATAGTTGTTGATTTTCCATTAGTTCCGGTTACACCAATAACTTTTATTTTTTTAGAAGGAAAACCATTTAAAAAAGCTCCTAAAAAAGCAAGGACTAAATGATAAAAATTCTTAACAAACTCTGGTATTAATTTTTTAATCATTTTTTTAAATACTTCAAAGCTGCTTTTATTCTTTCTTCTGGAGTTTCAATTTCATTTGGAATACTTGTAATGGCTTGAACAATTTCTTCTTTTGAAAAACCTAAAGACGCTAAAGCATTATATACTTCATCTTTTTGAATTGGTTTTTTAATTTCTTTTATTTTCCCTGTAATTTCTAAAAGAATTTTTTGTAATTTCTTTTGACCAACACCTTTTACTGGAATTTCTCCTTTCTCTAAAGAATCTTTAAGTTTTTCTAAAGATCCCACTGAAGACAAAATCATTGCTGTTTTAGGACCTATTCCTGAAACATGATTAAGGGTTTTGAAAAGCTCTAATTCACTTAAAGATAAAAATCCATAAAGCTCTAATACTTTTTCTCCCATAAAAAGAAACGTATAAAAGTCTTTATCTTCTCCAATATTCACTTTTTCTAAATTGTTCGTAGACAAAAAAATCTCAAAACCTAGGCCTTGCTTATTAACTACCACTGATTTATCGTCCTTATAAGCTATTTTACCTGATACAAAACTAATCATTAGTTTAAATATATCACTATTTATGAAATCGGGAAAGGACTTGCATATTTTAAACATTTAGTGTATATAATACCCATATGCCAATCAAAACATCTGCAAAAAAACAGCTTAGACAAAGCTTAAAAAGGAAAAAAGGAAACGATATTAAGAAAAAAAACATGAAAGAGCTTATTAAAAAAGCTAATGTTTTGATAAAGGAAGGAAAAAGGGAAGACGTATCAAAAATACTTCCTAGTATTTACAAAGCAATAGATAAAGCAACCAAAACAGGAGTTATCAAGAAAAATACTGCTAGTAGAAAAAAATCTAATATCGCTAAAAGCTTAAACAAGTAATCAAACATCGAAAATTAAAAAATCTAAAGCGACCTCAGGGCTAATACGCCCTGTTTTTATATCTGTATCTAAAGAAACAATTCTTTCGTATATTCTTTTCAAGTCTTGCATTGAAAAGTTTTTAGCTTGGGACACTGATTTTCTTAAAATGAATGGATTAATTCCTAAAGTTTCTGGATTTTCAACATCCTTAACACTAATAATATTTCTAAACTGAAAAGCTATCATTGAAAAAATATATGGCACTGCGTCTCCACTTTTAATATGATGACTAATCAGATCTATTGCTCTTTTCTTTTCTTTTCTTGCTATGGCATCTATCGTGTCAAAAATATTATTATCAAAAATAGGAGAAACCAATAATTCAATATCTTTCTCTTTTATTGTTTTTCCTGAATAATTTATTAATTTTTCTATTTCTTTCGACATTCTCCACAAGTCATTTCCAACAAACTCTATTAATTTGTCCAAAGCATTATCCTCTATTTCTTTTCCGTTTAATTTTTTCTTTACCCATTTTTTAACCTGATCCATTCTTAAAAGATTAAAAGCTTCTACCTTTGCTTTTTCTTTTAATAAAGAAAAAAGTTTGTCTCTTGCAGAAATATCTCCATCTTCAACAATAATAAGAATATTAGAAGAATCAAAAATTGATTGTCCCTTTTCTAATAAACCTTCTTTAAATTTTAAATTAGAAAAAACATTACTTAAGACAAACAATTTTTTTTCTTGAAACATAGATATACTTGAAAAATCACTTTTAAAATCATCGAAATTAACTTCTTTTGCATTTAAAAATCTCAAATTAAAACCACTATTGTGCTTTTTTTTGTATTCTTCAACAATTTCATCTATTTTTTCCTTCAGTCTATATGCATCTTTTCCATAAAGAAGTATAATCATTATTTTTGGCACTGAGGACAGAAAAAAGTACTCCTTCCTCCTTGTTTAATTCTTTTAATTATTCCTCCGCATTTACATTTTTCCCCTTCTTTTCCATAAACCCGAGCTACTTGACTATATCCTCCTCTTTTGCCAGACACTGTTCTAAAGTCGGAAAAACTATCACCTTTTAATTTAATTGACTCTTTTAGTATGTTTATCATTGCTAAATATATTTTTTTTAAATCTTCTTTATTTAATGTTTCTACTTTTCTTTTGGGATCAATCTTTGCCTCCCATAGAATATCGCTAGCGTAAATATTTCCAATGCCAACAATAAACTTCTGATCCATTAAAACTTGTTTAATTACTCCTTTCTTCTTTAGAAATAATTTTTCAAAATCATCATAATTAATTTCCAATGGTTCTGGTCCCAATAATTCTAATTCTTTCTCTAAATCATTTTTATCCCGCAATTCAATTTTAGCAAATTTTCTTAAATCAGACAAAGCCATCTGAGTATCATTATCTAAAAGAAACATAACTCTTATAGATTGATTTACCTTATCTTTAATAAATTTATCAGAAACCCAAATATTATTCTTTTTCTCCCATCTTCCCAAAAGAAGATGTCCTGTTATTTTTTGGTGAATTAATAAAACTAAATTGTTAGACAATTCAAATAAAATATTTTTACCCCTTCTTTTTATTTTTAAAATCTTTTTACCTTTTATTTTTTTAACAAATTCTTCGAAAGAAATATTTTTAAATAACTTTTTAGAATCAGTCCATATATTAAGAAAAGTCCTGCCCTGGACTTTCTTTTCTAACCCCCTAACAATTGTTTCTACTTCTGGAAGTTCAGGCATTTAGCTTAAAACTATTTGTAACTTGTTTACTATTTCTTGAGGAGTAAAGTGAGCCTTAACTAAAAAGTCTTTTGCTCCCAATCTTAGTCCTTTTTCAATATCTTCACTTTGTCCTAAATTAGAAAGTATTATAATTGGTATCTCATTAACACTAGGATCTTTTTTTGCCTGTTCTAAAACTTCAAAACCATTTATTCCTGGTAAAATTAAATCTAATAAAACAATATCTGGTTTCTCTGTTTTAATCTTTTCTAACCCTTCTTCTCCGTCGACAGCTAAAACAGCATCAAAACCCAAGCTAGATAACTTTTTTCCTAAAAGCTCTCTTAAGAACTTATCATCTTCTATAATTAATACTTTTTTACTCATATTATTGTAATTTTATATCAATTTTAAGATATTGTCTATAGCTTATACAGAAATTGAAAAATAAAAAGTTGTACCCTTGTCTTCTTCTGATTCAAACCATATCTTTCCTTTATGAGACTCTATAATATTTTTTGTTGTATATAATCCTAGTCCAGAACCCTCTGTTTCCAATTTTATAACATTACTTCCTCTGAAAAACTTTGTGAATATTCTTTCTTTTTGATCTTCAGGAATACCCACTCCAGTATCTTTAATTTTAAAAATAATATTACTATCTTTTTCTTCTAAAGAAATTTCTATTTTTCCTTTTTCAGGAGTATATTTTAAAGCATTATCTAAAAGATTATGTATTGCTAAACTCATTTTTTCCTGATCAATTACTACCAATGGAAGTAATTTCTTAGACTTCTTAAAACTTACGTTGATGTCTTTCATTTTAATTATTTCTTCATCATCTTGAATTACATTAACTACTATTCCTTCTATTTGCATTTTTTCTGGCTTATAAAGAAATCTTCCCTCTTCAATCCTTGTTACATTAAGCAAATCATTAATTAACCCTATCATTCTTTCATTGCTTGCATATGTTTTTTCCAATAAATCTCTTTGGTCTTCGCTAATTTTACCAACATCTCCATCAAGAATCATTCTTAATGACCATTTTATAGCTGATAAAGGAGTTCTTAATTGATGAGCAGCTATAGAAACAAATTCTGTTTTCATCCTTTCAACAAGTTTATCTTTTGATACATCATGCAAAACAACTAATATTCCTGTTCTTTTTCCAAAATCAAAATAAGAAGTAGTCATCTCTAAAAGAACATTTTTACCCAAATCAATTTCTTGCCTATATACTTCTTTTTTCTTTTTTAGTGCTTCGGTTAATGGTTTTAAACTTATTTCTTTTAATTTAATTTTAAAAATATTTTTACCTAAAATGGTTTCTTTTTTTTGTTTAAATATTTTTTCTATTGCTGGACTAACTAGTTCAATTTTATTCTCATGATCAATAACTAAAAGACCGTCTGTAAAATTATTAATAACGGCCATTGTTTTATTTTTCTCTTCTATTGCCCAGTTCTTAGCATCTTGAGTATCCTCTAAAATATTTAAAAACGCCAATCTTATTTTTCTTAACTCCTCTTCTTTTTTTTCAATTTCTTGATTGAGGTTTTCCATAAATATATTTTACCACAATTTCAAATTTTCACCAGACCCTTCAAGTCCCGGTATTCTTTTAATTAAACTTTTAAATCCATATTCCTCTATTGCTTTTTTAATTTTTTCTTGATCGTAATTTCCCCATTCATAATTACATAAACAAAAATCTAGCGGCACATCTTTTTTAATTTCTGACAACTCTTTACTTAAAAAAGCATTTTCTTTTCCTTCTAAAAGCTTTTTTCTAATATTTTCTGTTACTCTAGAATCATTAATATTATTATAAAGATTCTCAACGGTCCCAAAATTCTTTATTAAATCTATGGCTGTTTTTTCTCCGATTCCTCTTACCCCAGGAATATTATCAGACAAATCACCCTTTAAAGCTTTATACTCGATTAATTTTTCTTTATCTAAGCCATCATATCTTTTTTTAACCATTTCCTCATCATAGAAAGAAGTTTCTTTTACTCCCTTGCTTAAAAAATACACTTTTGTATTTTTATTAACTAGTTGCAATGTGTCTAAATCTCCCGAAACAATAATGTTTTCCATACCATCAAAACAATGGGATAAAGTACCTATAATATCATCTCCTTCGAAACCTGATTTTTCGCAAATAGAAATATTAAATAATTTTAAAAAATCTTTAATCATTGGAATTTGATCATAAAGCTCTTGTGGAGCTTTTTTTCTTTTAGCCTTATATTCTGCAAATGCTTTTTTCCTAAATGTCGGTTCTGGCAAATCAAAACAAACTCCTAAATATTGTGGATTAAATTCATTAATAATTTTAATTAAAACTAAAAGAAAACCATAAACAGCATTAACAACTTCTCCCTTCTTATTCTTTAAAGGAGGCAATGCATGAAAAGCTCGATGTATTACTGAGTTTCCATCAATCACTACAAATATCTTTTTCTTCATAAGTTATTTTTCTTTTATTTTCTTCTAAAACATCAAAATTAATTCTTATTGTGTCAGTGGGTAATATTTTTTTTATTTTTTCACCCCATTCAATCAAAATAATGCTTTGAGGATCTTTCAATATTTCTTCAATTTCTAAACTTTTTATTTCTTCAATATTTTCAATTCTATAGCAATCTATGTGATAAAAAAATCTATCCTTAATTTTAAACTTATTTAAAATTACAAATGTTGGACTGAGTATCTTTTTTTTAATTCCTAACCCAGAAGCAAATCCTTGGACAAAAGTAGTTTTTCCTGCTCCCAAATCTCCTATTAAATTTAAAATAATTGGCTTTTTACCGCAAGACAAAAAATCCCTAGCCAATTGCTTTCCTAAGTTCTTTGTTTCTAAAAAATTACTAGAAATTACCTTCATATTTTGGATTATATCTGATTTAAAAAATAAGCGCAACGTTAATTGACTTTTACCCTAAAATACAGTAGTTTTAAGAAAAATATGGATTATTTTGAAAGAATAAAAAATAGCATAGAAAGTGCTAAAAATATAGTAATAGTGACTAATAATAAAGCAGACAAAGACAGTATGGCAGCTACCCTAGCTATGTTTTTTGCTCTTAAAGATAGCCACAATGTTTTTCTTCCTAAAGAAAAAAATCCTGACAAATTAATTGAACTTTTAAATGGAGACGGTGAAAAGAAAAAAATAGTAATTTCTTTAAAAAATGACATCTCTGAAATATCTTACCAAAAGAACAATAACGGCATAGATCTTCATTTGATTCCTAAAAATATTGAAGACTTAAGTCCAGAAAATTTTTCCTGCAAATTAATATCTGAAGAAGGGTCAGAATCTTTTTCTTCCCCATCTATTTTTGACTTAATTATTGCCTTTAATATTAAATCTTTTAATGAGCTTGAAGATCATTTTAAAGAAAATATTGACTCTATTTACAACTGTACTGTGATGAATATTGACAATGATGATCAAAATGAAAATTACGGAGAAATAAATATTATTGAAAACAGTTCTTCTATTTCAGAACAAATAGCCATATTATTAAAAAATTCTTATGGCGAAGTTAATAACAAAACAGCGGGATTCTTATTGTGGGGAATAACATCAACTTTTTCTAATAAAAAAACACCTAAAACTTTAAAGGTTATAAAATGGTTAATTCAACAGGGTGGAGACTTATATTTTAATTACACAAAACCAGAACTCAAAAGAAAACTTTCTCTTTTAGAAAAAACTATTGAGAATCTTAAATTTATAGAAAATAGTAATTTTTATATTTCTTCTTTATCTGAAGAAGATTTAAAAAATAACAATTGTACTTCTACTGATATATCCTTTGTGATAGAAAAAATAAAAAACTATTTCTCTATTCCTTCTTTCATGCTATTATGGGAAGGGAGATCTTCTCCTATATCAATTAAAGGAGTCTTTTATTCTGAAAAAGATTATATAATTGATAAAATTAAAAATACTTATAACGGATCATATAAAGGAAAAGGGGGAATATTTTTAACTAAAAATCAAGATCTTCCTTCCACAGAAAAAGAATTAATTTCATTATTATGGAAAAAATAACTGGTGAAATAAATATTGATAATGATTTCTTGCTCAAAAACCAAGAAAAAATTCAAAATGTTTTTTCTCTTGCTCAATTTATAGAATCTTCCTTGTCTGAAGATACTAGTATTATTTTAAAAACAATAATGGCTGGGGCCATTGAAACCAATGCTTCTGATTTGCATTTTGAAGCCGAAGAAAATGGAAGTGATTTAAGAATGAGAATAGATGGTGTTCTCCAAAAAGTTTGTTCTTTTAATTCTTTTCAATACAAATCAATTGTTTCAAGAATTAAACTTTTATCACAAATGAAACTAAATGTAGAAAAGAAACCACAAGATGGCAGATTTACTATTTTATTAGAAAAAGAAATTCCTGAACAAATAGAAATTAGGGTATCTACTCTCCCCTCAGAACACGGAGAAACGATTGTTATGAGAGTCTTAAATCCTAAAAGCTTAATAAGTTTAGAAGACCTTGGATTAAGAAAAGACTTATACAAAATTTTTACTGAGCAATCAGAAAAGCCAAATGGCATGATTGTTGTTACTGGTCCAACTGGTTCTGGTAAAACAACAACCCTCTATGCTTTTTTAAAAAAAATAAAAAGTTCTGAAATTAAAATCGTAACTATTGAAGATCCTATAGAATATCACTTGTCTGGGATTTCTCAAACGCAAGTTGATCCTAAAAAAGGATATGATTTTGCTTCAGGATTAAGATCAATAGTAAGACAAGATCCTGATGTAATCTTAGTTGGAGAAATTAGAGATCTTGAAACAGCAAGTATTGCTTTACAAGCAGCACTAACAGGACATCTTGTTTTAAGCACTCTTCACGCTAATGATGCTGCTGGTACAATTGCCAGACTTAATGCTTTAGGAGAAAAACCAGTAAACATTGCTCCTGCTATTAACATGGTTGTTGCTCAAAGATTAATAAGAAAACTTTGCCCTAAATGTGCTGAATCAAAAACAATGCCTAAAGAATTATACGAAGAACTAAAAGAAACATTAAAAAACATTCCTTCTTCAGTGGAAGTTCCAGAGTTTAATGAAAATACAAAACTTCTTTTTCCAAAAGGGTGTGCTCATTGCAATAACACTGGATACAAGGGAAGAGTTGGTTTATTTGAAACATTAATTGTTGATTCTGAAATGGAAGATTTTATTCTTACTTCTCCATCTTCTTCTGCATTAGAAAAATTTGCCATTCAAAAAGGAATGACAACAATGAAACAAGATGGATATATTAAAATATTAAATAATATTACCAGTTTCGAAGAAGTTAAAAAGGTTGTAGGATAAAAAAACTGCATCAATAAATTAATGCAGGAAATAATTCCTGAACTGGGGGCTAACTTTAGCATTCGGGCTGAAAGTCAAGAATTTTCCTGAGGAATAGCCCAGCAAAAACCAAACAATCCATTAACTACAGAAAATCCCTACCCCCAGTTCAAGAATCATTTTGTACTATTAAGATAACACACTTATTAAAATTTGTCAAGACCTAAATGGACAATAATGAAGAGCTAATTGAATCTACCTTAAGGCCTAAAAACTGGGATAATTACATAGGCCAAGAACGTATTAAGAAGCACTTAAAAGTGATTATTGATGCTGCCAAAGAAAGAAATGAATCTCCTGACCATATTCTTCTCTATGGTCCTGCTGGATTAGGAAAAACAACTCTTGCTTATCTTGTTGCTAAAGAAGCAGATGCTAATATCCGAACAACATCAGGCCCTGTAATAGAAAAATCGGGAGACCTTGTCGCTATCTTAACAAATTTAAATGATGGTGATTTTTTATTCATTGATGAGATTCACAGAATCAATCGTTTTGTTGAAGAGTATCTTTATTCTGCAATGGAAGAATTTAAACTTAATTTAATTTTAGGAAAGGGACCAATGGCAAAAACAATTGACATTGCTCTCCCCCGATTTACATTAATCGGAGCAACAACAAGAGTAGATCTTTTGTCAGCACCTTTAAGAAGTAGGTTCGGAGCAGTTTTACAATTAAATTTTTACAACCAAGAAGAAATTGAAAAGATAATAAAAAAATCTGCAAAAATATTAAATGCAGAAATCGACGAAGACGCTATTAAAGAAATCGCCAAAAGATCAAGGTTCACTCCTCGAACCGCTAACAAACTTTTAAAAAGAGTTAGGGACTTTGCTCAAATAGAAAACAAAAATATTATTACTAAAGACTTGGCAGATAAAGCTTTAGATTTTTTAGAGGTAGATGAATTAGGATTAGAGCCTTCTGATATTAAAATTCTAGAAACTATTATTAAAAAATTTAATGGTGGTCCTGCTGGATTACAAGCTTTGTCAGCGTCCACCTCAGAAGAAAAAAACGCAATTTTAGAAATATATGAACCATATTTAATCCAATTAGGATTAATAAAAAGAACATCTAAAGGACGTATTGTTACTGAATTAGCATATAAGCATTTAAAAATAAAATGCAAAGACAATCAACAAAACTTGCTTTAATTCTTTTATTTATTTTTCAAATAGCAAAAGCTGATATTATTATCAATGAAATATGTTGGATGGGAGATGATGCTTCTAGCTCTAATGAATGGATAGAGCTATACAATAGTTCAAATGAAAATATTTCTCTTAATGATTGGCAGATTGTAATTTCTAAAGAAAAAACAATTAATCTTAAAGGAATAATTCCTTCTCAAGGTTTTTATCTTTTGTCCAGAAACAAAAATCAAACAGAAACTGACTTATTTCACAGTAAAGCTTTAAATAATAAAGGGGAAAAAATAGAATTGCTTGATGAAAATAAAAATATAATTGATTTATTAGAATTCTCTAGTGGATGGCCTTATGGAAATAATGAAACCAAACAAACAATGGAAAGAACATCAGAAGGATGGCAAACAAGCTTGAATTCAAACGGGACACCAAAACAATTAAACAGCTTAATAGAAAAAGAAAAACTAAAAACCACTAGCCACAATGAAGGAAAAACCAATAATAACACTATCATCTTTTCTTTATTACTTTCTTTTTTCGCTGGAGGAATTGTTGTTTTCACTAAAAAAACCTTAAAAATATAAGTATTGCCTCTTTTTTGTTTTTAGAGTATATATAAAATATGAGTGGACATTCTCATTGGCACACCATTAGATTTAAAAAAGGTGTAGCCGATGCAAAAAAAAGTAAAATATTTTCTAAATTAGCCAGAGAAATATCAATCGCTGCTAGAGATGGAGGAGCTGATTTAACTTTTAACCCAAAACTAAGAACTATTATTGAAAAGGCAAAAGCAGAAAATATGACTTCGGATAGTATTGACAGGGCAGTAAAAAAGGGTTCTGGAGGAACAGAGGGCTGCAATTACGAAGAAATAACTTTTGAAGCTTATGGTCCTAATGGCACTACAATGATAATTGAAGGAATTACTGATAACAAAAATAGAAGTATTGGAGAAATAAAATTACTAATAAATCAACATGGTGGAAAAATGGTTGAAGAAGGAGCAATAAGATGGATGTTTGATAAAAAGGGTGTGATTATAATCAATAAAGAAAACATTAAAGATAAAGAAGAAATAGAGCTTCTTTCAATAGAATCTGGGGCAGAAAACTTTGAATGGCAAGAAGAAGGCCTTGTGATTTATACTAAGCCTGATGAATTAGATAAGGTTAAAAATTTTCTAGATGAAAATAAAATCAAAATAGCGTCTTCTGTTTTAGAGTGGGTGCCAAAAGAAAACATTGAAATAGACGAAACAACAAGAGAAAAAAACCAAAAACTATTTGAGGCTCTTGATGATAATGATGACGTCCAAAATATTTACTCTAATTTTAATTTATGATTATTCTAGGAATAGATCCAGGAACAGCAACAACTGGATTTGGAATAATTAATTCTCATAAAAAACAATTAACCTGTATCGAATACGGTGTAATTGAAACTTCTCCTAAATTAGATATGGGAGAAAGGCTAAAAAAAATAAATAGAGAACTAGAAGAAATAATTAAATCTCATGGACCAGAAATAGCAGCAGTAGAGTCTTTATATTTTTTTAAAAACTTAAAAACAGCTCTTCCTGTTAGCCAAGCAAGAGGAGTAATCCTTTTATCTTTTTCAAATAAAAATGTTCCTTTTAAAGAATTTACTCCCCTTCAAGCAAAAACAGCTGTTGCTGGTTACGGTAGAGCAAGCAAAGATCAAGTTCAAAAAATGATAAAACATATTTTAAAATTAGAAAAAATACCAAAGCCAGACGATGCTGCTGATGCATTAGCTATCGCTGTTTGTTGCGCTTACCATCTTGATAGTTATAAATTTAAAGCTTCTTAATTTTTATAAAGTTTCTTTTTCCTATTTGTATTACCATGTCTTCTATGGTAATTATTTTTTTCCAATCTTTTTCAACGCTAACATCTTCTCCTTTTATTATTTTTACTCCTCCTTGTTCTATCACCCTTTTTGCTTCTGCTTTTGATTTCAACAATTCCGTTAAAACTAATAAGTCTAAAATGTTTAGTTGTTTTTCTTTGATTTTTATTTCTTTTATTCCTTTAGGTAAATCTTTTTTTTCATGAACCTGCTCAAAATATTCTTGAGCTTCTTCTGCTTCTTTTAAAGAGTAAAATTGTTTAACAATTTCTAATCCTAATATTTTTTTAGCTTCTTTAGGGTTTTTGATTGTTTTTTTAATTTCTTCTATTCTTTCCATTGGTATCCTTGTGCAACATTCAAAATAATCAAAAATTATTTCATCTTTAAGAGACATTATCTTTCCAAAAATATCTTTAGGTTCATCTGTCATATTAATAACATTGCCCCAACTTGTAGACATTTTTCTTCCATCTAATCCATATATCATTTTTAAAGTCATTATATCTTGTGGGTCTTGCTTAAATATTCTCTGTAAATCTCTTCCTGTTTTTAAATTAAATAATTGGTCAAATCCTCCCATCTCAACATCTGATTTAACTACTACTGAATCATATCCTTGAAAAATTGGATACAATAATTCATGAAGGCCTATTTCTTTTCCCTCTTCCCACCTTTCCTTAAAATTTCTTCTCTGAATCATTTGTTGAGCAGTAAAGCTCATGCTAATTTCAATAAGATCTTTGATTGATAATTTCCTAAGCCATTCGCTGTTATATTTAACGTTTACCTTTTTTAAATCAATTATCTTTCCTATTTGAGAAAGATAATCTTTCATATTCTCTTTTATGTCTTTAGACGTTAAAGGTTTTCTCATCGCTGTTTTGTCTGATGCATCTCCAATCAAAGCAGTAAAATCTCCGATAATTAAAGTTATTTTATGTCCCAATCCTTGGAAATCCTTTAACTTTAATAATATTGTTGCTCTTCCCAAATGAATCTTGGGACCGGTAGGATCTATACCAAGCTTAATATTTAATTTTTTACCCGAAAGTAAAGCTTCTTTTAGGTGCTTTTTATCAATTATATCTTCTGTTCCTCGAGTCAAAAGTTCTTCTATTTTTTCATTTTTTTCCATTGATATCATTGTATGTTATTACAATTACCTAGTCAAGCATTGCAAAAAACATAAAAAATGGTAGCATTAAGCCATGAAAAAGAAAATAAAAAACTTATTTTTAACCCCTTTGAGAAGTGTTTTAACGATTATTGTAATTTGCATAATATTAGGCATTTGTATTTTTTTGTATTATATAAAAGACCTTCCTAGGCCAGAAGTATTTACTGAAAACGAGATCAACCAAGCGACTAAAATATATGACAGAAAAGGAGAAATATTACTATCTAGCATCTACGGAGAAGAAAAAAGAACTTACGTTCCCCTCTCAGAAATGCCAGAAAATTTAAAAGAGGCTGTTATCGCTAGCGAAGATTCTAATTTTTATCATCACTTTGGAATAGATTTTTATGGAGTATTAAGAATGATTAGAAATAATTTTATTTCTAAGGGGCTATATCAAGGAGGATCAACTATAACCCAACAATTAATTCGCTCTACTTTTCTAACCAATGAAAAAACCATTGAAAGAAAAATTAAAGAATGGGTATTGGCGATAGAGTTAGATAGAAGATATTCAAAAGATCAAATTCTAGAATGGTACTTAAATCAGATACCTTTTGGAATTAATATTTACGGAGCTCAAGAAGCTGCTTTAACTTATTTTCAAAAACCAGCTAAGAATCTTACTTTGGCTGAGTCTGCTCTTTTAACCGCAATTGTTCAAGCTTCTAGTTATTATTCTCCTTATGGAAAACACCTTGATGAATTACTGGTTGAAAAAGATCTCGTACTTGAAAGAATGGAAATCGTTGGATATATCTCCAAAGAAGAAAAAGAAGCTGCTCAAAAAGAAGAGCTAACTTTTAATAAGCTTCCTAAAACTAAAGCTATTCATTTTACAGAATACGTAACCCAACAACTAGAAGAAACTTATGGTTCTAATTTTCTAGAAATAAAAGGATTAAAAATATACACAACCCTTGATTGGGAACTTCAACAATTCGCAGAAAACACTGTAAAGGAAAAGGTTGCTTTTAACAGGACTAATTATGATGCCTATAATGCTGCTTTAATAGCTATTGATCCTAAAACAGGTGAAATACTGGCTCTAGTTGGCTCTGCAGACCCTCAGGAAGACCCATTACCTTCAGGATGTAACCCAGCAACCAATTGTAAGTTTACACCTAGTTACAGTATTGCCACACAAGCAACAAGAGGGCCTGGTTCATCTTTTAAGCCCTTTGTTTATGCTGAAGCTTTTAGAAAAGGATATGATGATAAAACGATTATCATAGATGAATACACTAACTTTGGAACAGTTCAAAATCCATACACTCCACAAAACTATGACGGAACATTTCATGGACCAGTAACCATAAGAAGTGCTCTTGCTCAATCTTTAAATATTCCTGCTGTAAAAGCATTAAAAGATTTAGCTGGACTAGAAGACAGTATTACTTTAGCTAAAAAAATGGGAATCACCACCTTAGAAAAAGATCCTAGTTTTTATGGTCTTCCTTTGGTTTTAGGCTCTGGAGATGTAAAATTAATAGATATGGTTTCTGCTTATAGTGTTTTTGCTAATAGTGGATACAGAATAGAACCTTCTCCAATATTAAGAATCGAAGACAGTCAAGGAAATATAATTTATGAAAATAAAAAAACTCCAAGAAAAGTACTAGAAACAAATGTTTGTAATTTAATAACTGATATTTTATCTGATAATGCTGCCAGAGCTCCTTTGTTTGGATGGAACTCTGTCTTATATTTTCAAGAACCTCCTAAGGTTGCTGTAAAAACAGGAACCACCAACAATAGTGTTGATGGTTGGACAATAGGATATACAACTGATATTTGTATTGGTACTTGGACTGGAAACAACGATAGAACTCCGATGCAAGGAGCAATGGGAGGAATATCAGCAGCTCCTATTTGGAGAGCAGTAATGCAAAAATACATTCAAGACAATTATTAAAGTTTAATTGGCATCACCACATATAGATAACTTGAATCTCCTACTGGTCTAATTATTGAAGGACCATCATCTCCCTGAAATTCAAATGTTATCTCAGAGCTTTTAATATTTACAAGTCCATCAACTAAGAATTTCCAATTAAAAGATACTTTTAATTCATCTCCTTCGATTTTAGTAGGAATATTAATATTAGCTTCTCCAATATCAGCATCTTGACTAAAGATTTCTAAATCTTTAGAAATCTTAAAAACAATTTCATTTGTTCTTCCTCCAAAAATACCAGCTGCTTTAACCTGTTTTAAAAACTCATCTTTATTAACTGTAATTTTTGTCTTTCCTTCTTTAGGAATAATTTCTTGATAAGAAGGGTATTCTCCTTCAATTTGTCTTGAAATTAAATTAATCTCTGGATGATCAACTGTTGATAAAAATGTTTCAAACAATACTTGTGATTCAGATAAATATATTCTTAAAGGTTTAGATTCTTCATTAATAATATTAATCAACTCTTTCGCTGATCTTTGAGGAAGAATAAAATTAACTTCATCACTAAACATATTTTTATATCCTTGTTTATTAGAAAAAGATATTGTTTTTTCAGACAATCTAAAACTATCTGTTGCCACTAATTTAACGATATCTTTTTGAAAAGAAAAATACACTCCTGATATTTCTGGTTTTATTTGAGATAAACTTACAACGTCCACAACTCCCATTAAGCCCTCTTTTATTTTTTTACTATCAACTTCAATAAAAACATCTTTAGAAAAACTAGGAATAATAGGAAAATCGTCAGCAGAAAAACCTTTGATTTGTGTTTTATAATTTTTTCCTTCTATAGTTAATGTATTTCCTTTTTCTTTAATGTTTACTTTTTCGTCAGTTAAAACTCCTGCTATCTGATTTAATAGTTTTGCAGGCACGGCTATTTTTCCTTCCTTTTCAGTTTTACACATTCCCCACCATTGTATACCTAGTTCTAAATCTGTAGCAGAAACTTTAATAAAATTAGATAATACTTCTATTAAAACATTATCTAAAATTGGTAGAGTTAAATTTTTACCAGTTATTTTTTCTACAATACTTATTCCTTTTTTTAATTCTTTTGATAGGATTGTGAAATTCATATTATTAATTATTATTTAAATTATTTTTTAAGTTATTATTAATATTAGTTTTTATTATTTTGGGGACAAATTATTTTTATCTTTATTCTTTAATGGATTGTATTTAATTTTCTTTGGAATAACTGTGGAAAAAAAGAGTGGATTTTATGAATAAGTTTTGGTGAAATTTTTTATGATTTTTTTATTTAAATTTAGTCTATATTTTTTCCTTTTTATTTCCTCAGTTTATTAACACTTAATTACTATAAATTCTTTGTAAAATTAATTCTATTTCTTGGTGTGTTTTTTCATCTTCTTCTTCTAGTTTTTCAATTAACTGACAAGAATGAATAACAGTAGTATGATCTTTTCCTCCAAATTTTCTTCCTATTTCAGAGAAAGACATTTTTAATTCTTTTTTAAGTAAATACATTGCGATTTGCCTTGGTTTTGAAAACTCTTTTTTTCTTGAGGTGAAAAACATGTTTCCATTAGGAATATCATAAAACTCAGTAACTGATTGAATGATTTTTTTATAGTTAGTGATTTTTGAAGGAGAAACAATTAGATTTTTTAATAGTTTTTTAGCTTCTTCTAGAGAGGGATTTTTATTATTAGTTTTTTTGAAAATTATTAACCTGTTTAAAGCACTTTCTAATTCTCTAATATTTCGTTGAATATTGTTAGCAACATAATCAAGAACATCTTTTGACAAATCTGCTCCTTTCTCTTCACTCTTTTTTCTTAAGATAGCTATTCTTGTTTCATAATCAGGAGAAGAAATGTCTGTTATCATTCCACCTTTAAATCTTGATTTTAATCTTTCTGTTATGGCTGGAATAGTATTAGGGTGCCTATCAGACGATAATATAATTTGTTTATTTTTTTGATACAAAGAATTAAATGTATGGAAAAACTCTTCTTGTGTTTTGTCTTTACCAGCAATAAATTGAATATCATCAATAATTAAAACATCTAATTCTCTTAAATTCTTTTTTAATTCTT